>JBFXGJ010000080.1:0-2674 GCA_050178135.1 Methanoregulaceae archaeon | reverse complement strand
GAGTGCGAGCGTCCTCGACGCGTTCAGCCGCCCGCCGGAGACCGTCCTCCCGGCGAGCGACGGTAGTGGATCAGCACCCTCCAGGAGGGCGCGCTTCAGGTCGAACACCGAGAGCGAGCGGTTCAGGGAGAGGGAGAGTGCAGCCACACCGGCGACGTGCGGGACCGCCATCGACGTCCCGGATAACCAGGCATAGCCCCCTCCGGGAGAGGTCGAGAGGACGTTCACGCCGGGAGCGCCGAGATCGACCGAGACCGCGCCGTAGTTCGAGAAGGAGGCACGTTCGTCCGACGGGCCGGTGGCAGCCACCGAGACGACCTGCGGGAGTGGGTAGCAGGCGGGGTACTGCGGTGTCCGGTCCGTGTCGTGGCCGTTGTTGCCGGCGGAACAGACCACGAGGGCCGGGCTCGCCGCGATGGCGTCCCGCACCAGGGTCGAGTCCGGCTCGTACCACGAGCAGGAGAGGACGTCGGCACCCATCCGGTTCGCGTACAGGATCGCTTCCGCCGCCTCGCTGACGAACCCGTAGTCGCTCCCGCTCTGCATGTACTTGAGCGGCATGATCCTCACCTGCCACGCCACCCCGGTCACCCCGATCCCATTGCCTCCAACGGCACCCGCCGTTCCCGCACAGTGAGTCCCGTGCCCATAGGCGTCGTCGGGGTCCGGGTCCCCGTTCCGGAAGTCCCAGCCGTTCACGTCGTCGACGTAACCGTTGTGGTCGTCGTCCAGGCCGTTTCCGGGGACCTCCCCCGCGTTCGCCCAGATGTTCGCCGCGAGGTCGGGGTGCCCCCGCGACACCCCGGTGTCGATCACCGCGACCACGACCTCGCGGGACCCGGTCGTCCGGTTCCAGGCCGCCGGCGCCGCGATCCGGGAGAGGCCCCAGAGCTCACCGTACCGCGGGTCGTCGGGAACCCGGTCCAGGCGGCAGACCCAGTCCTTCTCCACGCGTTCGACCGAAGGGTCGGCGCGGTATCGAGTGGCGGTCGCCTCGAGGTCGGCGCCGGCAGAAAGGGTCACCACCTGCCGGCCCGGAAGGCCGAGCGGCCCCAGGTCGCGCGTCACCCGTCCGCCCAGAGCGGCGTGGACCCCGGTCATCCGGGCGGCGGCGGCGTCCAGACCAGAACGAAAGGTCACGATCAGGCGGTGCGCGGCATAGTCGCCGTCGGGCCCCGTCACGACATCCATCGAGGCGACGGACTCCTCGCCGGAGGCAGGGAGGCAGAGGACGGCACCGAAAAGAAAGAAGAGAACGACCGGGAGGAGGACCGCCTCACCCGGTCGCATCATACACATCCACCCGGTCGATCTCGACCGGCTGGCGCTCGCGCGCCGCCGCCTCACGCAGCTCGGCGACCCGCGGCACGTTCTTTAAGCCGGAGAGGAGGACCACCACCCCGACGCGTCGCGAGTCGACCGGGTAGTCCCCCGACCGGAGTTCGAACCCGGCGATCGTCCGGTCCAGCCAGCGCTGCACCGTCGAGAACCCCTTCATCGAGAGCTCGCGCGACGGGCCGGCCACGAGCAGCAGCGCCTTCTCCGCCGACGTCAGGTCGAACGGGACCGAGACCTCCTCGTAGCAGGCCTTCTTTGCCAGCTCGACGATCCGGGCGGCGCCGTCGTACGGATCCGGCCGCGAGAGGAACGGGATCGGCCTCCCGAGCAGCCGTGCCAGCCAGTGCTCCCGGAGCGGTTCGAACGCGTACCCCACCGCGGCATAGCCCTGCCCCACCAGGGTGCCGAGCACCTCGCCCGCGTCGACCACCAGCTGCCCCACCTCGCCGCCGTACTCCCCGGCCCGGAGGAGGAGGCCCATCCGCCGGGCCGCCTCCTCGTTCAGGGCCGCGTAGAGCGCCGGAGACGGGTCCCGCGAGTCGGCATCCCGCCGCCCGGCAAAGGTCTCGTTGTCGAAGAGGAGGACCGCGTCCGCCGCCGGCTGGAGGGCGTCCAGCGCCTCCCCCGCCGAGGCGGAGATCCGCTGCCCCTCCGAGCGCTGCGGCAGGGCGGCGAGCACGATCACCGGCTCAGCGAACGACTCCCTGAGCGTCTCGGCGAACGAAGGCGCGAGCGCCGCCGTCTCGCCCCCGGCCCCGACGCAGAGCAGCAGCGCATCCACCCCCGACGCGTCCTGCCGTTTCAGGTGAAAGAGCACCTGCTCGAGGTCGATCGCCTCCGGTCCCACCGGCGGGTAGTAGAGCCGGTGCTCCTCGGAGATCGCCCCGAGCTGGCGGAGGGCTGCGGCGTCCGTGTCGATCGCTGCCGCCTCCACGCACCTCACGCGGCCGGCACGGTCCAGGCGCAGGAGCGTATCGGCGAGGCGTCCGCCCGCCCCCCCGAGCCCGATCGCAAGGATTCGCATGGTCTCTTCCAGTGTTATCGCCGGGAGAGGATATGTGCATCGACACGCCTCTCGGGCGGTCAAATGTCGGTGAAGAAGAAAAAAGGGAGTTAGATATAGGGGTTCCGGAGCCCCTTGCCGACGCCGAACGACGCCCGCTCCTCGATGGTCTTCCGGTTCTTGGTGATCTTCTCGGTGGCGAGCTTCGTGACGAGCTCGAGACCGGGCTTGACCTCCTCGATCGGCTTCGTCTCGAAGCAGCCGGCGGCCATCGCCTTCGACCAGATGTCCGTGCCCTTCTTGGACCGGACAAAGACCGTCGACCAGCCGTCG
>JBFXGJ010000079.1:0-2719 GCA_050178135.1 Methanoregulaceae archaeon | reverse complement strand
TGGTCCGCCGGGCCCTCCTGCTCCGTTCCCTCCTGGAACGATACGCCGCCGCGGTCATCGACGAGAAGAAGATTGCGCGGGTCGACAACTGCGTCATCCGGGCCTTCCTGAAGGCGCCCGAGTTCAGGCACGGGGTTCGCTCCATGGAGGCGATCATAGACATGAGCCTGCTCTCGAAGAAGACGTGCTTCGGCCAGTCATCCCTCCCCTCCACAAAGCAGCTGAAACTCCATGTCGACGATGGGATCTTCATGCAGCTGGTGCTCCAGGACGTGCTCTTCGGCACCGAGCTGGATAACCTGGCGAAGAGTGTCCACCATCAGTACCTGGAGACGATGAAGGGACAGGACCCGGCACAGTACCCGGCAATGGTAGAATGGGACGTGCTACCAGAGGACTACCAGGACTCCAACCGGAGAGCTGCAAACAGTATCCCGCTCAAGCTACAGGCAGTCAACTACGGGTTCAGGCCGGTTTGCGGCGCGGAAATTCAGCCGATCGAGTTCACCGATGAGGAGCTCGAGATCCTCGCCCGGTTAGAACACGATCTCTGGGTGGAGGAGAGGGTGGAGAAGGGGTGGACCTACGGCCCGAAACGGGACGACGAGAAGAAGATCCATCCGGATATCAGGGAGTGGAACGACCTGTCCACGTTCGAGCGGAAGAAGGATTTTGACCAGATCCGGGCAATTCCGACGATCATGGCGGGCGCGGGCTTCGAGGTATACCGCCTGCACTGACGGACCAGGTTCTTTCTCATTTTTTCGTTGCCTCAACCTTCACCGGAGCGGCTGACGCCACCTGGACTGGGTGACCCCCTCCATGGTCCGTCACCGTCGCCTGACAACCCGGAACCTGGATCCCGGTGGCATGATACTGAGGCGCGTGTGCAGATGTCACACGGCAGGGTGCGTGGGTCCCGTCCGCCGTTTGTTGCCGATGGACGCACCCATCCGTTCCCGGACGCTCTCCCGAACGGATCGCTAAGGTTATCGTCACCGGAACCACACACGGAGTCTAAACCATGGCCTCTCTCGACGATTCGCCCGGACCGCCGGCACCTCCCGGCGACGAGGGGCGGGGGGTTGCCGGCGCTCCCCTGTCACGACGCCCCCGTGGGGCTTCCCGCTGACCTGGCATCACCCCTCGGAGGGCTGATTGGCGCTCTTGAGCAGCCGAAAGCCGGGATCGTGATCTCCCGGACCGGCCATATTTCGGATGGACGTACGCCGGTGATCCCGAACGAAATCTCCCCCCGCCGCAGGCCGGATGCAGGAGGTGGTGCCTTCGCGTACCGATCGCGGTCTCTTCTCACCGGATCGAATGGGACACCCCACCATCGATCAGTACAGAGCCGATCGCTTCGTGCTGAACCGGTGATCCGATGCCAGCATAACCACGACCATCCCTGATCACTCCTTCGCCCGGATGATGCGTTCAACCAGGGGCGCCATTACAAATCATAAGACCTATCATCGTGCTGGAATAATACGTCGTATCCAATGTCTCCCGAAGCAGAGGACCGCTCGAAGGTCACGCAAGGAATCGTCTGGTTCCGAATCCATGCCAAACCAATTTTTAAGGCGCACCGGTGGACAATCCTGTTGATCCTTGGTGTCATCACCTTCCTGCTCGGCATTATTGGATTTTCGATCTATTACGCGAATCATCCACAATCAATCCCCAACCTTGTGTATGCATCCTTACAGCTCTTCCTCCTGAGATCGGGTTTTCTCGACCTCCCGTCGAACCCACTCCTCGATATTGCACGATTTGTCGCGCCCGTCCTCGCGTTTGTTTCGCTCATTCTGATCATCACCGACTCAGTCTACCAGGACGCTCAACTAATATGGCATAAATTCGTGGGCAAGGACCACATCATCGTGTGCGGTCTTGGGTACATCGGGCCGATCATCGCGAGGCATTGTCATTCTAGAGGAGAGAATGTTATTGTAATCGAAAAAGATCCCAAACATCCCGAGATTGAAAAGATAAAAAACCTGGGGATCCTCGTCATCACCGGGGACGCCACCGACACCCGGACACTTCAGAGGGCGAAGGTCGAGACTGCACAGGCTCTTTTCGCCGTTACCGGGACCGACGAAGTCAACGCCAAAGTGGTATTGAAGGTCAATGAAATCCTCTCAAGCGTTGCGCGAACCCGGATCACCTGTTACGTTCATATCGTCGATCCTGCATTCGCGAATCTCCTCCGGGGCGTCCAGGGAACCGTCCGGGACCAGACCGGCATCAAGCTGGAGTTCTTCAATATTTACCAGGCGGCCAGCAATTGTATTCTTGATTGCATGAAGGATCTGCCTCCGCTTCGCCAGTCTCCGCCGGATCTCCACGTCCTCATCGTTGGCCTGGGTAAGATGGGAGAGAGCCTCCTCATTCAGCTGGCGAAACGGTGGCGGGAACTGTATGGCCAGGACCCGGAGAAGAAGCTCATCGTATCCGTGCTGGACAAACATGCGACGAAGAAGGCGGCCAGCCTGGAACTTCGGTATCGGAATCTCTCGGACTGCTGCAGGATCACCGCGTACAAGATGGACCTCGCCGTCGATCCTGCTTTCTACGCGGCCAGTTATCTCGAAGACCCGGAGACGCACCACAGAGTCGATGCCATCATTGTCTGTACCCCGAACGAGCCACTGAACTTCTCTGTTGGCCTGTATCTGAATGAACAGCTTCACGGAGAGGTTCCCATCATCATCCG
>JBFXGJ010000078.1:0-2765 GCA_050178135.1 Methanoregulaceae archaeon | reverse complement strand
GGAGGCGAAGTGCTCGGGCGCGACCCGGGCGGCCGCCTCGTAGAAGAACTTCAGGAAGAACGTCGGGTTCCGCCGGACCTCTGCCCACGGCCTTCCCGCGAGCTCCCCGATGGTCCGGTGGAGCTCCTCGAGACGACCTGCACGGTCGACCTCGGCCTCGATCACGCGGGCGTAGGTCAGGTTGGCGCAGTACCCCCGCGCCTGGTAGAACTGCGAGAGGAGAAGGTAGGCGAAGTCCTCTTTCTTCGGGTCCTGGATGGTGTTCAGATTGAACGCGAGCACCTCGGTCCAAGCCTGGTCCATCCGGCGCAAACTCCTGATGATGGAGTCATGCCGGCTCGAGTGGGGCACCCGCGCTTCGAAATGACCGGCCGCCGGGACACCTCGGATAACCGGGTTCCCGGCGAGCAGGGCCATGATCTTCGCCAGGTGGGACTTTCCTGAGCCGAAGTATCCGGAGATCCAGACACCGACCTCGTCCGTCTCCGTCCTGAACGTATCCGTGTAATGCTCCAGAAATTCGTCCAGCACCCGCTCGATCAGCGGTGTGACCACGTAGCCGCCGATCTCCCCCGCGAGTTTATCCTCGTTCGACCGGTCGGCGACCTTGATCACCGGCTCGATCTTCTCCTCGACTTTTACTTCGAACAGCGATCCGACTTTCATCGTACACCCCGTTACAGCAAATCTCCCCGATACATCAGTTCGACATCACGGTCCAGGAACCGGTAGCTCCGCGGCCCCTCCCTTGTCCCCGGGATCGGGACCAGGACCGGGGCCTCGAGCCGCGCCTCCTCGTCGTTCCAGAGCGTCTGCATCAGCATGAACGGTCCCGCCGCCGGGTAGAGGGCCGCGATGGACTCGATCACGATCACCGGCCGGCCCGGTCTGTCGGTTTGGGTCGTGAGTTTCCGGACCTCCTCCCGGGCATGGTCGAGCCAGAGGCGGCCGAGGTCGGCCCTGGCGTCCACGGCCGTGAACGGGTCCTCCAGGGATCCGATCACCGTGTCGAGCCCGAGCTCGTCGATCGTCCTGGTCGTCAGCGAGAGGAGGTCGAGGTATCGGGCGTCGATCCGCGGCCTGAGCGCCTCGAGCTGGAACCGGAGCTCGTTCCAGAACCCGCGCTCCACTGCCGGAGGATAGACGATCGCGAGGAATGGCACCCCGGTTGTGCTCCCGATCGCGCCGTAACGAGTATCGATGGTGGCGATCGCCTCGTGAATGGTCCGCTTCCAGTCTCCAGTCATTCTACCTCCAACCAAGCAACTGGCGGTATGAAGACCACCGTTGTACCGACCCGTTCGAACTGAACCTCGCCGCGCTGTGCCAGGTAATGCAGCCGCTGTGCCACCTCATCCGGCCCGAGTAAGAGGATACGCCACGCCGGATCCGCCAAGATGTCGCGCCCCCGGACGCCGTCCGCGACGAGGATCCGGGCGAGATGTCGGACAACGCGGTCGGGTGCCGCGGGCCCGGCAAGGCGTTTGGTCTTGGCCCCGTGGAGGAGCCCGAAGTCGCGGAGCGAGCCGAGGATCATGGTTGCGAGCCGCACCAGACTCGACTTCGTCAAACGAGTGATTCGGGTATGCTCGCTGCCGATCCGCCGTATCTCCGCGACGGTTTCGGGCACGGTGATCTCCGGCTCCCCCGCCCGCCACCGATCCCAGAGAAATCCGGTCACGAGCTCGTACGTCAGCACATCGCCCAGCACATAATGGACCAGCAGAAGGGAGAGGAACGACGGGCTCCGCTCTCCCTCTCGGACTGCTTCGCAGAGGTCCTCGATTACCCACGCAGGACCGCGCAGGTACCGGTAATGGATCGTTTGCCAGAACCGCTGCCGGGTTGTTCGTGCGCTCTGCGAAAAGAGCCCGCCCTCGAGCGCCTGCCGGCGCACCTCCTCGATAGGCACGCCGTTCGCGAGGGCTGTAAAGACCCGGCCGCATTCGGGGACCAGCGCGCCGATCAGGTTGCGAGCACAGAAGGCGGAACTGTCGTGAAATGAGAACGGTGCGTCGGACGTAATGGTTTCAGATCCCGGTCTGTGGATGTAGGGACATTGAAGTTCCGCTCGAAAAAAGGTTTTCAATTCCTCGTCACAGCATTAAGTGCATGATCCGGTTTCGACGACAACCTCGGTATCGGAAGGCTTTGTCCCGGAGGTGGCCCCCGCGCCACGGCGAATTGATCGGGTTTGATATCATGACGGGAAGAGAGTTCTACCATGACCAGCTGGCTCTGCATGGGTGACCGCGCGAACGCCGCCGTCGCGAAGGACCGTCTCGTCTGGGGCGTGCCGGTTCGGTACCGGAACACGATGGCGAAGGTGCATATCGGCGACACGTTCCTGATCTACGCCCGGCAGGACCACGCGGGCGGCGAAGTGAAGCCGTCGGCCGTCATGGGTGCGTACGAGGTGGTCTCGGTCCCGTTCGAGGATGCCACGCCGATCTTTATCGCACCGCCGTTCCTGCCAGGCGAGGTCTTCCCGATCCGGGTGAAGCTGAGGATGCTGCCGGACATTCCGGCGCCGGTCGAGTTCAAGCCGCTCGTGCCCGAGCTCTCGTTCATCAAGAACAAGGTGATGTGGTCGGGGTCCATCCGGGGAGCCATGCGGATGATCCCGGAACCGGATTACCAACGGATCCTCACGGGAAGAGTCTGAAGGTGACTCCTCATTCTATTGCATGACCTTGGAAGAAGGATTCGAGGTGAACCTGAGAAAGGTTCGAATGCGTGGGAGTGGTTCCTCGCAGCGAGTGACC
>JBFXGJ010000077.1:0-2908 GCA_050178135.1 Methanoregulaceae archaeon | reverse complement strand
AGACGTTCACGATATCGATCTCCGTGCCGGCATCGAAGTAATTCCCCGTCACGGTCGCCGTGACCGCCGTGTTTCGGAACGCCGACGACGGCGAGAGACCGATCACGGACGGGACCGAGCCCGATACGATGATGAAGGAGCCTGCCCGCTCTCCTTGATAGGACCCGGAGTTTGTCACCCTGACCGTGCAGGGGCCAAGCGGATCGGCGGGATGGACCGAGATCGTGCAGCGGATCGTGTGCTCGTCGATCACGACTATGTCGGAGGCGAATCGCCAGGATGGGTCCACCGCGGAGGACCACGAGATCGAGGCACCGGGGGAGAAGCCGGTCCCGGTGACGGTCGCGGTGACCGTTGCCCCCTGGCCGATCTGCGACGGTGTCATCCCGGCGATCGTCGGCGCCTCCCCGGGCTTCACCGTGATCGCTCCGGCCTTCTCGACGAAGCCGCCGTTCGGGATCAGGACCCAGACCGAGTATGCTCCTGTGGGTGCGCCGGGCGGGATGTATAGCCTGCACGTGACCTGTGTCGTCCCGGTCACCGATTCGTCTTCCCCGTACAGGACGCCGCCAGGCCCTCCGAAGATGACCATCGCACCCGGTGCGAACCCTGTCCCCGTTACCGTTACATTGGTCGACGAACCCTGGTTGATCCAGTTCGGCGAGACGCCCGTGATGGTGAGGCCAGGATTTGTCGGTGTCGGTGTTGGTGTTGGCGTCGGTGTCGCGGTTGCTGTCGGTGTGGGCGTCACTGTTTGAGTTGGTGTTGATGTTGGTGTTGGGGTCGATGTCGCGGTCTGTGTGATCGTTGGTATCATTGTCGCAGTCTGTGTGGGTGTGGGTGTCGTCGTGACGGTCGGGGCCGGGAGAATGGTGAAGGCGTTCTCCATGGAGACCCAGGCCCCTCCCGGGTTCCGGACCCAGATCGTGTACAGCCCGGTCGGCGCATCGGCCCCGATCGGCACTGCGCAGGAGATGTAGCGCCCCCTGAGGATGTACACACCCGTCGCCTCGATCGAGGGTGCGTCCTGTCTCGTGAACCTGACCTGCACACCACTCTGGAGATTGGAGCAACTGATCTTGATGCGAGGGGTGGTTCCCTGGAGCCCTGTCGAGGGCACGACCGACTTGATACCCGGGACCGGGACTTCGAAAACGGCGAGGAGACCCTCCCTCTGAACCCAGGGGCCGCCGGGGTTTCGAACCGCCACGACGTACGGCCCGAGAGGCGCATCGGCCGGAATGGTCAGCACGCACCGGATGCTTGTGGACCCGTTCACCAGCTCGCCCGTCGCGTTATACCATCTCTCCCCGCCGACGATGGCTACCTCGGCGCTGGAGAGGAAGCCCGAGCCGTTGATCAGGACATATTCCGTGGCTCCGCGAGCGATGATAGGGTGGCTGAAGGAGGTAATATTCGGCTGCGGCAGTTCTGCGACCGAGAAGAGATCGGCCCTGCCGTTCCACGTTGACGAGGCAGGGTTCTGGACGTAGACGTTGTAGAGCCCGATGGAGCCACCCGGTGGAATGGAGAGCGAGCAGGTGATCCTTCCCTGGTCGACGACATTCACCCCTGTTCCCAGGATGCGGGTGCCGCCCCCGACCAGCATGACCCTGGCTCCATCCACGAAATTGGAACCCGTAACGGTCGCGTTCACCGTCTGGCCCCGGTACCCCGAGGGTGGTGTGAACCCGGTGACACCCGGTGTCCCCATCACGATAAAGAGGCCGGGCATCGATTGCCAGGCACCGGATGCCGGGTCATTCTGTACGAAGAGGGTATACGGACCTGTATCCGCATCCGACGGTATACAGAAAGTGCCCAGGATCGTTGTCGCGTTGACCACGGTCAGGGCGGTCGGGTGAACCTGGCAATTCCCTCCCCCGAGGAAGAGCCGCGTGCCGCTGATAAAATTCGTCCCCGTGATGGTCAGCTTGATGGTCGAGCCCCGGTACGCGGATGTAGGAGAGAGTGCGGTGACGGTCGGGATGGGTGGGGGGAGAATGCGGAAAAAACCGTATCTCTGGACCCATGGGCCGCCGGGATTGCGGACGGCGACAGCGTACGAACCGGTGACAACGTCTGCTGGGACGGCGAGCGTGCATCGGATTGTCGTTGCATCGATAAGGGTTTCGCCCGTCGCTTCAATCATGGTCGTTCCCCGGGCGACGGCGATCTCCGTGCCGGCGACGAACCCGGTCCCCATGACGGTCGCTGAAACAGTCGAATTCCGGTACGCAAAGGTCGGGGAAAAACCAGTGGGTGCCGGGTCGAGAGCTGCAACCGATGTCGCGATGACGAGGGTCAGGAGGAGGATCAGGCCAATTCGATTCGCAGAGAGACTGCTGTGCTTCATGTATCGCCTCGCGTCCCGTGAAAAGGTCATGAAGCACGACATCGCGTGATCGAGCAGCTTCGAACCCCACGAACGGGATCATGGTGGGAATGTCGCTCGAGATATTGAATTATTGCCGTGCAACATTGACGATTACCTATTATCGATGAGCGTCAGTGGCACAGGTCCCACGCTCCTCTGCCACGCAGACTCGGACCTCCCCGGTCCCTCATCGAGAGAAGGCCCGGAGCGGTTCAGCGCCGGCAGTGGTGGTGACAGACGGCGCAGGCGAGGGCGTCGGCTGCATCGTCCGGGCGGGGTACGGTCTCGAGCGCGAGGACGCGCCGGACCATCTCCTGGACCTGTCTCTTCTCCGCACGGCCCGATCCCGTCACCGCCTGCTTGACCTGGTTCGGCGCGTACTCCGCGGTGGGGATTCCCCGTTCGGCTGCGGCGAGCCGGATCACCCCGCGGACCTCCGCCACCTGTATCCCGGTCGTCACGTTCTTCGAGAAGTAGAGGCACTCGATCGCCATCTCGTCGGGCGACCACTCGTCGAGGAGCGCGTTCAGG
>JBFXGJ010000076.1:0-3277 GCA_050178135.1 Methanoregulaceae archaeon | reverse complement strand
TGCTCGCGCACCTGATGACAGAAGTCCGTACCGCCCGGCAGCGGGCCGTGATCGCGAATTCCCCGAGATGAAGGGCTTCTCGGCCCGGAACCTGCTGTACATGCGGCGGTTCGCGGAGGTCTTCCCGTACACGCCAATTGTGCAGCAGGCAGCTGCACTAATTCCGTGGTTCCACACCTGTCTCATTCTTGATAAGGTGAAGGATCCGGCCGCCCGGGAGTTCTCCATCCAGAAGAGCGTCGAGCACGGGTGGTCGCGGAACATCCTCACATTTCGGGTAGGGGCCCTGCAGGGGGACTGAGATTGATCTCGGGAGTGCCGAGCGTATGGCCATCGCTCCGGCATCCCATGGCTGGAAACGGTTAACCCGGTTGATAGGTAACGGACTGTGCGATAACCGTCCTGTACATCACTGCGGCGCTTGCTCACGCTCGGTTCGAGGAGATTGAGGATGAGGAGCCCTGGTACGGCGAGATCCCCGAGCTGCAGGGTGTCTGGGCGTCCGGGAGAACCGAGGAGGAATGCCGGTCCCGCCTGGCGGAGACGCTCGACGGCTGGCTTCTCGTTCGGCTCCGCCACGGCCGTGCGCATGGATGCGGGTGCCAGTGGCTGATCGCCTGCACCCATTCACATGGTCGGACATCTCCAGGGTTATCGCCCTGTTCGGGACCGATCTGCCCGGCCATCCATAGATATATGATGCAAGCCCTCAACATCAACTATCGATGAATGAAAGTCAACGATCGTTGAATACAATTCACGAACCCGACGACCACACGGAGCCGAAGGGTACGACGCAGATCGTGAAGCGTGAGCCCATGGCCCCGGCAGCAGACGACCCGCCGGACCTTCTCTCGCCCTATGGCTCGCTCTTTCGGAAGTCGGCGCTCCGGCTCCTCGTCCACCTCGGCCGGCAGTACACCCGCCAGTTCCACGTCCGCGACCTGGCCCGGCTCCTCGGCTACGACGTCTCCATGATCAGCAAGAACCTGAAAGAGCTCGAGGCGATGGGTCTCGTGACCCGCGAGGATGTTGGAAGCCTCGTCTTCTACCGGGCGAACATGGACAGCGTCCTCCTGCGGCACATGAAGATCTGCTTCTCCCTCCTCGAGCTCAACCACCTGGTACGGGAGATCGCGCCGGTCGCGTCGAACATCATCCTCTACGGCAGCTGCGCCACGGGGGAGGACACGATCGAGAGCGACATCGACCTCTTCATCGAGACCACGGACCGGGATGTGGCCGCACGGATCGTGGACGCCTGCAGCCGGACCGTTCAGCGGCCGCTCTCGGTCATCGTTGCGACGCCCGCCGAGCTCTACGCGATGAAGACGAACGATCGGGCGCTCTATGCAAGTATCCAGCAGGGGATCGTGCTGAAGGAGGGAGACGATGTCCCACCGGTTTGATCAGTGTCTCACGTCCAGGGGGCTTCGCCCCTCGCCGGTCGACCCTGCGAAGGTGGAGCGCGAGATCGCCGAAGCGCGCGGCGACCTCTCGGCGGCGATACGGACGCTCGAGCAGGCCGATCACAAGTGGGCGATTATCAAGGCGTACTACTCAATCTTCCATGCCTGCCGGTCGCTCGTCTATAGCGCCGGATACACCGAGAAGAGCCACGACTGCGTCATCGTCGCCGTCCAGGACCTCTTTGTCGCCCGCGGGATCCTGCCGGCGTTTGTCGCGACCGCCATGCGCGAGGCGAAAGCGGCGCGGGAGGCGGCGGACTACGGTTTGAGCTACAACGACGAGGCGGCCGTCGCGATCATCCGCGACGCGGAAGAGGTCTGCCGCATCGTGACTGCCTACCTCGACGATCCGATGTCGGCGATCGCGGATGAGGATGTCTCGTAACCAGGCACCGGCCGTCACGGGCCCCGTGAGACCCGATCATCGGACCGAGCAGGCTTCACCTCGATTTTCCCGTCTCCTATCCGCCGGACGGTGCTGATCGTGGGCCGGGCCGTCATGAACTTCCCCGCCACGCTCCCTTCGCCGTAGTCCGACCTTGCCAGGGCGACGCTGAAGGACCCGTACCTCTTCGACTTTCGTGCACTCGGTCAGGACGCGGTCGAGCGGGACCTCGAGTACGGCCTGCTCGACCACCTCCGCGCCTTCCTGCTCGAGCTCGGCGCCGGCTTCGCGTTCGTCGAAAGCCAGTACCACCTGGAGGTGGCCGGCGAACGGGAGCTCGCTCGTCGGGGGTGTGGGCTGAACAAGAGGTGTTGCGGGGATGTCATGACACCCACCTCTCGTGCAGGAGGTGCCGATGCCCGACCGTGAAGGAAGGGACGCATCGTCGCCGGGACCAGTCCAGCACAGGCGTGCGACCCTGAGAAAGGTGCGGTGAGCAGGAGCGTCCGGATTCACCACCTCTGGTCGTGCCCGGGAGGTGACGAGCGTTCCCTGGCCACCCGCAAATCAAATGCGTTCGATTATATTTTTGCACACCGTTGCTTATTCTATCCGATCTCCTCGCAGGCATGCCAGGGCCTGGCGTCTCCGTCGTCCCGTGCTGGAACAGGACGGGTGACTCGTGCACGGTCCGCCGGTGCCCTGGATGAGATCGAGCCCATGGAGATGATCACGAGATGAACGAGGCTCGACGCTGGAGGAGATGGCGGGCACTGTTTCTGGGAACCCTTCTCGCAGCGATGCTGATGGTGCCGCTTACGATCGGCACCGTATCCGCCCTATCCTGGAACAACGAGACGGTGGATACCGCTGGCGATGTTGGAGAGCATTCATCCCTTGCGCTGGATGGTGCCGGCAATCCCCGGATCAGTTACTACGACGGTTCGAATTACGACCTGAAGTATGCCTGGAAGGACGGTTCGGGCTGGCACACCGAGACAGCGGATACGGATGGCGATGTTGGTGCTTATACATCCCTCGCACTGGATGGTGCCGGCAACCCCCGGATCAGTTACTTCGACTATTCGAATTATGACCTGAAGTATGCCTGGAAGGACGGTTCGGGCTGGCACAACACGACAGTGGATACCGCTGACATTGTTGGTTTGTTTTCATCCCTTGCGCTGGATGGTGCCGGCAACCCCCGGATCGGTTATTACGACAGTTCGAATGGCCACCTGAAGTATGCCTGGAAGGACGGTTCGGGCTGGCACACCGAGCCAGTGGATGAGGCTGGCGATGTTGGATGGTATTCATCCCTTGCGCTGGATGGTGCCGGCAACCCTCGGATCGGTTATTGCGACAGTTCGAATGGCAACCTGAAGTATGCCTGGAAGGACGGTTCGGGGTGGCACACCGAGCC
>JBFXGJ010000075.1:0-3582 GCA_050178135.1 Methanoregulaceae archaeon | reverse complement strand
GGGCCTGAGCGCGTCGCCGGAACGGATGATATCGAACAGGAGCCATCGGGCGGGGTCACCCTGCCCGGTCATCCCGCCGGGATTGGTGCCCGTCTGATGGTATTGGGGACGGTGCGGACAGGCCCGTCAACGGTGCACGCCGGCGTCCTCCCTCCATGCTCGCCGCCAGTGGGTCGGCGGTACGGCCGGGAAGGACAGGACATCGTCAGGAAGCAGCCGATCAGATCATTTCGTGATTCCGGAGATTCTGGTCGGATGGGTGAAAAATGCGTCGTGGGAAGAGAGGATTGAGGGTCGTGGTTCAACATCACTCCCCGCAGTCCCGGGCTTCCTGTCGGATCACTGCAAAGGCCTCTTCAGGCGAGTCGATCGGTTCCATCACGCCGTTTTTCATGATCGAGAAGGACGTGCCGATCTCTCCGGCCTCCCAGGGATCATGGGTGATGTAGAGGACGGGGATCTTCAACTGCAGAAGGGTCTCCCGAAAGAGGGGCAGGACATACTCCTTCTTTGCCCGGTCCACCTCCGAGATGGGTTCGTCGAGGAGCATCGCCCGTGGCGAGGACACAAGAGCGCGGGCGAGAGCGGTGCGGCTCTTGTACCCTCCGGACAGCTGGTTCGGTTTCAGGTCGAGATACGTCTCGAGACCGAGGAGCTCTACCATCTCGTTGAACGTGCTCTCCGAGCCCCGACCATTCTTCAGAGAATAGAGAATATTCTCCCGGACCGTGAGGTGTGGGAACAGGCCCGTGTTCTGTGGGACATAGCCCAGCTGCCGTTCTTCGGGGAGGTGATGCGTGACCTCCTGTCCCCCGATGCTGACCGAGCCCGAGTCGGGTGCCAGGATGCCGGTGATGATCCTCTGAAGCGTGGTCTTGCCACACCCGTTCAGCCCGATCAGGACCCTGATCTCACCGGGTTCGATACCGAACGTGATCCCCTTCAGGACATGGCGATCGTCAAACGATTTATGCAGATCTTTCGCTTCGAGCATGGAATTTCACCTTCAAACGCAGGAACAGGACGAGCAGCAGTGACAGGAGGATACAGAACGCGCTGGCTGTGACAGCCATGCTCACTTCCCCTTCTTCCACCTTGGTGAAGACATAACTGGCGAGTACCATCGTCATGCCGGGCACATTTCCGCCGAACATGATGACCGCGGCGAACTCCGAGAGCGAACGGGAGAAACCCAGCACGAACGCGGAGAAGATCGCCTCGCCCAGGAGTGGGATGACAATCCGCCGGTATGCCTGAGGTGGCGAGTCGCCGAGGCTCCTGGCCACGTTGATCAGCTCCCTGTCGATCTCCTCGGCAGACGAGGCGATCGTCCGGGCGGCGAGGGGATAGGAGACGAAGAACATGGCGAGTATCACCGCTACCAGGGTAAATGCGAGGCCGGTCGGCCCGACAAACCCGAACATGTTCCTGCCGAACGCCAGGAGCAGGGCAAGTCCAGCGACGGTGTGAGGCAGTGCGATGGGGAGATCGTTCATAAAATCGGCGATCCTGTACATCACGGTGCCGGGATGGAAGATGTAGAAATACGAAAACCCGAGGGCCATCAATACGCCGAGAAGCGCCGCGCAGAAAGCGGTCCCGATGGTATTCTTGACGGCGTCCCAGAAAAACGGGTCTCCAAAGGTCCTCGTCATCCCCTCCACTGTGACATTCCCGAGGATCGCCAGTATCGGGAAGAAGATCAGAAGGAAAAAAAGGGGAACGAAGAGAACCTCCCAGCTGCTCACCTTACGCATACATTTCCCAGCCGTACTTGGTGAACTCGTTGCTGTTCTGGTTGACAAAGTTCATGAATTCCTTTGCTTTCTGCTCGTTACCTCCCTTGATCACGGCGACACCGAAGATGATCTCCTCGGAGAGATCGTAGCCGTATTTATCGGCGACGTCAAGGTTGTAGAGCTTGGCAGTGCTGCTGTACGTGAACCCGGCATCCACCTCGTTGCTCTGGACCATCAGGGCCACCTGGTTCACGGTGCTGGGCCGTGTCTTGATGTTGCCCATGGCGTTCAGCTGGTCCAGGAGTTTGAGGTTCTTCAGCACGTTCTCTGAATACACACCGACAGGAGCGCTCTGATCGGCGAGCGCCACGACGGTGTTCGGCCTGGTCAGGTCGGTGGCATTCTTGATTCCTTTCTCCTTTCCGGTCTTCGAGACGACCAGCACAACGTACTCCTTCATGAACTTGTGGGCCTCGCTGACCTTGCCCTCTGCCTGCAGTTTCTCTATCAGGCTCCAGTCTGCAGAGTAGTACAGGTCGCAGGGCTGACCCTGGCCGATCTGCGCATAGAGACCTCCCGACGGACCGTAGTTCGGGGTGATGTTGGACCCGGTGGCCGACGTATAATTCGCAACCACAACGTCCATTGGTTTCTTCAGGCCCGCAGCTGCGTAGAGGTTCAACGGGGTCTGTTGACTGACACACCCCGCTGACAATAACAGAACACCGATGATGAGACATGCTCCCATCGATGCAATCCGGTAGTAGTTGGTTTGCATAATAGCACCGCGTAGGTCATACAGCAGGATCCGTGATCCCGACCGCATCGATAATTTTGCGCAAATGAGTAATAAGTCTTTTTAACCCTGTTAACTTGCATAAATGTAAAAAACAAATGGTTATCAAATGATCAATCAACTGGTTTTGCCATTGATGTCACGACGGTTCCATGCGGTCCTGGTGCTCACCCCCCTCCTGCATGGATCAAAGGGGAACCCCGGGCCTTCGTGCGAAGACAACCGTGTCGGATGTGCCATCCCATGAACATATCCGACCCGAAGAGATGCCAGCGTGAGAAACTCCCCTGATATCTCCCCTGGGTGACGGTAACCGCAACAGTGTTCCGTGCTCTGGCCCGGAGATCTTCGTCCCTCGTGCCGATGGACTGCGGCCGCTCGGCCCGATCCGAACCGCTCTTCGGGGGCAGGCGTGACAGGACGGATGCGCATCCCTGGGAGGAGGACAATTCGAGGAATGGGGGGCCGAATCCCGGCATCGAGGGGGAGAGCGGGTCGTATCCCGTCCCCGTCCCCTCTCCCTCGTCCCAGCCTCTCCGGCCCCGGGCCCGAACCGGGGTGGGCATACTCGGGGTGGGATAGGAGTCCGGGCAGGAGGCCGTGGTTCGTGAACTGAGGCCGCCTGATCCCCGGTGATGGCGAGTTCGGTGACTGGACGAAAAAGCCGGCACTGATCGGCTCCGCAGATCCAGGTCCCCTCTCGACCCAAGCCCCAGTCCGGCCTTCCGGTGTCTTCTCGTCCGATGGGGCGCACCAGGCAGCCTTGTCAGGGGAGCACGGGCCCTGTGTGCCCGGTCAGAGACCAGGGATGGTTCACCCCTTTCGTCACGGCAGGGACGGGGTTAAGAGATGGGATCATATGCACGGCATGAAAGGGATTTTTATTATCACGTGCTCCAACCTCTTCTCGGCTGAAGACCCAGTAGTTCGCTAATTTTGTACAGGCCCAGATGTAGCTCTGATTGCTGATTCGAGAGTAAAAGCGGCAGATCTATATACTATGCAGGCGGTCCCCTATGGTTCCCCAACCCAGGGACACTACCTGCA
>JBFXGJ010000074.1:0-3611 GCA_050178135.1 Methanoregulaceae archaeon | reverse complement strand
GATCCCCAGGCGTTCGATCGTTCCGGCGATCGCCACGTCCTCGACGAAGCCGTCTCGCTTCCAGACGAGGAGCGGGAGCCGGGCCCGCATGGCCTCCGAGACGGTGCTGTACCCGCACTTCGCGACCACGCAGTCACACATCCCGATCCAGTGCTGCGACTCCGTCTCCGTGGCGGGGATCGAGAGCGCCCCCGGGTGCGAGACCCCGGTCGGGACGAGGAGGCGGACCGCGTCGGTCCCTCGAGCGGAGGAGACGGTCCTGTCAACCGGCAGACCCCACTCCGGTCCGCGGCCCCCGCCCCGCCTTGTTCCTGCGTCGCGGGGCAACCCCTCCAGCCCGGCACCCCTGCCGACAAAGACCAGGAACTCGTCCTCACCAACCCCGGCCCGCCGGCGCATCTCCTCTCTTGGGACGGTGGCCGTCCGGGTGACGAGCCCGACCCGTTCGCTCCGGGAGAACACGTCCATCTCGATCTCGAACGGCAGGATGCATGCGTGTGTGGCCTTATTGTATGCCGCACGGAGGAGATCCACCTCCTCGGCGCGGTCGGGGAAAAGGTGGTGATAGATCGTCTCCCAGGTGAAGTTCGAGACCGCCACGCCGGGCACGCCGGACCGATCGGCCACCTCGAAGGCCTGCGGAGTGATGTCGGAGAGGACCAGGTCGACCTGTCGGGCGGTGCAGAACTCGGTCTCCCGTGCGACCCACTCGTCCCACCCGTTCGTCCACGCCAGGAAACCTTCGAGGGTCCGCGCCCGGTCCACGACCGAGCGACCTGGCTCGAGCACGATGTCGCTCTCGTTCCGGCAGTCCACCGTCTCGACCCGGGGGTGGCAGACTGAGCGTCGGAGGATCACTCCCGGTCCCGAGGTCTTCGCGATGACAGAGAGGTCGTCGTCGGCCGAGACGAGCGCCCGGATCAGGGCGATCGCCCGCGTCGCGTGCCCGAGCCCGTAGTCGCTGATGTAAAAACAGAGGGTCTTCATCGAAGGGAGGGTCTCAGTCTCCCTTCCACCACTTCTCGGGGAAGCAGCGCCGTATGGCCGCATCTCCCTCGCCCGGGGCCTCGAGCCCTGCCGCCCGCAGGTCTGCGTCGAGCATGATCTTCATCAGGTCGTCGAACTTCACCTTCGGCTCCCAGCCGAGGGCGGCGCGCGACTTCGCGGGGTCGGCGATCAACACCTCCACCTCGGTCGGGCGGAAGTACCGGGGGTCGATCCGGACGTGGCGTTCGAGGTCGAGGTCGAGGTACGAGAAGGCCGCCTCGAGGTACTCCCGGACCGAGTGCGTCTCGCCGAGACCGAGGACGTAGTCGTCCGGTCGGTCCTGCTGGAGGATCCGCCACATCCCCTCCACGTATTCGGGGGCGAAACCCCAGTCCCGCCGGGCGTCCAGGTTGCCGAGGTAGAGGTACTCGTCCTTCTTCGCGACGATCCGGGCGATCCCCCGCGTGATCTTGCGCGTGACGAACGTCTCGCCGCGTCGCGGAGATTCGTGGTTGAAGAGGATCCCGTTTGACGCGAAGAGGTGGTAGCCTTCGCGGTAGTTCCGGGTGATCCAGTAGGCATAGAGCTTGGCGCACGCATACGGGGACCGGGGCTGGAACGGGGTCGTCTCACTCTGCGGGGGCTTCGCATCCCCGTAGAGCTCACTGGACGAGGCCTGGTAGAAACGGATCTCGTGCTGGCAGCGCCGGATCGTCTCGAGGAGGCGCGTCGTCCCCAGCCCCGTCACGTTCCCGGTGTACTCGGGGGTGTCGAAGCTGACGCGGACGTGGCTCTGGGCGCCGAGGTGGTAGACCTCGTCGGGCTGGATGTTGTAGATCACGTTCGCAATCTGCTCGGAGTCCGAGAGGTCTCCGTAGTGGAGGAACATGCGGGCGGAGGTGTCGTGGGGATCGACATAGATATGGTCGATCCTACTGGTGTTGAACGTGGACGACCGGCGGACCAGTCCGTGGACCTCGTACCCCTTCGAGAGCAGCAGCTCGGCGAGATACGACCCGTCCTGCCCCGTGATGCCGGTGATGAACGCCTTCTTGCCCATGATCGTCGGAATACGTGCGGTCTCATCCGGCATAGAGATTGGTATACCCGGACATGATCACGGTCGAGTGTGGATTAAGAGTAGGGTGCCTCCTGGATCTTCAAGGGTCGGTGCGCGCTCATCCAGCCGTTCAAGTGGTCCGGTACGACCTGTCTCACGGTTGAACCGTTCCATGACGAAAGTGGCCGATCGACGATCCCAACACACATGTCACCGGGTTCATCCCCATCCGCCAGCCAGGGACTGCGAGGTGCTTCCCCTTCGCCTGTCCTGGCATGCTCTTCTCTGATCAGTCGTCTGATCATTCGTTTACGAGCTGGCCTGGCGAGACCTCCGAAAACTGGTGGGGCATGAGGCGCCGCTCACTTTCCGGGCAACGGGCTCGAATCCGCCAATATGATCAACCTGTTCCATTCACGACTATCGAGTTTCTCTCTCTTTGAATTTATGGAGAGGAAACAAAGCGCCATGGTCCGCACGATGCTACAACCCCTGGCGGGTCCATCGACTGGACAAACCCCCGTGGAGGCGCCACCCACCCATTCTCAACCTGAACCCGGGGAGTCATCATATGCACGTGGTGACCGTCCAGACGCATGATAATTGGTCCACCATCCACATTGTCTCCGCAACAGCGGAGTGATCACGGACTTTTCCCTCAATCCCCGACGAACTCCTCGATCTCCCGCACGATCGCCTCCGCCGCCTGCCCGTCGCCATAGACCGGTGGGCGCGGCCCCGTGGGGTCGGGCGCCCGCACCGCCTCGAGGATCCCTTCGGGCGAGGTGCCGACGAGCGCGTTCCAGCCGAGCTCGATCGTCTCGACCCACTCGGTCGTCTCCCGCAGCGTGATGCAGGGGACTCCGAGGAGGTACGCCTCCTTCTGGACGCCGCCGGAGTCGGTCAGGATCCGCCGGCTCTCCCCCATGAGCCGGAGCATGTCGAGATAGCCCAGCGGCTCCACGGCGATGACGTTCGACGGCAGCCCGATGCCGTGCTCGGCGAGCGCATGCCGCGTGCGGGGGTGGACCGGGAAGACGACCGGGTGGTCCGCCCGGCCGACCGTCTCCATGATCGCCGCCAGGCGCCGGGGGTCGTCGGTGTTGGAGGCGCGGTGGACCGTCAGGACGAGGTACCTTCCGGAAGTGAGGTCGAGGCGGTCGAGCACCCCCGACCCCCGTGCTGCGAGGTCCCGGTTGAAGAGGAGCGCGTCCACCATGACGTCCCCCGTCACGGAGACTCCGTCCGTGATCCCCTCACGGACGAGGTTCCGCGCTGCGGTAGTGGTCGGGCAGAAGAGGAGGCTCGCGACGTGGTCGGTCAGGACGCGGTTCACCTCCTCGGGCATGGTGCGGTCGAACGACCGGAGGCCGGCCTCGACGTGGGCCACGGGGACGTGGAGTTTCGCGGCCGCGAGGGCGCCGGCGAGGGTCGAGTTCGTGTCCCCGTAGACGAGGACCACGTCCGGGTGCTCCTGCTGGATCACGCCCTCGATCCGGACGAGCATCGCGCCCGTCTGCTCGGCATGGCTCCCGGAGCCGACCCCGAGGTGATGATCGGGGAC
>JBFXGJ010000073.1:0-4420 GCA_050178135.1 Methanoregulaceae archaeon | reverse complement strand
TCGACTCCTGGAACCGATGGTAGTAGAAGGCCATCTCCGCATCGACGGCATCGAGCGCTTTTTGCATCGAGACGGTGACGACAGGAGTCTCGTGACTAGCCAGTGCATCGGCAAGCCGGAGCCATCTCAGCAGGTCCGTGAAAAGTGGGGACACCTCGTCGTGATAACCTCGTTCAGCGTGTAGCGCAACGCAGACAGACTGGTAATCCGCCGCAGTGAGTTCGGGAGCGAAAGCGATGAGGCAGAACTCGGCCGCAACCGTCTGCGCGAGCTCTGCCGAGATGTCGAACTGCTCTTTCCAGTTCCGACCGACGCACTTGTGAAGGTCATGAATTGCATAGAGAGCGATCGCCTGTCGCAACTGCTCGTAGGTCAAAGCGGCAGAAGAATCGAGTCCAATGAGCGCTTCGTTCAACTCCGCGAGGGCCCAGATGCCGTTCCGGACATGGTTCAGCATCGGCTGGTCGACCTTGCCGAACTCAACACTCTTTGCGGGAAGAAGGGCGTAACGAGAAGCGGCTATCGCCGGGTCAACCTCAGAAAAGTAATCGATCATCGCGCGATACGACGGGGTCACGGGGCCCCCCTTCATCTGTTGCAGGAGCGCACTCATTCGTTCCTGCGAGATAATGCTCATGGTTTGGTCGCTACTCATGGGTGCCATCCTGGAACGTGACATTCACCTGGCCGCATCCACGGGCCACACTTGAACCGACGCCCGAGAGCTCGGCAAAGCGGGCAAGCAGCAGGGTTGCGTTTCGAAAGCCCTCGGGAGCGCTCGACACGAATGAATATCCGCATCGCCCGACAAATCCCTGTTTGAGGATCGGCCGGGGGTGCTCCTTTTTCCGATCCATGATCGTGTTCACCTGGACGCTGTAGGTCGCGAAGCTGTCGAGGTCAGGACGTTCGATCAGGTGCCGGCCGAAATCGTCGCGATCGATCCCCAGCCGCATATCCCCAGGCGAGACCTGATTCCACTTAGAGAGAAGCGAGTTGAAGACCGCGATCCTGTGCGGGAACATCTCGGTCACACGGCTGTTCCTGAATTGGATGCAGGTTGGGGTTAAAAAGTCGAACCCTATGGTTGGTCGACAATACTCTCCGCACTGCGTAACCAGGTCGTCGAACGAGATCATGGTGTCTTTGATCTGCTCGACGGAAAATGCCCCGCGAAAAAGAGGAAGTTCTTTTCGTTCCAGTAAAAGTGGAAGAACCAGGTGATCGAAGATCACATTGTCATTGGGGTCCGTAATCCCGATACGGAGATAGTAGAGCCTTTCGGGGATGACGCGTTTATGGTGGGCACGCTCGGTTCGTTCGAACGGGCCGCTCAGCCCCCCGATTGAGATGGAAGAGATCGTTGAATCGTGGATCCGCTGACTGACATCGGGGTCGGACTCCTTCATGAGTCCCAGAAGGGAAGAGTAGAGTTGGTATCCGGCATGAACAGGTATCTCGAAAGACTGCTGGGCTTTGAGCGTGAGGTCGAGCCTGCGCATATTTCATAATTCACACTCGTCATGATAATACTTCGTACGTGTAGAAAAATTATTCTTGCAAATTTCTGAATGTAATATTGATGCATTTCTCGAAACTCTTAAAGCACACAACAATAAATTTGCTGTATGAAAAGGTTCGTCTCTCCTCTTGGATTTGATACATCCCACATTCTCTCTTTACTGGTGAGATATGGCATCGATGGGGGAGACACAATTGTATTTCTGATGTCAAACAAGGAGGACGAGCGCGCCGAGACCGCATTTAAAAACGTAAAAGCTATGATTCACCAGATCAATGGCCAGATTGGCATCGAGCGAGTCCCTCTAGATCATAAAAATTTTCTGGGCATGGTTAAGGCCTGCATCGATGCACTAACATGCCACAATCAGGGTGCCTCTGGCACTTCGGTGATTGTGAACCTCTCGGGTGGACCAAGAGAGATACTTGTTGCGTTAACTATTGCGTCGGTAAGTCATGCGCCACTAATCTCTCATTCAGCCTGTTATTCCGATGTCAATCGTCAGCTCTTTTCAATTGATCTGCCATATCTGACCTCACCCATTCACGAACGAGAACAGATAGTTCTCCAGGATATCCTAACGAATGGTCCCACAGCCTTATTCGATATTGCGAGTCGTTTGCAATTATCTGAAAGTTCAGTATCGCGTTATTGTGCGCGATTGGTTTCGATTGATTTGGTGGACCTGACGGCAAAGGGGAGAAATAAATTTGCGAAGATCACACCCAGCGGCGAGATCGCACTCGCCATCAATCAAGAAAGGCTGGATATCATCAGATCGGATGATGTAACATGAGATTATTGATACCGGTCAATAAAAGGCATGAGGGAAATCCGGTAAATATTCTTCCAATTCTGAGTGAGAGAGCAAAACTGGAAAAAAAAGGTAACATCGTGCTCATATTGGACGCTTGACAAACCACGATATCGTTCCACTCCATTGAGCGTTTTATATACACGACCGTCCCATACTCCTTGACACCACCCCTCCCCTCACCGCTCTCTTCTCACGGAGGGAATACCAATGAAAGAAACCATCAGCGCTGGCATCCTTGCCGGCGCAGTTGCCGTCACCGCGGGTGGCGGCGTCAGTATCGTTGCGGACGGCTGGCCGGAGACCGTGCTCGTCGCGCTCGC
Organism: Methanoregulaceae archaeon; assembly: GCA_050178135.1. GTDB lineage: Archaea > Halobacteriota > Methanomicrobia > Methanomicrobiales > Methanospirillaceae > UBA288. Next base: position 1,761 of record JBFXGJ010000073.1, on the reverse strand, counting down.
CGTGGCCGGCGCGTTCGGCCTCGGGAGCCGGCTCGCGAACCGGCGGGTGACGGCGATCGTCGCGGTCGTGGAGTCGTTCTGCGAGGAGGCACGGGTCTACTACCGGGCGCGGACCGACGGCCGGATCGACGAGGTGGAGGCGCAGGAGCTCGCCCGGGCGGTCGACCGGTTCTTCATCGACCTCGAGGCGGCCGGCGCGGAGATGATGACGGAGGCCCCATGCCGGACCTCGTGATCGCGGCCCGCGACGCTTCTCCGAATGAGAAGGCTGGCGCGGACATCGTCTGCGACGGGCGGAGCGACCTGGCCGTGCTGGCGAAGGCGCTGTCCGTGCCGGACCGCGAGGTGGTGCTCACCGCCGGCCGGTTCGACATGAACGCCGGCACGGCGCTGGACGGGACGCGATACCTCCGCCCGGCGGAGGGGGTGACGGTCCGGGGCGCCGGCCCCGGACTCACCCGGATCGTGGCCGAGAGGGAGCCGTGCCGGATCGCGGTCGACGCACCGGGGGTGACGATCGCGAACCTGGGCGGGTTCGGCTACGTCGGCGTCCAGGATGCGGCGGACCGGTTCTGCTGCGAGGACGTCTACCTGAGGCACTCGCTCGACGGCCGGACGTACCTGCCGTTCGGGACGAAGGGCGGGTGCACGGCCGCGTTCATGGTCTGGGGCCGGCGGGGTCGGACCCTGCGGAACCTGACGTTCCGGCGCTGCACGGCGGAGATGAGCTACCACCACGGCTTCTCGATGAACCTCGCCGGCGCCCTGGAGGGCGGTGGATTCGCAGACGTGCTCTTCGAGCAGTGCCACGCGATCTCCGCGGGCTCGGGTCTGGAGGGGAAGGACGGCGTGCCCGGCGTCCGCGACTGGTCCTGCGGCTTCGATATCCCGGACGCGGGGGATGTGGAGCGGATGATCGTGAGAGATTGCCAGGCGGTCGATTGCTGGCAGGACGGGTTCCACCTGGACGGCAGCTGGAACGGCCATCGGCAGCGGGCGGTCGACGTGCTCTTCGAGCGGTGCCGGGCGGTCGCATGCGGGCAGCGTTCAGGCACGGTGCCGGCGGAGCTCTACCAGAGCGGGTTCTACGTCCAGTCCGCCCGGCTCGTGGACTGTCATACGGAGCGCTGCCGGAAGGCCGGGTTCCTCTGCAAGAACCAGGAGGCCGGCGGGCTGTCTCTTGTAGATTGTTCGGACACGGGCTCGGCCTATGGACTTGTGGTGGAGTACGGCGGCGAGCGGATGCGGGTCGAGAAGTTCGTCTCGGACGGCGCGACGCGGCGGGCGCTGCAGATGGTCGGGAACGGGGCTTCGGTTGAGATCGCGATCGTAAACTTCGCCGGCACGGGCCGGCCGGTGCTGCTCGGGATCACGGAGCGGCTGGAGTACGTGGACGCGCCGTCGCACGTTGAGGATCTGAAGCGGTACCGCGCCCGGGGCTACGCGATGGCCGGCAACCGGATCGCGATCGTGACGGACCACCCGGAGGACCTGATCGAGGTGCACCCGCCGTCGCGAGGGAAGGTGGACCTCGGCGGGTTCACGGTGGACCGGTGCCCGCCAGCGATGGAGTTATGATAGACCGGACGGATGAGCATCCCGTGGACTATCGGAAGAGATGGGATGAGAACGATGGGATATCGATGAGACGGTAAGGTTGTCAGTATCCCATCAAGACACAATCCACCGCACGATCCGGAAAGGACGGTCTAGTCCGGTCCCTTTCCCGGCAGAGATCGCGAGGCGGGTCTACCTTCGTTC
>JBFXGJ010000072.1:0-4749 GCA_050178135.1 Methanoregulaceae archaeon | reverse complement strand
TCCCCGGGAGGATCGGGAGGTCGGTTTCCGCTGTTGGGCGGCTCCTCTCCGCCATCATCGGTCTCGGGCACGAGTTCGTCGAGTCGCTCGGGGTCGAGATGGGGCTCCTCGAAGGGTCGGCGACGCATCCGGTGGGGCAGAGCAAGGGCCATCGCCTCTTTAATGTCCCCCGCGCTCACGTCTCTACGGCCGGCGAGGGCCGCGATCGCCCGCGCAGTCCTGACGACCGTGATCTCGGCCCGGTGTGACCTGACCTCCAGCTCGATGCAGGCCTCGGCCACGACCCGGAGCAGGTCGTCACCGATCGTGGTCCGGGGGAGGAGACGGCGCGCTCGCCGTATTCGCCGTTCGAGCTCCTTCTGCGGCTTCGCCCACGTCCTCCTGAACCTCTCGGGGTCTGTGTCGAAGGCCTCTGCCGTCCGCACGACGGCCATCCTCGCCTCGGGATCGACCAACGCCTCGACAGTCACCTGGAGCCCGAACCGGTCGAGGAGCTGCGGCCGGAGCTCACCCTCCTCAGGGTTCATGGTTCCGATCAGGATGAACTGGGACGGATGCGACACCGAGACCCCCTCGCGCTCGACGGTGTTGACACCCATGGCAGCGGCGTCGAGGAGGACGTCCACGAGGTGGTCGTCGAGCAGGTTCACCTCGTCGATATAGAGGATCCCCCGGTGGGCGGCGGCGAGGAGACCCGGTTCGAACGCCCTGATCCCACCCGCAATCGCTCGCTCCAGGTCGATCGAACCGACCACCCGATCCTCGGTGGCACCGATGGGCAGGGTGACCACGCGAACCGGGCACGACTGGGCCTCCGGGGGAGTCTCCGCTGTCCGGCATCGCTCGCACCACTCCTCCGGACGGCAGGGATCGCACGCGAAGGGGCACCCGACATGGACCTCCTGGACGGGGAGGACTTCGGCGAGTGCCCGCACGGCAGAGGACTTGGCCGTCCCCTTCTCACCCCGGATGAGCACTCCGCCGATCCGGGGATTGATCGCGTTCAGCACCAGGGCCTGCTTCATCAGCTCCTGCCCGATGATCGCCGTGAACGGGAGCAGGATCCGGGTGTGCCGCTCACTCATCGCCGGCGCCCTCCAGGTGATTCGTACCCGGTCTTATCGACCACTTCCCGCCACCTGGCGAGCAGGTCGCCGGGAGGCTGCCCGATCGTTCCGCCCTGCCGCTCGCCTGCCGTGCCGTCCATTCGTCCCTCGAGCCAGCCCTCGATCTCGAGGTATGCTTCGCGGACCTCTTCAAGCATCTCGTGGGACGGTTCCCAGAGTCCCCTGCCCTGCGCCTCGAGGAGCCGACGACCGACCTCCTCAAGTGCCCAGGGGTTCTTCTCACGGAAGAACTCCCGCTGCGCCCCATCCAGGAGGAAGGTCTCGGCGATGCCGTTGAAAAGGGCGTCGCCGACCTCGCCCGTCGTCGCCTCCCATCCGTAGACGCGCCCGATCCGCTTCGCGATCTCGGCCGCCCCGGCGTACCCATGGGCCTCCTGGCCTGCGATCCAGATGGGATTGAGGAGCCGGGTGCGGACGACCCGACCGATCTCCTCGGCGAGCCCTCGGACCTCGATCCGGTCGGGATCTCGCGTGTCACCGAAGTAGGCGGGGACGTCATGCCCCCCGAAGGAACGGGCCGCCGCCGTGATCCCCCCGTGCGCCCCAAAGTAGCAGCAGCACCCGAGCAGGTCGTATTCGTCGCTCGACGTCTTGTTGAACGTCGCATCGACCGTCCGGAGCTGATCGATGAGCACGGCCCGTGCCTCGTCGCCCGGCCGGTTGCGGCCGTAGGCGTACCCGTTCCAGGCCACAAAGAGGTCGGCCAGGTCCGCCTCCTCATTCCAGGCCGAGGCGTAGATGGCCAGGTTCACGCCCATCCCGTAGGTGCCCGGCTGGCTCCCGAAGATCCGGGGCCGGGTTTCGTCGTCGGCGGCATGGAGACGGACAAAGTTCATCTCGTCGGGCTCGTCGAGAGCGGTGACCATCGTGACGGCGGTGTCGAGCAGGTCGATACAGCCGGCAAAGGCGTCGCGAAGGATCCCGCTCACCCGGACGGTGATGTCGATCCGCGGCCGTCCGAGCCGGGTGAGGGGAACGACCTCGACCCGGTCGAACCGTCCTTCTTTCCAGACCGGCTCCACCCCGAGAAGGTGCAGGAGCTGGGCCAGCTGTTCACCGTCGGCCCACATCACGTCCGAGGCCTGCCAGTAGACGGCGACGTTCTCAGGATATTTGCCGTGCTCTCGTCGGTGGCGTTCGAGCAGGAGGTCGGCCAGCTTACGGCCGACGCGCCAGGCGGCCTCGGAGGGGATGAGGCGTGGATCGACCGAGTAGAAGTTGCGGCCGCTCGGCAGGATCTCGGGCCTACCGCGTGTGACGAGGCCGGAGGGGCCGGGCTCGACGTACCCTCCGTCCATGGCCGTCAGCAGGGCACCGATCTCGTCCGACGCCTCGAGCCGGCGGGCGATGTCGAGGATCTGGTCGATGACCTCCTCTGTGCCAGGGGGCTCAGGAACCACCAGCCGGTCCCCGAGGGCGTCATTCGCAGCATCTCTTGCCGCACGCCCGTCGAGCACAGCCCGGACGAAGACGATGCCCATCCGATCGAGACGTTCGACCAGGGCGATCTCCGCGTCGGAGAGGGTCATCTCGAACCCCATCATCGCGAGCAGAAGGCGACGCAGCCGGCCGCCGTACCGAAGCACGGCGACGACCAGGGCCGCTTCACGCTCCCCGTCAGGGATCGTCCCGAATACGTGCATCCCATCGGGGATCCAGGTTCCCGAGAGCCGGGCGAGGCGTGCCTGGACCTCGGGTAGCAGAGCATCGAGGTCTGCATCGTGAAACATGGGATCTCGGCGGATCTCCTCGCCGAGCCCCGTTGTCTCCAGGAGTTCGCCGACCAGGTGCTCGAGGGCATGGGCACGGGCCGGCTCGACCTCTTTCAGGCGGAGGTACTCCCCAATCCGTTCGTTCAGGAGCTGGAGGTCGCCGTAGAGACCGCCCGCGGTCATTGCCGTCTGGAGGTGGTCGACGAGGGTCGCGTAGACGCGGCGTTTCGCAACGGTCCCCTCCGCCGGGTTATCGGAGTTGTAGAGGTAGAGGAACGGCACGGTCCCGATCACCGCATCGGAAAAGTCCCGGTCCGATGGAGCAATCCCCTTGCCCGGGAGGAACTCGAGGCTGCCGTGGGTCCCGACGTGGACGATCAGATCGGCCCCGAAGACCCGGTCGAGGTACCAGTAGGTGGCGAGGTAGTGGTGAGAGGGCGGCAGGGAGGGGTCATGGAGTATCCGGCAGGCCGTTCCATCGCACCGTGCCCCGGCACAACCGCGCTTCGGCTGGGTGCAGACGACCGCGTTGCCGAACCTGAGGCCCGTGACCACCATCCTGCCGGAGTGGAACATCGGGACCGGCAGATCGCCCTGCGGAACTCCCGGCGGTTCGCCCCATGCCTCGTTCACCCGATCCCGGGACTCGGGGGGAAGGTCGTCGAACCACCGGGCGTACTCGGCGGGGTCGAGCTCCGCAAGAGCTCCGCCAGACCGGACGATCTCCTCGATTGAGGTCCAGCGGAACTCCGAGTGCGCGCGTCGATCGGTGATCTCCCGGATGAGCGCCTCGCCGTTCTCGGGCACCTCGACCTGGTATCCTGCCTCCCGGAGGTCGGAGAGGACAAGGGCAATGCTCTCCAGCGCGTCCAGGTGGGCGGCGGTGCCGATGGTCGCCTCGAGCCCGGCGCACGGGCCGTTGTTCAGCACGAATGCCACTCGCTTCTCGGACGGGGGAGTCCGTGCCAGGGCGAGCCAACGTTCGACGCGGGCGACGAATCGGGCCACCCGTTCGACGATCGGGACCTGCCTGCCGCCGTCCCCCAGCGCGCCGACGGGGAGCATCTCGATCATCCCCTGGAACTCAGGCAGGATCACTCCCCAACCGATCTCAGCGGCGCCCATGCCGTCCATCGACGCAAGCCAGACTTCCTCCGTCCGGCTATAGAGGATGATAGGATGGAAGACCGGGATCCCGAGGCGGCTGAGGAGGGTCACCGCTTCGTCGGGCTCCGCGCCGAGGGTGACGGCCTGCAGATTGACGATCCCGTCGATCCTACCGGCGAAGAACTCCTCGATCACCCGTACGCCGTCCTTCGCCCCGGTCGATGAGTCCCCGGTGCCGGTGGAGAAGACCGGGATTACGTCGACGTGTTCCTCGAATGCCCGGATCAGGGCATCGATCAGGGCGAGGTTGCGGCTCGACCAGTAGGTACGGTAGAAGAGGAGCCCGATCGCCTGGGCGTGTCGACGGGGGCGCCATTCGAGGTAGTCCCCTGTACAGGAGAAGGTACCAGCCGCGTCGGGGTGATAGCACGCCTCCCATGCCGTCGGAGTCGGAGGCCTGGTGACCCCGTTCTTTCCGAGCACGGCGGTCTCGAGGAACCGGAGGAGCTCTCTGTAGTTGTCAGGTCCGCCATAGGCGACGTATGCGTTCGCCTGGGCGTTCACGACGGGTGGCACACTGGCAGAGGCGAGATGAGCCGGGTCGGTCCCGAAAACAACGATGGGGGTCCGCGGCGGGACTCCCGCGCGCACCTCATCCCAACATCCCGCGCTGGAGGGATGGAGCAGGACCACATCGGCACTCTGGAGGGAGGTGATGCAGGCATCGAGTGGACCACTCTCCGTGAGCTCGTGCGGGTACCATCCTTCGAGATCGACTCCGGCTTCGAAGGCGACCTCGGCCA
>JBFXGJ010000071.1:0-4817 GCA_050178135.1 Methanoregulaceae archaeon | reverse complement strand
TGCTTCCTGACGATGTCCTGTCCTTCCCGGCCGTACCGCCGACCCACTGGCGGCGAGCATGGAGGGAGGACGCCGGCGTGCACCGTTGCCGGGCCTGTCCGCACCGTCCCCAATACCATCAGACGGGCACCAATCCCGGCGGGATGACCGGGCAGGGTGACCCCGCCCGATGGCTCCTGTTCGATATCATCCGTTCCGGCGACGCGCTCAGGCCCATGTATGGAGGAAAATCGCCAACCTGACGGCGCATGAACGAACTCGAGAGGGAGGGTGCAGTGCGAGCTCACATGGATGCCGCACTCCCCGGGACTCGGCCAACTCTTCGAGTCTTCCCCCCGGAGCATGGTTCATTGGAGCTCCCCTGCCTCGCCATTCGATCGTGGGATTCAAGTTCCCCAGGCAGGGCACCCGCCCCGCATGGGACGGTTGGGAAAAGTATTTCGACGTGGTCTGGGATCACTGTTCACGGAATCGAACCCGCACGATCTCCCATCTGGGCCGAGATACGTTGGTTCAGACGACATAATTGACAGGCTCCAGAGAGCTCACCTCGCACATGCTCACCACCGACGCTGCCGGCAGGTGGGGTGAGAAGAGATCGAATCCTCGCCCCATCGTTCAGCCCGGAGACGACTGGCCAGACGTGGTCACGACCACTCCCGAACGTGCAGCGGCACCCAGTTGCCCAGACCACGAGGTGGGCCGGCAGATGCGCGGCCCCTCCGGGGACGACACCCCTCACCCTCGCTCGCGTTCTCACCGGAACCGGTGGCCAGGCTCAGGACGCATCCCGGCGACGCAGGACGAGGTATCGGTGTGGAGCGAGAGACGGGGTGACGAGAGAAGCACGAGGTGAAGGACATGACAGGGACCAGACCTGAGACACTGATGGCCGAGCCGCCAGATGACAGCGCGGCGATCATCAACGACGAGATGAAGATCACCGTGAGCAGGGACGGCCCGTACATCGTGACCGGCGGCGTTCCACTGAAAAAGGCGGAGATCCGGTACGACGATAGTGGGTCTGTCAGGGGGTATGACGAAAGGGAGATCCCCGTGGGACGACAGACGTACGCCCTCTGCCGGTGCGGACATTCGGCGAATCCACCTTTCTGCGACGGCGCCCACGCCCGGGCTGCCTTCAACGGAACCGAGACGGCCGACCGGGAGCCCTTTGACGAGGGGGCTCGGATTATTCGCGGCCCGTCGCTGACGCTCGCCGACAACGAACGCCACTGCATCCACATCGGTTTCTGCCACCGGGCTGCCGGCATCTGGAACCTCGTCAGGTTCTCCGATCCAGAGTCCCGTGAGATCGCTATCGAGGAGGCCTGCGACTGCCCGACGGGCCGGCTGGTGGTCTATGACAGCGCAACCGGAGAGGAGATCGTGCGGGATCGGAAGCCCTCCATCGCCGTGATCGAGGACCCGGTCACGGAAGAGCACGGCCCGCTCTGGGTCCGTGGCGGCATCCCGGTGGTCTCCGCCGACGGCACGCCCTACGAGGTCCGGAACCGGCTTACGCTCTGCCGATGCGGAAAGTCGAAACGGATGCCGTTCTGCGACGGAAGTCACAGCGACTAGGACAGCACCGGGGTCCCGTCAACCCGCGCTCCGGCAGCGATGACGGTCTCGGTCGAGACTCTGCCGCTGGTCCGTCCTGGGGTGATCCCTGCCGAGCGGGTCCTCGAACGGGTTGCCGGCAGTCCCGGCCATCCCCGAGCCGTTCGACCGGCAGCACTCCGTTCCCGTACGGGAGCTGGGGCATGCACCGAACCGAACGGGAACCCATCGCCAGTCCCCCATTCCATCACCAGGCAGGCGAGCCGACGTCCGCGCCGATGACGCCGAGGTGAATCGTGCTCGAATCGTCCGGGGCGAAGCGGAGCGGAAAAAAGCGGTGAGATTGGACCGGGAGCCCGTCCTCGTACACCTGAACGCGATCCTCTTCGGGGGAAAAAAGTTCGCGTGCCCTCCTGCTCCGCGACCATCTTCACGGCGTTCACGACGTCCTCCTCCTTCGAGACGACGCCAGCGAGGGCGAGGGCTGTACCGCACATCAGGACGGTCTCATCGATCCGGTGCGGGGTTTCTCTTTTTACCACGCACCGGCGAGAACGGCGAGACCGTTCTTCGCGAAGAGCTGCGCGATCGCCTCAAACCTCCAGGAGGGGACGCCGATCACACCTGCCACCCCCTCACAACGCCGTCCCACGATCGATTCAACCGTGGTTCGTGAAGTCGTGGTCCAGAGGCGGGACTAGCAGGCGCGTCCTTTGTCGAGGCCCGTGATCCGGATACCCCCGAACGAACATTTATTCCTGATGTTCAGCCCGATCAGGAGCGGCGTGATCTTCTCGATGATGCCTGCCCGCTCGAGCTCGCCGCAGTCGATCACGCGGAGGCCCGGGATCTTCTCGATCAGGGGGGTCACCATCGCCTTCGCCTCCTTGTCGTCACCGCAGATCAGGCAGTCGCAGTCGATCGGCTCGTCGAGCTGCATGAACCAGGAATGCGAGATGTTGTTGAACGCGGATATCACCCTCGCCTCGGGCAGGACTCCCTGCGCCCGCTGCGCGGCAGAGCCCTCGGGCAGGTAGATGCACTTCGTCGGCGAGCCGCCGATCGCCGACTCCAGCACGCCGGTTGCGTCGAGCAGCGGCTTGCCGGCTGCGCCCTCCCTGATCGAGAGGAGCGTCTCCTTCTGCGCCGGAAGCGGCACGGTCAGCACCAGAATGTCGGCCTCCTTTGCCGCGTCGGGATTCGTCGCACCCCTCACGTTCTCGACGTCACCGAGGAGCTCTTTCACCTTCGCGACGGCCGCTTCGGCCTTGTCGAGCGTCCGTGAGCCGATGATCACGTCTTCGCCCGCCTGCACGAACCGGAGGGCGATACCCAGGCCCTGCCCACCGGTTCCACCGATCATCCCGATCTTCATTGATACACCTGGTTCGTCGAGTTATAAGAAATAGTACGGAATCTCTCTTCACGTGGCGGTGTGTCCACGGTCGACGACCGTGACCGTCCTCGTGGGAGAGCTCGCCTCGTCCCTCACCAGGAAGACGAGCAGCGCGTTCAGCCCCCTGTCGCACCCGTTCCACCACATCGGGACCATCGCGCTGAGGTGCTCCTGCCACGGCGGAGGGCGAGATCGCCTCCTCCTTCAGCGGCGCCAGGAAGAACCCATGGCAGATGGCATCGCAGGTGACGTTCGCAGGCGCCATCTCAACCGCGATCCGGCGCGTCAGGTTGACCACGGCACCCTCTACCTCCTGGAACACGACCTTTGACGCCGTGGGGTGGACGAGGCCATGCATCGGGGCCGTATCGGCGATCCGGCCCCTGGTGTCCTTCGCCACCTCGTTCGCATCGTTCCCGCGGCCGTGAAGACGTTCGCCGGGTCCGCATCGATCATCGAGGCCCAGCCCTCGTCGGGCATTTCAGGGACTGCGACAGGTGCGCGTTGCCCGCGTTTTTCGGCAGAATGTCGACAGGTCCTACTCCGCGGTGATCGTTCCGATCGTATCCCGGACCGACTCGGCGCTCATGACGTGAGACTGAACCGGGAGGGAGCGGAAACCTCGGGCGCAGGCGGCATGAGCCGAACGGAGCACGGGCAGACTGGACGTCGAGGGGCGAATCCGGCACCGGATCCGCCATGCGCCCTGGCTCCAAACGAGGTAGTCGCAGCAGGATTTCATGCACATGAACCCTGCAGGGCAGTTCTGTGATGACCCACAGGACCAGACTGATCTCCCGTCGTTGAGATGGGAGAGAAGAGAACAGAGGGAGACCTGTCACGTCCGGACGCCTGCAAATCCTGTAGTCGGGTGCCGGCAGTCTGCGTCTCTCTGCCGCTGCTACCCGGTTCGCCGGTAGACCCCCGGCGGCACGGTCATCTCGAACCGTGCGCCCCTGCCGGCCTCTCCCACCTCCCGTATACTGATGCCGGTGATGTCGAGGATCTCCCGGGAGATGGTCAGGCCGAAACCAGTGTTCTTGCCAAAGCCCTTCTCGAAGATCGTCTCCTTCTCGGCGGGAGCCACCCCCTCCCCGTCGTCCTCGCAGATGATGATCGGCTCTCCATCCCGTTCCTCGACCGCGAACCGAATCGTCGTGACGCCGCCGCCGTGTCGCACGGCATTGTCGAGCAGGTTGAAGAACACCCTGACGATCAACGGGTCGGCGTACACTTCCAGGCCGAACGGGAGGTCGTTGACGATCGCCCCCTCCCCGAGGACGGCATCCTGGGACGCGCTATCACCAAGCTCCCGCAGGTTCTGCCACGTCGGGGCGTGTACGCCGATCTGCTCGTACTCCTTCGTGAACTGGATCATCGACGAGATCTTGTTGCTCGCCATCCTGACATGCGAGAAGTAGAGATCGTGCGAAGGATCGGGCATCTTCTGGTGGAGGAGTTCGACGAATCCGTCCAGGGCCAGGAGCTGGTTCTTGATGTCGTGGCGGGTGATGCCCGAGAGCATCGTGAGCTTCCGGTTCACCTGCCGCAACGCGTCCTCCGCCCGCTTACGTTCGGTGATGTCCCGGATGATGGAGAGGACGACCCTCTGGTTGTCGAGGGTAAAGACGTGGGCGCTGATCTCGACCGGGATCTTCGACCCGTCCTTTCGCACGTGGCTCACCTCGAAGACCAGGTCCCCCTGGTGCATGAGTTGCTGGGCGATGCGCCGTCCTTTCTGCCAGTCATCGGGATCGTCGAGGTCGACGAGCGACATCGAGAGGAGCTCGTCGCGCGTGTACCCGGTCAGCCTGCAGACGTTGTCGTTCACGTTGAGGAAGTGGGACGGACGGCCGTC
>JBFXGJ010000070.1:0-4924 GCA_050178135.1 Methanoregulaceae archaeon | reverse complement strand
GCCACGGTCTTGCTCGGAATCTGTTATCCCGATCCGCGCCTCCTCGCGGTTCTTGCCGGCTTCCTCTTTCTCTCCGCCTTCTATTCGGCACCGCCACTCCGGTTCAAGCAGGTCCCGTTTCTCGACTTCACCTCGAACTTCCTGTACGTGCTTCCAGGCGTGTACGGGTTCATCCTGGCCTCGGGCACCACTCCCCCGACATGGCTCCTTCTGGGCGGTTTTCTCCACATCGCGGCGATGCACCTGTTCTCTGCAATCCCGGACATGGCATGCGACCGATCGGCAGGCATCATGACGACGGCTGTTCTGCTGGAAAGAAAAAACGCGCTCCTCCTCTGCCTGGCCTTCTGGAGCGGACTCGCCGCGATCACGCTCGTCGCGAGCAGTTTTCACCCGATGAGCCTGCTCGTCCTGGCGTACCCGGCAGTACCGGCAATGCTCCTCGTGAGTTCGGCGCTCACGATCGAAGAGGTCTACTGGCGCCTCCCCCTGCTCAACACACTGCTCGGCGGACTGCTCTTCCTCGCGATGGTCGTATCAAAGGGATGACCTAGACCGAGAGTCGCTTGCCGGTCGGATAACAGTGGATCGCCCTGGGACCTGCCCGGAGCGCGACCACCCCGTGGCGGACAAGCCACTGCAGGTGGTAACGGATCTCCCAGGAGCGATAATTTTCACGGTAGGCCTCGAAGAGTTCCTGGAGCGTGCAGCCAGGCCGCGAGGTGATCAGGGTCAGCATCTGCCGTTGCAGGTTGATCCGCCGAATCCGCTCCCTCATGAAATCTCCCTCTCCTCCGGTCTCCCTGAGAGTGACGATGTACTCAATTACATCTTCACCTAGATAAATACCACGAAATTTACGGGCAACGGACAAACGAGGAATCGGCCAATAAATGAAATACAGGCAGATATTCCCCGGATCTGCCCCGGGTCACAGGTCGAACCCTCACCTGGCCAGAAACGAAAGATATATCGGAGCACAGGAGCAACGAGAGGTGATGTGCGCTCGCTTTTTTGACCGTTTTTTCCGTCCAAAACCCCATATCGTCGAGAGCGTCCCCCCACCGACTATCCGTCTCGGCGCAGGGATGGAGGTCCCTGAGTACCGGACCAAGCCGTACTTCATCGTGGCGTCGGTGGAGATGGGAAATACGACGACAAAGTGCATCCTCACCGGCACGAATCTCGAGACGGGCCGCAGTTACGTGATCAACAAGACCGTCTCGATGAGCCGCGATGTAAGGCCCCCAAAGCCCGGGGAGGAGGTCTTCGGCCAGACCCTCGACGGGACCGAGCTGACCCGCGAATCCGTCACCGAGCTGGTCCGTGACACCCTGCTCCAGTGCCACCGTGATGCGGGCCTCTCGATCCAGGACGACCTCGACTTCGTGGTCCGCTCGACGGGGGTGGTCGCCGCGATGGACTCTCCCGACCAGGTCGGGGACTTCGTCATCGCGCTCGCGAACGGTTGCCTCGAGGCTGGCGTGCCCCCCCGAAAGATGACGCCGCCGATGTCCAAGGCGAACCTGCCGGCGAAGCTCCAGCCCCACTCCTTTGCGGACAAGGTCGTCTTTATCGGGGCTGTCGCCGGCGTACTGCCGCCCCGGGGGTCGTCGGGCGTTGAGATGGTCGCGAACGAGATGGAAGGGGAGCTCGCGATGGCCGGGATCAAGGAGGGGGCCAAGTGGACGCCGGTTGATTTTCGCAACCCCTGCATCTCGATCGACTTCGGCACCACGCTCGACGGCCGGATCACCTCCGACGTGGACGAGAGCGGATGTGACCCGTTCGCGAAGACGATCGGGAACTTTGCCGGGCTTGCGGGCGCAATCCCCGACGCGATCGTCCGGGGAACCGGGCTCGTCCAGAAGAAGACCGGGACCGCGCTCGACCTCTTCTCCGACCGGTCCATGATCGGCTCGATCATGACGCGGACGAACCGACGGGTCGTCGACGACTTTGTGGAGCGCTGCCACGAGCAGATCGATATCCGGATCGTCCCCCCCGATCGCGCCCGCTTCGGCCGCGTCCCGCTCTGCGCCGACGTGGCGGAGGCCTCCGGGATCGCCCTGATCGGCTGTGATGCCGGCGTGAACGGCTCCGCCGTGCCCGAGCTCGAGGCGATCGGGAGGGAGTGCCACCAGGCTCATGGGATCGCAACGCTCACCGAGGTGGTGGACAGGGTCTGCACGAAGATGGCCACCAGGATGATCGGGGTCGCGGTCGAACGCGACATGGTCCCCCCGAACGCCTCAATCGGGTTCACGGGCCGAGCGGCGATCTCGGGAAGAAAGCCCGAGTACATCCTCGAGGGGATCGAGACGATGAAGCTCTTCCCCGACGGCGCTCTCGATCACGTGGTCTTCGTCGACGATGGACTTGCGCGCGGTGCCGCCCTGATGGGGCGTTGCATGCTCTCTATCGGCAAGCCGAGGTTCCCACTCGGGGGTCGGCGCGGCGGCAAGTGCATCATGGCTAAGAGGATCGCGTGTGGAAAGTAAGGAGAGACCCATGACTGAGACGCAGGAAGCACCCGAACTCTACGACGTGGTGATCCCCCCCGGGGTCCCGCAGAGCATCATCCGTGAGATCATCCGGCGGTTCCCCGGAGAACTCGTCGACAAGCCGCAGCGCATGAAGTTCGCGAACATGGATGGCGACGAGCGGGAGCTGCTGGCGTACCGTACCGACCTGGCTTCCGCCCAGGCGGTCGAACAGTTCATCTACGACCAGTTGAAGACGTTCATCGGCGAGGAGTAGACCCCGCCACCTCTTCTTCGCACCGGACCAGGTATTCGGCGATCAGCCCGGGGATCGGTGCCGTCATGCAGTGCCAGTTCGGGGTGCCATTCACCTCGAGGACCGAGAAACCGCTTCCCGTCGGGATGAGGTCGACCCCAGCGTAGTCCACCCCGACGGCACGCGCCGCGGCAACGGAGAGCGCCGCCATCTCGGGAGTGACAGCGACCGCTTTCCCGGACCCGCCCTGGTGGATGTTGTGGGTCAGGTGCGCCGAGCGCCGGCGGATCGCACCGACCGCCTCTCCGCCGATGACGAAGACCCGGTAGTCCTCCTCGTTGGGGACGTACTCCTGGAGGTAGTAGGGAGGGGCCTCGAGGTCATCGGTCGACGTCACCAGGCAGATCCCGTTGCCGTCGTAGCCATACACCGGCTTGAAGACCGCCCGACCCCCGTGCGCCGCGATGAATGCATCGGCCTGGACCCGTGTTCGGAGGAAACCAGTCAGAGGCGTGGGAAGGCGGGCCTCGACGAGGAGTGCGGTGGTCGCGACCTTGGAGGCGCAGGTCGCAATCGCGGTGGGCGAGTTCACGACACGGTTCCGGGTCGCGAGCGCCTGCAGGGTCTCGAACTGGTGCCCGTCCTGCCGGAGCCCACAGGCCCAGATCACCGCGCCCCGGACCGGGCATGCGAACGGGTCGACCTCGTCGAGGTGAAGGCAGGTCCAGTCCGCCCCGAGCGTGTCGAGCGCGTCCATCACCATGCGAGTCGAGTTGTCGTCGGGTGTATCGGTCGGCTTCGGGATGATCTGGATCATGGCCGTTCTCCTTGCATCAGGGTGGGCGCCCCCCGCGGATATAGCAGCCGGCACCCACCATTATTACCTACCCCGAAGGACATCCTCACCATGCGGTATTACGCCCACCCGGAGGAGGACCTCGACCTCGTCCGGGTCAACGAGGCGGTCGAAGAGGTTTTCGCCGCCCTCGGCAGGAACGAGGTCGAGATGCCCCCCAAGGTCTACGTCACGATTGATGGCGGTGACTTCCGGACCATGCCCGCCTCGATCCCCTCGCTCGGACTCGCTGGTGTGAAGGTCGTGAACGTCCACCCCGAGAACCCGGCGCGTGGACTGCCGAGCGTCATGGCGCTCCTTGTACTCCTCGAACCCGCCACCGGGCTTCCCTACGCAATGATGAACGCGACCACGCTGACCGACCGGCGGACCGGTGCCGCCGGCGCGGTTGCCGCCCGCCACCTCTGCCGCAGGACGGACGGAGTCGAGATGGGACTCGTCGGGGCGGGGCGGCAGGCAGAGGCCCAGCTCGAGGCGACCCGCGCCTGGATCGGGCTAGACCGTGTGCGGGTCTGGAGCCGGAGCGAGGCGAGTGCTGCAGCCTTCGTCTCCCGGTTTCCTGACCTCGAGGTCGAGATCGCGGCTCTCGAACGGGTGGCCGACTGCGACCTCCTGGTGACCACCACCCCGTCGCGGACGCCGCTCGTGCAGGACGAATGGGTCCGGGAGGGCACCCATATCAACGCGATCGGGGCGGACGCCCCGGGAAAGCAGGAGCTCGACCCGGCGATCCTGGTGCGGGCGCGCCTCTTCGTGGACGACCCGCGCCAGGCGGTCCACTCGGGCGAGATCAACGTCCCGATCGCTTCCGGGCAGTACGACCCCGGGCAGATCGCCGGAACCCTCGGCGACGTCGTGCTCGGTAGGGCAGGGCGCCGGTCGGCGACCGAGGTGACGGTCTTCGACTCGACCGGGCTCGCAATCCAGGACCTCGTGATCGCGAGGGTGGCTCTCGGCGGACCCGACCAGGGGATCGAGCTCCCCTTCCCCTAGGTCTCGCTCTCTTCCAGGGAAACCTCGTCATCCACAGTGGGGGCCGGCACACTGTCGGGAAGGGCGAACTTTCTCCAGACCTGTTCCCGGTACACCGGACCGGAGTTGTAGGCGCAGAAGGGGATCACGCGCCCGTCGGGGGTGGCGTAATGGATGCAGCACCGGCTGACGCGTTCGGTGTCGTAGTTGTAGCTGTCCATGAAGT
Source organism: Methanoregulaceae archaeon (assembly GCA_050178135.1). Lineage (GTDB taxonomy): Archaea > Halobacteriota > Methanomicrobia > Methanomicrobiales > Methanospirillaceae > UBA288. The sequence continues at coordinate 131 of JBFXGJ010000070.1, read as the reverse complement.
GCATCGTGCCGATGAAGAGGGCGTTCCAGTGGAACTCGCGGAGCGCGTCGAAGTTCTGCGAGATCAGGGCCTGGGCGATCAGACGCCAGATCTCGGCCCCCTTGCCCGACTGGTCCTTCTTGAGAGCCCCG
>JBFXGJ010000069.1:0-5867 GCA_050178135.1 Methanoregulaceae archaeon | reverse complement strand
CCGCAGACGGAGGCCGGCTGTAGAGTTGAGTGAGGCGAGAGGTTGCCGGCGGGTTCCTCAACGGGACCCGGCACGGTCCTTCACGCGGCATCCCATTCGGACTGACGGTTCCTGTGCCCCTGCCGATTCTTTACGCGTGTACCCTGACGCTCGCCGTCCCTCACCGGATGTAGAGCACCCGTCCCCATCGGCTCCGCCACACGCAGCGGAGACGGCGCGGCGAGGGGCTGGTCCCAGTCCGCCTCCGGTCTCCGTTTCGTGAACGTGCCGCGCCGATCGAGGACTTCTGGGCGTATGCCGTCCTTGCGAACGATCTGCTCATGCAGAACCCGTTCGGGTGCACGCAGAACCGGTGCGGATCGGACACGAAGCCGGCGCTGGGGTGAACCGGCATACCGCTCCCCCGTTGGGATGCGACCGGTCCTGGCGGGTGCTGAGGACCCCGCCGGTCCAGCAGGATCGCTGGTTTTCTTAAGGCAGCCGGCATAATTTCCGTTGCGCTTCCGAAGAACGGGTTATCTACTCGCCCCGGGTAGCCGGTTGCAGGATGGATGATACATGAGAGAGAACGAGTTTTTTTCCGGCGAGATCCAGATTGAGCCCATCGGCATAGTGAAAAACACCACCGAACAGCCGCCGCTGGTGGCAGAGGAGGACGGCCTGCACCGGAACGATTCGGGAGGATCTGCCATGGAGACGATGCGCGGGTCGCACCTGCAGCAATCGGAGATCGTGCTTGCCACTCACCTTGCAGAACTCCTGGAAGGAATCGACGCATATTCGCATATCGTTGTCCTGTACTGGGGCCATGCCGTGCCGCCCCACGGCCGCCGGCTGACAAAGATCCACCCGGCAGGCCTTGAGCACTACCCCAAGCAGGGGATCTACGCAACGTGCAGCCCCGCACGGCCCAATCCGGTTCTGATGAAGGTCGTGCGGCTCCTGGAGAGGGACGGGACACGCCTCGTTGTCGAAGGGCTCGATGCCATCAACAAGAGCCCGGTGCTCGACATCAAGCCGTATGTTGCCGACATGTACCCCCAGGAGGACGTACGCATCCCGGCATGGATGGCAGAGATCCAGCAGGAGTTTGCCCAACAGTAAGGGGGAGGGACCGTGGACGACCTGTTCTGGAAAGCAGCATATATCACCTTATTTGTCATCTGGTTGGGGATACGCGGGTATTACCGGCGTGACGCTGTGCGGCAGGAGACAAAAGAGAAGGCAGGATGGGGCACGGATTCCCTCTTTCTCGCAATGAACTTTGTGGGTATGACCTTTTTACCCGTGATTGCCGTCCTCTCGCCATATCTTGATCTGTTCGCGTTCCCAATCCCGGAACCGGTCCGGTTCGCCTTCCTGATCATCTTTGCCATCAATCTCTGGCTCTTTGTTGTGGCCCATCGCGATCTCGGGAAGAACTGGTCGATGGCCCTCGAGATCAAGGAGGGACACCACCTGGTAAGGACCGGGATATACCAGAAGATCCGGCACCCGATGTACGCCCATTTCTGGATCTTCGTCATCGCGCAGGGGTTCGTCCTCGCAAACGCGCTCGTGACCGTTTTCGGGGTTGCTGCATGGGGGCTTCTCTACGTCCACCGCGTACCAAAGGAGGAGGAGATGCTCGTCGCGGAGTTCGGAGACGAGTACCGGGAATACATGAACCTGACCGGTCGGGTCATCCCGAAGTTCTGATCATTTTTTCATGTCGCGTCATAAAAGGAAGGTCAGGAACGTGTCCAGGGAGAAAACTGGCACGGGAGATCCGAACACCATACCAGGGCGCCGTCATGCAAACCTTCACACCACCTCGCCCGTTCGTGACCCACCAGGATTACTGGAGAGACCGCGAACGAACACTTGAGGGCCTATCGAAGGTAATTCAGGAGAGGAAAATCGATCCTCCCCTCCTCCCGCTCATGCAGGAGTGCATTTCGATCCCGCATTGCTTCACGCTCCAGTGCTGTTATGGCCACTTCGTCCACCGGTGTGCACCGGATCTCGAGAACCTTGTTCCCATCTCGAGCTTCGAGGAGCCGGTTGGGCCGATCCGCTACCGTCTCGCCTATATTGCCCTCTGTATCGAAAACTCCCGCAACGGCTACGCACTGTATCACGACCTCTCGGGGATGACCGGGATGGACCCTGAGTGTATCCAGTTCGGGAGCGCGGACTGGTTCTGGGATCAGATGCCCAACACCTACTGCATCCAGCTCGAGCCGGAACGTTTGAAGGAGGAGGACAGCGGGCTTGTTTCCTGGGAAGAGGCACTGCGGATCGAAGAACTGAGGGGACCGTTCTTTTCCGGGCTCGGGGAGATCGTGCACCGACACATGGTCCGATGCAGATGACGGGTGCGAGCGACATCATCACTCCAATCCAAACAGTGTGGGTCCCCCCTAATGACTGCTGCGTTCTGGCCATCATTGCCCTGGCTCTGCATCGTGCCATCATGATCCGGGGTCCCTGGCCCAGACCGCTGTCATCTGCACGATGGTGGGGATGGGTGCAATGCAGCAACCCGTTCAATCCACCCGTTCTCTGACGGAACAGACTCCGTGTGAGACGTCACTGCGGTTCCATCTCGCCAGGCACCGCTGGATGAACTCGGATTCCATCGTGCGCAACATGCGCGCACTCAAGGGTATGGACATGGAAAAAGGGCAGGGGAGGAGACGATTGAATGGTGATGCAGAGAGATGAACGACGACCTGGAGTGACGGCCCAGGGGTCGATGCGGTGCAGGATTATCGCGTCTGCTCCGGGGCCGGGAAACGGATATTGAAGGTCGTGCCGCCCTCACGGAGAACCTCGATGATGCCTTCCAGCTGGTCGGTCACCATGAGGTTCACGAGTTTGAGGCCGAGGCTGTCGCTCTCGGCGAGATCGATATCGTGGGGAATCCCGACACCGTTATCGCTGAAAGTGAGCGTGTAATCCGGCCCGTCAACATGAAACGCGATCGTCACGTCGCCCGTCCGATCGCCGGGGAACGCGTGCTTGAAGACGTTGGTCAGGAGCTCGGTGACGATCAGGCCGCAGTGGATCCCGGTCTCGATCTCCAGGAAGATTGGATCGAGGACGAGGTTCAGCCTGATCCTCTCCCCGGAGATGGAGTTCGTCTCGAAGAGACTGTGTGCCAGTTTCTCGATGTAGGATGAGACCTCGATCCTCGTGAAATCCTCCGAACGATAGAGGGCCTCGTGGATCAATGCCATAGTGCGGATGCGGTTCTGGCTGTCCCGCAGTGCATTGATGCTCTGTTCGTCATTCAACGAGAGGATCTGGAGTTCGATCAGGCTGGATACGACCTGGAGGTTGTTCTTGACTCGGTGGTGAATCTCCTTGATCAGGATCTCCTTCTCATGGAGAGCACGCCGGTTCTTCTCCTGTTCGAGCCGGAGACTCGTGATGTCCACCAGGGAGGCGACGCTGTTCGGCGTCCCCGGGATCATCCCGATCTCGATATAACAGTAGTGCGGTACTCCCAGGGCATCGAAAATCCGGCATTCGGTGTTGGCGGGAACACTGGACGGGTCGGCCCACTTCTCGACCTGGTAGAAGAAGATCCGTTCAACATCCTGGCCGTCGACGAATGCAGTCCAGTTCATCTTTCCTTCCTGGTCCTGGCGGGGGACCCCGGTAAGCCGCTCCCAGCCCGTGTTTGCCAGGAGGATCGTGAGGTCGGACGCGAGGATGATGGTGGCGGCACCCGTGTTGTCGAAGATGGCCCGGTACATGCTCTCCGACTGTTTCAGGTCCAGCTCGGTCCGTTTCCGCTCCGAGATGTCCCGGGCAATGGTCTCCACCCCCAAAAAATTGCCCGAAGCGTCCAGTATCATCTGCCCGTTCGACAGCATCGTCACCGGCGTGCCGTCCTTTCGCCTGAACAACACCTCGAAGTTGGTGACCGATCCGGTCTCTTCAAGCCGGGCGAAGAAGCTGGAACGGTCATCGGGGTTGAAATAGAGCGTCGTCGCGACATTTTCCCCGATGAGTTCGGATAAGGACGAATACCCGAGAATCCGAACCGCCGATGGACTCAGCATCGAGATGGTTCCCACTGCATCGGTCCGGATGTAGATGTCCTGGATATTCTCGAGGATATTCTTGTAGTTCTTCTGACTCTCCTGGACTGCCTTCTCTGCCTCCCGTCGCGCGGTAATATCCCGAATCATCATGATGATGTGAGAGGGTTGGCCAGCATCGTCACGGATAAAATCCATGTTGATCTCGATCTCGAGCGTGCTGCCGTCTGCAAGGAGAGCGGTGAACTCGGTCACCCCGATCTCGGCACCCTCGAGCTGCTGCTTCAGGTAGGCCCTTCCCCGCGCGTGGTCCTCGGGCACGAGAAAGTCCGTCACCGGATGGCCGATGCTGTCCGACTCGCTCTCCAGGCGATAGAGTGAGAGTGTCGCCGGCGAGACCATCTGGACCCTGCCCTGCAGGTCGGTGATCACGATCGGGTCCGGGGAGGCACGGAGGATCGAGCGGTATGTCTCCTCGCTCGCCCGAAGGTCATCCTCTGTCTCTTTCTTCTCGGTGATATCTTCAAGCGTCTCGACAGCGCCGATCACCGCACCCTCGGTATCCCGGACCAGGGCTGCCGTGTAGTTGAGCCAGACGCCGTCAGCCCCCATCTTCGGAAAGAAGCTGGTCGCGTTGTATGCATCGTTGATGAGGGGTGATGGCGACCAGGTGTCGACATACCAGACAGGGAGCTGGTCCAGTGCTCCATCAATGATAAGGTCGGCCATGCAGGGGCGCTCGTGGTCGTAAAAAGGCATCCATTGTTTCCTGGTCCCTATCATCTCCTCTGCCGCAAACCCGCTCAAACTCTCGAGAGCGGCATTCCAGTTGATGATGAAGTGGTCCTTGTCGATGACGAACTGCGGGATGGGCTGACCGTCGAGGACCGCCAGGTACCGTTCTCGAATCTTATTTGAGTTGTCTTCAGCCCGTTTCCGTTTTTGAATCTCGGATTCCAGCTGTGAATTCTGCACCGAGAGCGCCTTCATCTGGGCCTGCACATGACCGAGGTTGAAATACACGACATAGAGGATCGTGAGAAACGCCAGCATCCTGAAGAAGAGGACCAGCTCCTCGAGGTAGGGTGTAACCACAACGAGTTCGATCAAAAAGGAGATCCCGAAGAAGACCAAGCCGATCGCAAGAAGAAGCGGTGTCCTGCTCCTTGTCTGGTACCACGCCACCAGGCCAACCGTGCAGATGATCAGGCTGACAAGGAGACTGAAGAGCGACACTGGTTCCATCGAGATCATCCCGATCGGGTATAGGTACGAAGACAGGTGTGCTTTAAAGTTTGGACATTGGCTAAAGGTTTTGATCGAGCCGCGGGTGACCGGAACGAAAACGACCGACACCTCGTGAAAACCTTCGCGGGCCGGATCAGCGAATGTGTGCCTCCAGGATCGCGGTGGCCCAGGCCGATCGGTCCGGGTTGTTGAGACCATGGACCGGTGGAGGTGAAGACCAGGTTCCCCAATCAGTCCTGGCACCGGGTGATACGGGAGGGATCTCCCCAGGGCATTCAGTCAGAGCTGCTGGGTGCTTTCCAGGAATGAAATGCGACCACTCCCCAGAGGCGTGAATGATGCCTGAACGAGGATCGTTGTGGAGTACCGGGGACCGGTCAATCCCACGTTGCCAGCACTTTCGACAACTCGTCTTTTTCTGCCGCCCTGTGCTTCATCAGGGCCATGGTGATAGTCACGCGGAGCACGTCGTCGTTGAAGGGCTTCACGATGTATCCGAACGGCGATGTCTTCTGGGCCCTCTTCAGGGTAGTCTCGTCGGAGACCGCGGGGAGGTACACGACCGGGAGGTTGTAGATACCATAGATG
>JBFXGJ010000068.1:0-6280 GCA_050178135.1 Methanoregulaceae archaeon | reverse complement strand
GGTACGGCCACGGCCACTCCGACGCAGTCGCCCGGCTTCGGTGCGCTCGTCGCACTGGTCGGCCTCGGCGCTGTCGCGGTCCTCGTCCTCCGCCGGAACTAAAGCCACCCACTAAAACCTTTTTTTTCCGCAGTCCTCAGGTACCGTCCCATTTCTTGACGCGCTCTGCGGGGATCCGCTGTACCGGGGTCCAGGGAATGCTTCGATCATCCTTGAAGCGATCGAAACTGATAAATTTCCTCTGAGGATATATATTCTGGACACGTGAGTCGCGACAAATTCCATATTCTGTCTCGATTCTTTAAAACGGGTAGAACTGCATGAAACTGAACGTCTTCTTCCTGGTGTGTGCTATGGTGGTCTGTTTCTCCGCCGTTGCGGTTGGAACAGAGCATGTGGACGCTTCGATAAAGATCTGCCCGATGGGTGACTCGATCACCCGGGGTGGTATGGAACCGGACTCTGCCTATCCGAGCTATCGTTACCAACTCTGGACCATGCTCCGCAATGGTGGATATGATGTCGACTTTGTCGGGTCAACCACCGAGCCCAACTTCCAGCGGTTTGTCTTCGACCAGGACCACGATGGCCACTCGGGGTACACGACAGGGAAACTCGCCGATGATATCGACCATCTGATGATGAACTACACGCCCGATATCGTCCTGCTCTACATCGGCACCAACGACGTGCTCCAGCAGATCCCGATGAGCGACCGGATGCGCTCGATGGATCGGATCGTGAACTCGATTCGGCAGAAGAACCCGAATGTTAGGATCCTGATCGCGCAGATCGCTCCGACCGGCGACACGTTCCGGAATGAGTATGCCGAACTCGACAAGTTCAACCAGGAACTGCTCTCCTATGCACAGCGCGCCACGTCGGCTTCATCGCCGATCGTGATCGTGGATATGAACACAGCGTGGTCGACGGACCTGTTCAACCAGGAGGACGGTATCCATACCTCGACCGAGGGTGAACTGCAACTCGCGCAGCGCTGGGCGAACGCGCTCATCTCGACCGGGATGATCCGGCCGTCAGTCCCGGTTACGGTTCCGACGATGGCCCCGACGATTGTACCCACGACCATTTCACAGCAGCCCACGGTGTTCCCGACGTACCAGGTGACAACCGTGCCGACCTCGACCTGGCCGCAGGTGACTCCCACCGAGGTCACCTCCCGGTCCGGGTTCGGCACACGCTACTACGGGGCCCGTTCAGGCACGTCGGGGTCCGGGTTCTTCAGCGCGGGGACGCGGGTCAGCCCGGTGGTGACACCCGGCTCGTCGCGCGGGTCTCCGTCGTGGAACACGGACCAGGGGACGCCGTCCTCACGCCCGTTCCAGCGCTGGTATCCCACCTCGGACCGCTGGTCCTGAGCCAGGGCCCATCTCTTTTTTAACTGAGACCGACGACGACCCGGTGAAGCACGTCGACTGTGCCCCGGAGGGCCCGACCGCCGTCCCGCAGGTGATGATAGATCTCTCTCTTCCTGAGCGCTTCCTTGGGGTCGTCCTCGCGGAAAACCCTGACGAGCCCCTCGATGTAGGCATCCTCGATACCATGCATTGCAGCGCGTGCGGTCCGGATATAGGACCGGACCTGTCCGCCATCGGTGGTCAGGACGCGCATGGACTCGACGACCGCCCTCGTACCTTCGAGCAGGAGGCGCGCCATCCTCTCGATCGCCTCGTCAGGGGCGACGCCAAAGGCGTGCATCTCGCGCGCGGTGGTGCTGGCGTAGTTCAGAATGTAGTCCATCTGGCGCGAGAGGCTATAGAGGTCCTGTCGGTCGAAGGGTGTGGAGAAGGCATCGACCAGGGTCTCCTCGAGCTCATACCGCATCCGGTCAACCCGCCGTTCCACTTCGTGAACTCGATCGGGAGAACCCGGACATCCCGCTTCGATCCAGATGATGAGGGCGTCGACTCCGACGAGGGTTTCCTGCGCCTGTTCATACAGCATGCCTTCAAAATCATGCTCCAGGGGAAAGATCCGGTCAAGGAGTCTCGACCGCCTCTCTTCCTTCTTCGTTGACTCTTGTTCATTCATAGGAGATCAGGCTCCTGGTGTGGAGTGTGCTGCCAGCACGACGAGCACGGCGGCCAGGAGTGCGGTCACCGGGATCGTTGTTAGCATGGCGATCACGACCTCCTTTGCAGCTCTCCAGTTCATACGCCGCGGGTTCTCAGCTGCTCCGACCCCGAAGATCGAACCGGTGATAATATGAGATGATGAGACCGGCGCACCGGCGAGGGTGGCAGCGGCGATAGTCACGGAGGAGGCCGCCTGTGACCCGAACGAATGGACAGGAGCGATCCGGAAGATGCGCCGGCCCAGGGTATTCATGATCCGCCACCCCCCGGAGAGGGTCCCCAGGCCGAGCAGGACTGCGCAACCGGCACGGGCCCAGAACGGGACATCGAGCGTCGTGGCATCGCCGGAGACGAGGAGCGCGAGAGCGATGATGCCGAGTTGCTTCTGTGAGTCGTTTGCTCCGTTGAAGAAGGCCATCAAGCCCGCCGCCGCCCAGTTCGCGCGGACCAGGTGGTTCTGCGTTGTCCGCCGGCGAGCGTTTCGGAGGGTGACCATCGTGATCTTCTGAACGACATACCCGCCGAAGAGTCCGATCACGACCGAAGCGACGAGGAGGACGATCACCTTTGTTACGCCGACGAGCTCAGGCGCTGGGCCTGACAGCGCGCCGAGGCCCCAGTTCACCCCCTCGATACCGGTGCCGGCGACGGCGGCACCAACGAGTCCCCCCACCAGGGCATGTGTCGAGGAGGAGGGAAGGCCCCGCCACCAGGTGAGGAGGTTCCAGACGGTCGCGCTCAGGAGGGCGGCTAGAAGGATCACGATCGTCTGCCGCGGGTCGACGACCACTATCAGGCCCGAGAGGGTGGTTGCGACGGCGCTCCCCCCGAAGATCGCTCCCAGGACGTTCATGGCTGTTACGAGGAGGATCCCCTGGCGTGGGGTGGCGGAGCGAGAAGCGATGAAGGTGGCGGCGATCGAGGCGGCATCCTGGAAGCCGGTCGTATAGATGAACGCGAACGCGAGGAGCAGAGCCGCAATCACAATGACTTCCATGATGACGTAATCACTCGTTTCTGCCCTGGTGGTTGATTAAATGATGTGTTTTTCCCCTTCTCTGCGCGTCCTGGTTCGGGTCCGTTGGGATCGTGCAGGCAATGCACCCCTGCATAGCAGGAGCTCATTTGATCGAGGTTTCTACCCCGATATCTTCTCGCTCGAACAAGGTTCACCTGCCGGAAGTTCCTCCTTCTTGACGGCATCACGCAAGTTTTTTATATTTCTCTCAGCATTATTCGATACAGCACCGTTATCTGCATCGAGGTCGTGTATGGGAGTCCACGAACGAACCGTGAAGGTCAACGGGGAGCTGGGTGAGATCTACCGCTCGCTCGTAACCCTGCTCGCCTCAAATCGGTACGAGATTACATCGCAGAGCCCCCCGTCACAGATCGCTGCTTCAAGAGGGTCGAAGGTGGTCACACTGGCGCTGGGCACCGCGGACTACGAGGAGCTGAACGTGACCCTATTTCCTGCCGGTTCAGGGTCCGTGGAGGTGCAGTTCCACTTCACCTTCCCCTGGAAGAGCCTCCTCTTTCTCACCCCGTCCGAACGCCGAAAGCACGAGGAGGGTGACCACATGATCGACACCTTCGTCCGCCTCGTCGAAACCTCCCACCCCGTCTCCGGGGCGATGAGAAGCACGGTCCTCCATACCCGGGCGTGCCCGGAGTGCGGCGCCCCAAACACTCCCCACGGATCGTTCTGCACCTCATGTGGGTCCGCGCTTGCTCCTGCTCAGAACCCGGCAGGGGTTGCCGGCTCCTGTCCGGCATGTTCGGGTAAACTCGAAGGCTCCGAACTGTTCTGTCCCTTTTGCGGGCACAGGCTCCACGGGTCCTGAACATCGATTCGTTTCCTCTCTATCAAGGTCCACAGGCCCCTCGATGCAGCCCCGCCCGGTACCCAGTGCCCCTCCACGGTTGTTCGCCATCGAAAGGGATATGCCCTAAGCAAAGGATGGTACTCTATGGTACGTCGGATGCGGCTCCTCTCTGTCGGTGCCGGTCCCGATCTCCTCGATATTATTCATAATGACCTGGTACGGTCAGGTGAGTTCGTGGTGACGATCTCCCCGACCGTTCACGATGCTCTGTCTGCACTTTCTGACCAGTCATTCGACCTGGTCGTCTCTGATCACTATCCCCCCGATCTCGATGGGATCGCATTCCTGAAGTGCGTTCGAGACCGGTTCGGTGACGTGCCGTTCATCCTCTGTACCAGTCCGGGGTGCGAGGAACTCCTGGTCGAGGCGGTGAATCTCGGGGCCGAAATGTGCCAAAAAATGGGCGACGATCTCAAGACCCGGTGTACCGAGCTGTCGGAGGTGACGCGACGGGCTACACGAAGATGCGAGCCCGCTCCAGCTTTGCGAGACAGCAGGCAAACGGATACCTTCCAATCGGTTCGACCGCCGATCGGTCTCGGTGTCGTCCAGGACTGCCGGTTCGTCTATCTGAACGATCAGGCCGTCCGGGTGACCGGGTACAGCCGGGAAGAGATGTATGCCATGGACCTCTGGGACCTCGTTCCGCCTGGCGAGCGGAAGGGGATGGAGGCGGCGGAGGGGAGATGGATGCAGGGGGATCCGCTCCTCTCGATGCATGGGTCCGAGTTTCCTACGAAGAGCACAGAGGGCAGGTGGGCGATCACCTCGGCGAGCGGGATCGACTTCGATGGAAGACCGGCATCGCTGGTCACCATCCAGGAGACGGGCTCGCGGTCGAGGACCGAAGGGCTCCTGGAAACCTGCGAGCGGATTGCGGAGGCCCACGCGCAGCTCCAGGCGCGTTTCGATCTCCTGACGGAGAGCGAAGAGCTCTTCCGGAAGATGTTCGTCGCCAGCCCTGATATCATCGTCAGGACGGATCTCGAGGGAAAGATCGTTCTGATCAATCAGAAGGGAGCAGAACTAGCCGGCTGGACCGACCCGGCGGATCTCGTCGGGAAGACGGTATTCTCGTTCTTTGCGCCTGAGAGCCTGCCGGCGGCGATCGAGAACACGAGGCTAATGTTCGATGGCCCGTTGGGCCCGATCGAGTACACCTTTATCGCTCTGGACGGGCGGCGTATCCCGCTCGAAGTCAACGGTGACGTGCTCTACACGCCACAGGCGCAGCCGATCGGCATGGTCTATTTCTGCCGAGATGTCACGGAACGGCGGCAGGCAGAGGAGTCACTGCGCCAGGCGAACAAGAAACTCACCATTCTCTCTGGGATAACCCGGCACGACATCAGGAACCGCCTGCTGGCGCTCAACGGTTTTGTCGAGATGATGCGGCAGGAGGTGGACGATGCTTCCCTCGAGCGGATCATTTCACAGGTCGAGGCGGCGAGCCGGCAGATCGAGGCTATGATCCTGTTCACGGGGGAGTACGAACAGATTGGTGTCCACTCACCTGGGTGGCAGGCGGTTCGCGCCGTCGTCGACCAGGCAGGAGAGAGTATCGGGTCTGCGATGATCACGCTCGAGAACGCTCTCCCCCCTGATCTCGAGGTCTTCGCCGACCCGTTGATCTCTCGGGTCTTCTTCAACCTGATGGACAACGCGGTGCGCCACGGGAACGGGCACTCCACAATTCGTTTCTTGGTGGAGGAGAAGGATGGGACGACAGTGATCCTCTGCGAGGATGACGGTCCGGGCATCTCGCCGGACTGCAAGGAGCGGATCTTCGAGCCGGGGTTCGGCACGAACTCCGGGTACGGTTTGACCATCTCCCGGGAGATCCTGGGTATCACCGGGATCTCGATCAGGGAGACTGGGGAGGTCAGGCGGGGGGCCCGTTTCGAGATGACGATACCGACAAGTGCTGTCCGACGATCCACTGGCTGAGAGATTGGAATCGCAACCCACGCTTTTTGCGTCGATCATCCGGCGGATGGACTGGCGTCGGAACAGGGGGTTCGGCCGCTTCTCCCGCCTCTTTCGCGTGGGGCGGGGACTGGGGTGATACTGATCGGACGTGTCTGGCAGGAGAATGTCGAATGTATCCCACCCTCCTCGTTGCGTATGGCAGGGATGACGTCACTAAACGAAGGAGTTGAACGAAAAGAAAGAGCCTCAGGCGAGATTTGAACTCGCGACCTCGTCCTTACCAAGGACGCGCTATGCCGGCTAAGCCACTGAGGCGAGACGTATCAATAAATTGCGCCCCGTTTGGTAAAAAAGGTTCCGACTATCTCA
>JBFXGJ010000067.1:0-6558 GCA_050178135.1 Methanoregulaceae archaeon | reverse complement strand
ACGCCAATTGTGCAGCAGGCAGCTGCACTAATTCCGTGGTTCCACACCTGTCTCATTCTTGATAAGGTGAAGGACCCGGCCGCCCGGGAGTTCTCCATCCAGAAGAGCGTCGAGCACGGGTGGTCGCGGAACATCTTCACGTTTCGGGTAGGGGCCCTGCAGGGGGACTGAGATTGATCTCGAGAGTGCCGAGCGTATGGCCATCGCTCCGGCATCCCATGGCTGGAAAAGGTTAACCCGGTTGATGGGTAACGGACTGTGCGATGATCGTCCAGTACATCACTGCGGCGCTTGCTCACGCCCGGTTCGAGGAGATTGAGGATGAGGAGCCCTGGTACGGCGAGATCCCCGAGCTGCAGGGTGTCTGGGCGTCCGGGAGAACCGAGGAGGAATGCCGGTCCCGCCTGGCGGAGACGCTCGACGGCTGGCTTCTCGTTCGGCTCCGTCGCGGCCTTGCGATCCCACCGATTGGTGGTGTTCGGCTCGACCCGGCCGAGCGCATGGACGCAGGTGCCAGTGGCTGATCGCCTCCGCCCGGTGTCATGGCCTGAGCTGGTTCGTCGGCTCCGCGCTCTCGGGTTCGACGGCCCCTGTCAGGGCGGGCGACACCCCTACATGGTCCGGGGCGACCGGGTGCTCACGTTACCAAATCCTCACCGACAGGAGATCGGCGTCGAACTCCTGGTCCGCATCCTGAGGCAGGCGGGAGTCGCCCGGGAGGACTGGCTGGGAGCATAAGCATCATCGACGGCTGGCGGCGATCACCCGACAGTCTCGATACCTCCTCGTTTTCTGCTTCTCTGTCTGTCGCAACCGACCAGTTGTCGGGGCCGTTCCGGCCGGAGTTCGCCGGCACGATGAGTTTCTACCTCTCGGCCGGATGCAGAACCGGGTGATCGCCGAGTACACGCTGCGGGATCTCCGGAAGCCGATGGGGATCGCGACCTTCACGCTCGCCGATGCGCTGCCCAAGGAGGTCCGGGCCGGCCTGCCGACGATGGAGACGTGGCTCCGGGAATGACCGGGGCGTTTCGCTCTTCAACGATCAGATCGTTGGGCCGTGCCGAGCCGGCTCACGAGATTGTCGTGGTCGGGGTACGGTAGCAGGACTCATGCTGCCCCGAGCCGAAATCACCGCGTCCTGATAGGATCACTCCTCTGCATCATCCCCCTTGGTCTCATCCCCGTGTAGGACGAGGTAGCTATTCACGGCGAGTGACATGGGGACCGGTCGATCCTCTAAGAACCCTCTATCGGCCAGGTCGGTCAGGGTCTTCTGGTACTGCTCCTTCGTCTCCGCCTCTTTCCGTTCGCGGTCACCGGGAACGTTGGGACGATAGCAGACGATCGTTGAGAGCTCATCGTATTCGATGAGAGTGCCGTCCTCGTAGATACGGGAATGATCGTTGCCCATCCGGTGGTAGGCAAAGTATTCGAGGTATTCACGCCCCTCGTCCGTCCCGAAGATGTAGGTGAGCTCGCCGCTGCTCCCGTACGTCATCGATCCCTTCTTCCGTTCCCGCACGTTCTGCTCGGGCAAGTGAAGATGGAAATGCGAAAACTGTTTGGCAAATACCTCACGGATCTTTTCCAGGTCTGTACCATCGGGCGCCATGATCGGGGTGTACCTCAATTGTATGGGATACTCTGCGGGCATCGACCTTCGCTCTATCGAATGGTTCCTGCTTCACCTTTCTCCGAGCCGACGCCTGGATGGGCAACAGAGCGCGATTGAACGAAGTGTACCATCGAAGAGAAAAGCGCCGTTGAGTGGAGGTAGGGAGGATCGTTGCCCCTGTCAATCTCCGGTTCAGTCGTCCCCGGGCAGGAACACGACTGAGCGATACCCGACGGGCTGACGAGACTCATCTCTCCTAACTCGTCGAAACCCCCCGAATGAGCAACACAAGCCGGTTGGCGCCGGGTCGAGAGCGGTCGTCTGTCACAGGAACGGGGACACGGAGGATGTGACCTCCTCCAACGATGGATCAGCAGAGATATGTATTCGTCACAACCATAGCCCATCCATGAAACTGCACTGGAGGACGCTCTTTTTTGGGCTTGCGTGTCTGTTTCTCCTGACCATCGGCGCTGGTGCCGCCTCGATCCAGATCTACGGCCTCGACGACCAGGCCGAGATGGTGACCGTGGCGAATACGGGGACTGCCCCCGTCGACCTCACCGGGTGGCGTCTTTCCGACCAGGGAGGGGTTCGGGTCTTCACCTTCCCCGTCTTCACACTTCCGGGCCTGTCATGGGTGCGGATTCACACGGGAGCCGGCACCAACACGGCAGCTGACCTGTTCTGGGGACTGGGCTCGGATGTCTGGAACAACGATGGCGAGATCGCAACGCTGAACGACGCATCCGGAGTGCAGGTATCGTCCTCGGATGGTAACCGGGCCCCTATCCGAACGGTCGTGAGGACCCCAATCATCCTGACACCGATTGCGACGACTCCTCCGGGTGGGGCGACCATGGCAGAGGCGTACGCGTACTATTCCGCCGGCAATGCGGCATGGAGCATGGCCTGGGGCTCGAGCGACATCGGGCAGATCCGGCGGCATCTCAACGAAGCGGGAAACCATTTCTCGCTCTGTCGGGATATGGCCAGCAAGGTCAACGATCCATCAAACACGGCCAATCTCGAGCTCATGCAATTGGTATCAGGAGCCTACGTGGCCCTCTCCTGGGCAGCGCTCTGGATGTACGACGGCTCGGACATGTTCAGTGAAGGCCGGACACTTCTGGACGCTGGCGACTATGTCGGGGCGGCCAACACGTTCGGGCATGCCAGCGAGACGTTCCAGTACTCGCAGACCTACTTTGGGCAGGCGACCACAACGCTCCAGGGTATCTCGTATGCCGGCACCTCGTTCGGTGACGGGTCCGCGTACACGGCGGCGATCGTCCCGATCCTGAATTCCAGGGGAGCCTACACGGGCGAATTCGCGAGATACGCCCAGGGCTGGCAGCACACCGCTTTCGCATATCAGGCGAGCGCGCACGGCGACCAGGCGACCTTCCGGAGC
Organism: Methanoregulaceae archaeon; assembly: GCA_050178135.1. GTDB lineage: Archaea > Halobacteriota > Methanomicrobia > Methanomicrobiales > Methanospirillaceae > UBA288. The sequence continues at coordinate 3,526 of JBFXGJ010000067.1, read as the reverse complement.
GAAGGGACGCAGGCCATGAACCTCTTTGGCAGTCTCCGGACCTCGGCAATCTTCGGTGCCGACGCATCGAGCAACTACAACATCCTTGCAGCGATGTTTAGCTCGACAGTGCCGGTATCGGGTCCGGTTGCTTACCAACAGCTCATACCGTTCATTCCCCATGCAGCAGGCATCTGGACGCTCGACGGCCCAGCGGAGGGCTCGTTATTGAAGGACAAAGAGGGGAACGATTACTCTTGGGGATCTGGAGAATTCAACAGTACAGTGAATGCTGGTGCGCGGGCTACCCTGGTGATCCTAGATAATAGTAATGCTTCGAGCCCTCTTGAGCAACAGTGGCACTCCTTTGTCACTCTGGACACTCCCGAAATGATGATAAAACCGCTCATGGTTAAAGGCCACCCTGCCTGGAAAATTCATTTGAAGACAACGAACGAGCATTCCATTCTTGTCCTTATCGCGGACCGGTTCATGGTCCACTCCTCGGTTGAGGGCGGAAGCGAGAATGACCTTGACATGATCGTTGAAGCAATCGATTTCGCTGGCATCGCGGCACTGAAATAATCTCCTCTTTTCTTCTGTTTGAACCGACCGAAACCAAGCATGCAAAGAGATGGTAATCAGTGTTCGATCAGGCGTGATCCGGAGTCCCGTCCATCGTTTCCAGCCGGTGTGTCAGGTAGATGAAGAGCAGGATCGAGAGCCCGAGGAGGAGCGCCGGCAGCCACCGGATCGGGGTCTCGCGGTAGTGCATGATCTCGAACGCGAACTCCGCGATGAGCGCGAACGTGATGAAGAGCGCGATCCGGAGGACGGTCCGTTCTTCCATGCAGTCCTGTCACTCCCGGTGAGTATCAAGCCGATGGGGTTGGCATGCAATCCTGTCGGTAGAACCGGTGATGAAAGAGGCGATGAGGCGCTCCTGACCGGCTCACTTTTTCCGTTGCACCTGCAACGGCCCATCGTCGAACACGCATCCAAAATGGCCGCCTGAGGCTGCAACCCTCGATCGCGATTCCCATAACCAATATCAAAATGAGTCGAACCACTTATCGGTTCTTCCACCGATCGTGTATCGTGATGCGTTCGTGAGGTCTGCCCTTGTTCTCTTCATACTCTCCCTGATCCTCCTCATCCCGGTCGAAGCCTACGATCCCACTACCCTCACCGTCGCGTTCCTGGATGTTGGGCAGGGCGATTCGATCGTCATCCACGCCCCGAACGACCGGACGATGCTCGTCGATGCCGGGGAGTCGTACGCCTCATCGACCGTGAAAGAGGAACTCGCCCGGAACGGGATCACCTCGCTCGCCTACCTCGTCGCCTCCCATGATGACGACGACCACATCGGCGGGATGGTCTACGTCGTCCCGTACCTGCAGGTGGACGAATTCCTGGACAATGGCAACCCGCCCGGCACCGCGAGGGTCGCCGAACTTCATACCCTCCTCTCGCAGCGCGGGATCCCGACCCGGTCGCTCGCCGCCGGCGATACGGTCGCCCTCGATCCGACGAACCTGACGATCACGGTGCTCAACCCCCAGCCGATCCCGGTCGGCGACGAGAACGAGGACTCCATCGTCCTCCGCCTGGACTACGGCTCTCAGTCCATCCTCCTCACCGGCGATGCCGGTACCACCGCCGAAGCAAAGATGTGTTCCGCCGGCCGGCCGCTCGGCGCCACCGTGCTCAAGGTGGGCCATCACGGGAGCAGCACGGCCACGGGGGCGACCTTCGTGGACGCCGTCGACCCGGCGATCGCGGTGATCGAGTCCGGCCGGTTCAACGCCTTCAACCACCCGAGCCAGGCGGTGGTGAAGCGGTTGCAGGACAGCGGGGCGAAGGTCTTCTCCACCGCCGAGAGCGGGACGGTCACGATGCGGTTCACGCGTTCGGGACACACGATGGCGACGACGCTCGGGCCCGAGATGCCGATCGCCCTGCCCGGGTTCTCGCTGCCGCCCACCGATCCCAACTTCGACGGGGTCTTCGAGGACGTGAACGGCAACCAGCGGCGCGACTTCGCCGACGTGGTCGCGCTCTTCAACCAGCTCGACTGGGTGACCGCCAACGAGCCGGTGGCCCGGTTCGACTTCAACCACAACACCCGGATCGACTTCGCCGACGTGGTGACGCTCTTCAACACGATCGACGCCCCGATCGTGACACCGACACTAACGACGACGCCGACGACATTCGTCACGACCGCGACGCCGACGACGGTCACGACAACCCTTACACCGACGCCAACCCCGATCACCACGACCCCTACGCCGACCCCGTTACCAGGACTCCACGACGAGGTCCACGTCACCGGCCTCGACCTCGCGGCCGAGTGGGTCGAGATCACGAACACCGGAACGGCTCCGGTCTCGCTGGCCGGCTGGCAGCTCCAGGACGAGGGGGCGATTCACGTCTACACCTTCCCGGGCTTCACGCTGCCGGCCGGCGGTTCGGTCACGGTGCACACGGAAAGCGGAACGGACTCGGCGACGGACCTCTACTGGGGGTCCGGCTCAGCGGTCTGGAACAACGCCGGCGACACCGCCACCCTCCTCGACGAGGTCGGCCGGACGATCAGCAGCCTGCGCCGGCCCTGAGCCGGCAGGTCCTTCCTCTTTTCCGGTCCCGTCCATGCGGTGCCTGCTCGGAGGGAACAGGTGTTCATTCACCCCGGGGGACGCGGTGAAGGATCGTGGCCCGCTACAAGGTCCGGGATCCTGAATACGGAAACGTTCTCGTCCTGGACGTCGAACGGATCCCTGACACGGGGAAATTTATGGAGGCGCTGATCTATGGATGAAAAAGAGACCTTCGAGACAGACGAAGACGGGAAACGGATCGGCCGATCTGAGGGTGATTATCACCACGTGGGCCACACGGAAATAGACGACGAGTTTTATAAGGAGTGGCTCCGCCGCCGGCTGATGGCGATAGAGTATGATGAGGCGAGATTCAAGCGGTATCGGGAGGAGACCGGAAAATCTCCCTTCATTGGGGGAGACGATCCAGACGACGATCCCTACGAATAACCCCCTCTCTCTTTTTCTCCTCCGGGCCCGACCGCGAGGTGATGCTCACCGCAGCCGGTTCGAAAAAATTTTGACGTTATTCAGGCTGGTCCCGTTGCCGTTCAGCCCAGCGAAGGATCAGGGCTCGAATGCTCCGCCAATCCAGCTCGAAGGTCATGGCGGCGCTCTGAAGAATTCGTTCGACGAGAAGAGAATCCGTGAGACGATACGGGGACTCGGGGTCAGGACCATGCTCCACCAGCCGTCGCTGCTCCTCCCTGTCAAACGGCCATCCACACTTCTCGCACCAACGCGGCGAGATCACGTCGGGTTCTCTCCTGATCACGTCCCCGCACAGTTCACAGATCCGCGAGTCGGGTTCGGGTGTTCGGTCGTCCTCCATCTCCGGGTCGTCCTCCAGGCACAGATCGTCCGCCGTCTCAGGGACGAGTGCACCTCTCTCTCCCCGATAGCGGAATTTCAGAATGCTGTCACGATAGCAGTAGATATTGATC
>JBFXGJ010000066.1:0-6567 GCA_050178135.1 Methanoregulaceae archaeon | reverse complement strand
CCTCGCTCGCCACCCTCGGTCTTGGCATGCTCCTCGCCGTGATCGGGGGGGTGGTGGTCGGCCTCGTGAGCTCGATCGCGATCGTCCGGTGCGCCAGGACCGGGGATCTCCGGGAGGCCGTCAACCTCGAGGCGATCGTCCTGCACATCGGTCGTATCGGCTGGGTCAACTACATCGTCGCCCTGCTGGTCCTCTGGATCGTGCTCGGGTGCGCCTACGCCGCGATCGGCATCTTCGGTGGGCTTCCCATCATCGGGTGGGCGATCGGGGTGGTGCTCGGGACGGCAGTCTTCGTCTTCGCCGCCCGGTACCTCTCGCTCGTCTATGACAGCGCGCCCGCACCCTAGGTCTGTATTCCGGCGATGGAGCGGACGAACCGGGCAGCCCGCTCCAGGTCCTCCTCTCCGGGCCTTCCCCGGTTGATCCCGCCGATCATGCCGAAGATCGCGTAGGTATCATACCCCGGCAGGCAGAGCTCGCCAGTGATCGTGACCTCCTTCTTTGCGAGCTCGGCCCGGAGCGCCCGGTGCCAGAACCCGGAGAGGAACGGGAAGCCGGCGGTCGAGAAGATGAAGACCTGCGCCCCCTTCCGGAAGTGGGACCGTGCCGCGAACGCGACGAGGTCGCGGTGATGTCTTGAACCGTAGATGCCCGAGCCGATCCCCACCAGGTCAAATTCCTGGAGGTCCGCCTTGCGTCGATCGCGGAGGCGGACAAGGTTGGCACCGATCGTCGCTGCCATCGCCTCGGCAACCTCCTTCGTATTCCCGTGGTGGAGCGATTCGTAGACGATTGCTGCCCGCATGATGATCACCAGGTACATCATCCATGGGTGCGAACGGGTATGAAGATGACCGGAGAGGCTCTGTCGACCGGCCCTGCGATCGGGATCGTGCTGGTGAACTGGAACGGGTGGCGGGACACGGTGGAGTGCCTGGAGTCCCTGCTCCGGTGCCGGTACGGACGATGGTTCGTCGTCTGCGTCGACAATGGTTCAGCCGACGGCTCGATGGAGCAGATCCGGGCCTACTGCGCCGGAGAACTCGAGGTCGAGTCTCCATTCTTCGCGTACGATCCTGCAACGAAACCGGTCAGTTTCGAACGGATCTCCGCGGCGGAGGCAGAAGGGCGGGCCCGTGATGGGCCCAGCCCCCCCGACCGCTCGGTGATCGTGATCGAGAACGGCGCGAACCTGGGGTTCGCCAAGGCGAACAACCAGGGGACGCGGTTCGCGATCGAGGCCCGCCACCCGGAGTACTGCCTCTTCTTGAACAACGATACCGTGGTCGACCCTGACCTGCTCGATCTTTTCGTCGAGGCGGCCGATCGGCACCCCCGCGGCGGTTTCTTCGGCCCGAAGACCTATTACTACGACCACCAGGGTCGGCGAGACGTGATCAACTTCGCCGGCGGACGTCTCGACATGGTCCACGGACAGACCTGGCATATCGGGCAGAACGAGGTGGACGTGGGGCAATACGACGAGGAGCGCGAGGTCGACTGGGTGGAGGGGTCGTGCCTTCTCGCCCGGTCGGCGCTCCTCGAGGAGATCGGTCTCCTCGATCCCTCGTATTTCGCGTACTTCGAGGAGAACGACCTGGTCCTGCGGGGGCGGGAGGCAGGGTACGGGGCGGTGTATGTCCCGACGGCCCGGCTCTGGCACAAGGTCTCTGCCTCCTCGAAGCGGAGCCCGACCAAGCTCTACTACCTGACCAGGAACCAGCTCTGGTTCGTCCGGCGGTATGCGAACCGGGGTGAGTATGCCCGGTTCCTCGCCTGGTTCTTCGGCTTCCGTCTCTGGTTCCTGCTCGGCATGTACCTCGTCCGGTACATGAGCCGTCCCTCGGCGGGCGCAGTGCTGCGCGGGGTCCGGGACGGGATGGGTCGGCTCCCCGCGCAGTCGGCCGAGTAAACCCCCGACCTCTTCTTCCTGGGGCTACCCGAGCATCTGCTGGAAGGTGCGCTCGTCGTAGGTGGCGAGCAGGTTGACAAGGACGGCCTTCTGGACGTGGAGCCGGTTCTCGGCCTCGTCCCAGACCGCCGAACGCGCCCCGTCCAAGACGGCGTCCGTGATCTCCTCGCCTCGATGGGCGGGCAGGCAGTGCATCACGATCGCGGTGTCGGCGGCGCGAGAGACGAGCCGGTCATCGATGCAGTACCCGGCGAACGCCTGCCTCCGGGCCTGCTCCTCGCCCTCCGAACCCATGGACACCCAGGTGTCGGTGAAGATGACGTCGGCTCCCTCGACCGCCTCCTCCGGGCTCTGGGCGCAGACGATCTGCCCGCCCTCGGCCCGGCCCCGTCCGATGATCGCCGGGTTGGGGGCGTACGCCGCCGGCGTTGCCACGCGCACCTCCATCCCGGTCATCCCGGCGGCGAGCACGAGGGAGTTGCAGACGTTGTTGCCGTCACCGACCCAGGCAGCGACGAGCCCATCGGTTCGGCCGAAGCGCTCACGGATCGTGAAGATGTCGGCAAGGAGCTGGCAGGGATGCTCGAGGTCGGAGAGGCCGTTGATCACCGGGACGGATGCATGGGCCGCAAACTCCTCGATCGTAGCGTGGGAGTAGGCCCGGATCATCACAGCCGAGACGTACCGGGAGAGGACGCGGGCCGTGTCGGCGATCGCCTCCCCCCGGCGCAGCTGCATATCCCCCTGGTTGAGGTGCAGGGCGTGGCCGCCGAGCTCGAACATCCCGACCTCGAACGAGACCCGGGTACGCGTTGACGGCTTCTCGAAGATCATCGCCAGGCTCTGGCCGGCGAGGAGCGGGGGGCAGAACCCCTCCGCCCGCTCCGTCTTCAGCCGTGCCGCGTCGGCCATCAGCCGTTCGAGGTCGACGACCGAGAGGTCCAGGATCGAGAGCAGGTTTCGTTTCATCGGATCGACCTCATGTGCGCGCACCGCTGCTCGAGCAGGGCGCGAGTGCCGATGTCGCGCCGGTAACGGACCGGGCCCCTGACGCCGGCGGCTGCCTTCTCCGCGACGGCCTCTGCCTCCTCGAGACTCGATCCCGTCCCGACGAAGGCGAGCGTGCGCGAGCGCCTGGTCCAGAGCCGGCCGTCGAGCTCCTCTACGTTCGAGTAATAGAGCCGTGCGGTGCCCAACTCGCCCGTCTCGATCGGCTCGGACGGGCCGGGGGCGTCCGGGTACCCCTCGGGCACGAGGTACTTGCAGACGGTGGCCTCCGGCAGGAATGATGCTGCGGAGGTGCCGAGGGTGCCGTCGACGCACCGCCAGGCGAGTTCGCCGAGGTCCGATGAGAGCAGGGTCAGCACGTTCATCGCCTCGGGATCGCCGAAGCGGGCGTTGAACTCGATCACCATCGGCCCGTCCGCCGTGTTCATGAACTGGCCGTAGAGGACCCCCACGAAGGGCGTCCCCTCGGACGCCATCGCATGGACCACGGACTCCATGATACCGAACGCCTGTTCACGGTCCGCCGCCGTGACGAAGGGCAGACCGTGATCGGGCATCGAGTACGACCCCATACCCCCGGTGTTCGGACCGAGGTCCCCTTCGAAAGCGCGCTTGTGGTCCTGGACAAGGGGCATCGGGACGAGATGGGTTCCGTCGACGAAGGCCTGGAGGGTGAACTCCTCGCCCACCAGCCGCTCCTCGACCACGATCGGACCGCCGAGCTCGCGAGCATAGGCACAGGCTCCGTCGCGGTCGACCTGCTCGCCCATCACGCGGACGCCCTTGCCGCCGGTCAGGCCGACCGGCTTTATCGCCAGGTCTCCCGGGTGGTCCTGGATGAACCGTACCGCCTCGTCGCAGTCGGCGAACCGCTGATACGCGGGGGAGCCCGCGATGCGGTGCCGGGCCATCAGGTCCCTGGCATAGGCCTTGTCGGTCTCGACCCTCGCCGCCGCTCGTGTCGGGCCGAACGCCGGGATGCCGGCCTGCCTGAGCGCATCGACCAGTCCGGCCTCGAGCGGGGCCTCGGGACCGATCAGGACCAGGTCCACCGACTGTTCAGTTGCGAACCCGACGACACGCTCGACCTCGGTCTCCTTCGAGAGCAGGACCGAATCGGCGAGCGCGGCGATCCCGGGGTTTCGGGTCGCCATCACGGCCGCAATGCGTGTCTCGCCCTCCCGGGCGAGCGCCGCCGCGACCGCGTGCTCCCGTCCTCCGCCACCCACCACCAGGTACTTCATAGGTACGCCTACCTGTACTGAGGGGTTCGGAGAGAATAAGCGATTGCCGGTTTCTCACCGGTCCAGAAGCTCCTGTGCTCGGACGAGAGGGACCAGCCGGACCCCCATGGGCTTGAGCCGCTCCTCTGCACCGCCCTCGCGGTCCACTATCGTGACGACGCAATCGACCTTCGCCCCTGCGCGGCGGAGCTCATCCACCCCGTAGACGGCCGAACCGCCCGAGGTGGTAACGTCCTCGACGAGCAGGACGTGGTGGTCGCGAACGTCGCCGATCACCAGGTTTGCCTTGCCGTGGTCCTTCGCCTGGCTCCGGACGATCGCGAACCGCCGTCCACTTGCGAGCGAGGTGGCAACAGCAAGGGGAACTCCCCCCACGGCCACACCGGCGACCATCTCGAACCGTTCTCGAACCGCGATCGCCTGGGCGATCTCGCCGAGGAGCACCGGGTCGGTCATGGCGGTCTTGATGTCGACATAGTATGGGCTCGTCGCCCCCGAGGCGAGTGTGAACTCGCCGAACTCGATGGCGCCGGCGGCGATGAGGCGCTCGGCGATGAGGTTGGGTACCGATGTCATGGTTCGTTCACCAGGGTTCGTCCTTAATCCCGGCGGCGTACCCGACCAGGTTCATGCCCCGGTGCAGGAGTGGGGTCAGGACCAGGATGAAGGCGAGCACCGGGAGAGTGACATTCGCGGCGATCCAGTGCCAGTCGACCAGGGCGAGGACGATGAACGCCCCGACGACCAGGTCGTACTGGTCGACGATCGGCCAGGGCGCCCCCCGGTCCTTGCCGAGCCGCCGCTTGAAGAAGGACTTGACCAGGTCCCCGAGGAGCGCACCGGCCGGGAGGGCAAGAACGCTCAAGGGTGTGTGGGCCGGCAGGGGGGCGAGGAGCGGCTGGCTCTGGGCAACGATCTGGGCCGCGCCGACGGCGATGCCGCAGAAGACCCCTACCACGAACCCCCGCCAAGTCTTGCCGTTGCCGAAGACGCGGTACCCGTCGTCGAGCGCGCGTCCCCCGTCGATCGGCCGGCCCCCGCCGAAGAGCGCAGCGGTTGGATTCGGGACCCAGGCGGGCAGCATTATCCAGCAGGCGGCGATTGCGGCGAACGCGAGAGCCCCGGGTGCCAGGGCATCGGCGATTGTCACGAGTACACAACCCCACCTGTAAACATTAATGTATCGTAAGAGAAACTACTAGAAAACGTCGCTGGAGCACCCAATCAGCCGAATCGGCTGATGTATTCGAGGGGTGAGCCGGCGACCACCGCGCCGGTGGATGCTGATGGTGGACAAGACGACAAAGAGCCTCTGCCCGACGTGCGGGCGTGTCCTGGATGCGCGTATTTATGACCAGGACGGGAAGGTCTGGATTGAACGGGAGTGCCCGGAGCACGGTCGGATACGTTCCCTCTACTGGTCCGACGTGCGCATGTACGACCGGTTCGAGAGTTACAACCACCCGGGGAGCGGGGTCGAGAACCCTCAGCACCAGGTACTCGTACGGAACTGCCCGTTGGAATGCGGGCTCTGTTCGCAGCACCGGTCGTCCACACTGCTCGCGAACATCGACCTGACCAACCGGTGCAACCTGAACTGCGACTTCTGCTTCGCGAACGCACGGGCATGCGGCTTTGTCTATGAGCCGACCTTCGACCAGGTGGTCGACATGATGCGCATGCTCCGGGCGGAGCGGCCTGTGCCGCCGCCGGCGGTGCAGTTCTCGGGGGGCGAGCCGACGCTGCGAGAGGACCTGCCGGAACTGATCCGCCGTGCAAAAGAGCTCGGTTTCTCACAGGTCCAGGTGGCGACGAACGGTGTCCGGATAGCGAAGGAGGACGGATATGTCGATTCGCTCAAGGACGCGGGCCTCTCGACCGTCTACCTCCACTTCGACGGCGTCTCCCGGGAGACGAACCCGTTCCTCCGGATCAGCCTCCGGGCGATCGACCGGTGTATGAACGCCCGCATGGGCGTGGTGCTGGTGCCGACCGTGATCCGGGGCCGCAACGACCAGGAGGTGGGCGAGATCATCCGGTTCGCAGCCCAGCATATCAAGGTCGTGCGCGGCGTGAACTTCCAGCCGGTCGCCTTCACCGGGGCGGCGAGCGAGGACGACGTGGAGAAGGAACGGTTTACGATCCCCGATCTGGCAGCCGCCATCGAGGCGCAGACGGATGGGGTGATCCAGAAGGACGACTTCTATCCCGTGCCGTGCGTCCTCCCGATCTCGCGGCTGGCCGAAGCATACATGGGCAAGCCGGTCGTCGAGTTTTCGGTTCACCAGCACTGTGGCGCGGCGACGTACATCTTTGTCAACGACGACGGGATCACTCCCATCAACCGGATCGTGGACGTGGACCGTTTCTTCGAGTCGATCGAGCATATGGCGGAGACGATCG
>JBFXGJ010000065.1:0-6798 GCA_050178135.1 Methanoregulaceae archaeon | reverse complement strand
TGCCCTGTTGCACCCCAGGATATCGATGTAGCCCCTGAGCCGGCTGAGAAAATCGGTCCCCTTCGCATCCCGGAATCCCTTCTCCCACGCTTTCTTCTCGTTCTCGTCGACAGCCTCCCCGGGCTCTGGAGAGTACTGGCTGAACGCGTGGAAGGACGGGTGCGTGCCCCCGGCAAACACGAAGATGGCCTTCCCGATCGGGTGCATGCTCTCGCCGTCCTTGAAGGTCCCGTCCTGCATCGGGGCCAGGAAGTACTTGAGCCATCCCAGCGGTTCACCACGGAGACTCGCATCGAACTCGTCGAAGAAGACGAGCGGGATGTTTCCCTTCAGCACCAGGTCGCGCACGGCGTGGAAGGCGCAGATCAGCTGGTCCGGGTCATTGTACTGCGATAGGTTGAACTCAATCTTCTCGATCCGCCTGTCACCGATACTCTTCACGAGCTGCGAGACGCCGAACGACTTCCCCGATCCGGGAGGGCCGAAGACCGCGATGCAGAGCGGGTGCCTGGTAGCAGACTTCCGGAGATACTCGCGGATCAGGTTCTTTATCGACTGGTACGACTCGATCTCGTTCCGGTCGATGGTGCGCAGGTCGCCGTACGTCCCGATGGGGATCGTGTCGAACGAAGCGGGCTGTCCTGTCTTCACGATGTCGTATGCAACCTCCTCGATCAGGGTCTCGTTCATGGTCTCGAGGATCGTCCAGCTCTCTCTCTTCTTCAGCTGGTACCGCAGGGGATCGGGGATCTCGACCGCAACGAAGGTGCTCCCGAGATTGGGGCTGCCAAACAGCCTGGAAAACGGGTAGTCAGGCTCCTTCGGAGGCTGGCCCATCCCGTATTCCATCAACATGCGCGAGGAGACGATGCCCTGCCGGATGGCATCCTCCATGGCTTCGAATCTCGACGCGATCAGGGTCGAGGAGAGACTCGCGGTGAACGCGTTGGAGAATCCCTGCATCGCTCCCGGATGGCGTTCTTTGAATCCATCTTCGTGACCCTTAGGATCGAAGTAGAGGACGGCCCTCGTCGTATCGTCGGCACGATACGAGTAATGGATCACGCCGTCGAGACCGAACCGGACGATGAGGTTCCGGCACCGGCTCAACTGGCGGATCTGCGGATTGTGTTTCATCTGCCGCATGAAGTCCTCGGCCGTGCGCTCCCACGAGAGGCCGTAACTGATATGAACCCCGCACTCGCGGAGGTCGTTTGCCGTGATGATCACGACGAGCTCGTCACCATGATCACGCACGAGATGCTCCCACAGCTCCCCCTTCTGGAGTGGTCGGCTCATCTTGAGAATGACATGCGGACGGTTCTTTGATCTGAGCAGTGCTTTCGGCCAGCTCTGTTTCTGGTTTCGAAAGCCGTTGCCGGCATCATCGATGATGACCACCGACGCCTTCGGATCGTCCTGCTCGATCGGGAAAAGCTTGGCCTGCACCTGGTCCGGGCCCGCGAATCCACAGAACCGGGCGATGCGATACACACGTGAGCTGTCGTTCTTTCGATCCGACGAGCAGGGATACGGCTTGACGATGGTGTTCGAATGGATGATCGTATTCGGGTCCAGCGTCTCCAACCGGTCAATGGTATGGGAATAGACTGGGATCAAGATCTCCTTCTGGGCGAGTGCCGTCTCCAGCATGGGCTTCAGGAGGAGCACCCCCCCGGGTCGAGCGATCATCCGCAACCCGGAGTAGAGCGTCCAGTTGTCCTGCTCGGCAGATGGTACGGCGCATTCGTCGGTACTCTTCTTCTGCCACCCGATCCAGTCGACCGTGACGTCCCCGGCAACGACGACCGACTTCACCCCTTTCACCATGAGAGGGACATTCGCTCACAGGGAAAAAAGGGTTGTGAAATAAGCTGGCGCGGAATCCACCAGGGAGCACATGAAAAAGAAGACAGTGTTGCGAATAGCGAGTCTGGTCAGGGCAACGGCACGATCTCGAAGCCGATCGCGGCGAGGAGCCGTGGGATGGCCCGAACCGGATTTCGGTCCTTCTCCCTCGCCGGCTCATCGAGCTCTTCCCAGGGGACGATGTCGGGGTGCACTTTCCGCTCGTTGTCGCGGGCTGGTCCCCGGACCCAGCCGTTTCGTTGCTTCTCTTCCATCCAGCGATCGTGCTCCATCCGTGCCAGCACCTCGACCTGGGAAGGCGACAGTTCGATCGGCGCGATGTGCCTCGCGTGTTCTGCTGGCGCGATGCCGAACCCGAGCGCCTGGAGTTTGTGGAGGATGTCCCGCGCCTGGTTGCGGTTCGACTCCCTGAACTCCTCGGGCAACTGGCTCCAGGGCACCATCGAGGGACTGCTGCCGGATGCGGATGCGGCATTGGCGAGGTAGTCGCCGTGGATGGCGTGGGCGATGGACTCGATCATCGCCTCGTATCATGCTGAACCGGTCATGATCACGAGGTTCCCGGGCAGTTCCCATGAAGGGACCCCCGGTTGATGAATGTACTGGGATCGGTTCGATTATCAGCCTGCCGATGCGGAAGAGATCGCAACGCATATGGTTTCACGTTCTCATGATCGCCCAATGAGGCGTCATTCACATGTCGATATGGGACCGGATACGAACCGCGATCACGGGCCTACCCCCTGAATTCCAGGAACCGTCCTCCACGGCACCGGGCGACGAGTGCCTTGACCCGGTGCAATCGCTCGACGCGAACGAGCGGCGGATCGTCGTCTTCGTCTCGTCGACGTTCCGCGACATGGTCGCCGAGCGGGACGAGCTGACGACGCAGATCTTCCCCGGGCTCCGGAAGACCTGCGAGGAGCGGGGGATCACGTGGGGGGAGGTCGACCTCCGGTGGGGTATCCCGCCCGAGAAAGAACAGGAGCAGGTGCTCGAGACCTGCCTCCGGTACATCGACACGTGCCGGCCGTACTTCATCGGCATGCTCGGCGAGCGGTACGGCTGGACCGGGTGGACGCACGCGCCGGCGCTGGCGGACGAGATGCCGTTCCTGAAGGACGCAGAGGGCCGGTCGGTCACCGATCTCGAGATCCTGTACGGCGTCCCGCACGACCCTGGTATGCGGAGACATCAATTCTTCCAGATCCACGACTCGAACCCTGTCGAGACGCTGCCAGCGTACGTCAGGCTCGTGGTCTCGACGCTTCCAGGCAGGCCGTTCGAAGCGATCGAAAGATGCAACTGGCCGCAGCTCGACGATATTCTCAAAAGAGGTTTCCTTCGGAAACAGCCTCGTAGTGATAATTAACAACACTTGAATAGGTCCGAGCAAAATATTCCCCATTCGACCAAGCAGGATCGTTCTCCATGCACATCTTCATCAGTTACGGTCGGGCAGACAAGGAGACATTCGCGAAAAAACTGGCAGCGTGGCTCCGGGAGCATGGGCACGAACCCTGGCTGGATGTCGAGCAGGGCATCCCGCCGGGCCATCCCTTCGACGTCAGGATCGAGCAGGGGATCCATGAGAACGAAATTCTTCTTGCCGTGTTATCGCCGTGGAGCATCCGGCCGGAGAGCTTCTGCCGGAACGAGATCCTCTACGCTCAGACTCTGAAGAAGACTGTCCTGCCGGTGAGGATGGCCGATGTCATTCCACCAATCCAGATCATCTCGCTGAACTATGTTGATGCATGCGCCCGGCCCGACGACATCTTCAGCCTTCTCAGCGAAGCCCTTGATATAATTACGGAGACCGGAACCTGGCAACCATATGCCCTCCCGGACGGAAAACCGTGGTACGAGTCCGGGGAGGAACTCGACTTCCAGGAGGACCTCGTCCGGTTCGGCACGGGGTTCGTCGGCCGGGACTGGCTCTTCGAGGACCTGAAGGCCTGGATTCGCGAACCCACGTCGCGCGTCTGCCTCCTCGTCGCCGGCGTCGGCATCGGGAAGAGCGCGATCGCGGCGCGACTGACGACGGTCCTTGACGTCAAGGGGATCCATTTCTGTACACGCTCTTTGGATAACTCCTGTAAACCGGTCCCGTGGATCCGGGCGCTCATCCGCCAGCTCGCCCGGCAGCTCCCTGCGTATCGGGCGATCCTCGATTCGATCACGGAGCCGCCGAACTGGGACCAGCCGGCGGCATCGCTCTTCCGGGACCTGGTCAGCAACCGGCTGGTCGCCTGCGAGGGGGGCCTGCAGGTCAAGGAGCCGTGGGTCTTCGTGATCGATGCGCTGGACGAGGCGGACCCGGCGATGGTGACGTTTCTCACCGAGACGATCGACCGGGTCCCGCCATGGATCCGGCTCGTGCTCACGAGCCGCCCGGACGAGACGACGCTCGCCCGGTTCAGGCTCCCCGGCGTCCAGGAGCGGCGCATCGGTGCGGGTGACGTTCACCAGCGTGGGGATGTGAACACCTTCCTCGAGCAGCAGTATCAGGCACTGGTCGGCACCGGCATCCTGCCGGAACGTCCCGAGCTCCTGGAGCGGTTCGAACACCTCGCCGACGGCAACTTCCATTACGCCTCGGTCCTGATGGCAGCGCTCGGGCACCCGGATCCAAACCAGCGGCTGCAGGTCGACGAGGTCGGGACGCTGCCGGGAAACCTCGGCGGGCTGTACGACCGCCTGTTCAGGCGACGATTCGGGAATATCGACCAAAATCATGAAGCGAAGAGGCGGTACAAGGAGGACGTGCGCCCGCTGCTCGACTGCCTGGCGGCCGCACCTGCACCGGTGCCGGAGTCGCTGCTGATCGCGGCGGCCGGCGGGGAGGACGAGGAGGTGGCGATCGACGGGCTGCAGACTCTGTCGCAGTTCCTGATCCACGAGCACGATACCTACCGGTTTTTCCACGAGAGTGTGCGCGAGTGGCTGACGGAGAACCGGGTCGGCAGCCCGTTCGGGGCCTACCCGTCCAAGGGACATCGATATCTCGTCGAGGCCTACGCCCGGATGAGCCTGGACGGCTGGGCATCGGGCCCGGACGACGGCTACTTCCTCCAGCATCTCTGCGGCCACCTGGTTGCCGCGGGAAGACGCGACGAGGCAGTCGATCTCCTGATGGATGCGCCGTGGATCGAACGGTCGGTCAATGCAGGTCTGATCCATGGCCTTATTCAGGCTTATAACCTTTTCCTGACCCAGTTAGAAGGGATATCGGACGACGTGGCCAGAGCGCTCCGTCTGGTCCAGGGGGCACTTCGTCTCTCGCAGCACGTTTTGGCGCCCCACCCGGAGGAACTCCCGTCGCAGCTCCACGGACGTCTGGTCGGTGGCGAGAATCAATCAATACAACATTTGCTCGAGGAGCTGCGGGCACGGACCCGCCATACCTGGCTCCGGCCGATCACCGCCTCTCTCACGGCCCCTGGTGGGCCGCTTATCCGCACCCTCGCCGGCCACACGGATTGGGTCACTGCAGTGGCCATCACCCCCGACGGGAAGATCATCGCCTCGGGGTCCGGTGATAACTCCGTGAAGGTCTGGAACCTGAAGAGCGGCCAGGAACGCCGCACCTTCGCCGGCCATACCGGCTCGGTCTGGGCAGTAGCCCTCACCCCTGACGGGCGCACCATTGTCTCGGTATCTCGTGATAGGACCGTAAAGGCCTGGGACCTGGAGACCGGCGGTGAAATCCGCACCCTTCAAGGCCATTCCGAAGAGATCACCTCAGTGGCCGTCACGCCCGACGGAACGACCATCGTCTCAGGATCCTCGGATGGGACCGTGAAGGTTTGGGACCTGGCGAGCGGCCGGGAACGCCGCACCCTCGCCGGCCATACCGATCCAGTCACTGCAGTGGCCGTCACCCCTGACGGAAAAACCATCGTCTCGGGGTCCTGGGATAAGACCGTGAAGGTCTGGGACCTGACCAGCGGCCAGCAACGTCACACCCTCGCCGGTCATACCGAATGGGTCACTGCAGTGGTTGTCACGCCCGACGGAAAGACAATCGTCTCAGGGTCCCGGGATGGGTTCGTGAAACTCTGGGATCTGGCGAGTGGTTTAGAGCGCTGCACCCTCGCCAGTCATACCGGATGGGTCAGATCATTGGCCGTCACGCCCGACGGAAAGACAATCGTCTCAGGATCCTCGAATGGCACTGTTACGGTGTTGGACCTAACAACTGGCCAGGAACTCGTAACCCTCGCCGCTCATACTAAGGAGGTGACCGGAGTGGCGGTAGCCCCTGACGGAAAGACCATCGTTTCGGGGTCCTGGGATATGACCGTGAAGATCTGGGACATGGCGACCAACCGGGAACGCCACACCCTCGCCAGCCATTCAAAAGAGGTCACAGGAGTGGTCGTCGCCCCTGGCGGAAAGACTCTCGTCTCGGGGTCGTGGGATAAGACCGTGAAGGTCTGGGACCTAGCGAGCGGCCAGGAACGCGCCACTCTCACAGGCCATACTAAGGGGGTTACATCATTGGCCGTTACCCCGGACGGAACGACCATCGTCTCAGGGTCCCGAGATATCACCATCAAACTCTGGGATCTGGGGAGGGGTCTGGAACGCCGCACCCTTGCCGGCCACACCGACCGTGTCACCTCAGTGGCCGTTACCCCGGATGGAACGACCATCGTCTCAGGGTCCTGGGATAAGACTTTGAAGGTCTGGGAGGTTGAGAGCGGCCGGGACCTCCGCACCCTTGCCGGCCATACCATGTGGGTCACCGCAGTGGCCGTCACCCCAGATGGGACGACCATCGTATCGGGGTCCGATGATAACACCGTGAGGGTCTGGGACCTGGCAAGCGGCCGGGAGCGGCACATCCTCGCCGGCCATACTCAGGGGGTCACCGCAGAGGCCGACACCCCAGATGGGACGACCATCGTATCGGGGTCCGATGAT
>JBFXGJ010000064.1:0-7504 GCA_050178135.1 Methanoregulaceae archaeon | reverse complement strand
CGGGTGGCGCTGGCGCAGGTGCTGATCCGCGAGCCGATGCTGGTGATCCTGGACGAGCCGACGGGCACGATGGACCCAATCACCAAGATCGACGTGAAGCACTCGATCCTGCACGCCCGCGAGGAGATGGACGAGACGTTCATCGTCGTCTCGCACGACATGGACTTCGTCCGGGACATCTGCGACCGCCTGGCCCTGATGCGCGGCGGCAAGATCATCCAGATCGGCCCCACCAGCGACGTCCTCGAGATCCTCACCGAGGAGGAGCGGCGAGACTCGTCCCCCGCATCCTGAGTCCCCTCCGTCCATCTCTTCTTGGCCGGTACTCTGGCCTGCCGATCTCGGTACTGATAGTCAGTATTACTCGAATCATGTGAGGGGTGAATGAAAAAGAACTGATAAATAGGACGAAATCACACGATGCTTGATCTTCGTATGACTCATCGGTTCACGCTCCTTGCGATCGTCATCATCACGTCCGCTCTCCTCGGTGCCGGATGCACGTCGGCACCGTCACCCGACCCCACGCCCACCACGCTCACCGTCACTGACATGGCCAACAGGACTGTCGAGGTGGGAGAACACCCCGATCGGGTGGTCGGCGTTGGCGCCGGCACCCTGCGCATGCTCGTCTACCTGGGCGCGATCGACCGGGTGGTCGGTGTCGACGAACGCGATCGGTTCACCGGTCAGCCTGGGGCACCGGGTATGCCGTCTGGAAACGACCGCCCCTACCTCCTTGCCCATCCCGAGATCGGGAACCTCTCGTCCGTCGGCAGGATCACCGGAGACCCGGAGCAGATCATGGCGCAGCACCCCGATGTCGTCTTCCTCTCCTTCACAACGGGAAAGGACGCCCAGACGCTCCAGGATAAGACCGGCATCCCCGTCGTCTCGATCGTATCGGGAGACCTCGGCACGAAGCGACCGGTCTTCTATTCGTCGCTCCGCACGATGGCGAAGGTGCTTGGCGAGGAGGCTCGGGCCGAAGAGGTGATCACCTATGTCGACGCGACCATCGCCGACCTCGAGCGGAGGACGAGCGACATTCCGAACGAGAAGAAGCCATCAGTCTACATCGGCGGTGTCGCCTTCAACGGGGCCCACGGTCTCCTCTCGACCGACCCGGCGTACGCGCCGTTCATGCTCCTTGGTGCGCGGAACGTCGCCGACGGGGTCGGCCCGGGCGGCCAGATCATCATCGACAAGGAGAAACTGATCGAATGGAACCCCGACCTGGTCTTTGTCGACCAGGCGAGTGCCAGCTCCGTCCGCAACGACCTCGCGGACCCCGTCCTCGGGTCGCTCGGAGCGGTGAAGAGCGGGAAGGTCTACGGCGTCCTTCCCTACAACTGGTATGCCAACAACTACGACACCGTCCTCGCCGACGCCTATGCAATCGGCAAACTCCTCTACCCCGACCGATTCGCCGACGTGGACCCTGAGCAGAAGGCTGACGAGATCTACACGGCCCTCGATGGACGCCCGGTCTACATGGACCTAAAGGAGCATTTCGGCGGTTTCGGACCGTTCGAGGCGGAGCAGCGCGGATGAAACAGGCGAGAGAACCCGAGCGGACCCTCCTTGAGCGGCCGCCGATCGAGGGTGAGGGTGACCTCCCCCTCCCCTGTCTCGAAGAGGCGCTCGGGGGGGTCCGCCTCTATCACGCTCTCGTGGCCGGCCTGGAGATCGGTCTCTTCGACTCTCTCGTCGACCCGATGGGGCCGGAGGCGCTCGCGGAGGCGCTCGGGACCCGGATAGACCTGACCGCCCTGCTCTGTGAAGCGCTCGCGAGCCGGGGCGTACTCGTGCGGCAGGGGGACGAATATCGGAACACCCCGGAGGCGCAGGTCTTCCTGGTGTCGACAAGCCCCTACTCGATCCACGGTATGATCTGGTTTCAGCGCCAGCACGTCGCGCGCTGGCAGGACCTGCCCCGGATCCTCCGCGAGGGACCGGTCACCCTCCGACGGGAGGAGTTCTTCCGGCACACCGTGATCCCGTCGATGGCCGAGCACGCACGCTGCGGGCTCCTCCAGCGGGTGACCTCGCTCGTGGCGGCGATCCCCGGTTTCTCGGGTGCACGCACGCTCCTCGACCTCGGTGGGGGGCACGGTCTCTACGCCATCGCGTTTACGGCCCTGAACCCTGGTCTCTCGGCGACGGTCTTCGATCTCCCGGCGGTGACGACGGCGACCCGGGACTATGTTGCCCGGTACGGCGCAGACCGTGTCTCGGTTGTCGCGGGGGACTTCAACACAGACCCGCTCCCGGGGCCGGTGGATATCCTCTTCTCGTCCTCAAACCCGGGCGGGAAAGACCCCCGGCTCATCCCGAAGATCGCCGCGGCCCTCGCGCCCGGCGGCCTCTTCATCAACAAGCAGGGGATCGACGGGACGGCCTCCGACCCCTTCCTGGACCTGGAGTGGAACCTCTGGACCTTCGAGGGCGTCGAGAAACAGCGGTCCCGGTACACGTTCACCCACGGCGTGCCACTCGCCGAGTACCATCGTGCCCTTGAGGAGAACGGTCTCACCGTTCTCGAGGTGATCCCGGTTGACGAGACCTCGGAGATGACCGTCGCCAGAAAGGACGGGTGAGGGGACGGCTGGATGCATCTCGACGCGACCGGGACCGACCTTGCGGAGCGGTACTCCCGGTACATCCGCGGAAAACAGGCCTTCCTATTGGGTGCACTGGCGCTCCTCGTCGTCCTGATCGTGGTCTCGGTCGCGGTCGGGAGCGTGGTGATCCCGATAGAGGAGGTGATCGCCACCCTTGTCGGTGGGGCCGGCGGCGATTCCTCCACCATCATCTGGCAGATACGCCTCCCGCGGGTCCTCGCTGCCGTTGTCGCGGGCGCCGGGCTCGCCGTTGCGGGGGCGGTCATGCAATCCGTGCTCAGGAATCCGCTCTCGTCCCCGTACACCCTCGGGGTTTCGCATGCGGCCGGTTTCGGGGCGGCCGTCGCCATCACCCTCCTCGGTGCCGGGGCGATCTCGAGCCACGTCGAGGACTCCGTCGTGGTCCAGAACCCCTACGCAGTCACGATCTGCGCCTTTATCGCCTCGATCGTCGCGACCGTGATCCTGCTCATGATTGCGCGGACCCGGTCGTCCCAGCCCGAGGTGATGGTGCTGGTCGGCGTTGCCCTCGGGGCCCTGTTTACGGCGGGCACGACCTTTCTCCAGTACTTCTCGAGTGCCGACCAGGTGGCGGCGATCGTCTTCTGGACCTTCGGAGACGTGGGACGGGCAGGTTGGTCAGACCTTGTGATCCTCGTGGCGGTCGTCCTCCCCTGCCTGGGCTGGTTCATGCTGAATCGCTGGAACTACAACACGCTCGACGCCGGTGACGAGACCGCCCACAGCCTGGGGGTCCGGGTCGAGCACGTCCGTGTCGTCGGGATGCTCCTCTCGTCGGTGATCACGGCGATCGTGGTCTCGTTCCTCGGCATCATCGGGTTCATCGGGCTCGTCAGTCCGCACATGGTACGACGCCTGATCGGCGACGACCAGCGGTTCCTGGTTCCGGGATCCTGCCTGGTCGGGGGAATCGTGCTCCTCGTTTCGGACACGCTCGCCCGCCTGGTCCTCGCCCCCGTGGTCCTCCCGGTTGGCATCCTGACCGCATTCTTCGGCGCTCCGCTCTTCCTCTACCTCATCATCCGGGGGTACCGCCGATGAACCTCGACGTCCGCGGGGTCGGGTTCTCGTACCGGAGCCACGAAGTGCTCCGGGACCTCTCCTTCGAGGTCCGGCCCAGTGAGTTCGTTGCGATCCTCGGCCCGAACGGGGTCGGAAAGACCACGCTCCTCCGATGTCTCAACGCCCTCCTCCGGCCGACCGACGGCACCGTCCTGGTCGGGGGACGCGACCTCCTCGCGATGGGCCGGATGGAGATTGCTCGCGAGATGGCTTACGTCGCCCAGCGGACCGAACCGGTCCGCCTGACCGCGTTCGACGCCGTGCTCCTCGGTCGCCGGCCCCACATGGGCCTCTCTCTCTCCCCGCACGACATCGGGATGACGGACGCGATCATCTCCCGTCTCGGCCTCTCCGGCCTCGCACTCCGGTACATCGACGAGCTCTCGGGCGGCGAGCTCCAGAAGGTGGCGATCGCCCGGGCCCTCGTCCAGGAGCCGCAGGTCCTCCTCCTCGACGAGCCGACGAGTAGCCTGGACCTACGAAACCAGCTCGAACTCCTCGGGCTCGTCCGAAGCGTTGTGCAGGAGCACGGGATCTCCGCCCTGATGACGATGCACGACCTGAACCTCGCCCTCCGGTTTGCCGATCGCTTTATCCTGATGAAGGACGGCAGCATCCACGCTGCTGGGGGGCCGGAGGTCGTGACGGCCGACCTGGTCCGGGAGGTCTACGGGGTTCGCGTCGCGGTCGAAACCCTTCGCGGCTGCCGCATCGTGCTTCCCGAGACGTGATTTGGGGGTTTCCGCGAGCTCCTCGCCGGGGCGAAACCGCCGGAACCCTCTCGGCTCCCTTTTTTCCCCATCTCCCCGAACAAAGGGCTTTATAGTTAATGTGCTTAACAAAGAGTGGTGCATCCAACACGGTACGCGGAGGTATGATGACCGGCGATTCTGACCTGCTGATACTGTCGGAGTCCTGGATCAGGATTCTCAACAAGATGGAGGCCGATCAGAAGGCTCCCCGGGATTTCGGTTCCGGGGACCTCCTTCACTGCTCCGAGATTCACACCATCATGGCGGTTGGAACCAATCCCGACATCAATCTCACGAACCTCGCACGAGTGCTCGGGATCTCCAAAAGCGCCGTATCCCAGATGATCAGCAGACTTGCGCGAAAAAACCTGGTGGAAAAGCATCGAGACCCGGATAATGACAAAGAGATCCTTCTCCGCCTGTCACCCCGCGGCATCATCGCCCATCTTGGTCACGAACAGCACCATGCAAAGATCTACGCCCGCATGCACCAGCGAATGGGCGACCTTTCAGGCGATCAGCTCGCGGTGATCATCCGGTTTCTCTCGGCGATCGAAGCGACCCTTGATGAATCCGACCAGGGTGTCGGATAATTTTTTTTCAACCTATTTATTGTTAAACAACTTAACAAAAGGTGACCCCCATGGAAACAGCCCAATCAGAGAAGAAGCCGGCAGGAGCGCTCTGCCGGTATTCACGTATGCACGTTCTGCTGCTCGACAACGGGTTCCGGAGATACTTTCAGAACCCGGAGAAGATTCTCGGCGAGTTCATCCGGCCGGGCATGACCGTCATCGATATCGGGTGCGGGCCCGGCGCGTTCACGCTTGCGATGGCGGAGATGGTCGGCGCGAAAGGAACCGTTATCGCCACCGATGTCCAGAGAGAGATGCTTCACCACGCACGAAAGAAAGGCGACCGGTATGGCCTGAGCTCCCGGATCCTCTGGCACCAGAACGCTCCCGATTCGCTGGGGATAGGGCAGCCTGCGGACTTCGTCCTGTCATTCCATATGGTGCACGAGGTGCCGGACCAGGATCGGCTATTCCAGGAGGTATTTGCGACGCTCAAACCCGGCGGACGATACCTTGTGGCCGAACCGGTCTTCCATGTCTCAGAACCGGCATTCGATCGGACTATCGACTCCGCCGTCCGTGCAGGGTTCGGGATAGAAGAACGACCGAAGATCTCGATGAGTCGTGCGGTGGTGCTGAAGAAGTGACGCAGGATCGGGACCCATCGTGCCGGGAAACGCGGCTCCCGGGGGTCTCCGCCGTCTTCGTCCTGGCCGTCTGTCTCCCCTGACCCGCCCGTGTCTCGCGGCCGACCCCCCGAGCAAACACTCCCGGCACTCGTCACATTCGCACTCCAGCGTGGGGTGGAGGAGCCCGTGCCTGTCCAGCCGCGTCTTGATCCCCCTCTTCATCTTCTCGGTCCGGGCCGTGTCGCGCTCGCATGAGTAGGCGTGTACGTCGAGCGGGTTGATCTCGGAACTGAGGCTCCAGAGGTGGACGTGATGCACCCCCCCTCCGGTCCGTGATGGTACGCGGGAGGACGATGTCGCTGAAGCCGACCCCGCCGACATCGCAGGAGAGAGCGCCGTCGGTGCTATCGGTTGGGCGGCTCCCCCGTGCCGCGGTGGCGGTCCCAGAGCGAGGTCCCGCCCGTCCGTTCGTCGTAGAGCCGTTCGCACTCGGCGCAGAAGGCGGCCGTCTCCGCGTCGATCGCCCCGGGGGGAAGGGCGCGGAGGAGTTCACGGACGTGGACCAGGGCCGCTGTCTCCTTATCGCAGGTCCGCCCCAGGCGCGGCGCCCGGCAGTGGTGCTCGATCCGGAGACCGAACCGGCGGAGGGTCTCCTGGGTGAGCGGTCGCCCGACCAGTTCGGCGGCAGCGGGAGCGGTCGAACCGCAGGGGGCCCCGCGCAGGACCTCGATATGGTGGATCCGACCGCCGCGGACCTCGATGGAGAAGACGGGCCGTCCGAGAGCCCGGGCAAACGCGTTGATGGGCTCGCACCAGGAGGTGGGTTCGAGCGAGCACATGGTCCGTGGTGCGACGACATCCGGGTTGAATTGCTTTGCCTGCCGGACGAAACCCGGGCCGAACGAGACCCCGAGGATCACGGGCGTGCCCCTCTGGACGAGGGCAAGGGCACGATCGGGCGAGCGGAGGTAGGAGAGATAGAGGTCCGCCCAGGGCACCTCGATCGAAACATCGTCCGCGAACGGGTCGCCTGACGACTCGACGACGATATACTCGGTGGAAAACCGGGTACGGCACTCGTCGAAGGCCCGTTCTCCGAGCCGGCCGTCCGAGACGATGCAGACCTTCATGGGTGCCCTCCGGAGATCTCCTTTTCAGGGATGGAGCGGGGACCTGATGCGGTTATGACCGGGCGGCGACGGGTGCGAGAAAAGAGATGCCGCTCGTTCGTGTCAGGGGGTGAGGTCACCTGTTCTGGGTACACCAGGCTTCACCTCCGTAGGTTGTTCAGAGACGGTAGTGGCCCCCTTCGATGCGGATGGTCTTTCCGTTCGTCAGTGCGTCGGCGACCTTTCTACGCGCCGAGATGACCAGGCGGTGGAACGTCGGCTGCGAGATCTCCATCATCTCGGCGCAGGTGCTCTGGTCGAGCCCTTCGAGGTCTTTCAGCCTCACCGCCTCGTACTCGTCGACGGAGAGGACCACCACCCCGGAGTCGGGGACGTTCTCTCCGGTAGGTGCGAACGATGTGAAGGTGGGCCTGCAGCCCACCCTCCTGCACCGTCTCCGGCCCGGCATTACGCTATATCGTTGAGCCGGCGCTGGATTTCTATCTTTTCCGCCTCGATCCTCTTGAGCTCGGCCTCGAGGAGCTGCTTCTGTGCATCTGCCGTGAGTGGTTCCTCAGCGGGGATGCTCCAGCAGTAGCCCCTTCCGAAGCCCCTGCCGAAGCCCATGCCGGCGCCTCTCGTGTATCCGCCACGACCTCCTCTCCGCATCGCCATTCCACGTCCACAGGGGCCCATGCCCCTCCCGGTTCCGGGTCCAAACCCGACCGGTCC
>JBFXGJ010000063.1:0-7852 GCA_050178135.1 Methanoregulaceae archaeon | reverse complement strand
TCGCCGTCGAACCCCCCAGCCACGACCGTCCGGCCGACCGGGGTGACACCCGTTCCCACCGCAACCAGGACGACCGTATCGACGCCTCCCGTCCCGGTCGATACCACGCCGGACGAGACGGTAAAACCCACCATGACGGATTCGCCCACCACCCGTCCCGCGACCGTGACGAGCGTCGCCACGACCATCGAGACGACCACGCCCCGTACCACCGTGCCCCTGCCGACCGGGGAACCAACGTCGCCCGAGGCGACCTCGACCGGGCTTCCAACACCGATATTGTCGCCCACGGAGTCCCCGACCGAAACACCGACGCCGACACCCACTCCCACGGAGACACCTGCGTCAACACCGACCGATACGCCCACCCCGGATCCGACGAAGACTGCTCCCGTGCCGTCCCCGGAGCTGATCACGCCCGACACACCAGGTACGGTCGCCTCCCCCTCCGGTACCGAGGAGATACCCGGGCTTGCCTGAACACGGGCGACTTCAGAGCGAGTGGGGCCTGTGCGCGGGCGCCTGGAAGGGCGTCGAAAAATAGAGAGAGACCGGAGAATCCGCCCGTGACGGCCTAATAGTCCTCTTTTCCAACGCACTCAAAGTCGATGAAGCCCCGGTACGGGTCTGTCGAGATGAGGCGAACCCGGACATGGTCCCCCACCGAGAGTCCGGCCTCGCAGTCCATCACGCGCCCCTCCGTCGGTGGTGAGATGATCCGGACCCAGGTTCCCTTGGGGGACGCAC
This sequence comes from Methanoregulaceae archaeon, assembly GCA_050178135.1. Classification (GTDB taxonomy): domain Archaea; phylum Halobacteriota; class Methanomicrobia; order Methanomicrobiales; family Methanospirillaceae; genus UBA288. The sequence continues at coordinate 7,105 of JBFXGJ010000063.1, read as the reverse complement.
CCGTAATGAGACCCTCGAACACGTCCCCGATCCGGCGCTGGAGGAGGACGGCGGCCGCGGCCTTCTGGACGAACCGTTCCACCTTCTTTGCTGCCTTCTCCCGGTCAGAGAGGTGCTCTGCGATCTCGTCCAGGTCGTGCGGGGTGTAGGGGGGACGTGAACGGGAGAGGACGGCCTTGACCGCCCGCTGGTTGACGACATCCACGTACCGGCGGTTCGGAGCGGTCGCGTGTGTGTAGTCGCCCAGGGCGAGGCCGAAGTGCCCTTCCGGCTCCCCGCCCGGAGAGAGGCGGACGTACTCCCCCGGCCCCAGGAGTTTGATCACGGCGAGGGATAGGTCGGGGAACCGCTCGGGATCGGCCGCGCGGCGTTCGTCGAGAAAGGCGGCGAGGGCCTGGACGTCGGGGTTGGCGGGGAGCGAGAAATGGTGTTTTCCCGCCAGTTCGATGATCCCACCCCAGAACTTCGGGACCCGGACCACGCGCTCGATCATCGAGACCCGGGCCTCCTCGAGGAACGCCACCATCGTCCGGTTCGCGCCGATCATCAGTTCCTCGATCAGGAACCGCGCCTCGTTCATCTCGACGAGTGCGAGTTCCCGGACGTTCTCGCCCTCGAGGACCGGTTCCGCCTCGATCGTCTGGAGATCGAGCGCACCCGAGGCGCGCCGGTGCTCGCGCATCCTCCGTATGGTCCTGTGCTGCAGGCGCACCTGCTCCTCGAGGCCGGGGACGCGGGCGACAGCCTCGGGAACCGGGGACTTTTCTTCGAGCCAGGCGCCGATCTCCTCGTAGACGAGCTTGGCGTGGTTGAGGACGCGGGCCGGGTAGATCGTCCCACTCTCGGTGCTCCCGTCGGGAAGGACGTCATACTCCATCACGATCGTCAGGCGTTCTCCACCGGGGAGCAGGGAGCTGATCCCCTTGCTGAGCCGGTCGGGGAGCATGGGGAAGGTCTCGACCCCGGTGTAGACCGAAGTGCCATTGTTGGCCGCGTGGCGGTCCGTGGCGCTGCCCCTCGGAACGAAGAGGTCGACGTCAGCGATCGCGACGCGAACACGAACCCGCCCATCGGGCCGCTCCTCGCAATATTCGAGCTGGTCCAGATCCTCGGAGTCCCAGTTGTCGATCGAGGACCAGAGCAGGGAGGTCAGGTCCTGTGCCCGGAGGTACTGCCCCGGCGGATCCCCGGGCTCGATCGCGTCCACCTCGGCGAGCACGGACCGGGAGAAACGGGGTTCGAAACCGTACTGCTCCATGGCCTTTCGGGCGATAGCGCGCAGGTCGACGCGGCGTGGTCCGTTCATGGTAATTGATAGAGCGCCCCCCCGAGTATTAAGCCTCGTGGGAGGGAACGGCGAGCTGACCACGAACAACCGACACGAGGGGCGAGCCTCGGCGGAGAAGACTGTTATCCGAAGAACGCGTCGAGGTCCTTGAGATGTGTCCGAACAACGAGTCCCTGGGGGCAGCGTTCCTCGCACACCCCGCAATCCGTGCAGCTCGAGGCGCCCCCTCCGTACCGGGAGAGGATCCGGTACCCCGACCGTGAGGCGACCGGGTCGCCGAGGAGAATCGCGTCGTTATATAGCTCAAAACACCGGGGGATGTCGACACCCGACGGGCAGGGTCGGCAGTAGCCGCACCGGGTGCACGCGACCGCACCTCTGCCCCGGTAGAGGGCGCGGACCTCGTCGAAGACTGCGAGTTCTCGCCGGGAGAGAGCAAGGGGCCGGGCGCGTTCGGCGCAGGCGATGTTCGCCCGGAGCTGGTCGAGGGTGTTCATCCCGGAGAGGACCACGGTAACCTCGGGCTGGTCCCAGAGCCAGGAGAGGGCCCAGTCGGCGGGGGTGCGCCCGGCGCCGGCCCGCGCCCAGAGTTCGGCGGCGCCGGGAACCGGACGGGCCAGGGTCCCGCCCCGCAGCGGCTCCATCACCACCACCCCCAGCCCCCGTTCCGACGCGTATTGGACGGCCTCGAGCCCCCCCTGGGTGTGGACGTCCACGTAGTTGTACTGTACCTGGGCGAAGGTCCAGTCGTACGCGTCGACGATCGAACGAAAGGTTTGGAGGTCGTCATGAAATGAGAAGGATGCGTGCCGGATCAGGCCTGCCGCGAGCGCATTGTCGAGGAACTCGAGCACCCCGAGTTCACGGGCTCGTTCCCAGCCTGCACGGTTCAGTCCGTGAAGAAGGTAGAAGTCGATCGCGTCTGTCCGGAGCCGTTCTCTCTGCAGGTCCAGAAAGCGGTCCATATCGGCGCGACACTGGACCGCCCAGACCGGAAGTTTCGTCGCCAGCTGGACCCGTTCCCGGTACCCATCTTCGAGGGCCTCTCCCAGGAACGGCTCGCTCTCCCCGTCGTGGTAGACCCAGGCGGTGTCGATGTAGGTGACACCGCAGTCGACCGCATGGCGTACCAGGGAAGTGGCCGCCGCACGGTCGATCCGGCCATCAGGACCCAGGGGCAGGCGCATCGCGCCGAGCCCAAGCATGGGAAGCGGTCGATCGACCCCTCGCATGGGCCGGTGCTGCATCAGGGCGCTCCGCGGGGGATACCTACTCCTCCATCAATGACCGGCCGACCGACCATGCCTTCCCTCGTTCCTCGCCGAGTCCCCAGTAGGTATTGTCGGGCATGGTCAGCAACAACGGGTCGACCGCCGCCATATCGATGGCGCGGTTCCGTACCACGGACGGGTCCGCATATGCACTCACGATCTCGCCGATCACCAGGTCATGCGACGGGAGAGAGACGATCTCGACGACCCGGCACTCCATGGTCGCCGGGCAGTCCGCGATCATCGGCGCGTTCCCAAGTTCGCCGTACACGACCCCGAAGACCTTCGACTTGTCCGTTGTCGCCCCTGAAACGAGGCCGCAGTAATCGGTAGCGGTCATCTGCGACGAGGACGGAATGTTCACCGAGAAGGAACCATTCTCCCGTATTCCCGCTGTTGTCGCGTGAGCCCGGTGAATCCCGCAACAGAGCATGGGCGGCACCATGTTCACCCGGCAACACCAGCCGGCCGGCATGAAATTCGCACGACCATGGAGGTTCGTGCCCACCAGGACAACAGGCATGGGGAGCACGACGTTCAAGGAGACCCGGACCCGTTCCATGCTCACGCTCCCCACCCGTTCCGGTGGACCCGGTCCGGACGGAACCGGCCCTCGGGTGAGGGATGGTCTGCGGGGTGACCGAGGACGACGAACGCGACCGGTACAACGCCGTCGGGGAGCCGGCAGTGTTGAACGAAACCCGTCACCCGGTCCTCAAGCGGATAGACACCGGTCCAGACTGCACCGAGCCCGAGGGCGTGTGCGGCGAGCAGCAGGTTCTCGACGGCGGCCGAACAGTCCTGGACCCAGAACCCTGGGACGGCGAGGGACCGCGTGTCGGCGCAGACCAGTATCCCGAGAGGGGCCCCACGGACGGCGCTGGCGTACGGGCTGAAGGAGGGGATCGAGTCGAGCATCGAGCGGTCGTCGATCACGACAAACTGCCAGGGCTGCTCGTTCGCGGCGGATGGAGCCAGCATCGCCGCCTCGAGCAGGGAGCGGAGCGTGGACTCATCGACCGGGTCCGGCAGGTAGCGCCGGACGCTCCGACGAGTGCGAATGGCATCGAGGGTCTCCATGGCAACGAGAGGGCACGGGGTGGGTATTAATGCATCGCCACGCGAGGCCCTGCAGGGTGTTCTCCCCTACCGCTGCTCACCCTTGAGCCGCTGGTACTCCCGCTCCGTCATCCGCTCGGTGTACGCCTTTCCGTGGAAGGCACCCACGTAATGTGACACGAGACCGATTCCCCACCCGAAGGTCACGATGATGAACCAGGGGAAGGTCCCGGGCCCCGACGTGGTCCACCAGAGCGCGGCCAGAAACAGGTTCACGCCCACGTACGCGGCCAGGTGCGAGTAGAACCCAACCTTCTCGTTGGCGCTCTCGCGTGCGATCTGCCGGAGTTCGTCATCTGTCGGCACAGCCATTCCTCTCTGTGGATTCTGGTCACACGGGCTTTAAGGTTTCTTTGCGCAACGGGTCCGATCGCCTCGGACGGGGCGTTGACCGCCACCAGGCGGAAGCCGGCACCCGTACCCCATCCCGTCATCCGGTGAGCGTCCACCGGCGGGACCGGGGTCGTCCCGGGTTGAAGGCCGGCGTGCTCTTGTCCCGTCTCCCCGTTCCAGCATCGAGGTCTGGGCAGGGATAGAGACCGAGCGTCCTGGAACAAAGCGAGGCAGAAACGGGCGGGATCGAGGGAATCACCGCCGCAGGGCCCCTGGAAGGACGCCGCAGACCGGAGGGATCTCCCCGGCGAGGGGGCAGGGTCAGGCACCGCCGTACGACCGGACGTGCGTCCATGCCCGGTGGTCTCGAGCGAACCGTTCATCCGCCTCGTCGTAGATGCCCGGGTCCTCTCGGTGGTAGTGGCGACGGTCCTCGCCGATCGGGCAGACCTGGACACAGAGGCCGCAGGGGGAGATATGCAATCGATAGAGCGCCTCGGACCGTGCGGCGCATGCTCCCTTGTCGGTCAGCCCATCGGGGTAGTCGAGCGGTTCCAGGGCACCCACCGGGCAGGCCTCGACGCACCGCATGCACCGGGTGCAGAGCGGCTCGGTCATCACGGGGTCCGGGGGCATCTCGGCCGTCGTGAGGACCGTGGCAAACCGCACCCGCGGGCCGTAGGCCCGGGTGAGGAGCGTGTTGTTGACCCCGAAGGTGCCGAGCCCGGCAAGGTACGCTGCGTGCCGGTGGGAGAAGAAGGCGATCGGCCGTCGGAGCAGGACGCCGATCGACCCGTATCCGTCCCGGGGGATCGGGACCGCGGGATACCCCTGCTCGTTCAGGTCGGCGGCGATCCGGTAGGCATACTGGTCGAGCAGCGCGTTGAGCGTGCCGTAGTGCTCGTGGTACCAGATCGAAGGGGCGGTATCGATGATCGGAAGGAGGACCGGCAGCCCGATCACGATCGCCGTCCGCGTCCCAGGGAAGACCGCGGCCGGCCGGAAGGCCTCCGGCACCCACGGTTCGAACGGCGCCGTCTCCCAGCGTTCGGCCGGCGCAAAACCGACCAGGGGGATTCCCAGGGCCCGGCACTTCTCCTCGACGGCCCGTCGCAGGTCCGCATCCATATCACTCCATCACTGAGAAGGGATAAATAAGGAACCCGGACCGGCGGCTTTATCGACTCGAACGACACCCGAACGCACATGACCGATGAGCGGAGAGTGCTCGAGGTCCTCCCCGCCCGCCCGACGCGCGAGGGGGCCGGCGTCCACCTCCGGAGGGGATTCGGGGAGCCCGAGGTCCCGCACTTCGACCCGTTCCTGATGCTCGACGACTTTCGGGCCGATCGACCCAGGGAGTACCTCGCCGGGTTCCCGTTCCATCCCCACCGGGGGATCGAGACCGTGACGTACATGCTCGAGGGGATCATCGCTCACGACGACAGCCTCGGCCACCACGGGATCATCGGTGCCGGCGCGGTCCAGTGGATGACCGCAGGGTCCGGGATCATCCACCAGGAGATGCCGCGCCCGGTTGATGGGCAGATGGGTGGCTTCCAGCTCTGGGTGAACCTTCCGGCCGCTCGGAAGATGATGAAGCCGCGCTACCAGGAGTATGGGGCGGGGATGATCCCCGTCCACCGCGACGAGGGGGTGATGGTCCGGGTGGTCGCTGGCCGTCATGCAGGCCTGCGTGGGCCCGTGAACGGCATCGTGGCCGAACCCACCCTCCTGGACGTCCGGCTCGGGGGCGGGACGACCTTCGAACACCCGACCTTCTCCGACGAAACCGCCTTTGCGTACGTCTACGGGGGCGACGGGACCCTGGGGCCGGACCGGGTTTTCGTCTCAGAGGCCCAGGTCGCCCGCTTCGGCGAGGGGCGGCTCGTCCGTGTTCGGGCCGGGGACGAAGGGGTACGGTTCCTGTTCGCATCCGGCAGGCCTATCGATGAGACGGTTGCCTGGAAGGGGCCGATCGTGATGAACACCGAGGAGGAACTGCGGGAGGCGTTTCGCGAGCTTCGTGACGGGACGTTTGTCAGGAGCGCAGGCGAGAGCACGAGGTGACAGGGACCGGGCGAACCCAGGTGGGATCGTCGAGGAAGCGTCCCCGGTGCCCCTCGAGAGAGGACGGGAGGGAAGACTCGTTCGACCCGGCAGCCACGCACCCGCTCAGGGGTGACCGATCCAGGTCACGGTCGCCGACCAGGCACCGGTGCCCCAGACCTCCAGGTGATACTGGTCGGCCCGGGAGACCGTCGCCGTGGACCCGCCGGGGTTCGGCCCCGCGACCGTCGTCGAGAGCGTCGTGCCCGAGCTGCCCTTCAGGTAGGCCATCGTCAGCTGGTCGGCGCTCAGACGGACAGAGACCGTCCCGGGGGAGAGGTTGACCGCGGGCATGACCCCGCCGCCGGTCCCCGCGTAGCTCAGGGTTTCGGTTGCCGGCGACGGCAGGACGGGTGAGACGGCCCCTCCCGGCGTCATGGCAGGGGTGGCGGGGACGATCCGAGCCTTCCACCCGTCGCTCACGTTCGCCGCGCCGATCCCGACCAGGTAGTCACCGTCCCGGGGGACGGTGACCGAGAACGTACCCCCGGGCGGTGAAACGACCGAGAGGCCGAGCAGCGCCCCGAGCTGGTCCGCCAGGACCACCGCTGTCGTCCCCGAGGACTCGACCACGACCGAGGCGGGGCCGGCGGGGAGCGGGACGTATCCCGGGGACCAGTTGCCCCAGCCCTCCCACGCGAGCGGGCCGACCGGGTAGCCGAATCCCCCGGCACGGGGCGTTGGGTACTCCGGGGAGCGCGGGACCGGGGTCGTCACCGGGCCGCCCCGGACACTCGAGTAGAGACCGGAGCCCAGGTGTCCGCCGGGGCTCCTCCCACCCCTGCCACCGCCGCTGCCCTCCGCGCCCTGGATGTACCGTGAGAGGGTGCCGTTCGGCGCCGGCGTGACGGGCGCGGGCGTGCTGTTGTTCGTCCGGAGCGACGGAGATGGACGGACCGAGACCGAGCCGTTGGTCGCCCGGGGCGTGACCGTCAGGTTGACCGTTCCATTGGTGGAGACCGGGGAGGGTGGGACAAGGGCTGCA
>JBFXGJ010000062.1:0-7920 GCA_050178135.1 Methanoregulaceae archaeon | reverse complement strand
GATCGTGTACGCGACCAGGAACGAGCGCGGCGGGCGCGGGTAGTTCATGAGGAGGTGCTGGAACTCGGGCTTGCGGAGGAGCGCCATCGTCCCCGCGAAGTCGTCCGCGAGCAGCACCGGCAGCCGCGCCGCGAACCCTCGCAGGTCGCCGTCCGGGATGAAGGCCGCGAACTGCTCCCGCGCCTCGCCGGCCATCTCCTTCTCGATCCGGGCGAGGCGCTTGACCAGCACGTTGACGTTGTACGCGTAGTCCCGCTTCCGCCAGACCTCCTCGATCACCTCGACCACGGTCTTCGACTCCCGCCGCGGCGGCTCGGCCGTGATCCCCGTGGTCTTCCGGAAGTAGTCGAGCAGGGACCCGTCGAAGCAGTCGAAGACCGTGAAGTACGACTTGCCCGGGAAGTGCTCGCCCCGCCGGGTCCCGCGGCCCATCATCTGCTCGAAGAGGATCCGTGATTTCACCGGCCGGAGGAAGACGATGAACTCGAGGTCGGGGATGTCCACGCCCGTCGAGAGGAGGTCCACGGTCACGGCGATCCCGGGCTCCTTCCGGTTGCGGAACTCCTTGATCCGCTGCAGGGGCCGGTCCACCTTGCCCGTGATCTTCTGCACGAACCCGTCGCCGCGGCCGAAGAGGGTGCGGGCGCAGTCCACGAGCCGGTCGGCGTGCGAGGTGTGGGGCAGGTCGTTCGCGGCGAAGATCAGGGTCTTCGGGAACCGGCCGTACCGCTCCTCGTGCTCGTCCGCGTACGCCTTGATCTCCCGCAGCACCTTCTCCGTCGTGGCCGGGACGGTCACCTTCTCCTCGATCTCGGTCGTGGGGTAGGCCCGCTCGTCCTCGAGCAGGTCGATCGACGAGCGCCCGGTCTCGGTGTCGATCACCCCGACCTGCTCACCCTCGTTGAGGAAGACGCCGTTCATCAGGACGCCCGAGCTGACCGCGACGGCGTCGTAGTCCACGAGGTAGCCCTCGCGCACGGCCCGGTCGTACCCGTACTCGTAGATCGGCCGGCCGAAGTACGCGGTCGTGTGGGCCGCCGGGGTCGCCGTCAGGCCGACCTTGACCGCGTCGAAGTGGTCGAGCGTGTTCCGCCAGACCGAGAGCTCCTGCGACGAGTACCCGCGGTGGCACTCGTCCGCGATGATCAGGTCGAAGGCGTGGATCGGGATGGGCACCCGGTCCGCGTCGTCGTCCGCGCCCTCCTCCGAGGCGAAGACGGCCCCCCGGCCGAAGAGGTTGATCGTCATCCGCTGGATCGTGCAGACGTAGACGAAGGCCGCGTTGGGGTCCGGGCTCTCGAGGTACTCCCGCGGCATCACCTTCGGATCGAACCCCTCCTCGCCGTCGACGGCCGAGAGGCTCTGGCTGTAGACCTCGAAGATCTTGTCGAACTTCAGCCCCGGCTCGGCCTCGAACGCGGCGAAGGCACGGACGGCCTGGGCCGCGAGCGCGCGGCGGTCGACGAGGAAGAGGACGCGACGGGCCACGCCGGCCTTCATGAGGCGATAGGCGAGGTTGACCATCGTGAACGTCTTGCCCGTCCCGGTCGCCATCGCGACGAGCGTGGCGCTCCGACGGTCCGCGAGCCCCTGCTCGATCGCGAGGTTCGCCTCTTTCTGGTAGGGGCGGATGCCCGCGTGCGTGAACGGCAGCGCCTGGAGCTGTCGCAGCGCCTCCTCCCGCGCGTCGTGGAGCCGCTCGAGGAGCGCCTCGGGCGTGTGGAACGCGTCGAGCTGGCGGGAGCGGTTGAGGGAATTACGGACGTCCCGGAATACGATCAGGTGTCCGTTCGTCGCGTAAATGAACGGGACCCTGAGGCCGTTGAAGTTGTGCGGGCTCTCTTCGATCCCGCGTGCGTACCGCTCGTCCTGGGTCAGGACCTCCTGCGGGTTGACGGACGGCTTCTTTGCCTCCACGAGACCGACGATCAGGCCGTTGACGAAGAGGGCGTAATCGGCCGGCCCGTTCGCCGTCTGGTACTCCTCGACCGCGCAGGCCGCGTACGCAGCGGGGTCGAGATCGGCCGTGAAGGGGATGACCGTCCAGCCCGCGCTCCGCAACCGGGGATCGATCAGCTCCGAGCGGGTCTGTTTCTCGCTGGGCGGTCGGGAGTGCGGCGTTGAGGGCGTCACGTTGATACTCTAATCCTCATAGTGGGGGGCGTTAAAGGTTCTGAACTGGCGTCCATCCCATCAACCGATCTCTACCGGTATCATACCGGGCTCCTCAAGCTCAGGAGGGATGGTTTCGTCGAAGTATGGATCATCGATCTCAAAGAGGTCGACGGGTTTCTTCCGAATGCCGATCTGATTCTCGATCAGCAGATCCAACAGCCGATCTCCGTCGATGAGGGTGATCGGTTGTGCTCCTGGAAACATCGCGGCCTCCTGGCACCCACTGCTGAACTTTCCGAGCGTGATGAGAGTACCGCGTATCGCGTGGTGGTAGGGAAGCGCACCGCGTAGCTGATCCATGGTCGGCCGGCCGATGGTGGCCTTTTTCCGCTTGACCTGGACCACTTCCTTGACCTCGGTGATCCCCACCTGCACCGTCCCCACAACGTCGATTCCCAGGTCGCCGCTCACCTGGGTTACCGTGACATCCTCGTACCCCATCGCGTCGAGAAGGTCGCTGATCAGGTGTTCGAATTTAATCGGGTTCATCACCTGCAGTCGCTCGCGAAATGCCTCGCGCTGCTTATTGTTGAAAGCTTCGATTGAACGAAGCACCTCAGTCTGTGGGGTTCCCCCGCGATCCGGGATCTGCTTCTCGTATTCCCGGCCCGTATCGGTCAGGGAGTAGGTGGTGCCTATTTTCGAGGCAAGCCCCCGGTCGATCATGTTGACGAGCCGTCTGCGGAGGGTATCCTTGATCGCAGTGGTCGTTCCGTACTTCGAGTGACTCTTCAGAAATTCCGTCCAATCTGGAATGAGCTCGCTTCGCTTTGCCTCGCCCTTCATGGCGAGAATGTGGATCAGGTCGAGGATCCCTTCAGCATCATCGATCTCCCTGATGAGCTGAGGGGTGCCTTTCATGAACTGGTTTCCTCTGTCCGTGAGACGGTATACTCCATTGGAATCCGGCCTCAGCAGATCGAAATTCTTGATGAACAGGTAGGATCCGTAGGTGTACCGGGGGTTGACCGTCTTTCTGCTCTCCTCCCATACTTTCAATGCAAGATGTGAGTTCTCGCCGGAGAGCCGTTCCCGTATCCATGTGTCGGGATCCGACCAATCGAGTGAGTTCTGCGGAGTGCCGGTCTGGTCGAAGATCGCGTTTATCATCGACATGACGCCAGCTCTCGGCACGCCGTCCCAGGTGTGTACAATATGGCGAACCCAGGAATATGGCGGGAATAACGGCGTTCGGACTTTAAATTCGATCTCGGACATGCTCCTCAATCGATCAGTGTATCCTCTTCCGACACAGAAAAGGTGAGCGCTTGATTGCTCTGGCAGGTTAAGTGGATTAACGCGGTCAAGCAGGCGACCCGCAGCGACAATCTGACGGCTTCTGTCGCCGGCGATGACCGGTATGCCGCGGTTGTGGACAGGATCGTCCCCATGCTCCGGGGTGAATGAAAACGGTTGTGGAACCTGTGATGGAGAAAGCGGGTGAACCGACCGATACTCCTCGCGATTCTTCAAGATCGCGGGTGCTCCACGGTCAAACGATGCACCCGTATCCGAGTGCTGCGTGACCGTCGTGATCGAACCGGACGAGGACGGCTACGCCGTGTTCAGCTCCGAACACCAGGGCTGCTCCGCGCAGGGCGAGACCTGGGTGGAGGCGATCACCATGCTCCGGGACGCCATCAGTCTCCACATCGAGGACCGCTTTTCACCGTCCCATCCCGGCCCTTCCGGGGAGGTGTCGCTATGATCCGCTCACCAGACTCCCGGCACCAGCCGGTAGCGCACCCGCGTTGCGTATTCCCGGTAGCCGTCCAGCTCGTCCTGGAGGAACCGGTCCTCGAGTGCGGTGCGGACGATCCCGACGGCGACCAGGCATGCGGCCGGCGCGAGTGCCCAGGCCGAGTCCAGGAAGACCGGCAGGACCGCGTACGCCAGCAGCGTCGCCGCGTACCCCGGGTGCCGGAGCCACCGGTACGGGCCGGCCGAGACCACCCGGTGGCCGCGCTCGGACTGGATCCGGACGATCCCGGAGAAGAAGGGGTTGGCGAGCATCGCCCAGTTCCCCAGGGCGAGGCCGGCCAGGACGAGGCAGAGCGCGCCGGCCTGGAACGACAGGGGAAACCCGGTTGGCGCCCCAAACCGGACGTCCAGGCCGGCCGTCATCCCGATCAACGTGGCACCGAGGGCCAGGAGGTGGGCGAGGACCCGGTCCCACGAACGTGCGTCGGGGGCCGCGAAGGATCGGCTGCGCTCCTCGGCGAGCCCCGGGTTCCAGTGTACGAGCAGGGCGCGGCTGACCACGAAGTTACCGAAGAGGAGGGCGGCCAAGACCCAGCCCTCCCACCACTCCAAGGAGCCGGCCACGACCACCGGGAGGAGGCAGGCAGGGACGACTACCAGGAGGGCCCCGAGCACGGCTCGGGCATGGGAGGGGCTTGCCGGCGTGGTCATCGGTCTCGGATCTCCGTTCTGACCGCTGGGTGGAAATAGGTATTCACCCGGCCTGGGAGGGGCATCGCAGTGCTGCGCTGTGGCGGTCGGGCGGGTCCGGCACGGGATCGCCGGCACCTGCCGGCGGGTTCTTCGAGACGATATCGGCACGGAGTTGAAACGGCAGGATGATGCGCGGGGACGACATGGGGGGTGAGCATGGTGGGGTCCGTGGGAGAGGGCACGGTGGAATGGAAACCAACTGCAGTCAGGAAAGCTCGTGCCCTCACCGAGCTCGCGAGGGCCGACCTCGTCTTCGGCGCGGGGCTCTTTGTCGTCGCCGGGGAGGTCCTCGCCCTCGGCCGGCTCCCTTCGCCGAAAATGGCCCTGCTCGGGTTCCTTGCTGGCCTCTTCGTTTCGGGCTCGGCCAACATCGCGAACGACTACTTCGACCGCGAGGTTGACCGGGTGAACCGGCCCGACCGGCCACTCCCGTCCGGGCGGGTCACTGTCGCCGAACTCCGGGCCCTCTTTCTCGCCTTCTCGGCCGCCGGCCTCGTCGTCGCGACGCTCCTCGGCCCGGCCGTCCTGATGCTGGCCGCTCTGGCCTGGGGGATCGCGCTCCTGTATAACGTCCGGGCGAAGGAGTACGGATCTTTCGGCAACCTCGCGGTCGCCTTCTGCGTCTCGCTGACGGTGGTCCTCGGCGGGCTCGCGGCTGGCGCTGTCAACGGGCTCGTGCTGCTCTTCGCGGCGCTCGCGTTTCTCTTCGACCTCGGGGAGGAGATCGCCTCGGACGCCATGGACCTGGAGGGCGACCGCGTCCGCTCGTCGCGGAGCATCGCCGCGAGGGCGGGCCGTGCCTTCGCCCTTCGGCTCTCCGGCGTCTCGTTCTCGTGTTTCATCGCGCTCACCTTCCTTCCCTTTATTACCGGCTGGCTCGGCCCGGTCTACCTGGCCCTGACCGTGGGAGCGGCCCCCATCATGGCGTACCTCACCGCCCGGCTGGTCCGGAGCCCGACGATCGCGGAGGGGCGCGTCTTTGTCCGCCGGCTCTACCTCGCATGGGGGCTCTTCGTGGTCGTCTTCGTCGGCGCGAGCCTCCTCTGACCAGGAGGGCCAGGGAGGTGAGGTGAGGTGAGGTGAGGACGGTGGCATGCGCTGGAAACCTCCGGGCGCGGCCGAACGCCGGCATTCGCCCGGGCACGTGCAATGGGGCGGTCGGTCCGATCGCCGATTGCTGAGATGTGCTCGAGGGTTTCGTCGCCCAGGTCCGACGGACAGGCTCTCTCTGCCGGGTGTAGGGCCAGATGGATCCGTACCACGCTACCGGCTCTTCCAGTGGAGTGGTTTCCGGTGACGGAACGAGGATCCCAACCTCGCGAGATCGGTACCCGGGTTATCCTCTTCTTCCACGGGCTCCCAGGGAGGTCCGTCGAGCTCGAACGCCGCGGAGGATAGCGCAGGCGTGTCGGCGTTAGAGACGACAGGATCTGAACGATAGACCGCATTCGAACAGGAGGGATGTCGATCCCTGGCCCGGATTCTCTCCCCCTCCCTGTGATGTAGAGTCCTGGTTCCTCCACCGAATGACGACGATCGGAGGTGGGCGAGGACTCGATCTTCTTCACCCTGCCGGATGAGTATTCCGCTCCGGACCTCCGCTTCCAGCTCGATCGGCGCCTCCGGGCCGGCGAGGAGCATCCGCTTCGAAGGACGGTCTCTCTCCTCACATCAGGCACGAAACGGGGACTGGTGATATAATCTCCGGGCATGATTGTGATGCAGGGTGATGAGATGGAAACAACCGAATCAGATCCCAGCGCGTCGTCGGTGGGACGATGCCTCGTCGTCGTGTTCTCGTACCATCACGGGAATACGAAGAAGGTCGCTGACGTAATTGGAAAAGTCCTGAGCGCACCGGTGAAGACGCCCAGGGAGGTTACTTCCGAGGAGATGAAGGATGCCGATCTGATCGGCATCGGCTCGGGGATCTACAGCGCGACGTTCCACACCTCCATGTTCGACCTCGTGGACCGGTTGCCGCCGTCGCCCGGCAAGAAAGCCTTCCTCTTCTCGACCTACGGGGCCCCTGCCTTCGTCGCCAACAGGGCATTCATCGAGAAGAACCACCGGCGGATCCGGGAAAAGGTCCAGGCGAAAGGCTTCATGGTTATCGGCGAGTTCGGCTGCGCTGGGTGGAACACGAACGTCTTCCTGAAATACGTCGGCGGACTGAACCGGGGCCGGCCCGATGCCGACGACCTGAAGCATGCGGAAGCGTTTGCCCGGGACGTGCTGGAGCAGGCCCGAAGTGGATAACAGGCCTCCACTGGCGCGGTTCATCCGGGGTGCCGAAGAACCGAGTACTTTTATGCGGTGAGACCCTGGTACCGGTCCTGGTCGAGGAGGCCATCGCCTGGATGATGACCGACCTTGGTCAGAGGCCCGCCCGGAACGGTTCGTGGTCCCTGTTGAACGATCGCCGTGAAATCGGGAGTGCTGCAGTGCACCGGAGATCGGGGAATGAAATGGATGTCCAAATAATATGGATAATTATATATTTTCATCGGGGCCATCCAGGCGCCATCCGGCGCGTCCAGGAGGTCGCGGACGACTGCGCCCCCCGCTCCGCTCTTCCTGGACTCCGGATGCGAAGACAGACAGAGGCGATGAACATGACACGGTGGCTGATGCTGTGGAAGTTCAACCCGCTTGCGATCCCGGCTGACCGCGAGCAGGCCGCGAAGGTTCGGATGACCTTCAACGAGATGACCAAAAAGATGCTGGAGGCGGGAGTCATCCAGGACTGGGGGATCTATGGCGATGCCAGCGGGGGCTTTGCCCTCTGGGACGACAGGGGTGACTCCGAAGCGCATCTGATCGAGGCCCTGGGGACGACCTTCATGATGATGCCGTTCATGACGTGCGACGTGAGGCCCGTCCTCGATATCGAACAGGGGCGGGCTTCGATTCGTCGAGAGTGATCATCGGACGAGAGCGGCCCTCACCCGGCCGTTTTCGTACGTGAATGTATCGACCCGGTGGAGAATGGACCGGTCGTCAGGGGAGACGACCTGGACCACCAACGCGACGCCGGGCGCCGTGAGCCGGTCCTCTCGGTCGAGCATGACGAACAGGAGGTTGTCGAACGAGAGTCGACGAGGGGTGCTCGTCAGGGGGATCGCACCGACCCGAACGGTGGCCTCGTCGAATAAACCGCCGATCTCGTTCAGCACGGCGATTCATGGCCGATCATGCTGATGCCGGCTGGCTTCGAGGATGCGCTGGATCTCGTCGGCGTTGACGAGTGAGGATGGGAACGATGAATACGAGGCGCCGAGGGGGAGATTT
>JBFXGJ010000061.1:0-8966 GCA_050178135.1 Methanoregulaceae archaeon | reverse complement strand
TAAAGACAAGGGAGCCGCGTTCCATTGCGTGATGCCGGGTCCAATCGGAGAACCCGATTACCTGGTCGAGATTCGGAATGAGATTGCGAGATGCGGACTCGAGAAGCATGTTACGATCCCCGGCGAGATCCCGTTCAGTGAGCTCCTCCGGCTCTACGTTCAGGCGGGAGTCATGGTGATGACGACGTTGCAGGAGACCGCACCGATGGTGATCTCAGAGGCGATGGCCACGGGGACTCCTGTCGTCGCACCACATATCTCAGGAATTCCGTACATGGTTTCCCATGGCGAGACCGGTTTTCTGGTCGACCCCCGAAAGCCCGAAGACATCGCCGGGTGCCTAGCAGTAGCCCTGGACGACGCCAGACTGCGACGCGAGATGGGAAACGCATCCAGGCGCGTCGCAGATTCCCGCTGGAGAAACGATATCATCGTTCGTAGGCTACTGGATATGTACCGGGACACAGAAGCCCAGTTGCGACCGATCAATACATCCCGCTAGCAGGCCCCCACCCTCGCGGTTCATCCACCCGTACCGGCTCGAACCCCCCGCGGCGAAAGACCAGCACTTCGAGCGGCGCCCCGCGGGCATGGGCCCGCAGGAGGTCGTCCCGCCGCTTCTGGACGTGGCGGAGCCCCTCCGCCTCGAAGAGTATTGCCGCCGCCCGGTAGAACCCGAGCGTCTGCTCCAGGAACGCCGCCTCGTATGCGATCGTCTCCTCCGCGAGACGGTCCGCCTCGTCGCCCGGTATCGCCCGGTGGTATTCGCCGTGCTCGCCAAGCCCCGAGAGCTGACGCCAGTCGATCCGTCCATCCGCGCCGGGCTCGCGGTGGAGCATGTACGGGTAGACCCGGCAGATCGCCGGCCGATCCGTGTACCGACGGCAGCGTCGGTGCTCGTCGAGCAGGACGCAGTCCCCCGCCGGCGTCGTTGCGAGGGCGTACCCTGAGACGTAGCAGCGCCCGTGCTGGTCGCAGAGCTCGGGATCCGGGGCGGGCCTGAGGAGTTCGGGGGCGATCTTGCGGACCCGGTCGACGTCGTCCTCCAGCAGGAAGACATGGTCGTTGTACTCGCGGGTGCAGCACCGCCCGCACAGGTCGCACGTAAAACCGATCTCCGCGATGATACCGGCGAGCCGTTCACGCGGGTAGGCACGCAGCGCGGCGACTTCCCCCTCGAGCGCCGCGATCCGCCGGTCGAACGGCTGCATCAGGCCCCCGCGTAGTTCCGGACAATCAGCTCGTTGATCGTCCCCCGTCCTGCGCCGTCCCGGTTGATCGCCCGGCGGGCAGGCACCCGCTCGATCACGAACCCCTCGTAGAGCGCATCGAAGAAGTCGTCCCCCGGGTCAGCGTTCCGTGGGTCCGAGTTCGAGAGCATGAACCGCGCCCCCCGTGCATCGAGCGTCCTAGCGAAGGCGGCCAGCCGCCGCTGCTCCTCGTCCCCGAACCGGTGTTGCGAATAGGCGGTGAACGAGGCGGTCTTCGAGAGCGGCCGGTACGGCGGGTCCAGGTAGACGAACGTCCGGTCGTCGACCACCGCGCCGGCGGCGGAGAAGTCCCCCGCCTCGATCCCGGCGTCCGCGAGCGCCCGCGACGCCGCCCGGAGCAGTTCCGGCCGACAGATCCGCGGGTTCCGGTACCGGCCGTGCGGCACATTGAAACCCCCTGAGGCGTTCGTCCGGTAGAGCCCGTTGAACCCCGTCCGGTTCAAAAAGAGGAGGTCGGCTGCCCGCTCCACCGGGTCGGCTCCACCGGCGTTGAACCGATCGCGCACCAGGTAGTAGAGAGCGCGCCGCCCCGCCTCGTCCTCCTCGCGGTGGGCGGCGTCCATCGCACAGAGACGGGCGACCAGGTCCTCGACCCGCTCCCGGACCACCCGGTAGACGAGGGCCACCTCGGGGTTTGCGTCGAAGAGCCGGCAGTCGAGGGCCGGGTACCGGGCGGCAAGGTCGAAGAAGAGCGCCCCGCTCCCGACGAACGGCTCCACGTACCGTTGGATCGAGCCGTCCTCGAGCCCGGGCGGGATGCGGGCGAGGAGGGCCGGCAGGAGCTGGGTCTTGCCGCCGGCCCACTTCAGGAACGGCCGCGGGGGCATCAGCGTGGTCACTCCCGATCCGTTGTCGGCCGGCCCGGATAAGGCTTCAGGCCGGACGAGCCCTGGCCGCCGCTTGAAACCGCGTGCGGACCGTTCGCCGAATACGCACGTCTGACCGGGAGAAATCACCACGCTTTTATACACCATTCGGTATACTCCATACCGGGTCCCGAATATCCTGGAGAGTCCCCCATAACAACAGTGAATCCCCTGAAATCTTCGTGTATTCCTTCGAAGTCCACCGCCCCGGGAGGGGGTGCAGGGCAGTGAATCCCGGCGACAACGATGCTGGCGGTTCCGTCCCCGGTCGACCTCGAGTGATTCGATCGTGAACAGGGAACAGGACCGACCGGGAGACAGAGTACGAGGAGATGGTTACATGACCGACACAGGGGTCGGAAACGAGAGACATGGCCGCAACGCCGTCCTGGCAGACCGGCCGGTATGGATCGAGAGGACCGCCGACGCACCCGAGATGGTGCCGCCGAGCCCCAAGCTCGCCGACAAGATGAAGGCGGACCTCGCCCAGCTGCGCGCAAAGACGAAGGGGCCGCTCTCCCGGGTGCTCGCTGTCCGGGACTACTCGCCCCCGGGCAAGGACGACGGGCTGATCTACCCCGGCGACCTCTTCCCCCTCGGTACGTCCGCCGAGCCGGTTCGACGAGCGGCAGCCGACCGCGCGCCGATCACCGGGACGATCCGGGCGATCGTCGTGCTCGCCGAGTTCCCCGACAAGAAGTTCGGGGAGTCCCCCCAGCACTACAAGGACCTCTTCTTCTCCACGGGGGTGCTCCCGAACGGCAGCCTCCGCGAATACTTCGCCGAGGTCTCCAACGGCCAGGTGGACATCGTCGGCGAGGTCGTCGGGCCCTATACTCTCCCCCGGAAGCTGACCGAGTACGCCCACGGCGACTCCGGCGTCGGAGGCGCCTCACCCAATGGCAGGACCATGGCAAAGGACGCCGCCGTCGCTGCGAACGCGGCGGTCAACTACGCCCAGTACGACAACGACGGGGACGGGTTCGTCGACGCGTTCATCGTGATCCACGCCGGGGAAGGGGCGGAGGAGACCGGAAGCGCCAACGACATCTGGTCCCACAAGTGGGTCCTCGAGGGCGGCGCCTACACCGCGGACGGCGTGAAGGTCTACGCCTACGCCACAGTCCCGGAGGACGCGAAGATCGGCGTCTGCTGCCACGAGCTCGGCCACGCGCTCTTCGGCTTCCCGGACCTCTACGACACGGACGGGACGAGCGAAGGGGTCGGCAGCTGGTGCCTGATGGGCTCCGGCAGCTGGAACGGCGGCGGCGAACTCCCCTCGCACCCGTCCGCCTGGTGCAAGGTGCAGCAGGGCTGGGTCACGATCGCCTGCCCGTCTGCCAGCACCACGCAGTCGATCCAGGCTGTGGAGACCGGTCATGCAATCCTCCGGCTCTGGAAAGACTGCGCCGGCGGGCAGGAGTTCTTCCTGGTCGAGAACCGGCAGCGGATCGGCTCCGACGCGAAGCTCCCGGGTGACGGCCTCCTGATCTGGCACATCGACGACGCGATTGGGAACAACACCAACGAGAACCACCCCAAGGTCCGCCTGGTCCAGGCCGACGGGAAGAAGGACCTGGAGAACGGTGCAAACCGAGGCGATGCGGGGGATCCGTACCCGGGCACCGCCGGCAACACCTCGTTCACGAAGACGACGACCCCGAACTCGCTCTCCTATGGAGGAGTGGACACCTGTATCTCGCTCACCAACATCAGCCCATCGGGGGCGGTGATGAACGCGAATGTCGCCACCTCGTGCATCATCAAGCTGAAGAAAGAGAGCCTCAAGGACCAGATCAAGGAGGTCAAGGAGCTGAAAAAGGACCAGATCAAGGAGATCAAGAAGGACCTGGTCAAGGAGATCAAGATGGACGGTAAGCCCATCAAGGACAAGGTGGACGTCAAGAAGATAGAGATCCCCGGCGGGTGGCCGCAGTGGGGAACCGGCCGGGCGAAACGGCAGGTCCAGGACGCGGACATCTCGGTCCTGGAGGCCCGCATCGCGGCACTCGAAGCCCGCCTCGGGCTCGCCGAGCCCTTCATCGAGGAGTCCCTGCGGCCTGACCTGCGTCAGGGGGGCCTCTCCGAGGAGGAGGACTACGAGGAGATGTTCCGGCGGACCGGTCGCCGGCCCGGACCGAAGCGGGCGCTCGACACCCCGCAGGGAGGCTGGTGAGACGGAGCAGGACAACCAGGTGCTGGTCCTCGCCTCACCCGGCGACGTGACGGCGTGCGGGGTGTACGGGGTGCTCCGGGAGTGGATCGGCGAGGAACGGGTCCGGTTCATCACCGCGGAGGAGCTCGCTCTCGCCCCCTGCTGGGAGCACCGGCTCGGCGAGGGCGAGACCGGCACACGGGTCCGCCTCGCGGACGGGACGCGGCTCGACGGGGGCCGGATGGCGGGGGTCTTCAACCGGCTCCAGGTCCCGGAGCTCCCGCAGTTCCTCGGAGCGAGCGAGGCCGACCGCCTGTACGCGATCGGCGAGGTCGCAGCCCTCTGGCTCTCCTGGCTCGCTGCGCTCCCCTGCCCGGTGGTGAACCCCCCCTCCCCGTGGTCGCTCCCCGGGTCGGAGTTCCCCCTCCTCCAGTGGCTCGACCTCGCGTCCCGCGCCGGCCTCCCTGCCCGGGGCTGCACGTTCTCGAGCGATCCGCGGGTCTTCTCGGAGCGGGGCTACACCCCGCACCGGATGGCGGCGGACTGCGTGGGTACGGCCGGTTTCGAGCCAATCCGCACTCCGCCGTTTCCCCGGGAGCCGGCCTGCTTCTTCGAGCCGATCGACGGCGACGAGGAGACGGTGCTCGTCGCCGGGAGCCGCCGGGTGGGCCGGCTGGGGGACCGGTTCTCGAGGGGCCTGGACCGGCTTCGTGCCCGTGCCGGGTGCGACCTCATCCAGGTCTCGTTCGGGCAGTCTCCCACCACCGGAGAGTGGCTGGTGACGGGCGCCACCTCGTTCCCCGTGACGGAGGACCCCATGGCCCACCGGGCGATCGCCCTGCTGCTGGCCGACCGGGAGGTGCCGGCGGCATGATCCTGGTCTGCGGCATCCCGTCGGACGGGCCGACGCGGCTGGTGATCGACGCGGCGGAGGCGGCGGGGGTCGACCATGTCGTCCTCAACCAGCGCGAGTCGCGTTCGATCGGCCTCCGGATCGACGTCCGGCGAGGGAGGCGGATCGACGGCACCCTCTCGCTGTGCGGGCGGGACTGGCCGCTCTCCGGTTTCTCCGGGGTCTTTCTTCGGCTGATGGACTGGCAGGACCTCCCGGAGAACCGGGTCGGTCTGGCAGCCGATCCGGGAGGAGTCCGGCGGTCCGGGCTCCTCCACGACGCCCTGATCCAGTGGACCGAGATGACGGGCTGCCGGGTGATGAACCGTTGCTCGGCGATGGGGTCGAACGCTTCGAAGCCGTACCAGGCGCAGTTCATCCAGGCGGCGGGGTTCTTGACACCACCCACGCTGATCACCTCGGACCCCGGGCTCGTGAAAAAGTTTCTCCGGACACACGGCCAGGTGGTCTTCAAGTCGATCAGCGGAACCAGGTCGATCGTCCAGACACTCTCGGACGTCAAACTTCTCCACCTCGACCGGGTGCGACTGCTGCCGACTCAGTTCCAGGCGTTCGTGCCCGGGACCAACGTCCGCGTCCATGTCACCGGCAGGGAGGTCTTCGCGACCGAGATGCGGACCGAGGCGGTCGACTACCGGTACCCGTCGTCGGAGGGGGAGGGGGTGGAGATGGTCCCGGTTCAGCTGCCCGACGAGGTCGAGGCCCGCTGCCGAACGCTCGCCGAACGGCTCGACCTCCCCCTCGCCGGGGTCGACCTGAAGGTGACGCCGACAGGAGAGTATTTTTGTTTCGAGGTCAACCCGATGCCAGCCTACTCCTTCTTCCAGGAGGGATCTGGCCAGGAGATTGCCGGGGGGATCGTCCGGTACCTGGTTGGAGGTGACGCCGCGTGAACAGGCGGCACCACATAAAAAACGAGGAGCACGACGTGGTCGCGATCGTTGAGAACTGGGCGGTGGTGACGGGGCGCGTCCTGGGGGTGGAGGATGCCCCCGCGCTGCCAGAGTTCGCCGCCGTCGAACTGGAGGTGGAGGGCGTTGAACCCTTCGAGGGGTACCCCGACCTCCTGCATGTCGGTCCGGGGTCGGGCCTGACCGTGCTCGTCCGGCAGGACCTGGTCCGCCGGCACGGCGTGGAAACGGGGGGTCGGGTCTCGATCCGAACCCGGAGGGGCGGACGGAGCCGGTTTTTTGCCCACCCCGACGGCGTCGGCGTCCTGGACTGAAAGAGGGGTCAGGAACCCTCCCCGTTCAGGGCCGGTCCTCCGGGCACCCGGCGGGTATCACGAGCGGAAGCCGGGCCCGCACATGGTCGAACGGGTAGCGGACGAGCCCGGACTCTCGAACGGGATCGGCGACGACGACGGCGTCCCCGTCGCACTCCACCGTGAACGCGTACGAGTGGTAGTGGACACGCCGGGCCACCGGGTCCGAGATGTATGCCGCCACCTCGCCGGCAGGGACCCCTCGATACTTCGGGTACGTCTCGGATAGTGCCATCCCGCCCCCGATCCGGTGCTCAACCACCGACCACGCCCCGGGAGTCTCGCCGATCGCCAGCCACCGGAGCGGGTTGACCATGGGGACCAGCCTTCCGGCGGCGCGGAGCCGGTGGTGAGCGAGAACGAACGATCCGAGGCGGACGGTAAAGAACGCACCGACGCTCGCAATGGCGGGGAGGAGAAGGGTGTTGACGGTGGTCGCTCCCGTCCCCAGCAGCAGGAGGACGATGGTGCTGAGCCCGAAGAGGACGAGGCTCGGCCCGGGGAGGAGGCCGAGCGTATACTTCCGGTCCGAGAACGGCGCGAGGAGCGGGAGGCCGGGGCAGGCGAGCCAGTCGAGCGCGAGGTGCAGGTAGGCCCCGGCGAGCACGGCGCCGAATGCGACAGGAGCTGGGATGCTCGATAGGGCCGGCGGCACGAAGCCGGCCAGTCCGGCGACGAGGAACCCGGCCCATGCGAGCACCGCCATGCCGGCGGCGCCGGCTATTCCGTGGGCGATCCCCCCGTGGGTGAAGAGATAGAGCGAGGGATGAGGATCGGAGAGACGGGCAAAGAGCGCATCGGCATCGATGATCACCGAGCCGAGTACGGCGAAGGGGACCAGCGCCGGCAGTCCGAGGGCCCCGGCGAGGAGAGCGGCCGCGAACGCATGGGTGAGCGAGTCCACGTCAACCGGTTCGGCGGGCCAACAAAAAAGCGTGCGGTCGATCCGGATCATGCGGAGGGGTTGAGAGGAGGAGGTCCGCGTTCGGCAGGGGTGATCCGCAGCCGTGGGAACAATGAGATCAGGGGGTCACGATGGTGACCACGGGGTCGAAGCGGTCGAACGCCGCGGCATCGCCGGCAGTCACCACGTCGTCCGGGGGGGCGAAGGGTCGAGGGAGAGCTGTTTGAGCACCGTGGACGGCATCTCGACACTGACCTTTGCCGCAGTCGACGACTCGTTGCCCCGGGAGGCCAGCATGCTGTTCTCTACCTGGACCAAGGCCCGGTCCCCGGTGCACGTGAGGTTGCGGTTCACCAGGACGTGGTCGCCGGTCGCCTTCGTGCCGTTCACCCGGATGGCCAGAAATTCCAGCAGCTGATCGAGGGACATCGCGGACGTAATGTCCGCGAGAGATCCGGGTGCTTCCCCGGAGAGGCTCGGTACTCCGCAGTTCCTGAGCCGCCACCAGGTACGCATCCCGGGCCGGGCCCGATTCGGCCAGGTACCAGCGGCTCGAGCGCGCCTGCCTCCATCTGCCTGGTCGGCAAACGACCAGCGCCTGCTGTTCGAAGGACCAGGACCACCAGGGACAGGGGAGCGGCCTGGTTGTTGAAGAGTCGACATATAGGCGTCCGTTTCGAGATCGATCGGGCTCGCAGACGCGGACGGAACGAGCCAGGGAAGAGCGATGGCGACCGCGTTCATCGCGGAGATGACATCGGCCGATCGATCCCTGTTCGGCTCCCTCCTCCGCCGGGCAGAACCGCCTGTGCTGCCCCTCTTCTCGGAGACATCCGTCGAGCCGACACGGTGAGACCCGCGCAGTCACACGCTCTTCAGCGTCCTCGCCAGGATCTGTTGCCCGTCCGAGAACCGCGCCTCGCCATTCCTCCCGTCGGTGTCGATCACGATCCCGTTGAGGAAATCGACGGTCGTGATCGTCCGATCGTAGAGGCGGGAGACGAGTGCGAAGAGGGTGATGTCGTGTCCGATGACGACGAACAGGTCCCGGTCGTCGATGCCGTCGATGGCGACCAGCTGCTCCAGGTGCGTATCGGCGTAGACGTGAGGGTCGCGCATGATGTTACGGGGCACGCCCCGTCCGAGCCACCGCCGGAGCAATGGCTCCCAGCCGATCGCGTCCCGGAGTGCAAGAAAGGCGTCGGCGTCCAGGATCAAATCGTCGATGTCCCGGCGATAGTCGATCATCCGGTAGTGCCCATCGGGGGCGTACCCGGCGCCGATGCATTCGGCCGTCATGCGACTCCGGCGGGCGATCGTGTGTCCGAGAACGAGGCGTCGGCCAGGGATGAGCCGCCGCAGGGACCCACCGAACTCCCGTGCACGCAGGGCCCCTTCAGGCGTGATTTCGGTCGCGAGCTGCTGATGAACGGGGACGCCAGAGAGGGAGTCCCGGATCGAATGACGGAGGTACACGGCCGTCCGTTCCCCGACTGTCCCGTCCCGGAGGAGGTCGAGGACCGGTGTCCCCGGGTTCGAGCGCGGTGCAGCTGCTGCCGGTCCGCCGGCCGTCGGGAGTGCCATCGTACCGTC
>JBFXGJ010000060.1:0-9026 GCA_050178135.1 Methanoregulaceae archaeon | reverse complement strand
GGTGGCGGCCGTTTCACGTCACGGAGCTCGCGGCACACGGCTACAAGGTCGACTCGCTCAAGTGGCTCCGGGACGAGGGGCTCGGGAACGGCGAGGACCTCCCGGAGCCGGCGCTGCTGGTCGGCGAGGCGATCGCCGAGCTCGAGGCGGCCGTCGAGGAGCTCCAGCGGATCGTGACCATGCTCGAGGACGGCAACGGCGCGGGGGCGTGCGGTGGAGAGTGAAAAACCAATCCCCGAGGGATGGGGTTCGGTTCCACTGAACCAACTCGTATCGCCGAGCAAAGAGAAGGTCGAGCCGGCAGATGATCCCGATGCTTTCTACATCGGTCTCGAGCATATCGAGCCCAATACCACACGTATCATCGGCCATGGATTTGCCCGCGACACAAAGAGCACGAAGACCCGGTTCTTTTCGGGGTCGATCCTCTACGGAAAATTAAGACCGTATCTCAATAAAGTCTCCATCCCTGATTTCGACGGAGTCTGTTCGACCGACATTCTCGTCTTTCCACCTATCGACGCCGTCGATACGTGCTACCTCATGCGATTTCTCTCGACATCGGCGGTCGTTGACTTCGCCACCCATCAGTCAAGCGGGATGGAGTTGCCTCGGACGAATTACCAGAAGCTGGGCCAGCTCCAAGTTCCTCTACCTCCTATCGCCGAGCAACGCCGGATCGTCGCGCGGCTTGAGGCCCTGCTCGCCGACGTGGAGCGGGTGCGGGGCCGGCTCGAGGCCGTCGCGGCGACGATGCAGCGGTTCCGGCAGGCCGTGCTCGCGGCGGCATTTTCCGGCGATCTGACTGCTGAATTGAGGCGAACCCTGGGTGATGATATCGAGACAAATCCATGGGTTATGTCCACCATCTCCACTGTTGGCCTCGTGAGCGGAGGGCTCACGAAAAACCGCAAGCGAAGCGGGTACGATACGCACCTCCCGTATCTCCGTGTAGCCAATGTATATGCTGACCGACTCGATCTCTCCGATGTCGAAGAGATTGGCGTTGACGCGAACGAGCTCCCTCGGATATTACTGAAGAAGGGCGATCTATTAATCGTTGAAGGGAACGGGAGCCTTGAACAGATCGGCAGGGTGGCGTTATGGAACGGCGAGATCGAACCCTGCGTTCACCAGAATCATATCATCAAGATCAGATTCTCGGATGCCACAGACAGGCGATTCGCATTATATTGGCTGCTTTCCCCCGCGGGTAGACAGGCAATCACGGATGTCGCTACATCAACATCCGGCTTGCATACGCTGAGTATTTCAAAGGTCGAGAATCTACCCATCCCCCTCCCCCCACTCCCCGAGCAGCACGAGATCGTCCGCCGCGTCGACGCGCTCTTCGCCCTGGCCGATCGGATCGAGGGCGAGGTGGCCGGCGCCTGCGAGCGCGTCGAGGCGCTGACGCAGGCCGTCCTCGCAAAGGCGTTCCGCGGCGAACTCGTGCCGACCGAGGCCGAACTCGCCCGGCGCGAGGGGCGCGAGTACGAGCCGGCCGGGGTGCTTCTCGAGCGGGTGCAGGCGGAGCAGGGCAGACCGCGCTGCCGGTAGAGTAGCGTCCCGGAGGACGCGCTAGGGCTCGTCCCACCCCGGTTGCCGGCGGAGCGCGTTGTGGCAGAACTTCCGTGCGACCCGAAGCGTCTCGGCCGGGTCCGCGAAGAGTTCGTGTTCCCACCAGCAGGGGGAAGACCGGATCGCGCCCGTGAGAGGGCTGCGCAGCTCGAGGCCCTCCTCCAGGAGGATGAGGGCGCAGCTCCGTATCGGCGATAGGCGGGACTGCGCGCTGCATAATCTCAGCAGCTCGCCGACCTCCAGAGTGGCCGACTGGTTGACCTCGGACTCTCCGTCGCGCTCCATGAACAGGTAGAAAATGTGGACCGCGCTCTCCTCAACAAGGCGCTTGCTCTGCTCGAAGTTATAGACATCAGGATCGGGAGCACCCGCCATATCGCTGCCGATATTCAGGGATAGCCGCGCGTGATACCCTGATGCATTCAGATGATCGCGGAGCGCCGTGAGCGCCTCCAACCGGAAAAACGACCCGAAGATGCCGATTGGAGTCGATGCCTTCAGCCACTGCAGCCGACGAACCCTGGCGGCGCGTTCATTGGCGTCAGGCATACCTTTCCATTGGGACGGTCTCCAGAAAACGATCTAGTAACATTCTTATGACTTGAAGCAGATGATGTTGGTTGCAGCAGTCATATTTTCTTGACTGGTCCGGAGGAGACACTCAATGAAACACGATGTGCTCGAACGATACCTCGACTTGATGCCCGAGGAGGCTGTCGACTCGATGCTCGAGCTCGCGAACGAGCAGCGGTGGGCAGTCCTGCTCGCGCTGATCGCGAAGAAGCGGATGTACTTCAACGAGATCAAGGATGAATTCGGGGCCGCGCCGGCTCAGGTGGACACGGCCCTCAAGCACCTTGTGGCCGGCGGGTTCGTGGCCCGCCAGGTCGGGGATATTGGGGATATCGGAGACCGCGGTAAGACATTCTATACCCCGACGCCCATGGGCCGTGCCGTGACAAAGGCGCTCGCCGACGCCTTCCTGCCGCCGGCACCGGCAGTTGTGGTGCCGCAATCCGCGACCTACACTGTTGTGGCGCAGCAGACCGTCGCCCGGACATATAGTGGAACCAGCCTACCAATGGCCATCGGGATTGATGTGGGGCCTGAAAAAGCGGCTTGTGATACATCACGTCAACATAAATCGGCCAGAGGCGGCAGGGTGACGATCCATGCCTCCTAAGCAGAACAAGCAACTGCCAATGGAGATCGTGCGAGCGCCTGAATTCAAGGCCGTGCACGTCTCCGGGGTAACCGGAGGTCTATCGCCTGAAGGCGGGCAGATAGGCTTCTATATTGATGTGGTCGATCCGGCAATCGACGTAAAGAGCGGCGAAATGGTCCCGGGCCGTGTGGTCAGGACCATTCTGTTCGAGGCCCGGATGTCAACCGAACTCTTCTGTTCTATCAGCGATTGGATGGCTCGACACGCCGAGCAATACCAGGCGCTCGGAATAAGCGGGGAAAACGATACCGACGACTGAGTCCTGCACTTTACTGAATGCCATGGGCACCCGACACCTATCCCTCTTTTCACTGTTCTCGTAAGCTTCGGATGAGCTCAACTCATGAGAGAAAGTGTACGCATACCATCGCCTTGGCCGGCGCCCGCGAGCGGGTCGACACGCTGATCCAGGCGATCCTCGCGAAGGCGTTCCGCGGCGAGCTCGTGCCGACCGAGGCCGAACTCGCCCGGCGCGAGGGACGCGAGTTCGAGCCGGCCGCGTGCGTAATTCATATGCTCTGAGCACCCTTGGAAATCATCAGCGAACGTGTGAGAGCGATGAAACAGGACACTGTCACGGTCTTGGAGCTTGTTCAAGAAGCCAGGATACGCGATCTGCTCAAAGGCGCTGGCGAAGAACGCTACGAAGCCAGTGGTGTATACCTGATGGATGGCTATCTCCACATCATTTTTGATGACAGGCCGCGTCTCTTGCGCATCAAGCCGGATTGGCTCTACGCGGGAGAGGAGCCGAACCTGCTGGATTTGAGAGAAACGGGCGCTGGTTATGAAGATATCACGTATCAGTCCTCGACCGATCGGTGGTATTGCCTGATCGAGGCCGCCGAAACGAAGTCGGGCGTCTACCTGCCGTGCATAGATGAGTTTGATAGATCGTTTGCATTTATCCAGAGGCACTGGTTGCCCTTCCCAATCGATGCGGGCAACAAGGGTTTCGAAGGCCTGTCGACACTGCGCTGTGCCGGAAACGAGTACCTGCTCGGCCTCTGTGAGGGAAATGACTGCAAAGGCGGGAGGGGCGGTGCACACCCTGGAAAGGGAAGGATTCAGGTCTTTCGGTGGGAATCGGACACCTGGCAACATCGTGGAACTATTCGGCTGCCCAAATCGGTGCGATACGAGGACTACGTCAGCCTTGATTTCCGCAATGGCTACCTGACGGTGATCTCGCAGGTCTCTTCGGCGATGTGGGTTGGGCACCTTCGTGCGCACCCGGAGAACCTGGAAGACATCTTCGAAGACGATGGCCAGTTGTTCCTGTTTCCCCGCGATGAGAAAGGTCGGATCATGTACTGTAATCTGGAAGGTGTAACGTGGCTTGGCAACGACCGAATGGTCGTTGTGTCGGACAGAGGGAAGCACGACCAGCCCGGACGCTGTGCCAGGACAGAACAATCGATCCACATCTTCAAATTACCGGCCGGGTTCCGGTCGAAGGATTCCTGAACGCGGACTGTGTTTCAGGACGCCCCCGGTATGGCGCGATCGCAGGATCAGGAGTCGGATAGCACCCTTCGAGCCCTGATGCCGGAAGGGGGATCCCGGTGTACTCTATCCAGGACCTGTCATCATCGATCGTTCTTCCCCCGATATCCGCCGCCTGGAAGACTGTACCGTCCGGATTTCCAGCCTGGCAGGACCAGTACGGAACGTCCTGGTGTTCCCGCGCACCAACCGTTTCCAGCCTCCCGTATGCCTCGCGGTGCACCTCCCTCTTCTCGATATCGGTGAACTGGAGCTCTGTCTCACCTCCCTCGTGATGAAACGAATATCCCTGGAACCACGGCCCCCGAGCGCGTCGAGGCGCTGGGGCAGACCACCCGTCAGCCCCGCGAGTCCGCGAGTTCGATGAGGAGTCTGGCCACCTCGTCAGGCGCGATCAGCTCCGCCTCGTGGCCCGTCGCGATCGTGCGGACCGCCCATCCGTTCCGTCGTGCCTTCTCGGCGAACCGTCCGAAGAGCGACGTCAGCGGCCCGGCCGTGCAGCTGATATAGGCGCGTGGGATGGCCTCGCTCCGGGCAGTCCCGGCCGGGACCGGCTGGGTGAAGGTGGCGAAGGGGTGCGGCGTGACCCGCGCCAGGTACCAGTCCGCCAGCACCGGGTCGTCGATGCCCATCTGGGCCGGGGGCGGCGGGGCTCGCATACCTACGGAAGCTCCCCCGTCGGCCTCCATGGCAGCTCGGATCTCCGGGGTCCAGAGGTCGGCTTCGCTCTCCCCCTCGTCCGGGACGTACGCGTCCAGGTAGACGAGGAACTCGAGACGTTCGGGAGCCACCGATGTCACCCCCGTGATCACCATCCCGGCGTAGCTGTGGCCCACCAGCACGGCGTCGGAGATGTCCTCGTAGAAGAGGAGGTTGGCGACGTCCGTGATGTGGGTTGCGAGGTCCACGTTGCAGTCCCGGAGGTGGCGCCGATCGCCCACCCCGGTCAGCGAGGGAGCATACACGTCGAACCCCGCGGCGCGCAACCGTCGGGCCACCGGTTGCCAGCACCACCCGCCGGCCCCGGTGCCGTGCACCAGCACGAAGGTCGTCATGGGGGAATCACCCCGGTTGCGATCGCGGCAAGGAGGTCCCATTCGAGCCTGTTCCGGTGACGGGAAACACGAACGTCTCGAGGTTGAGGGGCCTGGTCACGTCGATCGGCCTTCCGGACCCAGCAGCGTCGACTCCTTCGGGCGGGGCCAGAGTAGGGGGCGCGGTCGTCCCGGCCGGAAGCCCCAGCCGATTCGGTATCCGGGCGACGGTGGGGGCAAACCCGGTCGCCGGACAGTTCAGCAGTCGCCGAAGCCATGCGTCGTTCATCCATTCCGTTCCTCTCCGCAGCAGCATGAACGGGGGCCAATAAATAACCGGGTGCCCCGAAGAGCCCGCGGTGTACGTATCGGCACGTCCCGGGACCGGAGTGATCGAGTCGGCAGGGCCGTAGCGGGAACAGGCACCGGCTCGACGAGGTGGTACGCGACTGGGCGGCCCCGGGGCGATGCCCACCTGACACGTCCGCCCACTCGTCATGACGAGGCAGGGCGTTCCTTACCCGCCCTCGACGGACCGGGAGGAAACCCGGTCAGATGAAGAACGCCGGCTCCTTGCGTTCGCCATAGAGAGTATGAAGGCGCAGCGAGGCGTCCATCACCGACCCGGGCTTCATCGATCGGGCCTGCTCGGGGCAACGCTTGATGCAGGCGCAGCAGGTGATGCACCGCTCGGTGTCGACCGAAGCGGGATCGTCCGGGTCGATCGCCCCGACCGGGCACCACGCGGCGCAGGCGCCGCACCGGGTGCACCCGGCGCCGACGGCGATGAAATCCACCTGCCAGAGCGTGGGGTCCCCCCGGTACGGCCGGCAGCCCGGGATCGAGACCTCCGGGACCTCATCGATCGAGGAGGCGGCGAGCAGCCGCTCCCGGACCTCCCGCCCGAACCGCTCGGCCCGGTCCAGGTCGCTCGCGTCGGGCCGTCCCGCTGCCGTCGGGGTCTCGGTACGGGAGAAGGAGTGCTCCCCGATGAACGCCGCGCCGGCGATCGGTCGGCACCCGCCCCTGGCAAGGGCGTCCTGGAGTTCGAGGAGCGCGTCGTCGAAGACGCGGTTGCCGTAGACGACGACGCAGACGGCCGGCGTCCTGTTCGCCCTGATGCGCCCGAGCCACCCGGCGAGGAGAGCCGGCACCCGTCCCATGTATACCGGCACGCCGACGACGAGCAGCTCGTCCTCCTGCATCTTCAGGGGTGCGTCCCTTGCTTCGGGAGTGGTGACCTCCACGAGTTCCACGTTCTCGAGGCCCACGCCCCGTGCAATCCCCTCGAGCACCGCCTTCGTCGTCCCCGTGGGTGAGAAGCAGGCCAGTTTCACCGATCGTATCTTCATACTCCCTCCGCTGTTCGGTCCGCGGCGGCATCCGCCTCCTGCAGCACGGATCTGGTACCGTTCCCACGGGGAACTCCCGTTGAACCCGGCGATCGCCCGGAGCGGCGCCATCCAGGGAACCGAACATTGTCTCCAGGAATGGTGCTTACTCTGAATTAATATAACTTACCAATTGGTCATTTTAGTGACGGCATGGTTCATCTTCATCCTGGATGGCCCCTCACCGGAGGTCAGGAGGGGCCATGAAGAAAAATCAGGAGGACGCCCCGAGCATGGTTAAGTGTTGCCGGGGATCATCAATCAGAGGAGTTTCTGGCCGGGCTCGGGGCCGGGCACGACGGCGTAAACGTCGGTGATCGTCACCAGCACCGCGGACTTCGGGACGAACTGGGGGAACTGCTCCTTCATCCAGGCGACGTTCCGCCCGAAGACCTCGTCGTCTGCGTGGAGGGTGACCGTTCCCTTCACCTGGAACCCGCCCCGCTCCCCCCACCAGGAGAGGGCGATCCACGGGTTCTCCTCCAGGTTCTTGAGCGTCTTGTTGAAGAACTGGTCCGAGATGAGCAGCGTCCCGTCGTCGAGCACGGTGAACGCCGCGATCGGGACGACGTTGGGGATGCCGTCCTTCGACGACGTGGCCAGGAATGCAGTCTTCGCTGCTCGCAGCGACTCTTCCATCTCAGGGGTCAATCTCACCATGGAAACCACCTCGTCCGTACTCTTCGCTCCGGAGGATAAAAACTTACCTTGAAGTCGAAATATTGACGAGATAGTCTGTTTTATTACTCATCGTCTCGCAGTACGAGGACAGGATGCCCAAGGTCGTGCCGGAGTACAGGGAGGCGGCCCGGAAGAGGATCATCGCCGCCGGCTGGGACGTGATGTGCCGGAAGGGGTACTGCGCGACGACCATGGACGAGATCGCCGCCGAGGTGGGGGTGACGAAGAGCGCTCTCTACCTCTACTTCAAGAACAAGGACGCCCTCGTTGCCGAGATCGTGCAGCTGATCCCCGCACTCGTCCGCCAGCGAGCACGAGAGAGCTTCCCGGACGCGACGCCCCTCCAGGGCTGGACCTCGATGCTCGAGGCGCAGCTCGCCGCCGACACCGGTCAGGACTCGCTCATCCTCGAGCTCGTCGCGATGGCCGCGCGGAACTCCGCGGTGGGAGGCTCCCTCGCGGAGAACATCCGGGCCGGGTACGAGATGGCAGCGCACGGGATCGCGGCCCAGCAACGCGAGGGGCTGGTCCGGGACGACACGGACCCGCACACGCTCGCGCTCGGTCTTGCGGCGCTCTTCTTCGGGTTCCAGTGCCTCACCCAGGCGGGGATCGACCACGCCGAGATCCGGGAGCGGTGGCTGGTGCTCGGGAGGATCCTGCTCGAGCCGGCCGGGAGACCGGCGCCATGCGCAGAGGGGTGCCCCTGGACGGACGAGATGGGACGCCGGCTGGCCGCGCAGGAAGCCGGCGAGTCGATTGAGCTCCCGGACTGCCCCGAGACCTGCGACGTCATGGACTGTCCGATCCGCCGTTACCGGAAGGCCTGAGCCCCCCACCCGTCCCTGGGGTCGACTGGGGGCCGGCTCCGCCGGCGTGGTCAGGGCGCGGGGTCGCCAGCCCCTCCCGGACCCGGCCGGAACCGCCTCTCCGGGACCGCGATCTCGAAGCGCGCACCCCGCCCCGGGATCCCGTTCTCCCGGATCGTGATCCCGGTGATCGCCAGGATCTCCCGCGCCAAA
This sequence comes from Methanoregulaceae archaeon, assembly GCA_050178135.1. GTDB lineage: Archaea > Halobacteriota > Methanomicrobia > Methanomicrobiales > Methanospirillaceae > UBA288. The sequence goes on along the minus strand of JBFXGJ010000060.1, from coordinate 586 downwards.
AAGAGGCCCAGGCCCGTATGATGCCCGTGGCCCTTCTCGAAGATCGCCTTCTTCTCGCCCTCCGGGACGCCCTCGCCGTCGTCCTCCACGACGACCACCAGGCCGTCTCCGTGGCGTTCGCACCGGACGGTGATCGCTATCACATGGCCCCCGTGCTCGACCGCGTTCTCGAAGAGGTTGGAGAAAACCTTTTCCAGCATCGGGTCGGCATGGACCTCGACTCCCTGGCAGCTCGGGCAGCAGGTGACCTCGTCATACCGCGCCCGCTTCACCACCTCGTCGACCCGGACCCATGTCGGCGAGTGGGCCCCCAGGTCGTGGTACGAGCGCATGAACTCGACCTGCCGGGCGATCGAAGCCGCCGCCTCGTCGATCTTCGAGAGGTACCCGGCGATCACCGGGTCCTGCACCTGGCACGCCGCGAGGTTGGCGAACCCCTGCACCTTCATCAGCTGGTTGAGGAGGTCGTGCCGGGTGACGCTCTCCAGGAGGCCGAGGCGCCGGTTCGCCTCGTGGATCGCGTGCTCCATCTCCCGCCGCTCGGTGATGTCGCGCACGAACGCCTCGTAGCCCCGGATCCGCCCCT
>JBFXGJ010000059.1:0-9413 GCA_050178135.1 Methanoregulaceae archaeon | reverse complement strand
CCTTCCCGGACGGCTCTCGGATCCGGCGGGGGGAGTCGGTCACCTTCCCGAACCTCTACCCGTTTGCTCCCTGCCACACGGTCACGGTGATCACCCGGGCCCATGCTCTGGACCGTTTCGAGCCCCGCCAGCTCGCCGATGCCCTGCAGGGTGCCGCTGAGTCCATCGCTGCCGCCCCCGGATACGCGTCGATCAACTGGAACTACCTCCACTCATCGGGGGCGTCGCTCGACCACCCCCATCTCCAGGGGGTCGTGATGGACCGCCCTTCGTTCGTCCACGGCCGGCACCTGGCTGGCTCGTCCCGGTATCTCACGCGGGCCGGGCGACTGTACCGGGAGGCGCTCATCGAGCACGAGCGGTCCTCCGACCGGTTCCTCTTCGGCGACGAAGTTCCATTTGTCGCCTCGGCGGTGCCGATCGGCGAGCGGGAGGTGCGGGCGCTGCTCCCCGCCGGGAGCCTCGAGGGGGCGGTGCCGTACTTCGAGTGCCTGGCGACGGGGCTCTGCCGCGTTCTCGACCTGTACCGGGACCTCGGGTCGCACGCGTTCAACGTCGCCTGCTTCTTTGGACGGGAGGGTCGTGACAGGGGATTCTCGGCCTTCTGCTCGGTCATCTCGCGGATCAACCCGAACAGGGACTCGATCTCGGACTCCGCGTTCATGGAGCGGCTCCACCTGCAGCCGATCGTGATGACGCTCCCCGAGGAGCTCGGCCGCTACGGTCGGGATGCGTTCTGAAAAATGAGAGAGAGTTTTCGGGTTACTCGGGCTTCGAGATGAGCTTCGTCTTGGAGACGATGACGCCGTCCTTCTTGTGAGGCTTGCGGACAACACCGTCGCCGGCCTTCTCGATCTCGCGGGCCTCGTCACAGAGTGCGGCAGCCACGCGCATCATCTCGTGGGCGGAGGCGACGATCGGGATGTACTTCTCCCACTCCTTGGTCATGAAGCAGCCCTTGACGTTTACCATCGCGACCGCCGAGGCGACCTCGTAGGCGGCACGGGCCTTCGCGAGCGCGTAGGCGTTCGTGAACTCGCCGTCGACTGCCTTGTCCGTGGTCATGACGACCTTCGGGAGCACGAGCTGCTCGCCCTTCTGGCCGGCCTTGACCTGGTCGATCACCTTGTCGAGCTCCAGCTGCATCTTGCGGTATGCACCGGTGATGGCGAGGACCTTGACCAGGTTCCCGTTGTAGTCGGCCATCTCGATGGGGTCGAGGAACTCGCGGCGGGCGCCGATCATCGAGTCGGCCTTCATGATGATGTAGCCGAACTTCGACTCCTTGAGGTCTGCCCACTCCTTCTTGGTCGTGACGTCGTCAGTGATGACGACGACGGGGATGCCGGCGGCCGCGAGCGCGTCGCGGGCTCCGGTGGGTCCGGGAAGGACGCCGTTCGGGGAGACGACGATACAGAAGTCGGGGCCCCAGGCCTTCAGGGTGGAGACGACACGGTCGACGTCTGCGACCTCGAGCTTCGTGCCGGACGTGGCCATGAATGTCTGCATGTCCTCACGGTCTGCACGCTCATCGAGCAGGAGCTCGGCCATGACACCGGATGCGATATTTCCGAGTTTTGCAATGCCTACTTTGACAACCATTCAATTCACCTCAGTTGAGAGCATGGTAGTTTTCATTAAAACTCATAAAAATGTTGCGTTTTCGTTTTTCCGGGAAGATGGACTTTGCACAGCACGCCGGGGGAGGGTCAAACCTTCCCTCTCAACTCCCCATCCGGTTAAACAGAATTGTTTAAGTTTACTGACTGCACCATACATCTGTATGAAAGACGGTCTCCTGACCGCCCGGCAGAAGGAGGTGCTGCGCCACCGCCGGCAGGGCCTGACCCAGCAGCAGATCGCCGATATCATCGGGACGTCGAAGGCGAACGTCTGCACCATCGAGAAGTCGGCCATCGAGAACGTGCGGCGAGCTCGCGAGACACTCCAGTTCATGTACACGCTCGACGCCAGATTCCTCTGTGCGATCCCATCGGGGGCAGACCTCCTCGCCGTCCCCGACCTGATCTTCCGCGAGGCGAGCGGCAGGGGCGTCAAGGTGCGCTACGACACGATCGGCCTGATCAACCGTCTCCGCGAGAGCCTGCCCGAACACCTCCAGTCCCGGTTCGTCAAGGACGATATCCAGGTCTACCTGAACGACGACGGCGAAGTCTATTTCGAGTAGCGAGAAGAAGGGGGGGGTCATTTTCCCCCCGAAAAAGAGTGGACCCGACGGGATTTGAACCCGTGGCCTTCGCGTTGCAAACGCGACGATCTACCCCTGATCTACGAGCCCGCTGAAGAACGAAACGAAGGTGTCGACTCCTCTCGCATGAGAGCAGTATGGACTCGACGGGATTTGAACCCGTGGCCTCTACGTTGCGAACGTAGCGATCTACCCCTGATCTACGAGCCCACGAAAAAAATTCGTGGTCAGAGAATAATCTCGATATCTAATTTCTCTGCCAGTTCCTTATATCGGTTCCGGATCGTGACCTCGGTCACGCCCGCGACCTCGGCCACCTCGCGCTGCGTACGGCGCTCTCCGCCGAGGATCGACGAGATATAAATTGCGGCCGCAGCGACGCCCGTTGGACCCCTGCCGCTCGTTAATTCGCGTTCTGCCGCCTGCCTCAGGATCTCGACCGCCCGGCTCTGAACCTCGCCCTTCAGCGTGAGCCCGGAGCAGAAGCGCGGTACGTAGTCGATCGGGGAGGTCGGGAGGAGTTTCAGCCCGAGCTCGCGCGAGATGAAACGGTAGGTCCGCCCGATCTCCTTGCGGCTCACACGGGAGACCTCGGCGATCTCGTCGAGCGTCCGCGGGACGCTGCACTGCCGGCACGCGGCATAGAGCGCGGCGGCCGCAACCCCCTCGATGGAGCGGCCGCGGATCAGGTTCTTGTCCACCGCGTCGCGGTAGACGACGGCGGCCGTCTCGCGGACGTTCCGGGGCAGACCGAGGGCAGAGGCCATCCGGTCGAGTTCGGAGAGCGCGAAGGCGAGGTTCCGCTCGGTCGCGTTCGAGACCCGGATCCGTCGCTGCCACTTCCGGAGCCGGTAGAGCTGGGCCCGGTTCTTCGACGAGATCGCACGACCGTAACTGTCGCGGTTTCGCCAGTCGATCATCGTCGAGAGGCCCTTGTCGTGGATCGTGAAGGTCATCGGAGCGCCGACGCGGGACCGCTTCATCCGCTGGTCGTGGTCGAAGGCACGCCACTCGGGGCCGCGGTCGATGAAGTCATCGTCGATGACGAGACCGCAGTTCTGGCAGACGAGCTCGGCCCGCTCGTAGTCGTGGACGAGTTGCCGGCTCTTGCACTCGGGACAGACCGTCTCGGTGTGCTCCTCGGTCTTTCGCTCCCGCTCAACGACGCGGCTCCGGTTGCGGAATGCCTCGCGCTGGCTCTGTAAAATTCGAAGTTTTTCTATCTCCTGCATAACTCGTTGACACCTATGACCTGGTGAATATCTTCTCGCCGACCGGGTGCTCGCACCGGTCCTGGCACAGGACCGCGGCGTATGGACTTTTCACGTTTCCAAAGAGGTCCACGATTCGACCAACCGGGTGATGACGCCGGTCGACGACCGTCGCGTACAGGGGGGGTAACTGCGCCGCATCGACCGCAACGATCAGCATCCTTTTTCCGCATACGTGCTGGATGCGTCCCACCGTCTTCATCGCACTCTCAAACTGGAAATCTGGAAGAATCTTTGCCGCAATTTATATATTTGTATCCTATCTGTATTTAAATATTGGGGTAATATTGATATCATCGACGAGATTTGAGCCAGGTTTCGATATTTAAATCGATGATGTTCTTCGCCGCGCGCACGTCCAGGCCGGCGCCCCGGACGACGAGCTCGCGCTCGTCGGCGGACATGAGGTCACGCGGGGCATGGGCATCGGAGTTCACCACGAGCTGGCACCCCGCCTCCAGGGCAACCAGCGCGACGTGGCCGTTGGTCCTGTTGTGCCCTCCGCGGCCGGTCAGCTCGAGCGCGATTCCCCGATCGGCGGCTGCCCGGGCGTCCTCAGGGGATATCATGCCCGGGTGGGCGAGGATGTCGACGAAATCCGAGGTGCAGGCCGCACGGTTTGTGCCGGGTGCGACCGGCTCCATGGGGGTCTCGCCGTGTACCACGACGATCTCCGCCCCCTCGGCCTTTGCCCGGCGGGCGAGCGTGTCGATCTCGGCCGGCGGTACATGGGTCAGCTCGACGCCGGCATACAGCCGGACGCCGTAGAGCGCCGCAGACCTGCGTGCGGCATCGGTTGACTCGAGCACGAGCGGGAGGGTCGCGGTGTCGACGTGGTCGGCGATCCCGACCGTGTCGTAGCCAAGCACGGCCATCCGGCGGACGAGCTCGAGAGGGAGGAGCTCCCCGTCCGACCGGAGTGTGTGGGTGTGAAGGTCGTACATGCCGCCCCTATTTCCTCGGCTCGAGAGCTCCGGCGACGCGGCGGAGGAGGGCCTCCTTGGACCCCGCCCAGGTGACAACTGCCCGTCCGTCGCGGCGGAACCAGTGGGCGGGGTGGGACCCCTGCTCCACCCGGAACGGGAGCCCGCTTCGTTTCAGGGCGCGTTCGAGGTCCTGCATCGTCACACCCTTCTGGGCGAGTGCGAGCGGGACCCGGCGGCCCTGCTGTCGACCGAGGGCTGCGTTGAAGTAGCAGGGGTAGAGGAACCGGTCCTTCTCCATTGGATCAGGGTCGGCAGGTGAACCTATAAAAAGTGCGGCATGGTAGTACTCCTGATGCACCAGATCGACGTCCGGATCGAGAAGGATCTCTTTGCGGCGAACGAGGCGATCGCGGCAGAGAACGCGTCCCGGCTCGCAGCCCATGGTGTGCTCGGGATCGACCTGCTTGGCGCGATCGGCTCGGGAAAGACTGCGCTGGTCGAGCGCCTGGCGCCCATGATCGCTGCACGCGGAAAGCGAGCGGGTGCGATAGCGGGGGATGTCTTCGGAGATGACGACTACCGGCGGATCGCGGCTCTCGGCGTGCCGGCGGTGAACGCGAACACCGGCAAGGAGTGCCACCTGGACGCCCACCTCGTTGAGCACGCCCTCGATGACCTGCCCCTCGACGACCTCGACGTGCTCTTTATCGAGAACGTCGGTAACATGGTCTGTCCGACCGACTTCCTGCTCGGCGCCTCGAAGCGGGTCGTCGTCGTCTCCTCGACGGAGGGGGACGACGTCGTCAACAAGCACCCGATGATGTTCCGCTCCTGTTCGATCGGCGTGATCAATAAGGTCGACCTCGCGCCACTCGTGGGTGCCGATCTCGACCGGATGGAGCAGGACATGCGCCGGTACAACCCCACCATGCAGGTTTTTCGGACGAACCTGAAGACCGGCGAGGGGGCCGAACCCCTGCTCGAGGCCCTCCTCGGGTGATCCGAGGGGTTAAATAACGTTGAAGGGAATATATACAGCACTTCTGATTCTCGAGTTGAATCGGGTGAACGCACATGCTCTGGCAAGGTAGATCTATCAGGAAGGTGACAGGTGGCCGGTACGCTCCCCTGCGTGGGAAACGGCGCACCGAGATCGGGCGCTCGCCCGCAGAGACGCACATCGGCGAGGACCGGCGGCGGACGATCCGCACCTACGGCGGAAACACGAAGATCCGGGCACTCCGGGCGACCTTTGCGAACGTGGCGAACCGGGGAACCGGTGTCGCACAGAAGGTCAAGATCGAGAATGTCGAGCAGAATACCGCCAACCCGAACTTCGTGCGGCGGAACCTGCTGACCAGGGGCGCGATCATCCGGACCGAACTCGGTCAGGCACGCATCGTCAGCCGCCCGGGCCAGGACGGCGTGATCAACGCGGTCCTGCTCGAGTGAAACGATACCCCTTTTTTAACGCGGACCCCCACTCTCATTGGGGGGGATTGGCCGCTTGAGTCTCCGTACCACGATCGCGGCTCCGTTTCGGCACCTGCACAGGGACCGCCTGCGGCGGAGCGAGTTCGTCCATTACCTCGCCCACGACCGGATGTGGATGAACCCGGACCAGGCGAAGGGGCTGATCGAACTGGCCATCTCAGAGGGGCTCCTGTCCTTCGATGGCGGGTTCCTCGTCCCGCTCTTCCCGGTGGACGAGGTGATGGTCCCGCTCGGTTTCCGGCCGGGCTCCTCGGACCTGGAGCCACCCGACCCCGAACGGGTGCTGCTCGGTCGGATCGCGGAGGCGCTCGGGCAGGACGAGCGCGAGGTCGCCGCTGATGCGAACCGGATCGCCGCCGAGCAGTTCGACGGTGCACTCCGTCCTCGGGCGGCGCTGGTCCTGCTCGCCCGTCGCCACGGGGTGCCGTTCGGCGATCTGCTTGCTTCGCTCCGGGAAGGGCTGTAAAAATTTAAAAGGGGTTACTCGGCCGCGGGGGCCGGCTCAGCGAGAAGGTCATCGAGGGACTTCTCGCCATACCCGGTGACCTTGGCGTTGATCTGGACGAAGTCCTGGGTGATCTCGCTTCCGCGGACCGCCTTGCGGGCCCGCTGTCCGTCCATAACGGGGTTGAAGCCCACGCCGCCTGCCAGCAGGAGCCGCCGGCGACCTGCGCCGGGGAGGTCCTTTCGGGCCGGCGTACCATTCCGGTCAGAAGCACCGGTGATTGCGACTCGATACCCGGGCAGACCCAGCGGGCTCGCGTCAACCTCGCCGCCGACCCGCTTTCCGATGAAGGCTCCGGCCGCCCCGCCGCTCGCGGTCATCTTATATGAACGACCGGTCTTCGGGTCCGAGAGCACGACTTTAAAATCGACCATATCCAATCTCCAATCAGGCGAAGTACCCATAAATGTGGGTGGGGGGATTGATAAAGCTGCGGATCGGCCGGCTCACTTGCCCCAGAAGGGCTCGGCCCGCCGCCGCATCCCCGTATACTCCTCCAGGATCTCCCGAGCGGTGGTCGAGATGTGGTTGAGCATCTCCTTCTCGAGGACCTTGACGTGCCGCTCGGGGATGTCGACGTAGAGCTCGTCGTCAACATCGAACTGGCGTCCGACGGTCGCTCCCTCAATCGCGACGGCGATCTCCGCCCCCGCCTCGACCTCGTGGACGTACTCGCCCTGGGACTGGATCGTCTTGAGGTGGCCGACCTTCCGGCCGTCGGTCCTGACAAGCCCGACATCGGTCCGGAGGGTTCCTCCGAGGACGCGGATGCCGACGACGGCAGGGTTGCTCTGCCGGAAGATGCAGCCCGGCAACACCCGCACCTTGGCGGGGAGGATGATCCGTTCGAACCGCTGCTTCTCCATCCGCTGCTTCTCGGAGTCCCGCCACTCGACGAACTCGTCGATTAGCTGGTAGATCACCTTGGCCTGGAAGACCTGCGGGAGGTCGGGACCCCCGTCTCGCACGATCGCCTGGGCGTCGGGGAGGAGCGGGGCGTTGAAGGCGAGTACGGCCCGGTAGAGCGGGGCCTTGATCGTCTGGGCATCGACCAGGTCGTGCCGGCTCACCGGCCCGACTGCGGCCCGCATCACACCGATCTCTCTCGACTCGAGCTCCTTGGAGAGCGCCTCGAGCGCCCCGATCGTGTCCGCCTTGATGATCAGCCCCTCGTCCGAGAGGGTGACGTTGATCTGCGAGACCTCGTCCAGGATCTCCTTTTCGATCGCGTCGCGGTCTCCCCGGACCACGCGGAGCGGGGAGCCGGCGATCACGCCGTCAAGACCCGGGGCCGCGACCTTGACCCCCGATGCTGCGATCACCGAGCGGACCCGTTCGAAACGGTCCTCGGTCAGGATCTCCTTCATCGGCCGGGGCTTCAAGAGCGACTTCACCTTGGTCTGGACCACGCCGTCCGCTGTTGCGAGTAACACCTGGTCGCCGACCGAAAGGGTGCCGTCGAAGAGGATGACGTCGAGCGTGAGGCCGAGCCCGCGCTCCTCCTTCACCTCGAGCACGGTCCCCTGCCCGGGTCCCTGGACCTGGACAGCGAGGGCTTCGCCCATGTACCGCTGGGCGAGCCCGATCATCACCATGAGGAGGTCTGAGATCCCCTCTCCCGTGTGGGCAGAGACGGGGACGATCGCGATCGTCCGAGCGAAGTCCGTCACCCGGTCAAACCGTTCGGAGTTGAACCCGAGGTCGGAGAGCTTTCCGACGATCTCGTAATGCCGGGTCTCCATGAACTCGGTCACTCGCTCGTTCTGCTTCGCGAACGAGGCGAGGAACGGGCCCTTCTCGGTGGAGCGCCAGCCGTGGACCCGGTCGATCTTGGTGAGGGCCACGACGAACGGGGTCCGGCAGTTCCGGAGGATCGAGAGGGCCTCCTCCGTCTGGGGCTGGAATCCCTCGTTGATATCGACCACCACGATCGCCATGTCCGCAAGCGCCCCACCTCGAGCCCGGAGCGTGGTGAATGCATGGTGGCCCGGCGTGTCGATGAAGAGCAGGCCCGGCACCTGGACCGCGACCTTCTGCATCCCCGCCGACATTCCCTGGATTGCCTCGATCGGCACGAGGGTCGCGCCGATATGCTGCGTGATCGCGCCGGCCTCGCTCGAGACGACCGAAGATCCGCGGATTCGGTCGAGCAGCGAGGTCTTGCCGTGGTCCACGTGCCCGAGCACGCAGACGATGGGTGTCCGTATTCCGCCCTGTGACAACGTCGCCGCCTCCGAAAATGGGCCAGCATGAAGAGAACCAGTGCCGGCCCGGCCTGTATCATTATTGCCGATCGCGTATTAAAATTCATGCCCGGCCACCCCTGGTGACATACCTTTATTATCGGCCATGCCCTATTCTCATGGCACATCCGCCAGGGTGGGGTAGCTGGTTATCCTAGGGGACTGTGGATCCCCCGACCCGGGTTCGAGTCTCGGCCCTGGCCTCAATCCTTATCGTTTCAATCCTTGCCTGTTTTCGTATCATATCGAAGATCCCGGATCGAATTACCGTTCCTGCATGCATCACGTGGTACTGAATGGTCAGGGCGTCTTCCACGCCGCGTCCCAGAACCGTCAGAACGTCGCAGCGTTCAGCGCCGATCTCACCCGACGCGAGGGGTGGGAATGCGAGCCGGCGATAGAGCTGCATGAATGGTTGCGGGCCGGAATGGCAGTATCAAAAACCTTCAAACCCTCTCTTCTCAGGACCCTCGGGATGGCTCTCCGGTGGGCATGGATCGAGCCGGTTCAACAGGATCCCTGGCGATCGAATCGCATGCGAACCTATCGGTCACATCCGATATCGCCAGGGGGGCCAGGCAGCCGTGCCTGGAGATCGCATGGACCTCTCCGGCAGGCAGCTCCCCGAGCCAGCAGAATACCTGCAGAAGCGGTTACGAATGAAGGACGTGTTCGAATGAAACGAGGATAGCGGGACGGACTACGGTCCCGAGGATCAGGCTCCTCCCCACCATCCTCGACCCGCTCCCGGGCGGGAGATCGGAA
>JBFXGJ010000058.1:0-9736 GCA_050178135.1 Methanoregulaceae archaeon | reverse complement strand
CTGCCGGCGTTCATCTGGTTCCTCCCGGTGCTGTAGGTGTCCGAGCCGTCGTACATCCCGAGCGCACCGTCCGCGAGCGCGATGTAGGCGGTCGAGACCTTCTTCATCAGCGCCAGGTTCGCCGCGTTCGCCGGGTCGTTCACCAGGTTCAACGTAGCCAGGCAGGTCGAGAAGTGCGCCCTCGCCTGGGTGAGGTACGATCGGATCTGCCCGAAGTCGCTCGCCGCCCAGGCACTGCTCCAGGCGGCGTTCCCCGCCTCGTAGGACGCGTACGCCTGCGCCATCGTCGCGCCTCCTGCTGGCACCGTCGGCAGTGTCGACACCGTCGGCACGGTGCCCGAGCCGATCACGGTGACCGCCCAGTCGCCCTCGAGCACCTGGTTGTAGACCACGACGTGGTAGAGGTAGACGCCGGGCGTGGATCGCGTCACCTGGAACGAGTACCGTCCGTCATCATTCGTGGTGGTGGTACCGATCTGCCGCCATATGCTGCTCCCCGGCGCCCGCTCCTCGAGCGTCACCCCGGTGTTCGCGTACGGCGCACCGGTGGAGACGGAATAGATTCGCCCGCTGAGGGTGTATGGGACGTTCGCCGTCGCCGTCATCGTGGTCGTCTCGAGGGTGACGGCGGTGCCATCACCGCCGGCACCTGCAACGTTCACAAGTGGTGTGGCACCGCTGGGATATGCGGATACTGTGCCCAAGCAGAGCATGGCGAAGAGCAGGATCAAGGGGATTGGGTGTGGTGTCTTCATGATTTCATCTCACATTCTCGTCATCGAACCGGGCTGACAGCGTGATAATTGAGATGGTATACAACCGCCTATCGTGCCCGCCTGGAACCGCGACCTCTGGAAGACTATCCCGTTCAATTAATAAATCGTCTGAATTACTGATTTTTTGTCACGGATTCATCATGGTAATTTCAGGATTCGTGGCCCAATAAAAAAAGGGGGCACATAACGAGCATGGCTCACCTTTTTCCATGTATTCCGGGCCGGTCTCGATCGATCGCCGGCTGCACTTCCGATAGCCGAGATGAGGTTGTTGGTATCCCAGATCGCGGGCCATTGACCACGGTCCTTCTGCAGTGCATCGACGGATTCGTAGCACGTCTCCCTCAACGCTACGCGGACGAACTCTTCGGGACGGTTCTGTTGAACCGTTCGACAGATCCGTTCGTTTGGGATGATCGGACCGTCATGAGTCGAGATCCGATGTCATTGAGAGCGAGATAGAGTTCGTACGGATGGGATTCTCGGCCACAGAACTTTGCACCGTTATCCGTGAGGACGATCTGGACCGTGAGTCTGCGGCGCGATACAGGGGCAGTCCATCGTTATGAAAAATGGCAACCTTATGTTCCGTAAGTCTGGCGGTGTGAAGGCAGCCGAAGGCGTACGATCCGGCGGTGTCCGCCACCGTCCGAAGGTAGACCCGCCACTCCTCTTGAGCAAACCAACAGGGTAGGTGCTCAGACCCAACAATACACCCGTTCGCTCCGATTGGCCTGTCGTTCCGAAAAGCTGGGATTCACATCCTCAAGAGAAGGACCAGTTCGGCTGATCGTTCGATGGCGATCTGCAGACCTGTTTTTCAAGTTTGAGGGGGCGGTCGTAATGGGTTCCCATGCCGTTTTCGGTGAACCTATTCGATCTGGTGACAGGGCTCACGCGGATGCCATCAAGGGCGAGGAGGTCCAGGACGCGATTGTCCCCCCAGTCGGGATGTTCCAGGCGTATGCTGAGGATACGATCGACCACCTCAGGTGGAGCGGTCTGAGGATCTGAATGATGCACAATCGAAGAGGACTTTCAACCCGGAGAAACCGTGTCTATGAAACCGATGTTTCCAGTCGTAGCCACTGTTCTGGTGCTTCTCCTTCCAACACCACGCTCCAGAGACATGCTCCAACTCGTGGGCCAACTTCAGAAGCGAGAGACGGTGATGGGCTGGATTCGTAAGCGTTTCTTACTCGTCACTCGAGACGTGCTCATGGTCTTCAGAACGCGATGGATTGCTGGAAGACATCAAGAATTTGCGACCATGTCGCGAGAGGTCATGACAGGAATTATCATCTCTTTCGTCAATTTCGAGGTATGAGGGATCCGTTTCGACTGGTCGGCGTGTTGACCCTGGTATTCGCGCTGGTGTTCATGACGCTGGTCGTAGCCTGCGTTACATTAACCGACCCCGTCACGGAGGTGACAGACGGGGAAGGCGCGCTGCACCTCTCAGGTCTCTGCTTCGGGCCGTACCTGCCGAACCAGAGCCCGGACACGACCGGGCCGCTACCGCCCGAGCAGATACGGTCCCGCCTTGGGGTCATCGCACATTCAACCGACTGGATCCGGTCGTACGGGAACGATAACGGGCTCGATCTCATCGGTCCATTCTCGCACGAGCTGGGAAAGAGGGCTGCGGTCGGGGCCTGGCTCAGCCGAAACAGGACGGCAAATGAGCAGCAGATTGCCAGTCTCATCAGGATCGGTCAGGCCGGGGAAGCGGATGTCCTGATCGTTGGAAGCGAGACATTGCTCCGCGGCGATCTCACGGAAACCGAGCTTCTTGGGTATATCGAACGCGTCCGAGAGGCGGTGCCCACGATGCCGATCACAACGGCCGAGACGTACAATATGTATCTCCACCATCCCGCTCTATTCGATGCCGTCGACCAGGTCTATGTTCATATCTACCCGTTCTGGGATGGTGTCGGCATCGATGCCGCTGTGCCCGCGGTGGACGATGCGTATTCAAGGGTCAGGCAGCAGGCGAGATCCAAGCCCGTGGTCGTCGCGGAGACGGGGTGGCCGAGCGCGGGGCGACCAAATGGCAACGCCGTACCGTCTATGGAGAACGCGGAACGGTACTTCGGTGAATTTACCGCGTGGGCGGCGAGTAACCACGTTCGATACTTCTACTTCGAGGCCTTTGATGAGGCCTGGAAGACGCACGACGAGGGAGAGGTTGGGGCGCACTGGGGCCTCTGGGACCAGGATGGCCGGCCGAAGGTGAGGGCGCTGGCTGGATGGACGGCGCAGGGGAATGTCACACCGTCGCCATCCAGCATCGTACGGCCGCTGGTCACTCCGGGGATGAAGGTCTTCGACTGGAGTCGATTGAAGGTTCAATAGATGCCGACTGACCCCTGCCTGACCCGGTTCAAAATCTTAAATATCCAGCCTTGTTGCCTGGACATACCAGCGTTCCACACTGTGAGCGATGGCTGAGAACCCCACTTTTCCATGATCGCGTCGGTTGTCCTGTGCTGCATAGTGGCAACTCATCGGACACAGTACTTCGCTTCTTTCCCCCCACAAGAATCCTTGTTTATCAACGTTTCTCGCTCCCCGGGTCTATTCCAGGCTGGCCTTCCGTGAAGGTTGCAGGTCAGCGTCTCCCCTTCGATAGAGGGAGAATAAAAGAGGGTGAAGGTTTACGACCGCGTCGCCCGTGCATTCGGGTACCGGTAGAGCGCGGACGGGAGCGACGAGCCCCAGCTGATGTCCGGCGGGTCGTATGACGCAGGGACCAGGAATGCGGCGAACTCACTCGTCTCTTCATCAACTCCTCCGGTCACAAAGCACGTCCTGAACGTCCCATCCGATGCGATCGGTGTGTGGGGTAACGACCAGTACGGTTTTGGACCCCACCAGTTCCCTCTCACCTTGACATAGACCGTAACTCGGTACTGCGAGTATGGAACACCGGAGACCTTCCCGCTGACGTAGGTGCTCGAGCTCGATCGTGGAGGGACACTGGTGAACCAGATCCGGGGCGACGACGACGCGGCAGTCACGGTGAAGGCACCCTTTTTCACGAGTTCCTTCCCGCCGGTCCGCACCCTCACGTCCCAGCCGCCCGTTGCGGCCGACGCGGGAATGGGTATCCGGCAGGAGACCTTCGTGCCGCCGGCGACCTGTTCCCCGGTCGCCTCGATGGTGGCCGTCTTGCCGTTCACGGTCTTCGTCAGCCGGACCTGCGATCCGGAGACAAAACCGGTGCCGCTGACGACCGCAGCAACCGTCGTCCCCTGCTTTCCTGTCGACGGAGCGATCGCCGTGATCCCCGGTGCGTTCACGGTGAAGGCCCCGGTCTTCACGACGTCCCGGCCACCGGTCCGCACCCGGACATCCCACCGGCCCGCTGAGGCCGATGCGGGGATGGGGACCCGGCAGGTGATCTTCGTTCTGCCCGAGATCGTCTCCCCAGTGGCTTCGATGGTCGTCGTCTTTCCGTTCACCGACTTCGTGAACCGGACCTGGGCGCCGGGTGCGAAGCCGGCGCCGGTGACGGCGCAGGTGATCGTGGTGCCGGCACTGCCCGATGAGGGCGAGACCGACGAGATCGTGACGGTACCAACCGCCCGTTCCTGCGGAACGGCGGCTCCGACCGCCATGATGAGCGCCAGTGTCAGGACGACGACGAGCGCACCCACGGCGAACGGGTGACAGAGTCCAAGCTTCTGCGTACCTACTCCTCCTGGTTTCAGGTGTCTGGGTTTCGTGGATCGGGAGCGATGACGATCGGCCCGGGGACCCAGGGGCCAGGTGCTCCCGCCGGTTCCCATCCGTTGAGGCTTCATCCTTTCATCTCTCCTGATCCATGGCGGTTCATCGACGGTTGTTCCCGAAGCCGCTGCACGCTCTGCCGCGGGTCCAACCATCGCGGGGGTCGAAGAGGTCTTCGCCCCCCTCCAACGATACTATACTTCCCAACACTTATAATTAACTGTTGGAAAACTGATGGAAACCGATCCGACCACGCCTGCTCATCATCGCCATCTGCCCTGGGTGCCGTGGTTCGAACTGTTGGGAATCGAGGACAGGCTATTATAGTTGGGCAACTCAACACACAGCCATCAGCCGTTGAATCCCCTTCATTCCCGAAGACCAGCCGCGACGATGACATCCACGACACCCGACGACGCCGCAACCGCGCTGAACGGAATGGTTGCACGCCTGGCCCAGCTCATCAGGCGGACCGAAGAGGTCCAGGCCCGTGTTGACCGCGACCTGGCCGACCTGCGCTTCGACGCCGAACAGCTGCTCAATGACCTGCAATCTCTCTCGCCAACCTGGCTCGAGGTCCGGTCACATGACCAGGCCGCCGCTCTCTTCTCGGGCACGATCACGAACCTGCGGCTGCGCGAGGTCTGGGAGGCGCTCTATCGCCATTCGAATGGGGCGACCGCCGACGCGATCGCCGGCGATCTCGACCGGCATCGCACCACGATCTCAACGTACCTGAACCTGCTCGTGACGATGGGATACGCAAAGAAGCACCGGTCCGGCCACGCGATCGTCTACACGGCAATCGTTAAGAACGGCCATGTCGAGATCTGATCTGTCCATGCCGAACAACGATGGTACGTGCCTGCCGTATACGGTCCTGACCTTCTCCGTTGGATGTGGCACCGGCCGGAGCGAGATCGCAGCCAGCCTTGCGTACCTGCTCGCGACCCGGGGATATCGCGTCTGGCTCGTGGACGGCAACCTCTTCGCCCCCTCGCTGGACCTGCTCCTGGGGTTCAGGGATGGGACCGACACCCTCTGCCAGTACCTCGCCGGTTCCCAGGCGATGGTCCCCGCGTACGATATCCCGGTACCCGTCGAAAACGGTGAATCCGGCGGCCTCCTTCTCACGCCGGCGTCGCGCGACGAGACAGTGCGGCGGCAGGTTGAGGAGGTCCTGCAGGACTCTGACTGGCTTGCCGAGCGGTTGCCCGAGGGGATCATGCAGAGGGCGGCGATGAGCACGGTTGACGTGATCGTCGTGGACTCGGTCCCGGACCTCACCCCGATCAACCGGGTCTGGCTGGCGATGTCGTCTCTCCTCCTGGTCGTCTCGGGGCCGAACTCCGTCGACTCGGAACTGCTGCGGACGGTCTTTCTCGAGGACGGTGTCAGGGACGTCACCCGGAAACTGGTCCTCTTCAACAATCTCGAACTCGACGATGCGCATACTCCGCGGGGAGCGATGGCCCCCGGGTTGTACGAAAAGCGGGTGGCCGACCTGATCCGGTCGCACACCACGGGAATGATCTTCGGGCAGGATGTCGAGGTCTTCCCCGCACCCGTGCCGTTCTCATCCAGCCTGGCCACCTTCGATCACCGTGACGGGTTGTTTGTCCAGCATCACCCCTCGAGCTCCTTTTCCAGGCGTATGATTCGCCTCTCCGAACTCGTCGAGGTCGGCCTGAGGGATCCGTCGCCACACTCCGTTGAAGAGGGAAAAACGGGATAAGGGTTGAATCCCCTCCCGGCATTCTGCGCCGAAATATCACGCCATTCGTGCGCTTCTCACCCCTTGATCGGTCTCGCGACCGGTCGGTACCTCGTTCCTGCCCTGGTCTCCAGGCTCCACCGCGATCGCATCGAGACTGGAGTGCTCTGAACTCCTGCGGTGAACGGTTCATGCCGTGCTGACCGTCGCTTCGGCACCTCGCCCCTTCCCGATGCCGGGAGGGACGTCCGTCTCAGCCCCGTCCGCCTGATAAAAGTGCGCCATTCCCCCCTCGGCCCGGTCTCGTTCTGATCGATTGACTCGAGACCCGGTCCGGACCCACCGCCCTGTCCCGATCCACTGTTCTGGTGGACACGGTGAGCTCGATGGCGCGATCGTCGGACCGGTCTGAATGCAACTGTTGGGATTATCCGGTTTTTCGAGGGGACAGTTCTCGTACCTCCCACACTTCCCGGATTGTGAACTATCGGACAATACCGGTAATCTCCAGGGCAATATCGCGTTATCCCAAATATTCCGCGGATCTGTCGTGGAAAGAATGCTGCGTGTGCCAACAGTTAAATTGTTGAAGCGTGTATCAACTGTTGGATCAGTCCAACTGATCCAGAACCATCTGCCGGCGTCCACCCGGACAACCGGCACACCCAAGGGGAGAGGAGAATGAAGAGTGAGTATCAGCCAGACGCATGTGCGACACCCCACCCCCAGGCAGGGTCCGCGGGGGTCATCCACGTGGAGGGCCGCACCATCCACCTACGTTCGCCCGACAGCCCGGTCTGCCGCTGGATCGGCCAGAAGGAGGCCTTCCGCCTCCTCACGGCCGCCTGGCTCCGGCGAGACCCGACCGACCCCGCGATGTCGCCCGTGCTGGTCGGCCCGCCGGGCTGCGGAAAGACCACGCTCGCCTGCGCGGTGGCCGCGCACTACGACCAGCCGATCTTCCTGATGAACTGCTCGGCCGACATGCGCCCCGAGGACCTGCTGGTCATCCCGGTGCTCGCGTCGAACGGGGAGATCCGCTACCAGGCAAGCGGCCTCGTCTCGGCCGCGCTCACGGGCGGGATCTGCGTCCTCGACGAGGCGAACCGGATGAACGAGAAGGCCTGGGCGAGCCTCGCCTCGCTCCTGGACGACCGCCGGTACGTGGACTCGGTCATCGCCGGCGTCAAGTTGCACGCCGCTGCCGAGTTCCGGTTGGTCGCGACGATGAACAACGATTCGTCCACCTTCAGCATCCCGGCCTACATCGAATCGCGCCTGCGGCCGGTCATCCGGGTCGAACGCCCGGGCATGGACGAGCTCGCCGCGATCGTGCAGCAGAACGTGCCAGGGGTGTCGACAGACTTTCGCAACCGGGTGCTGGCACGCCTCGACGAGCTCGTCGAGACCGGGGCCCTCGCGACCTACTCCATCCGCGATGCGATCCAGATCTGCCGGTTCGGGTCCAAGAACCCGGTGGGCTTCACCCCCCTGGATGCCATCCAGGCCACCCTGGGCCTCGCGCCGGAGAATACCTGAACGGTCCACCGCGAGCGCTGGACCGCGTGGAGAGAGGAGAGTTGTCTGAACAGGAGGACCAGGATCGTGGAAGCAGAGGCATTCAGGGAGAGGTGGACGGTGCCAGAGCACCTCCACATCCTCCCCTACGTGGAGGAGTTTGGTGAGTATGCTGCGGTCGTGCGGCAGGAGATCGTGCGGCGGCGAGGAACGGATTTCATCCTCGCGGTCGACCTCCCGGCCGGGCTGGAGGAGGCGGTCCTCGACGCTGTCCAGCGCCTGCCCCGGCCATCCGTGGTCGCCCTCCCGGACCGGCGCGCCATCCCGGTGCTGCCGAGCTCGGCCCCGGTCGAAGCGGTCCGGTCCTTCCTCGAGTACGGCCTCGACCTGGTCTTCATCGACACACCGGTCCCCGCCCTCGGGAGCGTCGAGGACTACCGTGACTTCGTCAACGCCTGCAGCCACTTCGGGTGTCCCACCGTCTACCACCAGCTCATCCAGTTCGGGTATTCGCTGCCGACCGGGGACGCCATCAGGGAGTCCGAGACGTCGCCGCACGACCTGTTCGAACTGTTTGCACACCTGCCGGCATCGGTGGATCGCCGGGTGATGTTGGGATCGTTCGCATCGCTCCCGCTCTCGATGCAGACGCGGGCCCAGTTCATGGCATACCGGCTCCGTCCGCTCCTGGCCCGCGGTATCGAGGTGGTCCTGGTCTGTTCGGCCGGGCTCGTCGCCGGGGTCGTCGAATGCCTCGGGCGCGATCTCCCCTGGTTCCCGGACGACCTCCGGGTGCCGACCGAGACGTTTCGCCTCGCCGAGAAGGAGCTGCCGGCCGTCACCCTCGAGATCCCATACTTCATCTGGCTCTACGAGGTCAACCGGGACCAGGAGGCCGACCGCCATGCCTGGGTCGAGCAGGTCTACCGCGAGTCGATCCCCGGCCACGATGTCCCCGCGAGGAGACTGATCCAGGCCGTTCAGTTCGCCGACCGCCTCGCCCTCACCGGCGGGCAGGTGGCGCCGTGGCTCCGCGACCTTGTCACGTCGGCCCGGTGCGTCGTGGACGCGTCCTATGCCAGGGACGTGCTGAACCGGGCGCTGACCTATCCGCCCGCCTACGATCCGGAGGAATTCCCGCCCCTTCCGCCGATGCGGAACATGCAGACCGGGGCGGACCTCGGGGCGGCGGCGGAAACGGCCGAGCTGGAATCGGCGTTCAACCCGGGGGACGGGGAGCAGGCGACCGAACGTGTCCCGGTCCCCCGGTGGGTCCCGTTCTATCGGAACCAGGAATCGAGGGAGAACGAGGTGGTGTTCATCCAGTACATGACCTCGCATTTCACTGCGACGCGTCCGTCCCCGTCCGAGACCGAGACCCGGGAGTTCACGAGCGGGTTCGGCGAGGGCCTGGACCTGCGGGAGATGCTCCGGAACGGTGATCCCTCGACGGTCTACGTGCGCGAGGCGGTGCGGGAGCACGCGGCCTCGTTCGTCCTCGACCTGCGGGAGGCGTGCCTCGCCCGTGTCCAGGCGGTGGCCGGCCCGGACGCGGATGTCCACGCGGCCTTCCTGTCCTCGGCGATCCATGTCACGGTCGAGAGCGGCTACCCGGCCGTCGGGATCTGCTACGACGAGGAGGTCCGGCTCACCCCGTATGTCCTGGCGACCCTGCCGACGGCGACGCGGCCGCTGAGAGAGCTGGCGCTCAAGGTGGTGAAGAGGCGCCCGCTCTCCTCCGCCGTGGCGGTCGCACTCGACCAGTCGCCGTTCGTGTTCGTCTTCACGGATCACTCCGACGAGTTCATCGTCGACGAGGCCGATAGGAGACGCCTGCGAATTCTCCCGCTCGATACGATCCCCCAGGCGCACCTGCAGCGGATGCTCGGTTTCTGCCAGGGCGGGCGTTCGGTGGATGTGGATGCAGGGTGAGCGGTGTGGGGGCCGGTGATCGTTGGGAGATCGTCAATGTCTGCGGGCGCGCCGGGGTTCG
>JBFXGJ010000057.1:0-9887 GCA_050178135.1 Methanoregulaceae archaeon | reverse complement strand
GACCCGCTGTCGAACTCATTAATTAAATCCATCTCGTATTCATCGGTGATTGGATCGAACTCCAGAATTATCCAGAGGGGATCGCCGTTCGTTGGTCGGTCGTAAATTATGTCACCCGGTTGATATCGTGGCGTTCCGGCCTCGACAACCGCGGTGCAGAGAGTGAGAGTAAGGAAAATGAGAAAGAACCAGCGAAAAAAGGTCATAGTAATCAACAACCACTATTCGTCCATCACCATAAGCCCTGCGATATTCACCAGCACGCTGCTATCTCTCCTATTGTCAAATCATCATTTCATCTCCACGAACCCGTCCACTGTTCTGAGCTGGTTGGCCTGATGTCTGGATAGTAATGCATGTGCTCTCCCTGCACTGGAAGTGGACCCAGGCCGGTCAACCTGACCGCCGGTAGAGTCTCCTGTTATCATCGAGTATTCCTACTCACCCAGCGATCCCTCAAGAGCTCCAGGATACTCGAAATGGATCAGATGATTGCCGGCATCATCGCCGGCGGGCTCGCCCTCACTGCGGGGGGCGGGATTCGTATTGTCGCGGAGGGCTGGCCCCAGGCCGCCATCATCGCGGTGTGTGTGGGGGCCGCGTTCGGCCTCGGGAGCTGGAGCGCCGGCCGGCGGATGGCGGCGGTCGTCGCGGTGGTGCAGTCGTTCTGCGGGGAGATCGCGGCGTACTCTGCGGCCCGGCAGGACGGGGAGATCACGGACGCGGAGGCCCGCGAGATCGCCGGCCGCGTCGGCCGGTTCGTCGAGGACCTGGAGGCGCTGGCCGTCGAGCTCTGCCGGCGGGAGGGGGGGCCGTGATCGTCATCGCGGCGCGGGACGCGTCTCCGAATGAGAAGACTGGCGCGGACACCGTCTGCGACGGGAAGTCCGACGTGGCCGTGCTGGCGAAGGCGCTGGCCGAACCGGACCGCGAGGTGGTGCTCACCGCCGGCCGGTTCGACATGAACGCCGGCACGGCGCCGGACGGGACGCGATACCTCCGCCCGGCGGCGGGGGTGACGGTCCGGGGCGCCGGCCCCGGCCTCACCCGGCTGGTGGCGGAGCGGGAGCCGTGCCGGATCGCGGTCGACGCACCGGGGGTCACGGTTGCGAACCTGGGCGGGTTCGGCTACGTCGGCGTCCAGGACGCGGCCGACCGGTTCACGTGCGAGGACGTCTACCTGGTTCACTCGCTCGACGGCCGGACCTACCTCCCGTTCGGGCGGAAGGGCGGGTGCACGGCGGCGTTCATGGCCTGGGGCCGGCGGGGTCGGACGTTGCGGAACCTGACCTTCCGGCGCTGCACGGCGGAGATGAGCTACCACCACGGCTTCTCGATGAACCTCGCCGGCGCCCTGGAGGGCGGCGGGTTCGCGGACGTGCTCTTCGAGCAGTGCCACGCGATCTCGGCGGGGTCGGGGTTCGAAGGGAAGGACGGGGTGCCGGGCGTCCGCGACTGGTCCTGCGGCTTCGACATCCCGGACGCGGGGGATGTGGAGCGGATGATCGTGAGAGATTGCCAGGCGGTCGATTGCTGGCAGGACGGGTTCCACCTGGACGGCAGCTGGAACGGACACCGGCAGCGGGCGGTCGACGTGCTCTTCGAGCGGTGCCGGGCGGTCGCATGCGGGCAGCGCTCGGGGACGGTGCCGGCGGAGCTCTACCAGTCGGGGTTCTACGTGCAGTCCGCCCGGCTCGTGGACTGTCATACGGAGCGCTGCCGGAAGGCCGGGTTCCTCTGTAAGAACCAGGAGGCCGGCGGGCTCGTGCTGGAGAATTGTTCGGACACCGGATCGGCGTACTCACTCGTTGTGGAGTACGGCGGCGAGCGGATGCGGGTCGAGAAGTTCGTCTCGGACGGCGCGACGCGGCGGGCGCTGCAGATGGTGGGGAACGGGGCTTTGGTTGAGATCGCGATCGTGAACTTCGCCGGCACGGGCCGGCCGGTGCTGCTCGGGATCACCGAGCGGCTGGAGTACGTCGATGCGCCGTCGCACATCGAGGACCTGGAGCGGTACCGGGCTCGAGGGTACGCGATGCGGAATAACCGGATCGCGATCGTGACGGATCACCCGGAGGACCTGGTCGAGGTGCACCCGCCGTCGCGAGGGACGGTCGACCTCGGCGGGATGACAGTCGAGCGGTGCCCGCCGGCGCCGGCGATTGGGTGATTGAGAAATGAAACGGGGCGAATATTCCACAGAGGCCAACCCGCGAGTACTGTCATCCCGGCGCCGAAGGATCCGCGGCGTAGACACGGCGTGCCGATACTGCTGGCGGCCGAATGGGGATGACCGGCGCCCGAGCTGGACACGGCTGTGGGCGACTGCGAGGTCCCCTGCTGGAAAGGACAGGGAGAAGTCGATTTCGTCTCGAAGCGGCCCGGCCTCCCGCTGCCCGCGATCATGGTGACGACCACGAACAAGGTCCCTGCACGAGAGACGGCCACGCTACTCGAGTTCGCGCGGGACTTGGGCGACCTGCCTGTGGACCCGGTCCTCCAGAACGCTGGCACAGAGGGCGCGGACGGCCCCGTGCGGCTGGTGCTGACCCAGCGGTGGCTGCTCGAGGTGGATGACGTGGATGCGTGGGTCTTCTGAGTCGGCGAGCCGGTTCGGCGCGGGCCGGCTGGTGCTGCTCAGGATAACGGAGCGGCTGGAGATTGTGGACGTGCCCACCACGGGAGCCCTCAGCGATGGTGAGAGCACGTCACGACCACGAAGGGCATCGGCCTATCCCGAGAGATTCACGGTCAGTATTCAGAAGGGCCGAGGACCGCATCAATTCCCCGGGCACGGCAGGCCCTGGCCACGTGCTTCTCGCAGGAAGACACAAGGTACAAGAGTGGACAAGAGGGAACAGGAGAGATTGATATTTCATGTACTGAAATAGTGATACTCCCATGAATTCCTCGGACTCCTCCCCGATCGAGCCAGACGACCAGCCGGCTATCCTTGACGCAGCCGTGCGCGCCTTCGCTGTCGCCGTGAAGAAAGCGGTTGCGGAAAACGACGCCCTCGGTATCCCCTCGCCGGTCGGCGTGAATGGAACGGTGCGATACGTGTTGAATGGCCGGCTCCTGGACGATGCCTGATCGTGATCGTGGTTCCGTACAGGAGGGAGACGACATGACCCGTTGGATGTGGATCGTTGGGGGTCCCAACGGAGCAGGGAAGACCAGTTTTACGAGAGAATTCCTCGAAATTTTAGGACACAACAATCTCGTGAAATTGAATGCGGACGACCGAACGCAGATGCTTCTTCCTAAGTGTCCCGGAAAAAGTCTGCCGGAGGTAAACCTGATGGCTGCCCAGCAGATCGATGCCGAGGTGGCTGCCTGCATTCGATCCGGAGCGTCGTTCCTGGTCGAGACGGTCCTCTCGTCCGACAAGTACCGGGATGACGTCCTGGAAGCCAGATCAAGTGGCTTTCGGATCGGCCTGGTGTATATCTCACTCTTTCCCAGAGAACTGTCGCCGGCACGGGTGAGCGTGCGTGTCCGAAAGGGAGGCCACGATGTGGATCCCCAAAAAGCGATCAAGCGTCACCAGTCGTCGCACGAACAGGCCGTCTGGTTCGCCCGGCGTAGTGACACGTTCATTGCTTATGACAATTCAGGCAGGGATGGCAGCCCGGTCCTGGTTGCCGTGAAACAGGGAGGAGAACCACTGATTCATACAAATGCCGGAATAAACCCGTTACTGGACGCAGTCATCATGACGATAGACCACCAGTAAACGATATAGAGAGTGTGCCGACAACGGACATTTTTCAGTCATGGACCTCCGGGACCGATCGTCATCCTGCTTGCGGCGTCCGATCTCTATCGACGGACATCGTACCGGGTGGTCAGCATCCCTGTTCCGCTCACGAGGCAGGAACGGGATCAGCATTATCTTTATCGCCATTGTTTAATCCAATGGCAATTATTGGACGATGAATCCATGACGGATCCCGACGAAGCGATGGCGAACCCGGTCGAAGTCGTGCCGGAGAACGGTGACTGCCGGGTTGCAGAGGCGTGCCTCCAGGAGATCCGCGATGAAACCAGGGTAGTCTCGGAGGACTGCCTGGACACCCTCCCCCGTCACCTCGTTCATTCGAACCGGATCGATGAGCTCGCCGATCTGCTTCAAAATCCCCGATTCCTCGAGGGCATCAGCCGGCAGAAACAGGAAAAACTGCTGGAAATCTGGTCGTATGTAGAAAAAACAACCCCGCTTCGCATTCAGACGGTGTACAAACCGATCGTTGACGCCCCCGCACGATACGACGCCATCCTTCTGGAACAGATCGGCTTCATCTATCAGAAAACAGGGGATATCGATAGCGCACTGCCCCTGTTCGTGGAGCTCGAGCGCCGATGCAGGGAGAGTAATTCCACCGATTGCCTGCAGAAGTCCCTGTACCAGCTCGGGCGGATTCACTATCTACGAGGAGACTTGAACGAGGCGTTCACCCTGGTACAGGAACAGGAACGTCTCTGCGAAGAGCATGGACTCCACGACTGGTTGCAGAAATCCTACTCACTACAGGGCACCATCACGCGCGATCGTTTCGATCTGGATGGGGCCCTGGCCCTGCATAAAAAACAGGAGCAGATCTGCAGAGACCATAACCTACTCGAAGGACTGCAGCTATCCCTCGGGTTCCAGGGATGGATTCTTTTTAGAAAAGGCGATATGGACGGAGCACTGGCTCTGTACAGCGAGCAGGAGCGTATCTGCATAGAGATCGGATCGAACGAAGGGTTGTTGAGCAACCTCCTCTGTCGAGGGCGTCTCCTTGAGTTTCAGGGCGACCTTGATGGCGCCATGGCGCTCTACACGGAACGAGAACGCATCGCCCGGGAAGGAGGATTCACAGATGATGTGCAGGAATCCCTCGCCCTCCAGGGAGACATTCTCCAGACACAGAACGACCTTAATGGAGCGATGGCGCTCTTCAAAGCACAGGAACGCCTGTGCACGGAGTGCCGATCGTTCGATGGGTTACAGAAAGCGCTCGGCCAGCAGGGGATGGTGGCATGGAACCGTCATGATCTGGATGGAGCCATGGCCCTGTTTCACCACCAGGCACAGGTCTGTCGTGACCACGGCCTTCACGACGGTTTACAGATTGCTCTCGGGAATCAGGGAATCGTTCTCGCGGAGAAGGGCGATCCTGACGGCGCCATGGCTCTGTTACAGCACCAGGAGCAGCTCTGTGTTGACCACGGATACCGGGGCGGTTTGGCGACCTCGCTCGGGTTTCAGGGACGCCTGCTCGAACAACGAGGGGATCGCGACCAGGCATTTCAAATATTCAAGCGACAGGAGGAGATCTCACGAGCGATCGGGTCAAACGACGATCTATCAAACGCTCTCGGATTCCAGGGGTGCATCCTCTACGATCGGCACGAATTGGATGCGGCTCTGGCCTGCTGGCAGGAACAGGAACAGGTCTCCAGGGCCAACCGCCTATTTTTGCACTGGCAGAGTTCCCTGGGGAACCAGGCGCTCGTTCTCCTGAATAAGGGCGATCGTGACCGTGCGCTCGACCTCCTCAAAGCACAGGCCCGGATCTGTAGAGAGAACGGATTGAATGAAGAGTTGCAGGCTTCCCTGCGACAACAGGGGATGGTTCTTGGTGCTCAGGATGACTTTGCCGGGTCATTGGCGGCCTTCAGGGAACGGGAACGCATCTGTCGAGAGAACGGACTGCATGAAGAACTGCAGGATGCCCTGCGACAACAGGTGAACACGCTGGGTGCGCAGGGCGACCTCGAAGGATCGTTACAATCAGCCAGAGAACGAGAACACGTCTGCAGAGAGAATAAGTTTATGGAGGGCCTGCAGGACTCTCTCGATTTCCAGGGACGAATTCTTGAGTTGCAGGGCGACGGTGACGGGGCGATGGCGGCCTTCAGGGAACGAGAACATGTCTGCAGAGAGAACGGGTTGATCGAAGGCCTGCAGGATAGCTTACAGTGCCAGTGCAGCACCCTCCGTCTGAGAAACGATCTTGCTGGAGCGCTGGCACTCTCCCGGGAACGAGAACGCATCTGCAGAGAGAACGGTCTGAAGGAAGCGTTGCAGGATTCCTTACGAGAACTGGGACGCATTCTCGGTGCTCAGGATGACCTGGATGGTGCGTTGATAATCTTCATGGAGCGAGAGCGTCTCTGCAGAGAGAATGAATTGTATGAAGAATTGCAGGATGCCCTGAGAGACCTGGGACATACACGCCGTTTTCAAGGCGATCTCGATGGTGCGATGACGGTCTTCAAGGAACGCGAACGCGTCTGCAGAGAGCACGGGTTGATCGAACCCCTGCTGGCTTCTCTCGGAGACCAGGTGCTTGTTCTCACCAGGCAGGGGGACGTCGATGGGTCATTGGCGATCATCAAGGAGCAGGAACGGATCTGCAGAGAGCATGGGTTGATGGAACCCCTACTGGATTCCCTGCAAGAACAGGGGCTGATTCTTGGTTCCAGGAAGGATCTGGACGGCGCTCTGGCCCTCTCGAGGGAACGTGAACGCATCTGCAGAGAGCACGGGTTGATGGAAGCCCTGGCGGACGTCCTGCGAGAACAGTGTCTCTATCTTGGTGCGCAGGGCGACCTCGATGGTCCGTTGGCTCTCGCACGGGAACGCGAACGCGTTTGCAGAGAGAACGGGTTGATCGAAGGTCTGCAGGACGCCCTGAGACACCAGGGACTGATTCTCCGGACCCAGAAGGATCTGGACGGTGCGATCGCGATCTTCAAGGAACGGGAACGCGTCTGCAGAGAGAACGGGTTGATGGAAGGAGTGCAGGATGCCCTGCGCGAACAGGGTCTGATGCTTGGTGCGCAGGGGAACCTTGATGATGCGATGGCGATCTTCAAGGAGCGGGAACGCGTCTGCAGGGAGAACGGGTTGACTGAAGGATTGCAGGATTCACTCGATTACCAGGTGATTCTCCTGAGTAAGAAAGGCCTCTTGAATGCTTCGTGATTCATTCCCTGACTGGTCTCCCTTCCCTTTTTCTCCGCTTCTGGCTACATTCGCGTATAACCGACATCTGAGTGGCATTCGGTGCAACACGTTCTTCAATGGTGATCGCACCGCTCCCCGATGAACAGTGGGAGTTGATCGAACCGGAAGACGCACCTCTGGGCGGTCAGGGCCAACGGGACGGAATGTGCGAAACTCCGATCGACCATCCACGGTCCAGGAGGAGGGGCGCGAGGAGCGGTGCCGCGACGTCGCTATTGTTCGGTCCAGGGCCGGCATTCTGAAGATCCAGCCAGGTTCCGTCACTCACGGTAGAAAAAACTGGCCACTCCTGTTTGCACGATATCGCCGACCGGCAGAGAGGACGTGTGGCTCTTTATCACCTGGGTCAGACTGGAGGCAGTTGAATCATGTTGATGGTCGAGCAGATCCGTGGTCCGGGATGCGTGGGCTGGCCTGGAGGACTGTGCTTCGGAGGCGGAGCACGCGGATCGGAAGGGCTACCGCCGGCTTCCTCTGCAAGAACCAGGAGGCCGGCGGTCTGGCTCTTGTAGATTGTTCTGACACGGGCTCGGCCTACAGGCTGGTGGTGGAGTATGATGGCGAACGAGCGAAGGTGAAAGGTTTCGTCTTGGACGGTGCGACGAGTCGGGCGCTGCAGATGGTCGGGAACAACGCCGACGTCGGGATCGCAATCGTGAACTTCGCCGGCACGGGCCGGCCGGTGCTGCTGGGAATCGCCGAGCGGCTGGAGTCCGTCGACGCACCGTCGCACGTCAAGGACCTGAAGCGGTACCGGGCGCGGGGCTACGCGATGGCCGGCAACCGGATCGCGGTCGTGACGGACCACCCGGAGGACCTGGTCGAGGTGCACCCGCCGTCGCGAGGGAAGGTTGACCTGGGCGGGCTGACGGTCGAGCGGTGCCCGCCGGCGCCGGTGATGGGGATGTGAGCATCCTCGGCAACCGGCCAGGACGCCGTTCAGGTATCGGCGGCCTCAAGGGCGGCCCGGACCTGCACCTCCATCCCGGGCAGGTCATCGATGATCGTGGCCCAGACCGCCTCGTAGTCCACGCCGAAGTAGTGGTGGACCAGGCGGTCGCGAAGGCCGGCCATCCCCTTCCACGGGATCTCGGGGTGGAGCGCCCGGAACCCGGGCGAGACGTTCTTCGCCGCCTCGCCGATCACGGTCAGGAGCCGTTCTGCCGCCGCCCGCTCGACGGGGAGCGCCTCGAGCCCGCTGGCGGAACCGGCCCGGTCTCGCACCTCGACCAGCGTCGCACAGGCGTCGAGGACGTGGCGGAGGTAGACGGCATCGCTCTTCGTCATCCGTAGATCACCCGCGCCTCGCGGAGGACGGTATCGCGGATGTATGGGCTGAGCGAGCGCTCGGTGACGAGATCGACGCGCATGCCGAGGGCCTCGCCCAGGCGCTCTTCGAGCTCCCCGAGCCGGAGGAGCGACGGCGCCCTCTCGAACCGGACCAGCAGGTCGAGATCCGAGCCCGGGCGATGGTCGCCGCGGGCCCGGGAGCCGAAGAGCGCAATCCGGCGGACGCCGTACGGCTCGAGGATCGCGACGATGCGTCTACAGGCATCGCTGTCGGTCAGCGGGGAGAAGGCCTCGGCCATCTCTGGAACCAGTTCCACAACCGTACTCGTGTCTCCTGAAGCATCAAGGTGATCCTCGCCGAAACCGGCCGGTGCTGCTCGGCATCACGGAGCGGCTGGAGTACGTGGACGCGCCGTCGCACGTCGAGGACCTGAAGCGGTACCTGGCAAGAGGGTACGCGATGGCCGGCAACCGGATCGCGATCGTGACGGACAATGACGCGGACCTGATCGAGGTGCACCCGCCGTCACGAGGGACGGTGGACCTGGGCGGGCTGACGGTCGAGCGGTGCCCGCCGGTGCCGGCGATGGGGGGATGATCCCGGCTGCAGCCGTCCGTTCCGTGGGTGCGCTGCGTCCCCCTTGCAGGCTCGTCTGCCCCCACCCGACACCTGAGGACGGAACGCCGGCACGAAAGGGGACGTTCGCTGGAAACGCTCAATACCTTCTCCCGCCTACATCTGGCAGAGGAAGAACCATGAAGACCCGGGACGAAGTGATCGCCATCCTGCGCGACCTGAAGACGGAGGCCGTCCCCCTCTTCGGCGTTCGACGGTTCGGCCTCTTCGGGTCGTATGCGCGAAACGAGCAGTCCGAGCAGTCCGATGTCGACCTGCTCGTAGAACTCGAGCGTCCGGTGCCGTTCAGTGCGTTCTGCCGCCTTGAAGACATGATCAGCGAACGATTGGGCGTTGCTGTCGACATGACCACGCCGGACGGTCTGCACCCCCGGATCGAACGGCGCGTGCTCGCCGAGGCGGTCTATGTCTGAACGAGAGCCTCTCCTCTTTCTCCACGATATCGCGGACGCAATCGACGCGATCCTCGAACTCACGGACAGGATGACGTACGATACGTTCGCAGGCGATCGGGCTGTGCATGATGCGGTCCTGTACAACCTTCTCGTGATCGGCGAGGCGGTGAAGCACCTTCCTCCCGACCTGACCGACGCCTGGCCAGAGGTGTCGTGGCAGGCCTCGGCACGGATGAGAGACCGCCTGGTCCACGGGTACTTCCACGTTTCGACCGCGATCGTCTGGGAAACGGTGGTGCAGGACCTTCCGGGGCTCCGGGCCGCTATCTTATCCATGATCGAGGAAGCGGACTCCCGGTAACCAGCAGCATCCCTCCCCGATCCCGTCCGACCCGGGGGCGTCATCTTCCCGGTGAAGTCGCCGGGTGGGTCGAGTTCGTTGACCCGACCGGAGTTTGGAGAAGAGTTGATGCGGTACCGGGCTCGGGGCTACGCGATGGCTGGCAACCGGATCGCGCTCGCGACCGATAACCCAGAGGACCTGGTG
>JBFXGJ010000056.1:0-9914 GCA_050178135.1 Methanoregulaceae archaeon | reverse complement strand
CCTCCTGGACGAAGTCGGAGCGGTGATCGGCGAGGAGTCGCACCTCGTCATACCGGAGGGGTTCGCGATCCCCCCTGATGCCTCGGAGGTACACGGGATCACCGAAGCCCTCGCCCGGCACGAGGGGAAGCCGCTCCCTGACGTTCTCGACGCCCTCGAGCACAGCCTCGTGGGGGTGGGTCTCGTCGTGGCCCACAACATCAGTTTCGACATCGGCGTACTCCGGGCGGAGTCTGACCGCCTCAGGCGAGGCGATCGTCTCTTCGCACACCCAACCTTCTGCACGATGAAGAACGGCGCCCGGATGCTGCGTACTCCAGGCGTGCACGGGTTTCGATGGCCAACGCTCACCGAGCTGCACGACTGGCTCCTGGCGGAACCGTACCCGGCTCGACACCGGGCGCTCGAGGATGCAAGGGCCTGCGCTCGCTGTTACCTGGCGATGAGAAAGATGGGCCTGGCCCCGTAGGGCCAGGGAGTATCCCCATGGAGGTGGGGAACCTCATGGGCCACGCGATCGAGAACAGATCGAGAAACGGTTCATCCCCACCGAGATAGGGAACCTCTGATCATGACCGGCCGTGTCATCCCTCCGCAGTATTGCACTATGCTGTTCTTCAACGCTTGGGTCTGGACGAAAAAACCCTCTGGAAACGGTTCCGGTTAGACCGACCGTGAGGCCCCCAGTTCAAAATGAATCAATTTAAGGTGCCTTCCATCCATCATTCACTGCGCGACCCTTTCACCGACGAACCGCTCTTCGCCTGATGCCGCGCCGGTCAGGATGAGCAATGACGACAATACCCCTGGACACACCCGAGATCTACCAATTCTGGGGAAAAAGCCCCACGGGCGGGGAGGGGGACCTGGAGACCTATCACCTGCTTGTCTACCACTGCCTGGACGTCGCTGCGGTCGGGTGGACGCTCCTCAATGAAGACTCACAGCTCCGCGAAAGGTTCACGAGCCTTCTTCCCATCCCTCAAGACAGACTGATCCGAATCGTCTCCCTTCTTCTTGCAGTGCACGACCTCGGGAAGTGCTCGATCCGTTTTCAGAACCTCGCGCCCGATCTGCTCTTCCACCTGCAGGGTCGGGAGAGCACGAAACCATACACCGTTCGACACGACCGGATGGGAACCGCACTGCTCGAGAGGAAGATCTGGCCGCTCGCCTGGTCCGAGAACTGGTTCGGGCTCGATACGAATCCGAATGTGGCTGACAAGCTCGACTGGCGCGACGTGTGGGGCCCGTGCTTCCGTGCCATCGGTGGACACCATGGCTCACCGCAACCGTCGGTCGACGAGTTCGATGCCTGCTTCGATCGAACCGATCTGGCGGGCGCTGAGTCGATGGCACGGGCGTTCGCCATTCTCTTCGATCTTCCCGCGGAGGTCGCACCACTTCCGTACGATCCAGGACTGGAGGAGATGACCCAGAGGGTATCCTGGTTGCTCGCCGGATTCGCCGTCTTCTGCGATTGGATCGGATCAGACTCGACGGCCTTCCCGTTCTGTTCCAAGGTGGTCCCCCTCGATGAGTACTGGAAGAGCGCCTGCGCCAGTGCCCGGAGTGCCCTGGAACGGTTTGGTCTTCTCCCTAGCGAGGTTCGGAACGGGGTCAATCTCGATGGGCTTCTCCGGGGCAGAACGCCCAGACCGTTACAGCAGGCAGCAGGCTCGGTCCCACTCACGCCCGAGCCGCACCTTGTCGTGATAGAGGACGTGACCGGCAGTGGAAAGACCGAAGCAGCCCTGATCCTCGCGTACCGCCTGATGGTTCTCGGGTGCGCCGACGGGTTCTTCTTCGGGCTACCGACGATGGCGACGGCAAACGCGATGTTTCGAAGAGTGGATGGACTGTACCCCGATCTCTTCGATCCCGAGCGACCGCCATATGCATCGCTCGCCCACAGCAGGGGAACTCTCTCGCGGGAGTACGGGGATCGGCTGGGCTCATCAGGCAACAGCTCGGAGGAGTACTCGCACGATGAGGGAACGGCCTCCGCCGACTGCAGGGCCTGGCTCTCCGACAACCGGAAGAAATGCCTGCTTGCCCAGGTCGGGATCGGCACCATTGACCAGGCTCTGATGGCTGTCCTCGGCTTCAGGCACCAGTCTCTTCGGCTCCTTGGACTCTCTCGCCACGTCCTGATCGTCGACGAGGTCCATGCGTACGACCCATACATGCGCACGATTCTCAATGTGCTTCTCCGGTTTCAGGGTGCACTCGGGGGGTCCGCCGTTCTTCTTTCGGCCACGATCCCGCTCCAGTATCGCCAGGAGATGATCGACTCGTTCCTCTCGGGACTGGGATCTCTGGCAGTCGAGTCGATTGGGGAGAGGGCAGCGTACCCCCTCCTGACCATCTGCAGTCAACGAGGGGGAGTGCGATACCTGAGCCCGGTGTCGGAATCCGGGACGCCCGGAACACAACGGAGGGTCGAGGTCGAACTGATCTCGTCCGAGGAAACGGTGATCGAACGATTGCGAGAGACCATTACCTCGGGACGGTGTGCCTGTTCCATTCGGAACACGGTCCAGGATGCTCAGGAGGCCTTTGACCGGATTCGAACTGCGATCCCGGAGGCGAATGTCACGCTCTTCCATGCCCGGTTTGCCCTGGGGGACCGCCTGGACCTCGAAGCGGAGGTACTCGATGCGTTCGGGCCTGACTCGACCGTCGAGACCCGGAAAGGACGTATTCTTGTCGCCACCCAGGTGGTGGAACAGTCGCTCGACCTCGACTTCGACCTGATGGTCACGGACCTTGCCCCGATGGACCTCGTGATCCAGCGGGCGGGCCGACTCCATCGCCATGATCGCGGAGAACGGGGTCCCGCACGCCTGGTCGTGCTCTCGCCCCCGCTTGACTCCGAGCCGGACGCGGGATGGTACGCATCCCTCTTTCCTCGCGCTGCGTACGTCTATCCGTTCAGGTCAGATCTCTGGCTGACGGCGTCCATGCTCACCGAGCGACAAGCGATCGTGGTCCCGGACGACGCGCGAAACCTGATCGAAGCGGTATATGGGAAAGGGGCACGGGCGGAAGCGCCGGCGCCACTCGTCGAAGCTGACACCCAACCGGAGGGGAAAGAGAGAGGAGCGCAAGCGATGGCATGGTTGAACGCCCTCAAACTGGACGAGGGGTACTGCTTCAGCGGCGAGGCATGGGGAGAGGAGACGGAGGTCTTCACCCGACTTGCCGAGCCCTCGACCACCCTGCTCCTCGTCCGGTGGGACGGAACCACGCTCGAGCCCTGGTACAGCGGTGAGGGAGACCGATGGACATTGAGCGAGTGCACGGTTCGCCGTTCGAAGCTCGATAAACCGGACAGGATGCTACCCGATCTCCAGGCAGCTGTCGAAGCACTGACAGAACGCCTGCCCGACAGGGGGCGGTATCGCACGGTGATGCCCCTCATTCGGCAAGATGATCAGTGGGTTGGTCTTGGAAAGGACACACGTGGACGGTCCGTCGTGATCCATTATGATTCGAGAGAAGGATTGATTTTTGAAAAAAGATCTAGAAACATATAAGTATCTTATCCACACATGGGATCCCGTAGGGACGGGACCTCCAGGGGCCCTGCCCCGAATGGAGGTATCCGTGACGAACAACCTCATACATGATCCCTGGATTCCGGTGGTCCGGAAGAGCGGGGGACACGATCGCGTCCCCCCCTGGCGGTTGACAGACCGGTACATGGATGATCCGGTCGTCGGGCTGGACGCCAGCAGGGCGGACTTCAACGGCGCCATCGTCCAGTTCCTGATCGGTCTCGTTCAGACCACGCTCCCCCCAGAGAACGGGCGGGAGTGGCGACGACGTCTTCGAATGCCACCGACCCCCGAAGAACTCCGAACGGCGTTCGAACCGATCGTCCAGGCATTCGACCTTGACGGAGACGGAGCCCGGTTCATGCAGGACCTGGACCTCTCCGAGGG
The DNA here is from genome assembly GCA_050178135.1 of Methanoregulaceae archaeon. Taxonomy (GTDB): domain Archaea; phylum Halobacteriota; class Methanomicrobia; order Methanomicrobiales; family Methanospirillaceae; genus UBA288. The sequence continues at coordinate 5,967 of JBFXGJ010000056.1, read as the reverse complement.
CGAGCCGACACCGGTGGACCGCCTACTCATGGAGATGCCAGGGGAACAGACGCTTAAGAAGAACATCGACCATTTTCAAAAGCGTTACACCGTCCAGTGCTGCTGCCTGCGCTGCACAGGGATGGCGCTCCTGACCCTCCAGACGAACGCGCCCTCGGGGGGACGGGGACACCGCACATCGCTCCGCGGCGGGGGACCACTCACGACGCTCGTGCTCGGCAGGACCCTCTGGGAGACCGTCTGGCTCAATACCCTCGAAGAACGGCAGATCGATGCGCTCGGGAACGCGGCGCTCAGAGAGCCGTCCGATACTTTTCCCTGGCTCGCCCCGACGAGGACCAGCACCGGAGGCGAGGTAACAACATCACTCGACGCCCACCCGCTCCAGATGTACTGGGGGATGCCACGCCGGATTCGGCTCCAGGTGACGGAGGAGGAGAGAGAGGTCGAGTGCGATCTCTGCGGCGACCGGGTGACGGAGACGGTCACGACTTACCTGACCAAGGACGGGGGTGTGAACTACAAGGGAGGCTGGCGCCACCCGCTGACACCACACACGCGGGTGAAGAACGACCCGGACCTCCTTCCGCGGCACGGTCAGCCCGGCGGGGTCACCTACCGGAACTGGCTCGGACTGGTCCAGAGCCACCCGGAACGCGGGATCCCGGCACAGGTAGTGACGACGTTCAGGGAGATGCGTGCGGCGGATCTCGAGGAGATCAGGCCCAGACTCTGGGCTTTCGGGTACGACATGGACAACATGAAGGCCCGGTGCTGGTACGAGGGGACGATGCCTCTCCTGCATGTCGGAGAGGAGGGAGGACTCCGTGAGCGGTTCGAAGCCGAGATTGGACGCCTCATCCGTGCTGCAGAACTGGTGGTCTCGAGCACGCGGTCATGCATCAGGCAGGCATGGTACGAGGATCCGAAGAACGCACCCACGGGGGACCTGTCGTTCATCGACGCCCGGTTCTGGCAGGAGACTGAAGCTGCCTTCTACCGGCAACAGGCGGCGCTCCCCTCAGTATTTGAGCGAAACGAGGATCCGGCACCGTTCAGGCTCTCATGGCTCAGGGTCCTTCGGGACGAGGCCATGGCCCTCTTCGGAGAGTATTCACAGGAGGCCCAGATCGAACTCGCGGATCCACGACGAATCGCCCGCGCCCGTCGGACCCTCCTCATGTACACGAGCCCGAAGAACCGCCTGATCGCCCAGGCGCTCGACCTGCCGGCCGAGCCGAAGACCACTGGAAAGCGGGGGCGACGGGTCGAGAAGCAGAGACAATCGACGTGAATCCATGATGCATGAACAGCAACAGATGCTGAACCTCTGGGAGCAGGCACCGATGCGCACCCTGCTCTCCTGGTGGCAGGAGCTCGATCGGGCCCGGGGAGACCGGGCAGCGCTCCGGCGATGCCATACGCTGGCCGAGATCGTCCTGACCCCGCCATTCAACCGACTTCGGATCGACCTCTCCCGTTTCGGCCGTCTCGACGCGGGCCGGATCGTCCGGCTCGCCATCGTGGCAGGCGTGCTCGCGCACGTGATGCCCCCGCCGGACTCCAGCGCGATCGATGGGATCCTTGCGAGACGGATGAACGGGCTCATCGCCCAGCAGATGGCAGCCGCACCCGCGGAGAGCCCTCGCTCCCCCGTATCGGAACTGCGTTTCCGCCGGTTCCTGGCGATCCCCGAGGATGAACACGAGAAGCTCTATACCGCCGCGATCCGGCTTGTCCGGCTCCTCGGCGGGACGTGGGCGACGGTGGACGCGGCAAGCCTGGCACGCGGCCTCTACTCCTGGAACCAGATGACGAAACAGGCCTGGGCCTTTGCATACTACGATGCAGCCCCGGCTACTGAGACAAACCGGTGACCATGATGACGACATTTGTGCAACTCCATATGCTGGTATCGTATCCCCCGTCGAACCTGAACCGAGACGACCTCGGGCGTCCGAAGACTGCCGTGATGGGCGGGACACAGCGGATACGGGTCTCTTCCCAGAGCCTGAAGCGGGCCTGGCGCACCTCGCCTGTCTTCGATGCAGGGCTCGCAGGCCACCTGGGCGTCCGGACCAAGGAGATGGGGACGCAGATCCATCGGTCACTGACGACCGGCGTCCCCATCTCGGCCCTGCTGGCCGGCGACGGGACGGCTGCGCCCACCTTCTCGCCGGTCGATGAGAAGAAGGCCCGGGAGTGGAGCCGGGCGATCGCCGGCGTCTTCGGCAAGATCAAGGAGAAGAAGAAGGACGGGGAAGGAAAGGTCGACCCGCTTGAGATCGAGCAGCTCGCCCACTTCTCTCCCGAGGAGATCAGGGCGGTCGAGGCGCTGGTATCCCGTGTGGGAACGGCGAAGACGGCGCCGACTGACGAGGAACTCAAGGGCCTCTTCTCGCGGCATACAGCTGCGGACATCGCCATGTTCGGCCGGATGCTCGCTGCGAACCCGAAGTACAACACGGAAGCGGCGGTGCAGGTGGCCCATGCGATCACGGTCCATGAGGCCGTGGTAGAGGACGATTTCTTCACGGCGGTCGACGACCTGAACCGGGGAGAGGAGGACGTCGGGGCAGGCCACATGGGAGAGACCGAGTTTGCCGCGGGGCTCTTCTACCTGTATATCTGCGTGAACCGGGACCTGCTCGTCGAGAACCTCCAGGGAGACGAAGAGCTCGCAAAGGCGGCCATGGGGTCGCTCGTCGAGGCCGCGGCGACGATCTCGCCCACCGGTAAGCAGAACTCCTTCGGCTCCCGGGCATACGCGTCGTACATCCTGGCGGAGAAGGGGAACCAGCAACCGCGTTCGCTCTCGGTCGCGTTCCTCTCTCCGGTGCGAGAACACACCGACATGCTGGCGTCCGCCATCGGGGAACTCGAAAAGACGCGGGAGAACATGGCGAAGGTTTACGGGCCCTGCTGCGACGGAGAGTGCATCGTGAACGCTCGGACGGGAGACGGCTCGCTCGTGGAGCTTGCGACATTCGTGGCCGAGTGACATGCCCGCGTTTCTTGTCTTTCGCCTCTACGGGGCGATGGCATCGTGGGGGGAGATCGCCGTCGGTGATTACCGTTCGACGAGTGATCACCCGGGCCGTTCGGCCGTGATGGGGCTCCTCGGGGCTGCACTCGGCATCCGCCGCGACGAAGAGGAACGGCTCCAGGCCCTGGCGAACGGCTACCGTATCGGTGTCCGGCTCGATGTACCGGGCCGGCTGCTTCGGGACTACCACACCTCGCAGGTCCCCGCCTCGGGGGCGGGAAAAGGCCGGCGTGTCTACCGGACGCGCCGGGAGGAACTCCTGGCGCCGACCGAGTTGATCAGCACGGTCCTGTCGACCCGTGACTACCGCTGCGACGCGGTGGCCCTGGTGGCGATCGAACCGCTCCCTGGAGCTCCGTTTCCGCTCGAAGAACTGGCGTCGGCCCTTCGAACACCCCGGTTCGTGCTCTACCTCGGTCGGCGCTCCTGCCCACCTGGGCTGCCACTGGAGCCGGTCGTGATCGAGGGGGCCGAGACGCTTCAGGAGGCTTTCGCCGCGGCGGACGAGCGGTTCGTGCTGGGCGGGTTCCTCCGTCCTCTGGCTGCGCCGAAACGGTTTGAACACCGCACAGGGATGCGTTTCTTCTGGGAGGACGGTATGGTCCCCGGAACCCTGCAGGCAGTCCAGTCGGTGCCGCGCCGGGACCACCCGGTCTCACGCCGTCGCTGGCAGTTCAGGGACCGGACCGAGTTCGCGGCCCTCGCGCCAACCGAGAAGAGGGAGGGCTAGGCGATGTTCTTCTCGCGCATTCGCCTTCACCCTCGGGCCGCGTCGGAGCCAGGGTTCTTTGCCCGGGTCGCCGACGCGTATGAGGCCCACTCGCTCGTCTGGGACCTCTTCAGTGACGGGCCGGAGCGGGAGCGGGACTTCCTCTACCGGCAGGAGGCGCACGAGGGCCTGCCCGCGTTCTATACGCTCTCCCAGCGACAACCGGCGGACCGGAACGGGACCTGGGTGGTGGAGTCGAAGGAGTTCTCTCCCCGGCTTCGCGCCGGGCAGCGCCTGGGGTTCATGCTCCGGGCGAACCCGGTCCGGACGAGCTGGGACCAGACGGCGAACCGTCACCACCGCCATGACGTGGTGATGGCGGCGAAATGCCGCCTGCGGGAGACCGAGCCGGACCGTTCCCGCTGGCCAGACGAGCCGACGCTGATCCAGGAGGCGGGGGTGGCCTGGCTCGCCCAGCGGGCGGAGCGGTGCGGATTTACGTTCGCGCCCGGCAACGTTCGGGCCGACGGGTACCGGCAGCACGTCTTCAAGAAGACGAAGGTGGCCAAGCCGATCAAGATCAGCACGATCGACTACACCGGGGTCCTCTCCGTGACCAATCCGGAGCTCTTTTTCCAGGCCCTCTCGGCCGGCATCGGCCCGGCAAAGGGTTTCGGCTGCGGGATGCTCCTGGTCCGATCGGCCTAGGAGGGGAGCCTCATGCTCCCTCGCCTCAGGCCGATCACGATCAAGGCCCGATCCTCGCTCATCTTTCTTGAGCGGGGAGAGCTGGATGTGATCGACGGTGCCTTCGTGCTCGTGGACATGCACGGGGTGCGGACCCAGATCCCGATCGGATCGGTCGCCTGCCTGTTGCTCGAGCCCGGGATCCGGGTCTCGCACGCGGCCGTTTCGCTGGCGGCGAGGGTCGGGTGCCTGCTCGTCTGGGTGGGAGAGGCTGGTGTCCGGCTGTATGCCGCGGGCCAGCCCGGCGGGGCACGATCGGACCGTCTCCTGTACCAGGCGCGGCTCGCCCTCGACGAGACGGCACGCCTCCGCGGGGGTCGAAAGATGTACGAGCTCGGGGTCGGTGGATCGGTGCCGGCATCACACTCGGTCGAGCAACTACGGGGCGTGGAAGGTGCCCGTGTTCGGGAGATGTACCACCAGCTAGCCCGGAAGTACGGGCTGACCTGGTCCGGGCGGCGATACGATGCGGACGAGTGGGGGTCCGGGGACCTCCAAAACCGGTGCCTCTCGTCGGCGACGGCCTGCCTGTACGGGATCGCGGAGGCGGCCATTCTTGCCGCAGGGTACGCACCGGCGATCGGGTTCATCCACACGGGGAAACCCCGGTCGTTCGTCTACGACGTGGCCGACATCTTCAAGTTTGAGACCGTGGTGCCGGTCGCCTTTCGCGTGGCGGCACGCGAACCGGCCGATCCGGAGCGGGCGGTTCGGCTGGACTGCCGGGACATCTTCCGGGAGACGCGGCTCCTGAAGCGGATCATCCCGACGATCGAGGAGGTGCTCGCCGCCGGAGGGCTTCCCGTCCCCGAACCGCCGAAGGACTGTGTCCCGGTGGCAATCCCGGAGGAGGAGGGGCTCGCCGATGCTGGTCATCGTGGTTGAGGCGGCCCCTCCACGTCTCCGGGGGCGGCTCGCTGTCTGGTTACTGGAGGTTGCTGCGGGCGTCTACGTCGGCGCGCCGCCGGCGCGGGTCCGGGAGATGATCTGGGCGCACGTGGAGGCTGGTATCGAGAACGGTTCGGCGGTGATGGCCTGGAAGACGAACACCGAATCGGGGTTCGACTTCGTCACCCTGGGCCCGAACCGCCGCGTTCCGGTCGACTTCGATGGCGCGAAACTTGTCTCGTTCCTGCCGGTGCCGGCATCCACGGGAGGCAAAGGGGCATCTTCATCGTCTCCTGCGAGAGACCATTCGTGACGATCGATGAATGCGATGCACGACCGGGCATGGCCGAGGAGGGCCGGCTTTTACGGGGTGTTCATCGACCGCCAGGGGCTTGCCGGCGGTAGGAACTGATCTTCCTCCCGCCGAGAGATAAAGGGAAGAGAGTTCCCCGTGTACGCGGGGATGAACCGGAGTACGTCGGCCTCTGGTACCGCCGGTTCGTGAGTTCCCCGTGTACGCGGGGATGAACCGTAGTATTGGGTTCTCTCCTGCATCAGCAACAAGAGTTCCCCGTGT
>JBFXGJ010000055.1:0-9971 GCA_050178135.1 Methanoregulaceae archaeon | reverse complement strand
CGCCGTCGTCGGACCGGGCGACATCCTCGGAACCGTGCGGGAGTTCAACCTGGACCACCGGGTGCTGGTGCCGCCCACCCTCCACGGGACCGTCGAGGAGGTGGCCGAAGGGATGCTCACCGTCGACGACGCGGTCGTGCGCCTCGATGGCGATCGACCGGTGCGCATGGGCCAGGCCTGGCCTGTCCGGAAGGGACGACCCTACGGGCGCAAGCTCGACCCCACGATCCCGCTCCTCACGGGCCAGCGCATCTTCGACACCCTCTTCCCGATCGCAAAGGGGGGCACCGCGATGATCCCCGGCGGCTTCGGCACCGGGAAGACGGTCTCGGAACAGACACTCGCGCGATGGGCGGACGCCCACGTGGTGGTCTACATCGGGTGCGGGGAGCGGGGAAACGAGATGACCGACGTCCTGACGGAGTTCCCCGAACTGCTGGACCCGCGGACCGGCCGGCCGCTCCTCGAACGGACGATCATGATCGCGAACACCTCGAACATGCCCGTCGCCGCCCGAGAGGCGTCCATCTACACCGGGATCACGATGGCCGAGTACTACCGGGACCAGGGCTACGACGTGGCCCTCCTCGCCGATTCGACCTCCCGGTGGGGTGAGGCGCTCAGGGAGGTCTCCGGCCGGCTCGAGGAGATGCCGGGAGAGGAGGGATATCCGGCATACCTGGCCGCGCGGCTCGCGGCCTTCTACGAACGGGCCGGACGGACCTCCTGCCTCGGGGCGGACGAACGCTCGGGATCGATCACGGTCGTGGGCGCCGTCTCGCCCCCGGGCGGAGACTTCTCAGAGCCGATCACCCAGAACACGCTCAGGATCGTCGGCACCTTCTGGGCGCTCGACACGAACCTCGCCTACCGACGCCACTTTCCATCGGTCAGCTGGATCAAGTCGTATTCCCTCTACCTCGAGAGCCTCAGGGACTGGTTCACCACGTCGGTCTCCAGCGAGTGGGCCCGGTTGCGGGACCGGACCATGTTCCTGCTCCAGAAGGAGGCCGAACTGCAGGAGATCGTGCAGCTCGTCGGGCCCGACGCTCTTCCCGAGAGCGAGAAGGCCATCCTGGAGATCACGCGGATGATCCGGGAGGACTTCCTGCAGCAGAGTGCGTACAGCGCGAACGATGCCTACTGTCCCGTCTTCAAGCAGTTCATGATGCTGAAGGCGATCCTCAGTTTCTACGACGCCGCCGTCACCGCGATGGGACGGGGAGTCTCCCTCCGCCAGGTGCTCGCCCTCCCGCAGAAGAACGAGCTCGCCCGGATGAAAGAGCAGATGGACGCCCCCGCGATCGGTGACCTGATCGGGTCGATCGAGGCGACGGCCTCGACCCTGGAGGCGGAGCGATGAAGCCGCTTGTCACCCGGGAGTACCGGACGGTCAGCTACGTCTCGGGCCCGCTGATCTTCATCGAGCGTCCCATGCGAATCTCGTACGGCGAGGTGGTCGCCATCACCCTCCCCGATGGGGAGGAGCGGACCGGACAGGTGCTCGACATCTCGCGGGAGGTGGCGGTGGTGCAGGTCTACGAGGGGACGAGCCGTGTGGACGACCGGGACACCCGGGTCCGGTTCACGGGGGACCCACCCCGGATCGACGTCTCGATCGAGATGCTCGGGCGGATCTTCGACGGACTGGGTCGCCCCCGGGACGGAAAGCCGCCTGTCCTTCCCGAGGAGCAGCCCGATATCGGCGGGATGCCGATCAACCCGTACGCCCGTGACAAGCCGGCGGACTTCGTCCAGACCGGGGTCTCGGCGATCGATGGATTGAACACCCTGGTCCGCGGCCAGAAGCTGCCGATCTTCTCGGGCGCCGGCCTGCCCGCCAACCGTCTCGCCGCCCAGATCACGCGCCAGAGCCGGGTCCTCGACGAGGAGGGGAACTTCGCCGTCGTCTTCGCCGCGATGGGGATCACCTGGCAGGAGGCCTCCTTCTTCATGCAGGAGTTCGAATCGACCGGGGCCCTGGAACGGGTTATCTTCTTCTTGAACCTGGCCGACGACCCGACGATCGAACGTATTGCGACCCCCCGCTGCGCCCTCACCGCAGCCGAGCACCTCGCATACACGCACGACCTGCACGTCCTGGTGATCATGACGGACATGACCAACTACTGCGAGGCCCTCCGCGAGATCTCGACCGCACGCGAAGAAGTGCCCGGACGGCGGGGCTACCCGGGCTACATGTACACGGACCTCTCCTCCCTCTACGAACGGGCCGGCCGGATCCAGGGACGGCGAGGCTCGATCACCCAGGTGCCAATCCTGACGATGCCCGACGACGACATAACCCACCCGGTCCCGGACCTGACCGGCTATATCACCGAGGGGCAGATCGTCCTCTCCCGCGACCTCTTCCGCCGTGGGATCGACCCGCCGATCGATGTCCTCCCCTCGCTCTCACGACTGATGAGCCTGGGGATCGGTCCCGGCAAGACCCGCGAGGACCACCGCAACGTCTCCGACCAGGTCTACGCCTCGTACGCCTATGGGCGGGACCTCCGGAGGCTCGTCGCGATCGTGGGCGAGGAGGCGCTGACGGACCTGGACCGGGCGTATCTCGCCTTCGCTGAGCAGTTCGAGAACCGCTTCATCTCGCAGCGCAATGAGAACCGGTCGATCGAACAGACCCTGGGCATCGGGTGGGAACTCCTTGCAGGCCTGCCTGTCGACGAGCTGAAGCGGATCGGGCCCGAGATGATCCAGCGGTATCACCCGGCCTTTCGGGAGGAGACGTCGTGACGGCCGAACCGGTCAGGCCGACGAGGATGGAGTTGATCCGGAAGCGAGAGCAGATCCGACTCGCCGAGCAGGGACGGGACCTCCTGCGTGAGAAGATGGATGCGCTGGTGCGGGAGTTCTTCACGGTGATGAACCAGGTCTCGGCTTCGCGCGAAGAACTCGAACGGAGCGCACGCATCGCCGACCGGTCGCTGCTCATTGCCCAGGCGGTCGACGACCCGGTCGCCCTGAAGTCCGCCTCGTTCGTCACGAAGCGCCGTGTCCTGCTCGACATCGATTCCAGGAGCATCATGGGAGTTCCCATCCCGGTGATCGAGAAGAAGAGCCTGGGACTCTCCGTGCTCGAGCGCGGGTACAGCATCATTGGCACGAGCGGGCGCGTGGACGAGGTGGCGGAGAAGTTCGAGGCGGAGGTCGACCTGATCATCGAGCTCGCCGAGACCGAGACCACCCTTCGTCGAATCGGGCACGAGATCCTGATGACGCGCCGGAGGGTGAACGCGCTCGAACAGGTGATGATCCCCGAGCTCTACCGGGAGACGAAGTACATCAAGATAACCATCGAGGAACGGGAGCGGGAGGACCTCTTCCGCCTGAAAAAGGTGAAGCGGCTGCTCGATCGCCGCAAGAGACAGTCCCGCAACGTTCCGGTGGTGGGCGATTAAACCCCCACACTGAGGATCCGGACCACCTCGTCGCTTCGCCGATTTACCGAGGCGAGGTCGTCCCCCGACCAGCGGCCGGTGTTCAGGATCCTTCGGACATCGTCATAGCTGAAGTCCTGGAACGGAATCCGGTCCCAGGTCGTGCAGTCGACACAGGTCCAGGCCTGCCCGAGGAGCCGCTTGAGGGTCTCGATCTCCCGGCGATCGAACTCCGCCCACCGCGCCCCCACGTGGGCCCGGATCTTCTCGAGCGCCTGCTCGGCGCTCTTCTCCTTTGTCAGCTGGTAGATCCGCTGACCTATCTCGGTCCGTGAGACGTCTGGCATACCCACCACCTCATGGGTTAGCTTGCGTATCCCCCGTGTTCCTATATATCTCTTTAGATCCTTTTTGAGTTTTTCATATCCTAAAAATACATGGTGAGGGCACCGGGACGCCTGGAGGGACCATACGGGGTCGGTGTCGGTCCGGGGCGAGGTCCGGGGATACCTCACGCCGGGTGCCGGGCCAGCACCCATTTATGAAGCTCCATCACGGCGAGCAGGCTGGCGGCGACGAGCAGGAGCAGACTCCACCACGAGAGCGGCACCGGCGCGATCGAGAGCGTCTCCGCCACCGGGGGGATATACATCGCGCCCACATGGACCAGTATGGACCCGGCGGTTGCCGCGACCACCAGCCAGTTCCGGGAGAGCGGGATCCGAAAGGCCGAGACCCGTTCAGAGCGTGCGTTGAAGACCTGGACGTTCTCGAAGAGGACAAAGAGGAGTATCAGCAGGTTCCGGGCGTCGCCCTCCGCCCACCCGTTCCCCAGGAGCCAGGCGAAGAGGCCAAACCCGACCGCCGACATCGTGAGAGCGGAGATGAGGACCTGCCGCACCATGAGCCGGTCGAAGATCGGCTGGTCGGGGGGGCGTGGGGGTCTCTCCATCGCGCCGGTCTCCCCGGGTTCGAAAGCGAGCCCGATGTGCTGGAGCCCCTCGGTGACCAGGTTGAGCCAGAGGAGCTGGACGGCGAACAACGGGGTCGGCAACCCTGCAACGAGGGCGAACGTGAAAAGGAGCACCTCGGCGGCACCGGTGGCGACGAGGAGGAGGGTCACCTTCCGAACGTTGTCGTACGCATACCGCCCCTCCTCGATCCCGGCGACGATCGAGGTGAAACGGTCGTCCGTCACGATCATCGAGGCTGCGTCCTTGGCGACGTCTGTGCCCGAGCCCATCGCCACCCCGATGTTCGCCTGCCGGAGGGCCGGGGCGTCGTTCACCCCGTCCCCGGTGACGGCGACGAAGTGACCGTGGGCCTGGAGGGCGTCGACGATGTCGAGTTTCTGCAGTGGGGTGACCCGGGCAAAGACCCGGGCCCGGTCGATCAGGGCCGGGTCCGTCGACGCGGAGAGCATGGCCCCGGTCACCACCTCGTCCTCGCCCCGGGCGATCCCGAGCTGCCGCGAGATCGCGAGCGCGGTGACCGGGTGGTCCCCGGTGACCATCAGGACACGGACGCCTGCCTGCCGGCACTCCTCGACCGCCTCGACAGCGTCGGGCCTGAGGGGGTCGATGAACCCGGCGAGGCCCAGGAGCGTGAGCGGCGGCAGCGACGCCTCGTCGAGGTCCTCGGGACGGGTCCCGTCAACTACGAGCCCCTCGGCGACCGCGAGGACCCGGTAGCCCTCCGCGGAGAGGGCAAGAAAGGCCTCGTCGACCAGGGAACGGTCGATCGGAACCAACCCGCCGGGGCCGGACATGCTCACTGCGCGGCCGAGCACGACCTCGACGGCCCCTTTCACGGCGACCATCGGCCGTCCATCGGGGTGGTGGGGGTCGGCGGCGACGGCAGCCGCGTACCGGCGCTCGGACTCGTACGGGATCCGGCCAAGGACCCGGGCCCCGACGTCATCGGGGTCGACCCCCAACCCCCGGCCGAAGCGGAGGAAGGCGGCGTCGACCGGGTCGCCGATGATGCGTGGGCCCTCCTCCCCCTCCACCTCGACCGCCTCGCTTGCGGCAAGCGCCGTCCGGGCTAACCGGCGGAAACGGTCGTCGATGCCCCGCCCCGCGAGGAGGTCGGCGGCGGCGATTCGGCCGGCTCCCGGGAGCCAGACCGTCTCGAGGGTCTGCTGGTTCACCGTCAGGGTGCCGGTCTTATCCGACGCGATCAGGGTGCAGGAGCCGAGCCCCTCGACCGCCGCCATCCGGCGAACGATCACCGACCGCCGGGCCATTCGCGAGGCCGCGACCGAGAGGACGACGGTCAGGGCGACCGGGAGGCCCTCGGGGATCGCCGAGACCGCGAGGGCGACTGCGACGAAGAAGACCTCGTCGAGCGGTACCCCCCGCCAGAGCGACACGACTGCGAGCAGTCCGGCGGCGCCCACCACAGCGATGCTGACGGTCCGGGCGAACCGGTCCATCCGCTCGATCAACGGGGGCTTCGTCCCCTCCGCCCCCGACACGGCAACCGCGATCGCTCCGAACTCGGTCGCGACGCCGGTCCCCACCACGAAGCCGACACCCCGGCCCGTGGTGACGACCGTGCCCGCGTGGGCCATGGACCGGCGCTCGGCGACCGGTGTCTCCGGGGGCACCGGGGAGACCGACTTCTCGACCGGGAGGGACTCACCCGTAAGGGCCGATTCGTCTACGCCGAGTTCCGCGGCCTCGACCAGGCGCAGGTCCGCCGGCACCCGGTTCCCCGACTCGAGCAGGACCAGGTCGCCCGGGACCAGGTCGACGGCCGGAACGGTGCGGTCGCGGCCCCCTCGACGGACCCGCACGTCGGTCTCGAGGAGGTGGCGGAGGGCCTCGGCCGCGCTCTCGGCCTTCCACTCCTGGTACGCCCCGACCAGGGCGTTCAGCAGGACGACCACCATGATGAAGGCGGCGTCCCGTAAATCGCCGAGCGCGAAGGCGACGAGGGCGGCCACGATCAGCACGTAGATCAGTGGGCTCTTGAACTGGCGAAGAAAGAGGAGGGCCGGCCCCGGGGGAGTCCTCTCCGGGAGGCGGTTCGGCCCGAACCGCTCCCTCCGGGCCGCCACTTCCACCGCATCGAGGCCGGCGGGGCCGGTCCCAAGCCGGTCCTCGACATCGGCTGCCGGGAGCGCGTGCCAGGCCGTCGTCTCCACCACTTCCATTACAGTTCGTCTTCGATCACAAAGATATTTGAAGACAGCGGCCGTCGAGGCTATATCGTCGAACGGTGACCACTCTTTCGTGCAACGCACCGGGGCTCCGGCAGATCCACCTCTTATCGCGCTCCTCCTGGCAAACGGCATCACGCTCGTCCTCGCCGTCGCCCAGCGATGGGAGCTCGGGACCGTCCTCCTCGTCTACTGGTGCCAGTCGGTGACGATCGGCCTCTTCACCTTCATTCGTATCCTGCGCACGCGCGTCCCATCCGGCGAGGAGGGGGATGCATCACCCGTCCGCCGAATCTTCCTCGCCGGCTTCTTCACGTTCCACTACGGACTCTTCCATGTCGTGTACTTCGTCTTCATCCTCGCCTTCGCACTCTTCGGGACCTACGGCATCTCGGACCTCCTGGGCATCCTGTTCGGGGCGGGCGTCTTCTTCCTGAACCACCTGGTCTCCTACCTCTGGTTCCGGACGCGGGAGGCGCGCAGCCCGGACGAGCTCTTTATCGAGCCCTACTACCGGATCGTGCCGATGCACCTGACGATCATTCTCGGGGGATTCGCGACCGCCCTCTTCTCCGGCCCGGGCATCTACACCTCCCTTGCACTGGTCGTTGTCTTCCTCCTTCTCAAGACGGCGGCGGACGCATGGGCCCACTTGCGGCAGCACGGCCGACTCACCGTGCCGGCACTTGAAGACGCCACGGGTTAACGGCACCGGGAACAAACGGACCAAAACCGGGCCTGTCACGCTCCGAAGGGCATCGGACCCTCGCTGGCCACGAATGTGCCGGCAGGACCCCCTGGTTGACACCGAGAGAGATTGCCCGGGGAACGGGTGACGGGGACAGGTCTATCTTCATCACCTCCAGCGTCGACGCCTCTGGATGAGGCCCTGCGCCCTCCATACCGCCCGTCTCGAGCTCCTGCGTGGCACCCCCGATCTCTTCCGGTTCGACCTCGAGGACCGCGCCGCGCTGGAGAACTGTCTCGATGCCCGGGTCCCCCCCGCCTGGCCACCCGAGTTCATGGACGACGAGACGCTCCGCGAGTTCATCGCCCTCTCTTCCGACCCGGGGTCAGGCTTTTTCAGTTTCTACTGGGTCCTCCGGGAGGAGGGCGGACGCACCCTGGTCGGCAGCGGGGGCATCCTCCGAGAGTCGCCGGAACGGGCGATGATCGGGTATGCACTCCTCGAGGAGTGGCAGGGGCGAGGTCTCGGAACCGAGGCGATCGAGGCGCTGATCGAGTTCGCGTTCCAGGACCCGGGGATACAGTGGGTTGTCGCATACACCTACCCCGATCGCTTCGCCTCCATCCGGGTCCTGGAGAAGAACGGCTTTTCCCGGGGCAGTGCCGACGTGGGCGAACCGGGTACCATCGCCTTTGAACGCCACCGCTGACCCCTCCGAAAGCAGATCCGGTCCTGCGGACCTGTCGTCAGGGATACGGTTCTCCACCGAGGGCACGCGCGATGACGACGTCCCGTCAGGATGAGATCGGCGTGCCGGGCCGGTCGATCACGAAGGTAAAAAAACCGTAGATCCGCTGGTCCGGATAGGTCTCCATCACCTCCTCCAGGTTCGGGACGTAGACGACCCGGCCCCGGAGAGGTCCCGGGAGGTGAGCGGCGATCCTCGCGGCGAAGGACTCGGGGGAGTAGTGGCGTGAGAAGGGAGCCGATACCCCGTCGTCGCGCCAGACTCGCACGGCGTCCGGTTCCTCGGAGCCGGGCGGCGGCAGGACTCGCGGGCTGTGGAGGACGAAGTGGGCGTCATCGAGATAGAGCGGCGTGACCGCTGCCCGCCCCCCGGCACAGAGAACGCGGGCGGTCTCCTCCATGAACCCGATGTCGTTCCTGCCATAAAAGAGCTCGAACGCGCACTGGATCGAGAGGGCGCGGGCGAACTCATCGGGCAGGCCCGACCCCGTCGCGTCCCCGCCGATGTTGATGCCGTGGACCCCGGGGCGGTAGATCAGGTCGAGCCGATAGGCACTGACACCCTGGTGACGGAGGGTGCGGGCCCAGGGGCTCCCGGCCGATGCCACGTCGATGTAGGTGTCGCCGGGGACGAGACCGAGCTCGCGAGAAACCAGGTAGTGCTCGAGGCACTTCTCGATCCAGATGTCGCCGAAACGACGGTAAAACCGATCGATCACCGGGAAATGCTCCTTCCATGCCCTGAAGGCGTCGAGTTCGATCGGCCGATCGATGATCGACACGCCGGTCCGATAGAGTCGGTCCCGAAGCCCGTCAAAGTAGTCGAGGTGTGCGCGTGGAGTCTGGGTGCCATCGTAGTATACCTGGCGGAGCCCCGAAGGGCTTTCCAGGTATGCGCGGTAGTGTCGGGCGAGTGCCTGCTCGTCCGGGGGAGCCAGCACCGGAGAGGGGGTGCGCCTCCGGGTGAGGAGTGCGTCGAGCCGCTCCTGCACCCGGATCAGGACCGGGGAGTTGACCATGCAATCGTCCCGGGGATACCACGGCATGCACCAGGTCGTTGTGACCCATGCAGAACCGCTATAGACCCATCAGATCGATCCTGCGAAATCATACATGAAATATTTATCGGTCATTTTATGTGAGTGGGGGCCCATAGTGAGCCGTCAGCGCCCCACCCCTGGCGGGAGCGAGGAAACCTGTCACAACCTTAATCAGCCTGGAGAACCATCCGCCATTCATATGCAGGACGAACACACCCTCAGGACCCTGATCACCGTCGGTGTCGTCACCTGCATCGTGCTCTTCGCCGCGGCCTTCGTCTCGCCCGCCCTTCCGTTCGCGGTTGCGACGATCCTGCCCAATGCAGGGAACGCAACCGGGTCCGATGAGGCCCCGAACACCAGTGCCGCCTCGCCACCCACCCCGATCGCGGCGGACTGGGTGGTGCCGCCGGTACCGACACCAGGTGATGACACGCCGGATGAGCAGCCGGCGACAACGGCACCGGCAACGACCAGAACGACGACGACACGTTCGACCGTGCCGTCGACCACGACCCGGTCCACCGCGTCCGACCCGACCGCGAGCCCGGAGAACCCCCCGGTCTCCTCCTGGACGCCGGAGACCGTGCCCTTTGCCCAGATCCCCTCGGTCACCCCCGTCACGACCGCAGGGACCGACGAGACGGTGACAACGATGCCGACCCCCACTGTCTCGCCGTCGAGCCCCCCAGCCACGACCGTCCGGCCGACCGGGGTGACACCCGTTCCCACCGCAACCAGGACGACCGTATCGACGCCTCCCGTCCCGGTCGATACCACGCCGGACGAGACGGCAAAACCCACCGTGACGGATTCGCCCACCACCCGTCCCGCGACCGTGACGAGCGTCGCCACGACCATCGAGACGACCACGCCCCGTACCACCGTGCCCCTGCCGACCGGGGAACCAACGTCGCCCGAGGCGACCTCGA
>JBFXGJ010000054.1:0-10236 GCA_050178135.1 Methanoregulaceae archaeon | reverse complement strand
GCCGACAGGCAGGTTTATCTCTCGGTGGGGGCAATAGAGAAGACGCAACTGCTGCTATAGTGTAGTCCGGCCAATCATGAAGGACTCTCACTCCTTCGACTGGGGTTCGAATCCCCATAGCAGCATCTGGAAACCTTTTCGGGACCACCTGTTCCTTTCGAGTCTCTCTTCGACCATTCTTCATGGTCCACCCTGTTGCACCACGGATCACCGACATCGCCTTTCATAACACCTCGATACAGGGGGGGCGAAAAGATCCTCCAGGCGGCGGTTGATGACGGATGCCTGACCATTCGAGACCGGTCCCTCGTCCGGCTCCGTCGCGACCGTATGATCCCGCCGATCGGCGGCGTCCGTCTCGACCCTGCCGACGATCGAGGCACTGCTGCGGGAATGGTCGAGTGGGTCCGGGTGGGGCTCTGTGAGCCACGTATCAGAAGGAAGATGCGGATGCGGCTGGCGACGTTGGTACTTATTCATCTCTCGCACTGGATACTGCTGGCAAACCCCGGATCAGTTACTTCGACGATTATCTGAATAACAACCTGAAGTTTGCCTGGGCCGATCCCCCCCCGACGCCAGCCGCCCCGTCGCCCTCCTTCACCGCGTACCCGGAGTCCGGGCCGGCACCCCATACCGTCCAGTTCCTGGACTACACGCCGAACGCGAAGTCGTGGCGCTGGGACTTCGGCGGGCTCGCCTGGACGACGATGCAGAGCCCGTCCGTCGTCTTCCGCCAGCCCGGCGAGTACGCGGTGACGCTCACCGTCCGCAACCCGTACGGCTGGTCCTCGATGAGCACCAGCGTGACCGTCACCGGCGCGGCGGGGACCACCCGGACTGCCGGCGGCCGGCCGGTCAGCGTCATCGGATAACATCCCCCTTTTTCACATTGAGTCCCACCCGGTGGGGCTGATGCTCTCTCCTTCGACACTCTGTGTCTCAATCATCCCGTGAACTGGTCCGCAGCACGACCCCTGCCGATCGGCTTCGTGACCGCGTTCCGCCATTCGACAGCGCGATGGAGGCGACGGGCTTAAATTAACCTGATACAATGAGAATATTACCACAACGGGCCGGCCCGCAGGGTCCCGGAGCTGTTTATGCGACGCCTCTTCACCAATTCTGTATGCCTGGCCCTGCTGGCCATTGCCCTGCTCTGCACCGTCGCGCCGGCAGCCGCCGATCCGGATGGCGATACCTATCCGTTCATCAGGAACGCGACGTACCCCAACGGGAATCCCTGGCAGATTGGATCATCCCACGGCATTGCGATCAACGAGACGGGGTACACCTTTATCACTCAAGACCAGGGCACTCCGGATGTTCGTATCTTCGATCCCGCCGGCAACGAAGTGGCGGGATGGAATGATACGGATAACACGGCGCGATACAGAGGGATTAAGGCGACCTCACAGTACGTCTATGTTACAGATTCCGCGAACGATTTACTCCGTGTCTACTCGCTCTCCGGAGTTATCCTGCATACGGTCACGACCGGGGATCAGCCTTTCTTCGTGTCGGTCAACAGCACAGGTCACGCCTTCGTCTCGAACCAGGGATCGAACTCGATCCAGGTCATTCCGCCTGGCGGCACGACGGCATTGCTTTTTAAGGGAGGGATTTCTGCTTGGGCTCTCGCCGTGAACAGGACAGATTATCTGTATAACGCTTATCCACCAGGAGGCTTCATCGATATATTCGACAGGGACGGGGCACGACCATCGCAGCTCACAACCGTCGCTGGGGTGGTAAATGGGATCACGGTAGATCCCTCTGACCGTGTCTTCTTCACGCAAACGTTCTCGGGGCTGTTCCAGGGATATTCCCCCTCGGGAGGCTATATCGGCACCAGCCAGGCGGGATACCTTAGCAATCCAACAGGAATCGCCGTGACCGCGTCAGGGGAGGCCTACGTCCTTGACCCGGGTAGCGGGAAGGTCAGTATTTTCAGAGTCGGACCGCCCCCCACCCCTGCTCCAGCGCCCTCCGGCTCCTTCGCCGCGTACCCCCAGTCCGGGCCGGCACCCCACACCGTCCAGTTCCTGGACTACACCCCGAATGCGCAGTCGTGGCGGTGGGACTTCGGCGACGGCGGTACCTCCACCCTCCAGTACCCGACGCACGTCTACAGCCTGCCCGGGCTCTACACCGTGACCCTCTCCGTCAGGGACTGGGCGGGAGCGACGTCGACGAAGACGGAATACCACTATATCCGCGTCACCGAGCCCGTGACGCCGGCGCCGACGCCGGTGGCGAACTTCACGGAAAACGCGACGGTGGGCGAGGCACCCCTTGCCGTCCAGTTCACCGACACCTCATCGCCGGCGCCGTACCACCGGTGGTGGCAGTTCGGTGACGGGAGCTTGTCCACCGACGCGGACCCGGTGCACGTCTACGAGCGCCCCGGCGCCTACACCGTGAACCTGACCGTCTGGACGCCGCTCGGCCAGGCGACCGTCTCGAAGCCGGCGTACGTCACGGTCGACGGCGATCCCCGGGTGCCGGAGGCGAACTTCACGCTCAGCCGCACCTCCGGTCAGGCACCGCTCTACGTGCGGTTCACGGATACGTCGACGGGTGCACCGACCTCCTGGCGCTGGGACTTCGGCGGATTTGCCTGGACAACGATGAAGAGCCCGTCCGTCGTCTTCCGCCAGCCCGGCGAATATGCGGTCACGCTCACCGTCCGCAACCCGTACGGCTGGTCCTCGATGAGTACCAACGTGACCGTCACCGGCACGGCGGGAACCACCCGGACTGCCGGCGGCCGGCCGGTCAGCGTCATCGGATAACACCCCTTTTTTGGAACACGATCCCGGCCGTCGACGACCTCGCGACACTCCGACGGCCGGCCCAGCCGGGGTGTCACCCGGTCCCGGCGATTATCGCGGCGATGGCCGCCTCGAGCGGGGGCAGGTCGTCGACCGCGATGCTCCAGATCGCGTCGAGGTCCATGCCGAAGTACTGGTGGACGAGAGCGTGGCTAAGACCGATGATGCGCCGCCAGGGTATGTCCGAGTGTTCGGCGATGAACCCCGGTGAGAGGTGGTTCGCGGCCTCGCCATCAACTGGTGGTGTTGGACGACCCAGACCTTCAGGAGCTCGGAGGCCACCAGTTCCTCCTCCGTGGGCGGGAGCCTCTTCGAATCTTCACGATGGCTTCGAGGATGTCAGCAAGCCGGTCCCGGTCTGTTCTCACAGGGGTACCGCCTCCTTCATGACGGTCTCGCGGATCTGCTCGCGGAGCCCACGGTCCGACGCGACCTCAACGCGCATCTCGAGGTGGTCTTCGAGGTCCTGTGAAAAGCCGATCTGGTCGAGTAGGGAGGTGCCCCGGGGAAAAGTGACGGGCAGATCGAGGTTACTATCCTCGCGGGCCTCGCGCCACGCGACGGAACCGAAGATGCGTATGTTGGTCACGCCGCAACGAGCTGCATCAGCCGGTATCTCGGGGCGTTTCGCATCGAGCAGGGCGGAGACATTGGCCGGCATGGTTCGTTTACCTGGTGACCGGGGGGAACGAATATCAAGCCATCGATGGGCCGGGTGGAACGGCGTTCGCGGGCTTTGAGCAGGCAGAGCATGTAGGGTGGCCCAGCCTGTGCTTCTCGGGATTCCCGACCGGTACCGGGCGCGGGTGTATGCGATGGCCGGAACCGGATCACGATCGTCACGGACCGTTCGGCGGACCTGGTCGAGGTGCACCCGCCGTCGCAGGGGAGGGTGGATCTTCACGACCTGACGGTCGAGCGGTGCCCGCCGACGTCCGGGAACTACGGTTGAAGAGGTTGAAGGAGGCCGGGTTTCTCGAGGTCTATCCGGTGGAGAGACTGTTCCTCGAACTGGCCAAGATCAAGATGATCCAACTCGCGAATGGAGAGACCCTCGTGAAGGAACTCTCCAAAAAGCAACGAACCATCCTGGAGAGGATGGGACTTTGCGCGTAATTTTCCGGAATTCAGGAAGGTAGGCTTAAATCTATGTTTTTTTGAATTCCGCCGGTTTTTATAAGACGATTTTTAACATCACCATATCATGCAATTGTACTCCATCTTCAAAGATCGGATCTGGGAATTTCTCGATAAAAAAATCCTTCTTTATTCCATATTTTTTAAAACCAACTGATTCATACAATGATATTTGTCTGGTTGCTATATCGCCAGTTCCGATGATTATTTCAGAATAGCCCATCTCTCTTGCCCTTAGTATAGCATCTGACAATAGAGAGTGCCCGATTCCCTTCCCCTGATACTTTCTGTCAACCGCGATGTTCTTTATCTCAACGACCGATGAATCAACAGGTTGGAGAACGCACACTGCAATGAACCTCTCCTCGTTATCAATGACATACACCTCAGATTCATGAATATACCCATCAATTGCCTCAGTTGTCTCATCTGCCAGTAAAAGGAGGTTATATGGAATTTGTTCGCTGCTGAGAAGTCGCCTGATCTTTCTGTCAGGTTCCAGGTTCATAAATGCTCGTTGTCAGAGAGAGATATATCTCATTTATGCTCTGTTGGACTTCGACTAAGAGAACATGGAGCATACTGTTCTCAAGCTCGGTTCGAATAAGAAGTGTATTGTGGCCTGTGCGGCACCTATGCGCGCTGCGGTTCTTAAATGTTTGATGCATTGAAAGATCAGAACCCGATATCATAAGTTGTACATGTAATGATCATGCCTCACATTTTTGGATGAATTGCTGAATGGTTTCGATCGGCCGATGCCGAAAATTCCGATACCCGAGATGGGGACGTTTGGTATTGTAGAATTCGAGCCATCGATCGAGGTCTCTCTGCAGTGCATCAACAGATTCGAAGAACGTCTCCCTGAACGCTGTGTGGAAGAACTTGTCCAGGACTGTTCTGTTGAATCGTTCGACAAATCCGGTTGTTTGGGGCGATCGGACCTTCGTAGGTCGATGGTCGATGTCATTGAGAGCGAGATAGAGTTCGTATGGATGGGCTTCTCGACCGCAGAACTCCATACCGTTGTCCGTGAGGACAGCCTGGACTGTGAGTCCGAGGTCGCGATACAACAAAAGCACATCGCTATGAAGAACAGCAACCGCACACTCCGGAAGCTTCGCGGTGTGGAGGAAGCCGAAGGAGAACGATCCGAAGGTGTCCACCACCGCATGGAGATAGACCCTGCCGATTCCTTACTGCGTACCGACGAAGAATGTGTCCTGACTGAGGAAAGCACCAGGGCGGTCCGAATTCGACATGCCGTTCCCGGAAGCAGGGATTTGCCTTCTCAATAAGAGCGACCTGTTCAGCCGAGAGGTCGATTGCCTTCTGGCAGTGTCGTTTGTCCAATGCGAGCAGACGGTCATAACGGGTACCCATGCCATAGTCGGCAAGGATCTTCTGCACGGTGACGTGACTGACCCGGGTCCCGTCAAGCGCCAGGAGATTCGCAATGCGAGTGCACCCTCAGGCGGGATGATCCAGACTCAGGCTGAGGATCCGATCGACGACCTCAGGAGGCGTGGTCTGAGGATGCGTATGGTGAGCGGTCGAGAGGTCCTTCAACCCGGCGAAACCGTGCGTCTGAAACCGACGTTTCTACTCGTAGAAAATGTTCCGACCCATCCCCGTCCGACGACATGCTTCCGAACTGTTCCCCCTGCGCTTCGGCCAACTGGAGGGCTGAGAGACGGTGATGGGCGAGTATCTCATGCTAGTCTTTAGTCGTCACGCGAGAGCTGCTCGTGATCCTCAGCACGTGATGGGCCGCTGGAAGACAGCAAGGTTTAGAGTACAATTCATGGGTCGGCTGTCATCCACCGGCCACCCGGTGCACCCGAGCGGTACGGGCCTGCTCGCGTCTCAGAAAAGAGGTCAGAGGTTGTTGAACAGCCAGGTGACGTCCGCGAAGTCGATCCGCCCGTTTCCGTTGTAGTCGAACGCGGCGACCGGCTCGTTCGCCCCGATCCAGGTCATCTGGTTGAAGTAGAGCACGACATCGGCGAAGTCCGGTCGCCCGTTCCCGTTCACGTCCTCAAACTTCCCGTCGCGGTTCAGGTCGCGGGGTACCCCCACACCGCCGGGAATCGATACGACCGGGGCGGCGCTCGCATACTTCAGGTGGCCGTTCGTCTCATCGTAGTAGCTGATGTGCGGGTTCCCGTCGTCGTCCAGGGCGAGGGACGAGTATTTCCCCACGGAGCCCGACGAGTCCACCGTCTCGGTCCACCAGTGCTCGCCGTCGTGCCATGCGTACTTCAGGGAGAGGTTCGTCCGGTCGTAGTAGCTGATCCGCGGACGGCCCGCGCCGTCCAGTGCGAGAGACGTGAACTGTCCGACCATACCGGCCTCGTCCACGATCTCGATATGCCAGCCCGAGCTGTCCTGCCAGGCGAATTTCAGGTTATCGTTGGACTGATCCCAGTAGCTGATGCGCGGATCGCCGCCTCCGTGCAGTGCGAGAGAGCTATACTCCCCGACGCTCCCGGTCCAGTCGATGGTCCTGATCTGCCAGCCCGAGGTGCCGTACCAGGCGTACAGCAGGTCGCGGTTCGGATAGTAGTTCAGGTAGCTGATCCGCGGGTTGCCGTCCAGGTCCAGTGCGAGCGAGGTGCCGGTACCGGTGTTCCCGGCGGAGTCCACCGTGAAATTGTGCCAGCCCCCGCTGTCCTTCCAGGCGTACTTCAGGTCCTGTTTCGAACAGTCCTGGTAGCTGATCCGCGGGTTGCCGACGCCATCCAGCGCGAGGGAGGTGTGGTATCCGACGGTCCCCTTGTTCGAGTCGACGGTCTCGACGTGCCAGCCCGAACCGTCGCGCCAGGCATACTCCAGGCCTTCGGAGAAATCGTGGTAGCTGATGCGCGGGTTACCCGCCGCGTCCAGCGCCAGGGACGTGAACGCCCCGGCACCGAGCGGGCCCCCCGCCTCTTCCACCGTATCGGTATGCCAGGCGGTGCCGTCGTTCCAGGCATATTCCAGGTCTCCATAAATTCCGTCGTAGTAACTGATCCGGGGATTGCCGCTCGCATCGAGCGCGAGAGAGTTGTGGCGCCCGACGTCCGACGTGGTGGAATCCACGGTCTCGGTCCGCCAGAAGAGCGCGGACACGGTCACCGTGCAGCTCGTGACGATCAGGATGACGGCGAGAAGGATTCTCACCATGCGCGCCCTTCGCCTGCATACGCATCGATTCGTGGACATGAGGCCTCCGATGAAACGGTCCTTTCCTGGCTTGGCCAGTGGGGAGGGGGGACACGCTGGGGCTCGGGTCTTCGAGGTGCATGACGGGGATTCCAGGGGTGGGCGGACCTCCAGGAGAGGGACCGGTCATTTTAATATCACTGTCATTATATATGAAACAATTGAATTTCCGTCGCGGACGGGACGGGAGGTCTTCGTGCCCGAATCTAGCGAACGGAAGAGATCGCGGGCAACCAAGGAACTGTCGCTCTCTCTACCGGGAGAGTGGTTTTCATCATCCGTTCCGGCGATGGTGCGACCCGGCGATCGGACAGTCAAACGGGATCCCGAGCATATCGAACCCCGCCCGCAGAACTCGCATGGCGAGAAGGACCGTCACAGCTGGTGCATTCGAGAAAAGAGGGGGGACTAGAGGTGATTGAAGAGCCAGGTGACGTCGGCGAAGTCGATCCGTCCGTTTCCGTTGTAGTCGAACGCTGAAACCGACTCGTTTGCCGCGATCCAGTTCATCTGTGTGTTACGTAACTGCTGATGAGGTGATGAGTTTTTACCGAAGGTACTGCTTTTATTGTTATCGGGATGGCGCTGCCCTCCTATAAGTCCGACCCCAGTGATGTCCGGGACGTCGATCCAACCCCGCTCCTGGATGGGGAATAAGGATCAGTTGGATGCGGCGTGAAGTTCGCCGTCGAATCTGGGACGGATCCGGAGGGACATTCAGCTCCGGTTAGACGATTCGGTCTTGCGTCAGCGTCGCTCTCGGTTGTCTCAGGACAGCGCACCGAGGTGGGGCGAACATACACCACCCTTTGAAGGAATATATGTGGGTCGAACGGATCCTGCACCGGACCGGGCCGCCTCGTCTGCGCTGGAGGAAAGCACCGCCCGTGCCGTGACGACCCGGGCGATAGGCAACCGCTCCTCCGTACCCCGCCGCTGTCCCATCACCGGTGACCGTCCAGTCTTACCGGGCTGCCGGGTCCTCCAGCACCGGTCTCGCGAGCGGTCGGTACCAGACGTGCATGCTCTCGACCCCGCCGCAGATCCCGGTGTTGTTGAGGAGCGTGCCCCCGTACGCGTAGCCGGCACGGGCGAAGGTGATGTTCATCGGGAGCGATGTGGCCCGGGCGATGGTGTAGGCGGTCTGCATGCCGGCCGCTCGCATTGCCGATTCCATGCAGTCGAGCAGGTTCCCCGAGAGCCCCTGCCCCCGGAACCCTGGTCGCGTTGCGAAATCGGTCATCTCGACGTAGTTCTCTTCCGGGTTCATCTCTGCTGAGGAGACGGCCGCAATCTCATTCCCGATGCGGATGCAGAAGTACCGTACTCCGCATTTCATCGTCTCACGGATATAGCCCTCCCGGTGAATGGGGAACGGGTACGTGGCAAAGACGTCTCGGTACAGGGCCGCGAGTTCGAAAGCATCCGCCGGTGACGCCGGCGAGCAGTCCGCTCCAGGAGGAAGGGGGCGAGGGCTTCTGTTCGCAGAGGCCGTCCTCGCTGCTCTGAGCACATCGTCGAACGAACCACGGTCCCGGGCCCGTGCCGGGTCCAGGAACAGGGAGAGGAGACACCCGTCCTCGCGGCCCCGGAAGAGCCGGGGGACCCTCGCCTCCTCGATATATCCCCGGTCGAGGAAGGGTTCCCGCGCGGACGCCGGGACCTTGGCGAAAACCTTTGTGTACCCTTCCCTCACGGCGAGGTCGTCCAGGTCGTCGAGGAGTCCGGGAAGATCGTCCAGATCCAGTCTCATCACGTATACACGGTTGCTCGTGGGCCCGTGCTGGACGGTGCTGGCCCCGATTGTGGTGATGATATCAGTTCTCATTGCGTCGTTCGATGCGCAGCGTGTTCTCCGGAACGAGTGCTATCGCTGGATCTTCGTACGACAGGAGCTGTGCAATCCCGACCGCCCGGGACTCGTCGGCCCCGTCGATCTTCAGGTTGCGCTGGCAGGTGGCGCACTGGCGGTCGCACCAGATCGGCTCGTACGAATCGGGCTCCTTGTACGTGCAGATGATCCCCTCGTAGTTCCGGAGCACCACCTTATTCGTTCCCCACGAGATCTGGTAGTTGGGCATCAACGGTATCTTCCCTCCGCCCCCTGGAGCGTCGATTACATAGGTGGGGACCGCAAAGCCGCTGGTATGTCCGATCAGGTTCTCAAGGATCTCAATCCCCTTTGAGATCGGCGTCCGGAAGTGCGTGAGCCCCTCCGAGAGGTCGCACTGGTAGAGGTAATACGGCCGGACACGGTTCCGGACGAGCGCCTGGACCAGAGCCTTCATGATCCTCGGGCAGTCGTTCACCCCGGCCAGGAGGACACTCTGGTTGCCGAGCGGAATCCCCGCGTCGGCCAGTCGGCGCAACGCCAGTCGCGAGGAGGTCGTAATCTCGACAGGGTGGTTGAAGTGCGTGTTGACCCAGAGCGGGTGATGCCGGGAGAGCATCTGTGCAAACTCCTCGGTCACCCGGTACGGGAGAACCACGGGCACCCGCGTACCGATCCGGACTACCTCGAGGTGCGGGATCGCATCGAGCTCGGTGAGGATCCAGTCCAGGTACTCGTCGGGAAGCATGAAGGGGTCTCCACCGGAGAGGAGGACGTCGCGGATCTCCGGGTGTTCCCGGATGTAGTCCAGGCCGGCGCTGATCTCATCCCGACTCGGAATGGAGTCGATGTCGCCGACGCGCCGCTTGCGGGTGCAGTGGCGACAGTACATGGCGCAGACGTTGCTGACCAGGAAGAGCACCCGGTCGGGGTAGCGGTGGGTGATGCAGGGGGCGGGGCTGTCCGTGTCCTCAGCCAGCGGGTCCTCCATGTCGTGGGGGTCCATGATCAGCTCGGCCGGGTCCGGGAAACACTGCCGAAAGATGGGTCCTTCCTGGAGGTAACTGGTGTCGACGAGGGAGAGGTAGTAGGGAGTGATGCGGAGTGGAAACTTCCGGATAGTCTCCTCCAGCAGAGCCCTTTTTTCAGGCTCGAACTCGAGGTCCAGCAGGCGCTCGAACGTGTCGATATCGGTGATCGCGTGTGCGATCTGCCATCGCCAGTCCTTCC
>JBFXGJ010000053.1:0-10524 GCA_050178135.1 Methanoregulaceae archaeon | reverse complement strand
GAGCTATCGAGAAGAGGAGAGACTGGAAAAATGCTCGAGATCTATAAGTGTGGAAACTGCGGGAAGATCGTGACCATCATCCACGAGGGCCAGGGACAGCTCGTCTGCTGCAAACAACCGATGGTATAGCAGGGAGAGAATACTGTCGACGCAGACATCGTGAAGCATGTGCCCGTAGTTGAGAAGAGTGCAGATGCTATCACCGTCGTTGTTGGCTCCGTCGATCACCCGATGGATCCAAATCACTACATCGAGTGGATCGAGGTGATCGCCGGGTCCGAACGACATGTACAGCACCTGAAGGCAGGCGAAGCTCCGCGGGCGGTCTTTCCTGGACTGGACGGGGAGATCCGTGCACGGGCGTACTGCAACATCCACGGGCTCTGGTCGGATAAACCCCTGCCGGTCTGATCGAGATCGAATTTTTTTTACTGGGGTGAAGAGGGATTCCTTCATTCCCATCTGTTCATCTCCCGTGTCATGGTCTCCAGGCTCAACTGGAACGGTCAGTCCTGACCAACCATGTCGCGTGGCTCGTTGGAGGCCATCTCCAGCACCCTCGGCTCTTTGTCGAGGCAGTTGAATCCCGTATCGCCAGGTCATACGGTAACTCCCATCTCCTGTACGCATGCGGGGCATGCAGAGTTTTTTCGAAAGGGCAGTCCCGATGGCGAGGAGAACGAGCCGGGCGAAGACTGCGGTGTGCCCTGGTCAGATGGAGTCTGCGAGCGAGAGTTGTGAGAGGGCCACCATACCTGCATTCGAGGTGGTGAAGAAGAACTCCGCGGCGCGTTTCCCCGGACTCGCCGGTTCATGAATGAACGAATTGGGACACTATCAGGGGAACTCTCGAATCGGTGCCGATCAGTGAGCACTGCATGATGGGAATCGATCCGTTCTCCACAACAAGTTGTCCAAGACACGGCTCATGACGGGTCGCGCGTCATTGCATGCACGCGAGCCGGCACCGAGTGCAACGCCGGATCGTGAACGCAACACTGAGGGAGATGAGGACGAGAGACGCGAAGACCACGGGGTACCCATACCAGTGGGCCGCGGAGGTCGAGAGCGTCGGGAGGAGGGCCATCCCCGCATAGGAGGCGGTGCTGAAGAGTCCCGCTGCGAGACCCGACGGCTCGCCGGTCCGGGAAAGGAAGACCAGGGTGGCGAGCTGCACCGCCCCTGACGCTGCGCCGATCAGGGTGAATCCATATGGGGTGACGAAGGAGACGCAGACTGCCAGGGCCATCACGACCGAGCAGACCCTGATGAGCGGGATCGGTTCGAACGAGAGACGGGAAACGATCATGACTGCAAGGATTGTCGCCACGTTCTGAAGCGCAATCTGCACGCCGAGCCACCCTGGGTCGGCGGAACTGAAGTCGGGGTAGAGCCCCGTGATCGCTCCGCCCACCCCGAACATGATCACCGAGGCGTAGAAGAGCCAGCGATACTGCCTGAGCATCGGGACAAGTCGGTCAAGCGATTGGTCGCGGGAAGGGGCCGCCTCATCCCTGAGAGAGAAGGAGAGGACGAACGGGATGACGGCAAGGGACGTGAACGCGAGGACTCCGGCGTCACGGAGCCCGGTCTGTTCCACCAGCACGCCCGTGAGAACCAGTCCCGCGAGCAGCCCGGCGTTCAGCGAGGCCATGAACGCGCCGCTGCTGCGACCGTCATCGGGCCGGCTGTTCACGTAGGCTAGGCCGGCTGATACAAAGATACCGGTCGCCACTCCCTCAACGAGGCGCGCTCCGATGATGACGGTGACACTCGGCGCCATCGCGATGACGAGTCCGGTCAGGAGCGAGCCGGCGAGCCCAACCTGCATCAGGTGAGAACGGCTGAACCGGTCTGCTGCAATGCCAGCCGGCAGCACCGTCAACATTGCACCGAAGAAGTAGGCGGAAAAGACCAGTCCCTGGAGTGCCGCACCATCGGCAAAGATGTCGAGGACAGGGACGACGGCGTTCGAGAGGGCCATCAGCAGGAAGATCCCACTGCAGATGGCCAACCGATGTTGCATAGACCAGGGGTTTTTTTAGACCATCCGGTAGGTCTCGAGGTTCATCGGGGCGCGGGTCTCAATCCGGAACCGCTTGTGAATTGACGAGGCCAGGTCGAGCGTCGACTTCTCGTCGCCGTGGACCATGAAGATCTTCTCAGGGTGTGGAGAGACATGGCTCACATAGTTCATCAACTGTCGGCGGTCAGAGTGACCGGAGAATCCATCGACGGTAATCACCTCGAGGTTGATC
The DNA here is from genome assembly GCA_050178135.1 of Methanoregulaceae archaeon. Lineage (GTDB taxonomy): Archaea > Halobacteriota > Methanomicrobia > Methanomicrobiales > Methanospirillaceae > UBA288. Next base: position 8,266 of record JBFXGJ010000053.1, on the reverse strand, counting down.
ACGATAGAGTCCCGCCGACCGAGCGGGACCTCACGCCACCCCTTCTGGATCCGTCGACCGAGTGTTCCATCCGCCTGATACCCGACAAAGATCAACGCGTTGTTCTCGTTCGCCGCCAGGTTGTTCAGGTAATCGAAGACGGGTCCCCCGTTGAGCATCCCGCTCGTCGTTATGATCACGCAGGGGTCGCCCGCCATCACTTTTTCTCGCATCTCCTGCGAGTCGACCTGGCAGAAACACTCGGCAAGGAACGGGTTCAGCCCCTCCTTGAAGATCTGGTTCCGAAGATCGCTATTGAGGTACTCCGGGTACGCCGTGTGTATCGCGGTCGCTTCCTTGATCATCCCGTCCAGGTAGACCTTGACCTGCGGGATCTTTCCAAGGCGCATCCCCTCCTCGATCGCCAGCATCACCTCCTGCGATCTGCCGACGGCGAAGGCAGGGATGATCACCTTGCCGCCGCGGCCGACGACGGTCTTGATCGTCTCGTAGAGCTTCTCCTCGGCATCCCGCCGTGCGGGCTGCATGTCGTTCGAACCCCCGTAGGTCGACTCCATCACCAGGGCCTCGAGCCGTGGAAACTGGGAGACGGCTGGGTTGAAGAGCCGGCTCTTGCCATAGTTGAAGTCACCCGTGAACGCGATATTATAGAGCCCATCACCGAGGTGGAAATGAGCGATGGCCGACCCGAGGATATGGCCGGCATTGTGGAACGTGAGCTTGATATCAGGCGCGATGTCGGTCACCGATCCATAGTTCAGGACGATGGAGTGCTTGAGATAGTTCCTGACATCGTTCGAGGTGTATGGGATCTTCCGGTCCTCCTTGCGGATCACCTCGAGGTAATCGAGCTGGAGCATGGACGAAAGGTCCCGTGTCGCCGGCGTACTGTATACCGGGCCTTCGAACCCGTACTTGTAGAGGAGGGGAACGAGGGCGCAATGGTCGAGGTGGGCATGGGTGAGCACCACCGCGTCGAGCTGGGAGAGCGGGTGGATCTCGGGGACGTAGAGGTACGGCGTCCCGTTTGTATTGTCGGGCTTCTCGCCGCAGTCGATCAGGATCTTCGACTCCGGGGTGGAGAGAAGGAAGGCGGCACGACCCACCTCGCGGCAGCACCCAAGAGTCGTCATCCTGACCCACTGGTCGCGGTTCGTCACCTCGCGGTGAATTCGCCGTCCGATCGTCCGTAAAAACTCCTTTCTCTCCTCGTTGACCGAACGAAGGTACTGCCGGACCTGCTTGATCGTCTGGCTCTCGATCGGGGGCGTCCTCACCACCTTGGGAGTCCAGCCGATCTGCTTGGTGATCTCCCGGAGCGTCGCCCCGTTCTTGCCGATCACCACACCGGGCTTCTCGGCCTCAATCAACACCTCACCGGTATCGGGGTCGAAGAAGAAGTCGGAGATTCCGGCGTTCTCCGGAACCACGGCCCGGATCTGGACCGCAGCGCGTTCGGGGTCCTCGAGTACGGTCGGGCGGACCACGATCCTCTTGCGGAGGTCGCGGGCCAGCGTCTTGATCAGGTCCGGTTCGTCGGCGAACCGCTTTGGGTCGTCCGTATAGATGACGAGTTCGGGCCCCTCGAACTCGACCTCGGAGACCGAGATCCCCTGGGGCACCTTGTCATTGATCTTGTCCTTCAGATCCTTGAGCCGCTCTTCAATTCCCATAAAATCGTCCTAAAAAAAATGCGTATCAGGCCGCCTTGGCGGCTTCTATCGTCTGAACCCTCTCCTCGGAGAGTTCGTCGTACCGGTCACGGGTGATCACCACCACGTGGACACCCTCACCCGACCCGGCATCTCGGCGCATCGCGGCACGGAGGGCTCGCACCGCGAGGTAGACCGCCTCCTCCTCACTCATGTCCTTCTTGTACCGGTCCTCGAGCACACCATACGCCATCGGCGAGCCAGATCCCGTCGCGACGATGTCATCCTCGCGGGTGGCACCTCCCATGGCATCGACCGAGTAGACCGAAGGTCCTGTGCGGTCGACCCCGCCGACCAGCAGCTGGACGTAGAAGGGGAAATACCGGTTCTGGTTCAGGTAGTTTGAGAGGAGGGTTGAAGCAGCGCCGACCGTGATCGGTTTCGCCCGCCGGATCGCGAAGAGCCGACACTCGACGGTCATGATCCGGGCCAGCTGCTGCGCATCGCCGACACCGCCTGCCGTCGTCATCCCGATCCGGTCGGCGATCTGGTAGACCTTCTTCGCCCGCTTGGACGCGATCATGTATCCCATGGTCGCGCGCTTCTCCGTTGCGAGGACCACGCCATCTCGAAAGACGATACCGATCGTCGTGGTCCCTTTCATCATCTCTGCCTCTGGCATCAGAGTACCTCGAAAAGTCTGTAAATAGAAAGAATCATTATAAAAATGCTGTTCAGGATATACAACACCGCGATACGACTTATAAGTTGTTATGTCGGATCGGCAACGCAGAGGGCCCGGATCAACTCCCGGTCGAAGAGCATCGAGACGAGACGCTTGTCCCCGTTGATCACCGGGAGCTGGTCTACCCGTGCTCGCTTCATCTTCAGGGCACAGTCGCTTACCTCGGCGTTCTGGGGGACCGCTATCACGTTCTTGACCATCGCGTTCTTGACGGGCTTCTTCGGGAGCTGGACCTTGGAGATCGAGTACGAAAGGGTATGGTTGTCGCGGATGCTCTCCCAGGTCCACTCGTCGTCATCGGTTCCGTTTGAGAAGTCCGAGACACCGACCGAGTCCTCGATCACCGAGTTCCGGATCAGGTCGCGCTCCGATATGATGCCGCGAAGTGTATTATCTGCGTCCAGGATCGGGATCGCGTCGAACCCGGATATCTCCATCACCTTGCCGACGACCGTGAGCGGGGTCTCCTCCCAGACGGCGAAGGTCTGGCTCGTGTAGGTGCCGCGGATCGGGACCGTGCACTTCATCTGGGCGATGGCGAGGACCAGGTCCGAGACAGAGAGGAGACCGACGACGACTCCGTCCTCGACGACCGGAAGCCGGCGGATGTTCATCGAGACGAGGATCCTCGCCGCCTCGGCGATCGTCGCATCCGGACCGATCGTGATCGGGTCGGGCGTCATCAAAAGGCCGAGCTGGGTCTCGTCCGGCTTGCGGAGCAGATCCTTGCGCGTGATGATCCCGACAAGTGTCCCATCCTTGAGCACGGGCACGCCACTGATCCCGGTGCGCTTCAGGATCTTCAGGACGTCGTCGCGGTTCCCCGGGATCTGGACGGAGACCACGTCCTGGGTCATGTAATCGCGCACGAGTTGCGGGTTTATTCTCTCACCACCATCGTCGTCACGGGGCTGTTCGTCACCACGAAGGAGCTGACCGACCCGATCAGCAGCCTCTCGATCCCGCTCTTCCCAAGCGAGCCCAGGACGATCAGGTCGGCGCCGATCTCCTCGGCGAGGTTGAGCAGTTCCTGCCCGGCGTGTCCCTGACGGAGGTGCGTCGTCAGGGGGACCCCTGCCTCCGCTCCCGCCGCAATCGCGTCGTCCAGGATCTCCTTTCCCTCCTTGTCGAGAAGGCTGTACATGACCTCCCAGGTGTTGTCGACAGGCAGGGAGGAGAAGAGCCCGATCTCAATCACGTACGCCGCGTGGATCTCGGCCTTCCACACCTTCGCCACGTCGATTGCCGTGCTCAGGGCCAGTCGACTCTGGCTGGAACCGTCAATCGCCACCAGTACCTTCCGGAACATATACACCTCAGAAAATAGTCTTTATAGATTCGTCTTTCAGGTTAAAAACATTTGTTTCGATCATACACGAATCAAGCCGCTGCACCAGGGTTGCGACGGGATCGCGGCTGAAATTCACTCCTCCCCGCGCGGGATCGATCACCAGGAAGTTTGCGCGCCCCCCGGTCTCGATCCAGCACGGCGACCCGATCACCGCCGCCCCCTCCACGGCGGCGCGCAGGAGACGAGTGGCATCGATGCGGTACACGAACGATGCGAACATCATCTCCTGCGCCAGGTCCGGCGAAACGAACATCGCGTTGTCGGTCCCGAGCACCACGCGGCACCCGAGATCGAACATCCTCCCGATAGGGGGGTGGTCCATGCCATGCGTAACGCCGAGTCGCCAGTTGGACCGGGGGCAGACCGCGATCGGAATCCCCTCGTCGGCACAATGCCGGAGCTGGCGATCCGTCGCGTGGGTCATGTGGACCACCAGGTCCGGGCGGCAGTCCAGGGCACGGTCCACGTCCTCCGGGTCGCGCTCACCGGCATGAAACGCGACGAGCCCCCCTCGCTCCCGGACGCGGGCGACCACCTCCAGGTAGTCAACCACGTCGCGTGCGCTCGCAATTCCTGCTCCATCAGCGACCGCCTCGCCCCCGCCTCGCCCGAGCCCGATCACCCGGCACGGCAGGCGCCGGGCCGCTTCCCTGAGGAGATCGATGCCCCGCGCACCTCCCTCCCGGAAGTCCGCGCACCCCGTCGTGCCACCCCGGAGCATCCTCTTGAGACTGGCACGGATCCCGTTCCGGCAGTCGTTCGCCGAGGCTGCCCGAAGCATTCGGTGCTTGAGTCCATCGGGCGGGCGAACGAGGGCAGCGAGGTCTCCAGAGGCCGATACGTCCATGGCGATGGTGTCGCCGAGGTGCGTGTGTGCATTGAAGAAGGCAGGGCTGATCCAACGTGCGGGTGCGCGTCTCCGTTCTTCGATCGCAACGATCCGTCCCGCCTCGACCACCACGTCGGCGGGACGAGGCTCCAGGTCCGGCCCCAGGAGGGCGAGCCCCGAGTAGATGGATGGTTCCATACCCTGATTATTTAAACGACCGGGAACAGATATAGAATGATATGGCGAAGAAGAGAGGCGGACGCCTGATCTCGTCGGCCGGTCTCGTCAACTACTACGAGAGCGAGGACCGGCGGGCAGTCCACATCAATCCATACTACGTCATCGCGGCTGCGGCCGTGATCGGTGTCGTCATCCTGGTACTGAACATACTCCTCTAAATCCCCTCCTGCGGCCGCCCCGGTTACGGTGGGAATCCCGTCACATACCACAGAACGATGCTTCCCGGGCTGATCGAACTCTTTCTCCATCTCGACAAGAACCTACCCCTGGTGATCCAGGAGTACGGCATCGTCACCTACGTGCTCCTCTTCGTGATCATCTTTCTCGAGACCGGGCTTGTCATCACCCCCTTCCTCCCCGGGGACTCGCTCCTCTTCGTCTCGGGGGCGGTGGCAGCCGCCGGCCACCTGAACCTCTACCTGCTGCTCGCTGTCTTCATCGCGGGCGCGATCCTGGGCGACACGGCGAACTACTGGATCGGTAATTTTCTGGGCCTCCGGGTCTTCCAGCGCCGGTTCCCCGAGATCATCCGGCAGGAGTACATCGACCGGACCTACGACTTCTTCGAGCGATACGGGGGCCTGGCCATCTTCATTGCGCGCTTCGTCCCACTTGTCCGGACCTTCGCGCCGTTCCTCGCGGGGGTGGGGACCATGTGCTACCGAAGGTTCCTGCTCTACAACATCGTCGGCGCCGTCGCCTGGGCGTTCGTCCTGGTGCTCGCCGGCTACTTCATCGGTGCCGTCCCCGTCGTCAACGAGAACCTCAACCTCCTGATCTACGGGGTGATGGCGTTGACCGCGGGGTCGCTCGTCTACATTCTCTACCGTGTCGTCCACGGGTTTCTTTCCCGACGAGCCGACTGATGCCCACGTAATCGGCGACGGTGACATCCAAATTTATTAAGGCTCTCCCGGAGCACCATTAACCGAGGAGGGATCGATGACTCTGCCCGTTCTCGAACGATACCGCACACCCATAATCATCGCGCTCGTCGCGCTCTTCACCCTGATCGCGTTCTGGATACGCATGCTCCCCGCAGCGCAGATTGGGTCCCAGGACATCCTGACCTTCGTCGGCTCCGACGACCCGATCTACAACCTGCGCCAGGTCGAGCTGATGCTCGCGAACTTCCCGACCTATGCCTGGTGGGAGCCGATGACGCACTTCCCGTACGGGACCGACCTCTACTGGGGGCCGCTCACCACCTACGCCGCCGCCATCCTCTGCCTCCTCACGGGCGCCTCCACCCGGCCCGAGGTCATCTATGCCTGCCTCGCGGTCCCGCCCCTGATGGCGGCTGTGATGGTGCCGGTGGTCTACCTGATCGGGCAGAGGATCTCGGACTGGAAGGGCGGGCTTGTCGCCGCCGGCCTGATTGCGATCATCTCGGGCCAGTACTTCTACCGCTCCCTCTTCGGGTACTTCGACCACCACATGACCGAGGCCCTCGTCTCGGCGGTCTTCTGTCTCGTGTACATCTGGGCGATCCGGCATGCCTTCGACCGTGGGGTCTCGCTTTCGGACACCGGGAGTTTGAAGTGGCCGGCGCTCCTCGGTCTCGCGGCGGGTGTCGCCTATTTCATCGGGCTCGTCGCGATGCCGACGATGATCCTGTTCGCGATGATCGTCGCCATCTACACCCTCGCGCAGGTCCTCTATAACGTCTATCGCGGCCACTCGAGCGACGGACTCCTGGTGATCAACACGGTCACCTTCGCCGTGGCGCTGGTCCTCCTTCTCCTGTTCGGCCTCAAGAACGCCGGTATCGGCCTCTCCGCCTACACGATCGGCCACGTCATCGCCTACCTGGGCCTGATCGTCGGGACGGCGATCCTCTGGGGTCTCGGTCGCTCCCTCAAGGACCGGCCGTTCCTTCATTACCTGGGCGCGCTCGCCGGCCTGGGCATCGTGATAAGCGCAGTCCTCTTCATCGCGCTCCCGGACTTCTACAATGTCCTGATCGGGAGCTTCGGGGCCTTCTTCGGGCAGTATGACGTGACGAACACGGTCCAGGAGGCACGCGGGTGGTCGCTTGGTGCGGCATGGTCCACGTTCCAGCTCGGCCTCCTCTTGATGTTCGCCGGGCTCGCCATACTCGCCTTCCGGTTCTGGCGCGAGCACCGGGCCGATCACCTCTTCGTCCTGGTCTGGTCGGCCGTGATCCTCCTCTCGACTGTCCAGCACGTCCGGTACGAGTACTACATGGCGGTCAACATCGCCCTGCTCGCCGGCATCGTCGTCTCGTTTGCCCTGGAGCTCGGCGGAAAAGACCTTGCCGGCATGGTCGGTCTGGGGCAGGAGACGAAGGCCGCAAAGCCGGCCGTTCCCGCTCCCGAGCCCGAGGCGAAGACAGGCAAGAAGGGGAAGAAAACCGTAGCGCGGCAGGCGACGGGCAAGCAGCGCGCCCATGCCCCACGCCCGTCTTTCAACCTGGTCGGTGCATCGGTGCTGATCGCCGTCCTGCTTGTCACCGTCTTCTTCGCCTACCTCTCCGCCCTCCCTCTCGACCTCGACGGAGACGGCCAGTACGACTTCACGACGTCGTACTCGACCGCGAGCCTCTCCGTGAACCGGATGAACGGCGACTGGAAGGAGTCGCTCGAGTGGATGAAGGCGAACACCCCGGAGACCGGGATGGACATGAAGAAGGTCTATGAGCAGGAAGGCTTTTCGTACCCCGACCAGGCCTACGGGGTGATGTCCTGGTGGGACTACGGCCACCTGATCACCTTCATCGCCGAGCGGATCCCGAACGCGAACCCGTTCCAGCAGGGCGTCTCGGGCCCGAACGGCTCAGCTGCCTACTTCGTCTCGACCAACGAGTCCGTCTCGAATGGGATCCTTGATACCCTGAAGACACGCTATGTCGTCACCGACATCGAGATGGCCGTCTCCAAGTTCTGGGCGATGACCACCTGGTATAACACGACCGCGCAGACGGCACCCTATCAGGCGACCATGTATACCCGCAACCAGCAGAACTCGAACGTCTACGATCCGGTCTCGGTCAACAAGCAGGACTACTACCTGACCACCATCGCCCGTCTCCACAACTTCGACGGCTCCGAGACGGCGCCTACGACCGCCTATTACATCGAGTACCAGGGCCCCGAGAAGGCGAAGACCTCGTTGCCGCTGATCACCCGCGTCGAGACCGTGAACGGGACCGGCGCCGCGCAGCGGGCGGCGGAGTACAACGCGCAGGCGCCCGCGGGAACCCACGCCCTCGCCGCCGGCGTCCAGCCGAACCAGCCAGTCGAGACGGTGCCGGCGCTCGGGCACTACCGGCTCATCCACGAGTCTCCCTCCAGTGCCGGTGCCGCAGGACTGAAGTACGTCAAGGTCTTCGAGTACGTCCCGGGAGCCCGGATAATGGGCGAAGGCCAGATCGAGGTCCCGGTCGTGACGAATACGGGTCGGACCTTCACCTGGCGTGCGACCGCCGT
>JBFXGJ010000052.1:0-10966 GCA_050178135.1 Methanoregulaceae archaeon | reverse complement strand
CGGCGACGAGCGTCAGGTCGTGCGTGATGAGGAGCACAGTCCGCCCGAATCGGTGGAGTTCGACCATCTCGTCCATCAGGGCGTAGAGGTGACCCCGGTCCTGGCCGGTCGTGGGCTCGTCCAGGACCAGGACGTTGGGCTCCATCGCCAGGATCGAGGCGACGGCCACACGCTGGCGCTGGCCGCGCGAGAGGGACTGTGGGGGGCGGGAGGCGAACGGTGTGAGCCCGTGGTGCTCCATCGCCCGGGAGACGCGGCCCGTGACGTCGTCGACCCCGTAGTTGGCGAGGCCGAAACCGATCTCGCGGGCCACGGAGTCCATGAAGAGCTGGTTGTCGGGGTTCTGAAACAGGTACCCGATGCCTCGGGCGAGCCGGGCGACCTTCTGGCCGGCGACGTCCTCTCCGCAGATGAGCACCCTCCCGTGCGTCGCTTGGAGGAAACCGATCAGGTGGGCGGCGATCGTCGACTTGCCGGCCCCGTTCCTGCCCACCAGGGCGACGAACTCACCGGCTCGAACTCGAAACGAGACGTCGTCGAGGACGCGCGGTCGCCCGTCCCGGTCCGTCGTGACGTGGTCGAACTCGATCACAGTCGGGTCCTCCCTCTCCGCTGGGCTGCTCCGGGCCGTCGACCGGACTGTCCACCGGGACCCGAGGGCGGCGAGCAGGGCGGCATCCGAGGCGTGCGTGAGCCCGAGCTTTCCTGCAAGCCAGTACCGCTGGGGAGGATGGACCCCGATCCCGGCGAGGCGGCCGGACGGGTCCGACAGCGCTCCGAACGGGGTGTCGTCCAGGATGAGACGACCCTGGTCCATCACCAGGCAGCGGTCGGCATACTGGGCCACCTCCTCCAGGTTGTGCTCGATCAGCAGGACGGTGATCCCCTGGCCCTCGAGCCCGTTGAGTGTCTCGAGCACCTCCCGCCTCCCGGCCGGATCGAGGTCCGAGGTCGGTTCGTCCAGGATCAAGAGGCGGGGACGCATCGCGAGCGCGCCGGCGATCGCGACGCGCTGTCGTTCACCACCCGAAAGGGTGACGATCACCCGGTCGGCAAGGTGCCCGATTCCCACGGCCTCCAGGGCGTCCTCGACTCGCGAGCGGATCTCGTCCCGTGGCAGTCCCAGGTTCTCCGGCCCGAAGGCGACGTCCTCGCGTACGGTCACGCCGAAGAACTGCAGGTCGGGGTTCTGGAAGACCATGGCGACGCGCTGTGCGAGCTCCGGGACGCCGAGGGAACTCGTCAGCTCCCCGTCGATTGCGATCGTCCCAATCGATCCCTCACGGATCAGCCCCTTTACGAGGCCGGCAAGGGTGGACTTTCCGCACCCGCTCGGGCCGGTCAGAACGAGGAACTCCCCCTCCCGTGCCGAGAAGGAGACGTCCTCCACCGCGGGCCGATCGGCCCCAGGGTAGCTGTAACCGAGATGCTTAACAACGAGCATGGATCGTAATCAACAACCAGAAATCGTTCTGATCAAATAGATTAAGATTGTTATTTTCGTCGAATTCGTAAGACTAATCACCTGATACGTAAAACATCCACACGATGTCATCCCTGCAGCAGCTCTTCCGTTCGTTCGAGAAGGAGACCCCGCTCCACCGTCTCGACCCGAGGACCAAGCTCCTGTGGGTGCTCTCCGTCTCGATCGCGGCGGTCCTCGTCGGTACGCCCCTGCTGCTCGGGCTGCTCGTCCTCTCCACGGTCCCGTTCTGGGCCGTCCTGCGGCCGTCGAAGGGGCAGGTGCGCACGCTGCTCCTCATCTTCATCTCGATCGCGACCGGCGTCATCCTCTCCCAGGCCTTCTTCTACTACTGGGGGACCGGGGGCCGGCTCGTACTGATGCCGGCGACCTTTCCTCTACTCGGCCCGATCACGGGGGGGATCGCGGTCTACCTGGACGGCATCGTCTACGGTCTCATCCAGTCCTTTCGGTTCATCGCGAGCTCGAGCGCCGCTCTCGCCCTCGTCGCCTCCACCCGCCCGGGCGACCTGATCGCGGCGCTCTCCGCGATCATCCCCGCGCGAGAGAACCGTCGACCATTCGGACTACCCCTCGAGATCGCCTTCATGGTCTCGGCCGCAGTCTCGTTCGCTCCGAATATGATCGGTGAGGCCGAGCAGATCATGCGGGCGATGCAGGCTCGGGGACTGAACCTGCGCGGCCTCGTCGGCATGCTGCGCGCCCTCTCCTACCTCTTCTTCCCCCTGATCACGGGGCTCCTCCGGTCCGGCCGTCAGCTCGCGCTCGCCGCGGACGCGCGCGCGTTCAGGGCGGCACGCGACCGCACATCGCTCATCGAGCTCCGGCCTGGCCTGGCGGACTACGCGATCGGCGGGTATGCCGTCGCCCTCATAGGGGGAGGGCTCCTCCTCTCCGTCCTCGGGCACGGTGGGAGTGTGCTGCTATGATCCGGTCCGCGCCCGAGATCGCTCTCCTCCTCCTGGTCCTCCTCGCCCCCGCCGTCACAGCCGGAGAATGGCGTGGGGCGGGGAGCCCGCTCGTCCTCGTCGCTGAGGGCACGGTGCACGGCACCGTCTTCGCATCCGGGGGTCACGGGTATACCCAGGAACAACCGTACGTCGAGTACCTGGAGCTTCCCCAGGGCCGGGTCACCTTCGCCCGGCTCTCGGTCCCGGTGTGGAACTACAACGAGGCGGATACACTGGACATCTCGGTGAACGGGCAGGCACTTCCCCAGCGGACGACGTCCGACATCGTCTCGGCCTGGGGCGTGGCCTCGTACCTCTTCGACGTGACCGAACTCGTCCGGCCGGGAAAGAACCTCGTCGAGGCCCGGTATACGAACGACAACGGTGCCCCCTACGCCGTCTACCTCACAGCCGTGGTCGAGGACCCGGCCCTGCCGGTCACCCGGTTCTTCGTGTACGAGGGGAACTCGGCCCTTGCTCCCGCGACGAAGCTGGACCAGGAGGTCGTCCGGTTGAACGGGACGATCGAGACCGTGGGGCTCGTGAACGCGACCCTCACGACGATGCAGATCGCGGGAACGGCCGGGGAGCGTGACCGGCTCCTCTTCAATGACCACCTCCTCGGGGAGGATGTCGGACGCGCGAAGGACGGACCGTACCTCGACATCGACAGCTTCGACGTCACGTCTCTCGTGAACAAGACCGGGAACCTGTTTATCTTCGAACGGGGTGATGAGAACTACATCCACCCGTTCAGCGCCGTGATCGTGCTCACGTACGCAGACGGGGTTGAAATTCCCGTCTCCGGGGTCTCGTCCAGTGTTGTCGAACGGGTCCAGGATCGGCAGGTGCCGCTCCCGGTGATCGCCGTGCTCGTCCTCTCGATCATCGGCGCCGGGTACCTGTATTACAACCGGAGGCGGCGGCCATGAAGGCATCGTGGGTCCTCCTGGTCCTCGTGGGCCTTGCCCTCCTCTGCCCGTGCGTGGCGGCCGACGACAGTCCGCTCACACTCACCGTCGAGGTCCCTGTCAAGAACCAGGAGATCTACGCAGCGAACACGCTCGTCGCAGGCACCGCGTGGGATGAACGCGTCCGGGTCACCTTCACGAACAGCGGGCCAGTGTCCCTCACCAACATCTCCATCTCGATCGACGTGCCGCTCGGCATGGGCGTCTCGGTACCGCAGCAGCCCCTGCCAGGCGTAACGGCGGACGGCGGAAGGGGCTCCTGCTTCGTCGAGAGGCTTGAGCCGGGAGAGGCGCAGAACATGACCATCGGCGTCCGGCCCCCGGCTTCGATCGAACACAGGACCAATGCGCCGTTCGTGGTGACCGCAACCTACCTGGACAGCGGTGAAAGTCGGACCACGACCATCACCCACGAAGCAGCGGTCGTACCTCCCCTCTCCTGGATCACCTACGGTACGATCGGGATCAGCCTCGTCGTCCTGGTTGTCGCGCTCGTCTTCTTCCGGCGTTCAGCTGTGCTTCAGCGGTTCACGACGAACGACCTCGTCACGATCGCGCTGATCGCCGCCCTCCTGGGCGTGGTCTTCCGCTGGTTCTGGCAGACCTTCAACGACCTGCTCGGACCGCTGGGCGGACTGCTCTACACGGTCCCGACGGCGGTCCTCCTCGTCCTCGCCGTCCACCTCGTCAGGAAGCCTGGGACGGCGACCCTGCTCTTCTTCGTCCAGGAGATCGTGGCGATGATCATCTGGGGCACGAACATCTTCCTCTGGCTCGGATGGTACCTGATGGAGGGGGTTGCCGTCGACCTCCTCTGCATGCTCCTCGGCGGCGACTACGCGGATCGCCGGGGGACCGCGGTCGTCATCGGCATCATTCGGGGCTTCGTCTCGTACGGGGCGTTCTACTTCCTGTTCGCGCCGGCTGTCTGGCACATCGCCTACGCCCCCTGGTACAGCGCCCTCCAGGTCGGCCTCGGCGTCGTCGGCGGGATCATCGGCGGGTGGATCGGGTACTCCACCGCGGTGAAGGTAAGGGGGTCGGTGCTGTGACCCCGGCCGTCCCGGACGCGGGAACAGGGTCGGGGATACGTGAGCGCCGACCGATGAAGGCCCGTATGTTCATGCCGGCCGCGCTGCTGGTCGCGATGGTGCTCCTTGTCACCCCCGGTGGCGCGACGTACGCAGGTGACCGGCCATTCGCACTCGTTGAGGAGGGGATGGTGAACGGGGATGTCTGGCACTCGTTCGGCACCTCGTCGTACCTTGGGGCGATGCAGCCCGGCGAGGCATATCCTGTCGATATCCCCGTCTCGCTCCCTGCGGGTGCCGCCGTCAGGAGCGCCCGTCTCCAGGTCTACTGGACCTGGAGCCACGAGGGCTCGACCGGGGTCCCACCGGAGTTCGCGGTCACTCTCGATGGCACCGCTCTCCCGGCGGGCACCCGGTACTCGGACCGGAAAGGGTCCGGCGCGTACGACTACCCGTACGGCCTCGATGCCTGGAACGTGACCGGACTGGCCACGGGGTTGGGGGAGCACCACGTGGTCGTCACCAACACCGGCGCCGCCGGGCGCGAGGTGTCCATCTACGGCGCGGCCCTGCTGATCGTGTACGAGTCGACGAGCGGACCTCCGTGCCGGTACTGGGTGCGGGAGGGGACGGATCTCCTCTTCAACACGACGGGTATCAGTGCCGACCAGGCGACGACCAGCACCACGTTCGAGGGGGTGCCCCCGGTCGCCCGGGTCCGTTCCGCCCGGTTCACTACGATCGTGCCCGGTGCCGATAAGGGCGAGAGCGACCGGAACGAGGTCTTCTTCAACGACCGGTCGCTCGGACCCGTCGACGCGGCAAGCACCCAGCTGCAGGTCGCGGTCAATGCCACCGACGTGCTTGCGTTCCTCCACGAGGGGACGAACACGCTCGCCGTGCAGGACCGGGGCGACTCCATGATGCCCGGGACGTTCATCCTGACGGTGGTGGTCGAGGCGGACGGGCCGGCGCTCAAACCTGTGCCTCCCATGACCTCGATGCCCCAGGACCTCGACAGGGATGGCGTCTGCGAGGACCTCAACGGCAACAACCGGCGGGACTTCAGCGACATCGTGGTCTTTTTCAACGCCATGACCTGGATCGCGGCGAACGAGCCGATCGCCTCCTTTGATGCGAACCGGAACGGGAGGATCGACTTCAATGATATCGTGCAGCTCTTCAACCGGCTCTAGGCGACACGCACCCGGGCGTGCGGTCGCGCTGATCCTGCTTCTGGTGCTGCTCGCCGCGACGTCCCCGGTGACCGCCGTCTACTCGATGAACGGGATCCCACTCAAGACGGTTGCACACGCGCAGCACCACGGGAGCGTCTCGGTGATGGGGGGTCACGGTCTCGTCGCCTCGCCGTACTCTCAGTCGTTCACGGTCCCGTCCGGCACCGTCCGGTTCGCCCGGCTCTATGTCGGCGTCTGGGGTGGGACGCCAGATTACAAGGGAACGGTGGAGACGAGTTTCAACGGCGTCTCGCTCGGAGAACGTTCGCTGGGCGGCGGCCAGGATTCGAACAGCCTGACGTATGTCTCGGGGTTCGGAGTCCACTGGTGTGCGTACGACGTCGGGGATAGGGTCGTTTCGGGTGCCAATACCGCGACCGCGATGACCGCTGGAGAGATCGACGGCCGTGTGTACGGCATCGTGCTCGCGGTCGCGACCGAGGATCCGTCCGCCCCCATGGTCGAGTACTGGTTCGCCGAGGGGAACGAGAACCTGAACAAGGATGCGAGTAAGGACGCGGTCAGCCTGTCATTTGGCCCCGGCCCATCCCCCGCTGCGGTGTCCGACGCTCGCCTGTTCGTCACCTATGTCGCCTCAGTGCGCGGCGATGGGGATACGCTTCTCTTCAACGGAAAGACGGTCGCAACGGATGCCGCTGGAGTGAGCGGCGGTGCGTACTTCGACCTGCGATCATACGACGTGCGATCCCTCGTCCAGTCCTCGAACACGGTAGGGTTTGGAAGAGGGAATGCAAATCGCCTCCATCCGACCTTCGTGGCATACGTCTGCACGCTGAAGGCGACGACCACCGCGACCACAACCGTCACGACGAGGGCCACACCGGCGCCGGCGCCGACATCGCCCACCTCCGTTGCGACGACGGCGGTCGAGTTCACGGGGACCCCGGGGACGATCTCGAGTCCTACTCCGGTCCGCACCCCGGTTCCGACCTCACTTTCTCCCGCTGTGACACGCGATGCCGGGGAAACCCCAGTGATCATCGGGTCGGGCCAGGGAGGAGTTGGGCTAACCCCGGAATCGTCGGGAAACGCGAGCAGCCTCTCACCGCAGGAAGGCGGTGCCGAGCCCCTTGGTTCGGAACGCGATGTGGGGTTCGTCGAATCGGGGGTCACGAACGAGCCGATCGGACACGCGTCCTCGATCGTGCTCTTCGCGCTGATCGTCGGTGCCGGCGTGATCGTCTTTTCGGTCTGCGTCGGGACGAGTATCCGGTGCTACAGGCGTCTCTCTCGACGAGGGGATCGGGTGCGAAAAGATACCCAGGGACTGGTCGATCCTGCGCAACAGTCGACCCTTTCCAGGAGGTTCAATGAAAATGAGTGATAGAACACACAGGGCATTCCTGCTCCTGGTCGCCACCCTGCTCCTCGTCCCGATCGTGGCTGCCGACTATTCCGGGTCGTCCCTCGCCGTCAAGGACAGCGGCAGCGTCACAGGAGACGTGCGGATCGAGTACGGCACGAGCGCGTACAGCGGGGAGATGGCACCTGGGGGGACCCACTCGGTGACCTTTCCTGTCTCAGTCCCACCGGGTGCCACCATCAAGTCGGCCACGATCTACCTCTTCTGGACCTGGAGCCACGACGGGACTGAGGGCGTTACGCCCTCCATCCAGGCCCGGGCGAGCGGAACCTCGATCACCCCGCTCCGCTCGTACTCTGACCGCAAGGGCTCGGGCACCTACGACTATCCGAGTGGGACCTATGTCTACAACGTCGCCAGTACGGCACGGGCAAACAGTCCCCTTACCCTCACGGTCACCAACGGCGCGTCGACCGCCGGGTTCGCCGTCTCCGGCGCCGTGCTCCTGCTCGCCTACAACGGGGGGTCGACCGGGGCTCGGTACTGGGTTGCCGAGGGAGCCGACATGATCTATGCCACCGGCGGCGTCTCTCCGGGCGCGGCCACAACCCGGGTCACGTTCTCCAACGTACCGACCGTGTCGGCGGGGACGACTGCGGACCTGATCTCGGTGGTCCCGAGCGGCAACAAGGGGGCGAACACGCTGAGCTTCAACGGCCAGCAGTTCTCCGGCCTCCTGAATGGCCGGCCGTACCCGGACCTCGCCGTCATCTCGACCCCGGTCGGTCCGTACCTCAAGGCAGGTCAGAACACGGTCATGCTCCGGGACGAGGGGGACTACATGGTCCCGGGTGTCTTCCTGCTCCGTGTGGCGGGGAGCGGAGCGACGTCCAACCCGACGGTCACCACGGCGACGACCGCGAAGATGACAACGGCACCGACCACTGAACAGAAGACGACCACGCAGACTGCGACCATGACCACGATTGTACAGACCACACCATCATCGACCGTGCCGACTGGCACCCTGACCCCAGGAACGACCATGCCCACAATGACCGTTTCGGCGTCGATCAGTTCCACGACCGTCCCGGAGAGTACGAAACCACCTGCCTCGATGCCCACCGACGGCCAGAACTCGACGCCGCAGGGAGCGCCGACGCCGGTTGTCATCACCGCCGCCCCCTCCGTGACGGCCGGGAATACGACGGTGATCCCCACCGGGGTGCCGAACGAGACTCCTGACACGCCTGTCGTCATCACGCCGCCAACGACGATACCCGTGACGACGGAGACGACCCTCGACCTCTCGACCGAGGCGACGACGGAGGCAACGACGATCGCGACAACTGAACCAACGACCGAGACCACGACCGTCGCGACGATCGCCACCGTCGCCGAGCCCGTACAAGACGACCACGTTGTCCTCTACGCCCCTCCTGGTCTCAACGACCTCGACCCGGTCCCGGAACCCTCGTCGAACGCGAGCGCTGCAGCCATCAGGGAGGGCGGATCGGATCCCGTCACGTCGCTTCTCCCCGGGGAGACCGATCTCCCTGCGATGGGGATCATCCTGTTCGGCGTCGTGACGGGAGCCGGCATCCTCATCTCATCCGCGATCGCCGGTGCCGGCATCATCTCCTATCTCGCTCGTCCGAGGGAGCGTCCTGAACGGCGTTCGGGGCGGACAAGGGCCCAGGCGGCGACCGTGTACCAGCAACCGGCATCGATGACTGCTCCCCGGAGGTTCGATGATGACCGTTAGCCACAGCGCCTGGGCGCTCCTGCTCCTGGTGACCCTGACGCTCCTCGCTTCGCCAGCAGCGGCCGATTATCGGGGTCAGGCGATCGATTTCACGGACAGTGGGACGGTTTCGGGGGACGTGATCGTTACAACCGGTGACAGTCGGTACAGTGGTGAGGTGACCCCAGGAGGGACCTATTCCGTCACGTTCCCGGTCTCCGTGCCCACTGGTGCGAGCCATATACCGAACGCCTCGGTGTACCTCTCCTGGACGTGGAGCCATAGCGGGACATCAGGCAGGACGCCTTCACTGAAGACGGAGATCGGGGGTACATCCCTCGAGCCCGCACGTCAGTACACGGACCACAAGGGGAGTCCGCCGTACGATTACCCGAGTGGCCTCAATGTCTACGACGTCAGCGGCACTGTTCGCGCCGGGACGCCGCTCACCCTGACCGTCACCAACACCGCGACCGATGCCGGGATCGCCTTCAATGGCGCGGCACTCGTCCTCACCTACGAGGACGGGACCGACGGTGTATCCTACTGGATCGCCGAGGGGGCGGATATGATCTATGCGACAGAAGGGATCTCGGCGGATGAAGCCAGCGTCAGGATCGTCTATCCCGATCTACCGTCGGTTCCGGCAGGAGGGCTGGCAACCCTGCTGGCGGTGGTGCCGGGCGGCAACAAGGGAAAAAACACGCTCACGGTGAACGGGCGGGAGTTCGCAGGCCTCTTTAACGGTAAACCCTATGCAGACTTCGCGGTCAATTCCACCGAAGTCGGCCCGCTGCTGGTTCCAGGCTCCAACACGATCACCCTTCGCGACGAGGGCGACTACATGGTCCCCGGTGTCTTTGTACTGGTGATTCGAAAGAGTGACGGATCTTCTCCTGGCGCCACGACGCAGGGAGCACCGGTGGACAGCTCCATCGCAATCGGTGCCCTTGTCGTTGCCGCCTGTGTTGCCCTGGGTGCCAGGCGTCGTTAAAGGGAGAGGGCCCACCTACCCCATCCCATTGATCATCTCGACCGATCCAGGAGGGGGTCGTCTCCGAGAAGGCCGCTCCCTGGTCGCCCTTCGATGGTTGACCTTTCTTCCCACACGTGCTTCGTGTCCGAGCAGAAGAGAACGATGCCGTTTGGGAGGGTATGGTAGGGAGAACGAAGGCGGACGGAGTTTCGGTTTGAATCGGTCATCCGTCCGCTGATAGTCTTACAGTCCTCGACGAGGTATTCAGAACTCCTCTGCGATACCGTAGCCCCATGCCCTCAGCGCGGCATATGCCTTCGATCCCGGGATGTCGGCACACTCAAGGCCTCTCTCCCCGAGGAAACGCTCGGCCTGCCGGTTCGGGAGGAGCGACAATGACTCGTTTTCACCCTGAACCAGTGACCACTGGTGGATGTAAAAGATCTTTTGGTCCTCTTTGGCCTCTCGCAGGTATAGATCCTTTCCTCGAACGTACGCGGAGGTTTCATCGTCAATCGAACGGGGTGCTGAATAGAGCGGGATATCGACATCCGTATCGAGGACGAGTTCGATGCCATCGAGAACGGCCACCTGTTTCATGAATCCATTACCTCCTTGTTCATTCCCGGATGGTGCCTACCGCCCTGGGTGCGCCTTCATCCGGGAGGGTTTTTTCAGGGAGCCCGAGCGGAGCTTGGGAAGTCCCTACGAATTCCATGCGCGCTTTCATTATAATAATTTTTTCAATTTGTATTATGAATTAAGAAAATTGTTAAAATTTTTCATAATTTTTCCGAGAGCTGCACAGACCGGGCATTACCGTGTCGCCCGGCTTCTTCATGATTGCACCAAGCTCAAGGAAGACGTGACAACGATTGATCACGGGCAGTTCCACGGCAATCATGACAATCCCAATGCAGGTGGTACCCGTTCGATCAACGCCGAGGAAAGAGGGAGCGGAATTGGCACGGTAAGGGAGCTTGTCACCGACCATAGAAACGACCCCCTCCCCCAGTTCGAAACTGGACATCGCCTCCATCCCTCAAAAAAAAAGCTTACAGAGCATCAGCACCTCCAGGTCAGCGGAAGCCAGGAAAACACTTTCATTGGTCTAATCAGATCGTGACCCTCCGAAAGAGATACGACGAGAAGGTGACCATCGCCACGCAGAGCAGGACCAGGGCGCCGAGGCTCATCCAGGCGATCGGTGGGGCGGAGAAGGACCGGATCAGGTCGATCGCGAGGGAGA
>JBFXGJ010000051.1:0-11450 GCA_050178135.1 Methanoregulaceae archaeon | reverse complement strand
GAAGGGACCCCGGCGGACGAGTTCGTGCTGGTGACCGGCATCGGCTGCCACGGCAAGATGGCCGACTACCTGGGGATCAACTCCTTCTACGCGATCCACGGACGGACACTTCCTGTGGCAACCGGGATCGCGGTCGCGAACCCGGACCTCAAGGTCATCTGCTGTGCCGGTGATGGTGACTGCTACGGCGAGGGGCTCGAACACCTCCTCTTTGCGGCAAAACGGAACACAGACATAACCCTGATCGTCCACGATAACCGGGTCTACGGCCTCACCACCGGGCAATATACGCCAACGTCCCCGCTCGGTTTCCCCGGCAGGTCGACGCCTGCCGGCTCCCCCGAGTACCCGCTCAACCCCCTTTCTCTGATGGTCGGGGCCGGTGCGACCTTTGTGGCGCGCGGCTACTCCCGCAGACTCCCGCAGCTCCGGGGGTTGATTGAAGACGCACTCTCCCACAGGGGTTTCTCGTTCCTCGAGGTCCTCCAGGTCTGCGCGTCGTTCTTCAACCAGACTGTATATTATGACGAACATGCCTGCGACCTTGACCCGGGCACGTTCCCGATCGCGGATACGGATCGTGCACTCAGAATCGCACGGAAGTGGGACTACAGCAGGGACGCCCGGATCCCACTCGGTGCGCTCTATCGTGCCCGTCTCCCGACCTACCAGGAGCACCTTGCCGCGAATCAGGCAGGCGTTCACAATCCAGTTGGTGCAATCCGCGACTTCCTGGACGGACGGACGTGACGAAGAGAAGCCTTAAGCGGCTCGTGAGAGGAGGAGATATCATGAAGATTGTCGGGATCTGTGCGAGTCCGCGGGGAGCTGAGTCACGAACTGCCCGCCTGGTCGAGGCCGTTCTCAAGGGGGCTGCCTCGGTGGGAGCAGAGACGGAGTTCGTCGATATCTGTCGGCGAAGAATCGAGTTCTGCACCGGGTGCGGGACCTGTTACGCGACCGGCGAGTGCCCGCGAGTCGATGACTTCGCCAGCCTCTTCGAGACGATGGTCGAAGCGGACGGTCTCGTGCTCGGTTCGCCGAACTATATCAATGGTCCGACAGCACAGCTCAAGCAGGTACTGGACCGAATGGCCGACGCGATCCACTGTCGATCTTTCGACGGGAAGTACGGCTGTGCGGTCTGCACGACCGGCGGTAGCGGCGACGACACGGTGATAGAATACCTGAACGGGGTCCTGAACAACCTCGGTGCGCAGACTGTCGGCGGGGTGGGCATCGCCCTGGGGCCCGATCCTACCCGGCTCGCCGGCGCCCTGGTTCAGGGGGAGGTGCTCGGACGTGACCTTGCTGAAGCGATCGAAACAAAGCGCCAGTACCCCGACCAGGTTGCCGCACTCGAGGCGAGTCGTGACCACTTCCGGGCGCTCGTCACCGCGAACCGTGACACCTGGCCCCACGAGTACGAGGTCTGGGCTGATCGCGGCTGGCTGTGAACGGTGGAACGTCTCTCACTCGAGTGGGACCTCGAGTGTGACGACGGCGAGTGGGCCTGCGCCGCTCGCCTCCTTTATGACCTCGCCGTCACGGAGCAGGCGAAGGGTGAGAGGCTCGTCGTTCGACTCCTGCTTCTGGAATTTGGCATGGATGAACGGTGCGTTGGACGGGACCGGAAAGGTCGCGTTTCCGAAGCCTTCGTTCGACTTGATCGCGTCTTGAGAGCCGTAGGCACCGCTCCACATGCCACTGTAAACAACCTCGATCTCCAGGCGTGATGCGGTCGTGCCCCGCGTAGCAGGCTGTCCCTGGTCCGAGATCTCCTGGGTGGAGGTCGTTGCCGGTAGACTGCCGGCCGGATCGGGTTCGGTCCCGAGACAACCGGCAAGGAGGACCAGCAGCACTGCGGTTGCGCCGAGCAGGCCCAGGCCGGACATCCGTCTCATATGCACGAGTTTGTGTCCGATCGGAGTTAAAAGGCATACTCGCGGCAGGGCCGATAGATTGAGCAGTCTCGAAATGAAGATACTGTAGTGGATTTCCAGGAATTGAGCAGCGGGACCAGGATGGCCCTCCTTGCCGGGATCGGGGCGATCACGTCCCTTTTCGCCGGATTGATCGGGGGTATATCCCTCGCGGGGATCCTTGGAGTGGCCTCGTCGACTGCGATCATCGAGTACGGTGCGGCGGCCGTCGCCGTAGGGATTGGCATCCCCCCACTGCCTGCGATGGGCTTGGTCTTTTTCTCCGGGCTGACCCTGATCCTCCTTCTCTTTGCCGTGCTTGACACCCTCGCAGAGCGTTCAGCGGTTGTTCGGCGCCTTGTCGAGAGGGCCCAGAGGCGCACGAGAACGATTGCGTGGCTCCAGAGGTACGGCCCCGTTGCCCTCGTCCCCGCCGTCGTTGTCGTTGGGTTCTACATCTGCGTCCCCGTCGCATGGTTCCTCGGGTGGCGGCGGTACCCTTCAATCGCGGCCCTATCTACGGGTTTCCTGCTTGCTACCGCGGGGACAACGGCCATTTCAGCGGGTCTCCACGCTGCGCTCTGAGCCCACCCGGTTGTACGGGTCAACACAGCCGATTTTTCGAAAATCTCGTTTTTTTTTGAAAAACAGGATGGGGAACGATCGGGGGGTCAGGCCAACCTTTTAATAGATCTCCCGGTCATGATCCTGGTAAGGGCATGGCGTCGAGAATTTGGCCTTTCGTAGCGGCAATCCTTATCCTTATATCCATCGTCGGTGGCGCGTCGGCGGTGATGGTGGCCGCCTCGGACGCAGACGAATCCACCCGGGCCGGGGCCACGTATATCTGCGATGGTGTCGCCGATGAGGTGGAGATAAACGCGGCTTTCGCGAACGACTCCGCCGTCGATCTCTCTGCCGGGACGTTCCGGACCTCGGGAACGGTCTATGTCAAGGGGAACTCGGTCTTACGGGGCCAGGGGCCGGACAAGACTGTCCTCTCGATGGCCGGGGATTATGCGGCACGGGTGGACATCGCCCAGCCTGGTGTGACGGTGAGTGACCTCAAGATCACGAACCGGGGCTGGCTGATGATCACGACATCAGACGTAAAGGTGCACGACGTCACGATCCAGGACTCAAAAAAGACCGCACCTACGGTGAATGGCATGTTCTTTGTCTGGGCGGACGGCCGGGTGTGTGAGAACATCGAGTTCGTGCGGTGCAAGGCGATCGATGTCGGCTCGACCGGTTTCAACCTGAACGGCTGCCGCTCCCCCCGGGTCAACCGGAACATCCGGTTCGAGAACTGCCTCGCCCTCCGCTGCGGCAACGCGGGTTCGGGCAAGATCTGGGCCGTCGGGTTCGACTTCCACGAGGGGGCCGACCTCTACGACCTGTATGTCAACAACTGTCGGGCTGAGGACTGCTGGGAGTCCGGGTTCTACTTCGAACCGAACTTCTACAACGGGGCCGACCCCAACACCGCGATCCCGGTCCAGGTGAACAGCCGGGTCACGAACTGCGTCTCGGCCAACAACGGGTGGCGAAACACGGAACCGACCCGCTTCTACATGTCCGGGTTCTACCTCTCGTGCGGTGTCACTCTCTCCAACTGCGTTGCGATCAACAACCGCAAGAATGGGTTCTGGATCTGGCAGGGCGCCGAGGACGTCGTGCTGAAGAGCTGCATCGACTCGGGGTCTGACTACGGTTTTCAGCTCAGGACGGGACAGCGCCTCCGGCTGGAGAACTGCTTCTCGAAGAGCGCTCGGACCTACGGGCTCTATATGTGGGGTTCGGAGGGAGCGGTCATCACGAACTTCCAGCTGATCAATCCCAGGAAATCCACGGGGTGTGTCTCAATCGGCCTGCGCGAGGATCATCCCGAGCAGTGGTGGCCGGTTCGCGACTCGAGGATCGAACTCAGGACGACTGGAGCCGACCAGGACCGCCTCTTTCTCTACTACAACGGTGAACGGAACCATATCACCGTGAACGGGGCGAGCATCGTGCCTGAGCCCCTCCTCGCGCTCCCAACTCCGCCAACGACGGTGCCGATCACCTCTGTCGTCACCACGGCCCCAGTCTCCGTCACGACCAGCCCGTCCCAGGAACGGACGCCTCCGGAGCTGCCGGGCGCCTTCCTCGCCGCCGATTACGACCAGGGAGGAGAGGGAATCGCGTACCACGACACGACTGGAGGGAATACGGGGGGCTTCTACCGGAACGAGGATGTCGACATCGAACGCTCTCCCACGATCGGAGGCCCGGTCGTCGCGTACACCCGGCCTGGCGAATGGCTCGACTACACGGTCGAGACGGCGAAAGCGGGCGTCTACGAGGTGACGGTCATCGTCTCCTCGCCCCAGGACAGCAGGAGCTTCACGCTCTCGGTTGACGGGATCAACTTCGGCCAGTTCACCGTGCCGAACACGGGGTCGTTCGATTCGTATGCGCCGGTGAAGCGCCTGGTCTGGATCGGTGCCGGGCAGCACCGTCTCCGCATCGAGTCCCAGGGATATCACAACATGCACCTGGTCCAGGTCTACCCGCCGGGCGAGACGCCCGAGACCCCAGTCGTCCCGACGACCGCGACAACACCCCTTACAACGACCCCGGTGATGACGGCGACACCCCTCTCGACCGTCGTCCCGGGTGGCCCGCTCACGACCGTCACCACGCCGAAACCGACATCCTCACCGACCGGGACGCCGACAGCAGGGCATTTCGTGCCTGGACGGGTCGAGGCGGAGCAGTACGACGCCGGGGGCGAGGGTATCGGCTACCATGACACCACGCCCGGAAACTCGGGCGGGTACCTGCGCCAGGACGATGTCGATATCCGGTTCGACGACGCGACTGGAAGCGGGGTGATCACCGCCGCTGAAACCGGGGAATGGCTCCGGTACCGTCTGGATGTCGAGACCCCCGGGATATACACGGTCACCGTTCTCGCCGGCTCGACCAGGAGCGGCGAGGTGATCGAGGTGCTCATCGATGGGAACTGCATGGCGCGCGTCCCGGTCCCGGTCTCGAGCACCGGACAGTGTCTCCCGGCGACCGGTTTGATCTATCTCCAGAAAGGTCATCAGTCCATGGACCTGAGGTTCAACGGTCGACCCGAGGTCGACGCCTTCAGCATCACACTCCCGGGAGTCCCAAGCGTCACCACGGTCTCCACGACCGTGATATCGCTCCCGACGGGGACCGTCGTAGCGAACCCGTCGATTCAGCCATCGCCGACCTCGGTACCGACGGTGACGATGACCACCGTCTCATCATCTCCGACGCAGACGCCCTCTCCCACCCCGACGGCGACATCGACGCTCATCATCACCCCGGTACCCACGGAGGTTCCGTTCACCCCGACCAGCGCCACCCCAACGCCACCGCCCATCGGGACAACACCGACGTCGACCGTCACCCCGGTGCCGACGCTCACTCCCGTCCTTCTTCCCGGCACGGTTCAGGCCGAGAACTGGACCGAGATGGGGCCGACCGCCTCCAGCATCAGCCGGATCTCACCCGTGGGTATGCAGGAGACCGCAGTCAGCTCGCGGATCGATGGGGCATGGGCGACCTACGATGTCAACTCGTCGAGCACTGGCATCATGGCGCTCGTCCTGCGAGTCCGTCCTGTCGCTGCCGATGGAACCGAAAGCGGGCGTCTCCGGCTCCTGATCGACGACATCGCGTGGGCGATCCTGGACGTGAAGGGTGATGCCACCACGTTTGTCAACAAGAGTCAACTTGTCTACGTACAGGAGGGGCTCCACAAGGTGAGGCTCGAGATCGGGCGGGGTGTCTCTGTCGACTACATCGCGTTTGATCCCGTCCCAGCGAGTGGAAACGAGCGCCTGGAACCGCCGGTTATCGTGACCGATGTCCCGCTCATCCCTGCCGACACGAGGCTGCCCGGCGAGGACCCTTCCAAGCCGGATCTCTCTCCCGAGCCGGAGCCCCTGGAAACTTCCCCACTGCCGATAACCAACGTCTCTGTCAAATCAATCCCATCCCCCGCCGTGGAAGGGTGACCCACTTTTTTCCTCTTCATCGTCACCGGGTCACGGGCCAGGACCAGATCAGGATCCCCCCGCGTTGGGTTCCAGGAACTTCGAAGTCTACGACAGGGTTATTGGCTCCGCGGATGCACTCCCGTGCATGAAGCGACTCGCCGCTCTGTTCGTGCTGGCCCTCGCCCTCCTCGCTGCTGGCTGTACGAGCATGCAGCCCCAGGGGACGATATCGACCCCCTCTGAACCGGCACAGGACGCAGTCTCCTCGTACGGTTCGAACGAGTATTCTAAGAGTGCCGTCACCCACTACCCAACTGGGAACAATCTGGTCGAACCGCTGCTGGTCAAGAACGCGGACCTTCGCCTGGAGGTCGGGACGCTCGAACCGTCGCTGGAACAGGTCCGCCTGATCGCGACCGACCAGAATGGGACCCTCTCTGACCTGGATCTCAGGAGCGAGGCCGGTCAGAGGAGAACAGCCACTGCAACCGTTCGGGTACCATCCGATCGCTTTGACACCGCGCTCTCCGCGCTCCGGGAGGTCGGTCAGGTCCGGTCCGAATCAGTCCGGTCCGAGGACGTGACCGAGGAGTATGTCGACCTCCGGGCCAAGCAGGCGGCTCTCTCCGAGCAGCTCGCGCAATACCGGCGGATCATGGCCAATACATCGACGGTCGAGGACGTGATCGCCGTCCAGAAGGAAGTCGAGCGGGTCCAGGTCGAACTGGACCGTGCCGAAGGTCGCATCCGTTACCTGGAGAGCCGCACATCGTATTCCCGGATCACCCTGCGACTCGAGGAACCTGCCCCTATTGGCGGCGGTGCCCTTCCGTCGATCGCTGAAGTCCTGGGGGCTGGCGTCCAGGGATTCTTCATGGTCCTGGCCGGGATCGTGGTGCTTGCCCTCTCGCTCATCCCGCTCGTGGTCCTGGGGTTGATCGGGTGGGCGCTCTACCGCTATCTCCGCAGGCGAGGTACCTGAGTCAGGAGACGTGTTTGCGGATGTACTCGAGTGCCGCGAGTGCGTCTGCCCGTTTCACGTCCACAGATGAAGACCTGATGAAACTGGCGAGCTCCGCATGTGCTTCCTCTCCAAGAGAAGTGGCTCGCAACACCCCGGGCCAGGTTCGCTCGGGGAAGTAGAGGGAGCGGGCCGCCTGGAGGACGGCATCTGCATCGGAAACAGTCACCGCTCCGGCCGAAACAGCCGCCTTGAGAGTCGCACGCACGTTCACCAGAGGCTCGGAGAGCGCGTATCCTGACTCGGGGTCGTAGACAAGGGCGACCTCGTCATCCGATTCGAGCTCGCCGTCCCGAAATTGCCGGTACACCTCGCCGATCCCGATCATTCCCAGAGAGTCGAGTTCGGCCGCCCGAAGCGCTCCCATGCTCGACGCACCCACCACGACAACGCCAGCATGGAGGACGCCCAGGATCTCCCGGTGCCCGACAGAACAGTTCTGGAGAAAGACCCCGTCGATAAGGCCGATCACTCGAGCCCTGTCAGCGGCAGCAGCAGCGATGTCTCCGCGTGCAGCTGGAGGGCGGTATTCCGCCCCGGGCAGGACTTTTTGTGCCGTCGCCAGGTCACAGCTCGGACCGAGGAAGACGATGATCTCGGGCATGTCGACAGCGGTCACCCTTCCGCTCTGGGTCCATCGCATAACATTCAAGACCGGGGACGATCACCCGTACGACCGGGATGCCTATCTCTGGCCGCGTAAGGTCGACCGCGATCACCCGGTCGAGACCGACGGAACGCAGGCGGTTACAGACCAGATGGATATCGTCGAAGAAGTCGTCCGTGTCGAGCGCCGGAAGGGCCTCCGGCTCGACAGAACAGTCCGACTCGAACCAGTAGCGGTTGAGACGGCGAGCTCTGTCGTACCCAACCACGCGCCGAAGGTCGCCGGTCGTCGTGTCCTCCCGGGCGCCGTGGATCTGCGTGGCACGACTCTGCGCGACCTCGGTCAGGGCTCGAAGGCTGGCGATCGCCGGGTTCGTGTGGGTTCCCATTCCGATCACGAGCAGGGCGGGGTCGCGGAGCACGGGATCCTCCGCGACGGCGGCGATCGTCGGGATCCCGATGTCGCTCGTGATATCGCGGAGGATGACCGGCACGTTCGCCTCCTGAAACCGGTCGAGGAGGGACTGCACGGTGGGGTTGCCGGCACCATCGATTGCAGCTCCCGCGTCACGGGTCATTTCCACGAGGGACCATGCGTCCCGCTCGACCACCTCCGCAAGTGCATGGAAGACCGCCTCCTCGAGGGTGTTACCGGAGGCAATACCGTTCGTACTTGTCCGGAAGAGGCGCGGTGCCCCGGCGGGGAGGGGGTGGAAGACCGCGTGGGCTGGCACGAGAACGGACTCACCCGAGACGAGCTCCCTTCCCTCGACCCAGGGGAGTGAGGCGTCAGGATCTGCATGATCCGGGAGGACCAGGTCCACCGGATCGATCGCGACCCCGGATCCCAGGTCTGAGAAACGGGCGGAGGTGAAAGACCGGTCCATCAACTCCGCAGAGAACCGTTCGATACCCTCCATCACAGCTGAGACGCGGGCAGCAATCGGTGTCGCCCCCTTGCCGTTGTAGACCGAGATCGCCCCGTCCGCCGCCGTCGGACGAATGCATGAAAAGACGGGTATGCCGATCCGGTCGAGTCCGGTGATCTCGGCGATCCGCGTGATCCCCGTCGTCGGTACGACTGCTTCCACCATCCGGAGCGTCGTCTCGGGGTCGACTGCGCGCTGAGTCTCAGCCCGGTAGCGCTTCGGACAGGACTTGAGGGGTTGCATCGTCAACCCCGCGAGAGGGTGAGCATACGCTCGAGGGCAGCCCGTGCCCGGGGAGCAATCTCCCCGGGGATCGTCACAACCGGGCCTCTCCTCGAGATCGCTTCCTCGATCAGTTCCAGGGTGATCATCTTCATGTCGGTGCAGACCAGGTGCGGAGATGCCGGAACGAAGTGTCGGCCAGGGGCTGCTTTCTCGAGGAGGGGAATAAGGCCGATCTCGGTCCCGACGATCACGGTCTCTGCATTCGTGCGGGCCGCGAATCGGAGCATCCCCGAGGTCGAACCGATGTAGTCGGCCTCTGCCTGGACCTCAGGCGTGGTCTCGGGATGGACCATCACCTCGGCACCGGGATGAAGACGACGGCTCTCCCGGATCTCTTCGACCGTCAGCGCGTGATGGACGGGACAGCACCCGTTCGCCGGGACATGGATGACGCGTTTGTCTGTTCGGGCTGCAACGTGGAGGGCGAGGTTACGATCCGGGACAAAAAGAATGGTCTCCTCTTCGAGGGCATTGACAATTTCAACCGCGTTTGCCGAGGTGCAGCAGACGTCCGAGACCGCCTTCACCGCCGCCGAGGTGTTGACATAGGCGACAACAGCGGCGTCGGGGTACCGTTCACGGGCGGTGAGCACGTCCTCGGGGGTGAGACGGAGGGCCATCGCGCAGCGTGAAAACGGTTCGGGATGGATGACGGTCTTTCCTGGGTTCAGGAGTGCAGCGGTCTCGGCCATAAAGTCGACGCCAGCGACGACCAGGTATGGGGTGTTGACTCGGTCGCGTGCCAGGCGCGCGAGCTCGAGGCTGTCGCCGACATAATCGGCTGCGGCCTGGACCTCAGGCCGGACATAATTATGTGCGAGTAGGGTCACATCGGGGTGCAGCGTGGTCACGAGTAGATCGCCCAGAGAATCGTAAGGATCGTGTGCGAGACGCCATTTTAATGGTTGTCCTGGTCCAGCCGCAGGAGCGTGCAGGCTCGACAGGTGGGACCGAGCATCGGTTCTCCGCAGTCTGGGCAGGTGGAGAAATGCGCAGAGGCCGGGAGTCGATGCACCCTCTTCTCGAGCTCCTCCTGGCCAGCAACGATTCGGGACATCGTTCCGGGGGCAAGAAACTCGGCCCGATGGACGAGCCCCCGGACCCCAGCGCGGAGGGCATATCGCGTGTACGGGCACTCGGGCAGGTCGAACGCGAGGTCGCAGAGGAGGGCATACGAGACCACCTCTTTCTCGGAGAGCTGGGAAAGGGGCTTGAACCGGGGGACCATCCACCCCTCTCCGCCCTCGGGGCGGAAACCGGCGACGCGGTGGAGGTCTCCACGCAGCCAGTTCATCACTACCGCCTCCGCCTCGTCGTCGAGACAATGCCCCGTGGCAAGCCGGTCTGCCCCGGCTTCACGTGCTGCCTGCTGGAGAAGCCGGCGCCGAAGAACGCCGCAGACCGTGCAGGCACGCCCCTCGCGCCCGGCAAGAAGCGTGTCCAGGTCTCTTCCGAAGGCCGCATTGAACGAGACGACCCGGTGTGGGACGTTGAGACGTACGGCGAGTTCCTTTGCTGCGCGAACCGTCTCTTCACGGTATCCGGTGATCCCCTCGTCGATCGTGATCGCGATCAGGTCGATACCCGTCTCGGGTCGGAAGACCGTCGCGAGGAGGTGGAGGAGAACCGAGCTGTCTTTTCCGCCTGAGAAGGCGACGGCGATCCGCTCCCCTTCGAAGAATCCTCCTGATGCTCCGATCGCACGCCGCACCGAGTTCTCGACTCGTTGAGCCAGGTGAGGTTCGCACAGGTGCTCACCTGTTGCGCGGTCGAGATAGACCGCGTCCCCACCACAGTACGAACAGCCGAGTCGGTTCATCCGCCGTGGACGATCGGGACGATCTTTAACGTGTCTTCTTCACACACTGGGGCGTCGTCCGGGAGCAGGCGTCGGTCGCGGGTCACCAGTACCTCGCAGGGATTAATCTCGAGGTCCGAGAGCAACTGGTCGAGCCGGCGCCCACAGAGGGGCTCCTCGTGCAGGCTCCGGTCCGGGAGAATGAGATGGACCATGCGGCAGAATGTGACCATCGCAACCAGATAATTCCTCCCTATCCAGTCCGGTCATCCTTCGTGGTCCGTAGTGGGAGTGAGGATACCAATTCCTCCAGGGGAGAAAACCCGGACATGGTCTGCTATCCTGTTCGATATTCACCCGGGGGGAGACCGATCCTCAGGAAGATATAGAGGGACAGAGCACCCACCTCGTGTGAGGAGTGGATCTTTCCACAGGAGAGAGTGCGTATGATGGTTCGGGTCAGGTTCTTTGCACAATTTCGCGAGCGTTACGGGTCGGTACACGAGATCGACCTCCCGGCGCGGGCTACCATCCTGGAGGCGGTGCGCATGGTCGTCTCAGGCGACCGTGAGGAGGACTCGGTGATGGACGGCAACGACCGGCTCCGGGAGTTCGTGATCCTGATGCACAATGGTGTCCGAGTCGAGTCGATCGAGGTGGAGACGGTCCGCCTCGAGGATGGGGACGAGGTGGCGGTCTTTCCGCCGGTGGCAGGAGGCTGAGTCGTGAACGAACTGGAGTGCCGGATCGGGATCCAGGAGGAGGAGGTGCCGGTCGACGAGCTCCTTGCCAGGGCGCGGAGGAGCGGCGTCGGCGGAATCGTCCTTTTTGACGGGATCGTGCGAGATGATGACTGTGAAGCGATGGAGG
>JBFXGJ010000050.1:0-12397 GCA_050178135.1 Methanoregulaceae archaeon | reverse complement strand
GTACGCGGGGATGAACCGTGCGATGGTCGCGTATCTCTCCGTTCGGAACGGAGTTCCCCGTGTACGCGGGGATGAACCGACCAAGCGGTAAAGGTCTTTTCGAGATATGCGGAGTTCCCCGTGTACGCGGGGATGAACCGCCGTGATGATAGGCATGGTCGGCCGTGCAGCGGAGTTCCCCGTGTACGCGGGGATGAACCTCCACCAGCCCGTAGGTGATCACCCGGTCGCCTGAGTTCCCCGTGTACGCGGGGATGAACCGGCTCAGGAGACGGACGGAAGGCCGCGCTCGGAGAGTTCCCCGTGTACGCGGGGATGAACCGACCTTCCAGCCTTCATTGATCACGCCGAAAAAGAGTTCCCCGTGTACGCGGGGATGAACCGAACGTCTTCTCAGAAACGATCTCCCGGACGGTGAGTTCCCCGTGTGTACGCGGGGATGAACCGCCGTTACGGCCACCACGCCGCACAGGAGGGCTGAGTTCCCCGTGTACGCGGGGATGAACCGTTCGGTCTTTGCCTCTATTCGTTCGACAACAAGAGTTCCCCGTGTACGCGGGGATGAACCGTAGCAGACATCGGGACCGATCTCAATAATGCGGAGTTCCCCGTGTACGCGGGGATGAACCGACAGCATTCGCCCTGGATCATAGATGGGAGACAGCGCGGCGAAGAACACCCGGGCACGGTCCGCCAGGCCATCGCCAACCTCTCGAAGTCCCCGCACCACCCGATCGATCTGCCGGCACCCGGTCGTCCAGCCATGCCCCAACCGGATCGATTTCGTATCAGCACTCCCCTTGCAGAACGCCTGCTGAACCCCCTGCTGTAACACCTGCTGTAACTTCAGAAACGACCGTATAGGGCACCAATCCGGATTTAGAACACTACGTGATGAGATCAGTACATGATCTTACAGCAGCGCCAGGTTCACAGCCTGAGGGGTCCGTGGTCTGCCACTCTCTCCGTGGGAGACCCCGCGTGTGTGTGTGATCCGGCGTGCTGTAACTCACGATCGCGATCTCCCTACATTCTGCTTTGTTCCTGATTTCCTCACCTTAATGACGTTCTTTTCTCTTTCAGTAGGTGTTTCAGCAGGTTGTCAGCCAGACATACGGCACTCTGTCAACGGGGGGGATCGGTGGCCATGCTCGCCAACCGATCCGGATCGCCGGCCATCGGTTCCACGGTGGCGAACCGGGTCGTGGAGGGTGGCGGTCTCGACGATGGCGGTCCTCTTCGACGAGCCGGCCATCCAGCGAACCCCCGCCGCCGGTCCATTCTCGCCATCGCCCCGGAGGGAACGACGCAGTCGGGACGGTACCCACACCACCGTCCCCTCCCGAGGTCGAACCGCCCTTCTTAAGTCTCCCCCGGCCCCACACCTGCTCATGGAGCTGGGGTCGGTGCCGAACGGGACGGACGGCGCACGGACGGCAACAGAGCCGTTCACGCCGATAGGATTGCCGGCGGACGGGCTGGCGGGGGAGGTCGCATGTCTCAGCCGGTGAAGATCTCGGTGGTGGAGGACGACGCGATCTTCTCGCGGATCCTGAAAGTGCGCCTCACCGGGCTCGGGTACGAGGTGGTCTCGCAGTTCACCTCGGGCGAGGAGGCGATCAAGCACCTCCCCGAGGCCTGGCCGCACCTGATGATCATGGACATCCTGATCGAGGGCGGGCTCGACGGCGTCGACACCTCGCTCGAGATCATGGACCGGTTCCGGATCCCGACCGTCTTCGTCTCCGGGGCGACCGACGAACGGACGATCGACCGGGTGAACACGGTCCCCGGCGCCGAGTTCGTCTCGAAGCCCTTCTCGGACGACGACCTCCGGATCGCGATCCGCCTCGCCCTCGCGAAGTACCGGTTCATCCACCAGGTCCAGGCCCGCGAGGCCCGGTTCCGCGAGGTGCTCACGCACGTCCCCGGCGGGATCATCGCCACCGACGCCCAGGGGATCATCACCTTCGCGAACGCCGGCGCCCGGGCCCTGCTCGGGATCGACTGCCCCGAGGGGGCGTCCATCCACCTGCGCGAGGTCCTCCGGCTGACGGACGCCTCCGGGGCGCAGGTGCTCGAGGACCCGTTCGAGGCGGTGCTGCGGACCGGGCGGACCTGGCGGTTCCCGGCGAACACGGTGCTCTACGCGAACGACCACGTCAAACGGCCGGTCGTCGGGAACGCCGGCCCTCTCCTGGACGAGGACGGACAACCCGCCGGCATGGTCCTCACCCTCTTCCACCTGGCACCGGACCAGCGGTTCCTCCGCTTCCGGTCCACGGGAACGTTCTGAGACGGCGCCTTTCGCCCGGCGTGGCGGGGGGTGAGCATCTCTTCTTTTCCAGGACGGGCTGGACCGCACCGGTGCCAGCGAGCGGGGCCCATGACCGGTTCGCCGTGAGGGACGAACGCCAGCGATCTCATCCCGTCACCCGGTGTTAACGAGGAGCACGGGACCCTGTTTGGGCCTGCACCCTGGCCCCTCTCGTCTCCCGCCGCTGACCATAGGGATCGCTTTCAGCAGATACCTTCGATGTCATTAAGAACTGCCATGATAGAGAAAAGAACATATCATGAAGCGCACACGCCTTCTTTCCACCGGTATTCTCCTGCTTGCCCTGCTCTGCATTGCATCGACGGTATCCGCCATCAGTTATCACACGCAGACAATCACATTTACACCTACACCCACCCCCACCACCGACCCCTTGCCTTCCTTCGCTATGTTCCCCCAGTCCGGTCCGGCACCCCACACCGTCCTGTTCCTGGACTACACCCAGAATGCGAAGGAGTGGACCTGGGACTTCGGTGACGGCGGCACCTCCACCCTCCAGTACCCGACGCACATCTACAACAGGACCGGGCTCTACACCGTCTCCCTGACGGTCACCAACTGGGCGGGGCAGACGTCCACGAGGACGGAGTACCATTGCATCCGCGTCACCGAGCCCGTCACGCCGGCACCGACGCCGGTGGCGAACTTCTCCGCGAACACCACCACCGGGCAGGCACCCCTCGCCATCCAGTTCACCGACGCCTCAGGCAAGGCGCCGTACCACTGGTGGTGGCAGTTCGGCGACGGGGCGAGCTCGACCGATCGTGACCCCGTGCACACCTACGAGCGGACGGGAGCCTACACCGTGAACCTGACCGTCTGGACGTCGCTCGGGCAGGCGACCGTCTCGAAGCCGGCATACATCATCCTCGACGGTGACCCGAGGGTGCCGGAGGCGAACTTCACGCTCAGCCGGACGTCCGGCCCGGCGCCGCTCTACGTCAGGTTCACCGACGCCTCCACCGGCAATCCCACCTCCTGGCGCTGGGACTTCGGCGGGCTCGCCTGGACGACGATGAAGAGCCCGTCCGTCGTCTTCCGCCAGCCCGGCGAGTACCCGGTCACGCTCACCGTCCGGAACGCGTACGGCTGGTCGTCGATGAGCACCAACGTGACCGTCACCGGCGCTGCAAGGAGTACCGGCGGGCGGGCGGTGAGCGTCGTCGGCTAGGTTCCCCCTCTCTCCGCTATTTTTTTCACAGGCCCTCTTTCGGGTTCCTCCACGAGGAAAAAACCGTGATTCCGCACGGTCACCCCGAGGGAAAGTCAGGACGATCGCATGTTTTTATTCCCTCCGCCTTCGACACGGTAATTGTGCCACACGAGCAGGTACGGGAGAGAAGGGGAGTCCCACTCCCACCAACCAGTCGGGATGCAGGTCGCGCGTGCACGGCATCACCTGGGCGAACACGATCCTGCCGGGGCCGGGAAGCGGGATGGGCGCCGCCGCACCCCCGGTGCGCCTGGCTCCTCCTCGCCATCCTCTGCCTCTGCCTCGTCGCGCCTGCCGCGGGCGCCGGTTCGGACCTTTCCCGGGACGATGCCTCGGGCCTGGTCATCTCCCGGGTGCTGGACGGTTCGACCGAGGAGCGCTGGGTCTACGTCCGCCCCGAACCGGTCCCTGCCCGCACCACGGTCGAGACCTGGTACGGCGACATCGTTCTGCCCGAACACGAGGGCTGGCTCTTCTTCATCGACGACCGACCGATGGCGGGCTGGGCCCATCCCTGCCGGTATGTCCATGTCTCCATGGGCGGCGACGTCTACGTGAAGGAGGCGCTCGGTCCCCCCGAGGAGCTCGCCTCGTGGACCATGCTTGCCGGCACCGGCACCGCGAGCACTGCCACGGTGCGTCGGCCGGCAACCCGTGCAGTACGGGGCGCCCTCCCCCCGCACACCGACCCCGGTCACAGCTACGCCGTCCTGATCAGCGGGGGCGCGAACGCGTACAACAACTGGGAGCGCTACTACAGCGACATCGCGTTCATGTACACGACCCTCGTCCGCGACTACGGCTATGCGGATGACCACGTCGTTGTCCTGATGTCCGACGGCACCGACCCGGCACTCGACCAGCGCCGGAACGATGGGACGTTGGTCTCGTCCAATCCCGACCTGGACGGCGACGGCGACACGGACGTCCAGTACTCCGCGACGAAGGCGAATATCGCGACGGTCTTCGCCCACCTCGGGACCACGCTCGGCGCCGGCGACCAGCTCTTCATCTTCACGACCGACCACGGCGGCCCGCAGCACAGCCCGCAGCAGGGCACGGCCGTCCTGCTGAACCTCTGGGGCTGGGATGAGACGATCACCGACGACGAGCTGGCCACCGAGCTCCGCCGGATCGGATCGGCCGTTCCTATCCTCGTCACGATGGAGCAGTGCTACAGCGGCGGGTTCATCGACGACCTCGTCCCCGGCCTTCCCGGCCAGGAGCGGGTCATCGCCACCGCTGCCGATGCCTACCACTCGTCGTACGCGGACTACTTCAGCAAGACCTGGATCTCCGCCGTCGCGGGTCGTGACCTGGGCGGGAACGCGGTGGACGCCGACGGAAACGGCGACGGGACGGTCTCCATGCAGGAGGCGTTCGCCTACTCGTACCTGAACAGAAACCCCCTGGATACGCCCCAGTACAGCGATACCCCCGCGGGGATCGGGAGGTCACGTGCGCTCGCCATCCCCTACGACCCGTCCCTCTCCGCCGGCTTCGTCGCGACACCCACCTTCGGCTATTCCTCGCTCCGGGTCCAGTTCAACGACACCTCGACCGGGTCGCCCACGGCGTGGGAGTGGGCCTTCGGCGACGGCGAATCCTCGTCCGAGCAGCACCCGTCCCATACCTACGCCGCCATCG
This sequence comes from Methanoregulaceae archaeon, assembly GCA_050178135.1. Classification (GTDB taxonomy): domain Archaea; phylum Halobacteriota; class Methanomicrobia; order Methanomicrobiales; family Methanospirillaceae; genus UBA288. Next base: position 7,199 of record JBFXGJ010000050.1, on the reverse strand, counting down.
GCACCTACACGGCCACCCTCGTCGTCAGGAACGCAACCGGGCACGCGTCGGGGCCGGTCTCCCGGCAGATCACGGTCGCGGACCCTGCCACGCTCGGCGAGGCGGTCGACGCCCCGACCCTCACCTGGTCATCGACTGCGGACGACCAGTGGGTCGTCGACCACACGGTGACGCACGACGGCGAGGACGCGGTTCGCGCCGCCGTCCGGCATGACGGACCCGCGAACCTCTCCGCCGTCATCACCGGGCCCGCGACCGTCTCGTTCTGGTGGAAGGTCTCGGACCCGGTATACACCGGGGTCTACCTGTACCTCGATGATAACCAGGTGGTCCGCATCCCCAGGACGGCCGGCTGGAACCGGACCGAACTCCTCGTCTCGCCCGGCCAGCACACGCTCAGCTGGTTGTACCTTGAATCGTACATGGCACAGCCGGGTGGGGCGGGGTGGCTCGACCAGGTCGCGATCGGTCCCCCGCCGGCCCTCGCCGCCGCCTTCGACCCCAGCTTCCTCTCGGGGACGGCGCCGTTCACCGTCCGGTTCCGTGACACCTCCCCCGGGTTCCCATCCTCCTGGGAGTGGACGTTCGGCGACGGCGGGACCTCGTCCGAGCAGCACCCGTCCCATACCTACGCCGCCGCCGGCACCTACACGGCCACCCTCATCGTCCGGAATGCGACCGGGTACGCGTCGGGGCCGGTCTCCCGGCAGATCACGGTCATGGACCCATCCGCGATCGGCGAGGCAGTCGACGCCCCGGCCCTCACCTGGTCGATGGACCGCCTGATCCCGTGGAACATCGACCTCGAGACGACGCACGACGGCGAGGACGCGGCACGGTCGGGCGCGATCGGCGATCGGGCCTCATCGAACCTCTCGACCGTCGTCACCGGACCCGCCACGCTCTCGTTCTGGTGGAGGGTCTCCAGCGAAACGAATTACGACTTCCTCTCCGTCCTGGTGGACGGGAGCCCTGCCGGCACGATCTCCGGCGAAGTCGACTGGGCACGGCGGGAGCTCGCACTCACGGCGGGCCCGCACACAGTCACCTGGCGGTACAGCAAGGATGACAACACGGTGGGGGGCAAGGACGCGGGATGGGTGGACCAGGTCAGCGTGCTCGGAGCGCCCCCTCCCACCGCTGGCCCCTCTCCCTCGTTCGCCGCGTACCCCCAGTCCGGCCCGGCGCCACACACCGTCCGTTTCCTGGACTATACCCCGAACGCCAAGGAGTGGTCCTGGGACTTCGGTGACGGCGGTACCTCGAACGAAGAGAACCCGGCGCATGTGTACAACCGTTCCGGGCTCTACACCGTCTCCCTGGCGGTCACCGACTGGTCAGGGCAGGCGTCCACGAAGACCGAGTACCATGTCATCCACGTCACCGAGCCCGTTACGCCGGCACCGACGCCGGTGGCGAACTTCACGACGAACACCACCACCGGGTCGGCACCGCTCGCCGTCCGGTTCACCGATACCTCCAGCCCTGCGCCGAACCACCGGTGGTGGCAGTTCGGTGACGGCTCCACCTCCACCGATCGTGACCCCGTGCACGTCTACGAGCGCACCGGAGCCTACACCGTGAACCTGACCGTCTGGACGCCGCTCGGGCAGGCGACCGTCTCGAAGCCGGCGTATGTCACGGTCGACGGCGATCCCCGGGTGCCAGTCGCGAACTTCACCCTCAGCCGCACCTCCGGCCCGGCACCGCTCTACGTCAAGTTCACCGACGCGTCCACCGGCACCCCCACCTCCTGGCGCTGGGACTTCGGCGGGCTCGCCTGGACGACGATGAAGAGCCCGTCCGTCGTCTTCCGCCAGCCCGGCGAGTACGCGGTGACGCTCACTGTCCGGAACGCGTACGGCTGGTCGTCGATGAGCACCAACGTGACCGTCACCGGCGCCGCAAGGAGTACCGGCGGACGGTCGGTCAGCGTCGTCGGGTGATCACCTCATTTTTCGCCCGGCAAAGAGCTCCAGGCGGTTTGTATGCTCTATCGTTCCGGGAGAAGGGAATGGTCTCTCCGTCCTGCACGCGGGGCACGCCCTATCCTGATGGGGGTTGCCATTCGACCTCAAAGATAAACCTATAAGAAAAAGAATGGCAAGATTCTTCACCTGGTATAATGAACCGCACGCCGCTCCTCGTCGCCGGCATCGTGCTGCAGGTCCTGCTCCTGACCGTGTCGCCGGCATCCGCCGCACTCGCTGACTACGTCTTCGTCCAGGACCTCACAGGCGCCGGTGGTGGGGCATGGACATCTGGTTCCCTGTCAGGTGGTGCGGTCGATACATCGGGATACGTCTACGTCAGTCAGCCTGCTTATGGCACGATCGCGGTCTTCAGCCCTTCCTTCCAGTATCTCACGACCTGGAATGCTCCAAATCCCAAAGCGATGGCGTTCAACGCGACGGGGTACCTCTTCGTCGTCAACGAGCTGGGCAGGAAGCTCTCGATCCTGGACACTTCCGGCACGATGGTCGATGACGTCTCGCTGGCTCCTGGCTTTCCCAGAGGCGTGGCAGTCAACCGGTCGGACTGTGTCTTCGTCGCGATTGAGTCGCCCCCCCAGGTCCAGGTGTACGGTCGGGACGGCTCGCTGATCGAGACGTTCCAACCCGGTGACGCGATTCCCCAGGCAATCACCGTAAACAGCACGGATGATATCATCATCGGTTCCCGCGATTCGGGATCCATCCTGGTCCTTGACCAGGACTACCACGTTATTCAGACGATCAACACCGAAACCACGGGCATTCGGGGCCTCGCGATCGATGCTGCGGACAACATCCTCGCCATTGCGGCTCAAGGGACGGCATTCCAGGTCTACTCCCCCTCCGGCACGCTGATCGGGCAGTCCTCGGGCGTGATGATGTGGCCATCCAGGGGTATCTCCGTGGCACCCTCGGGGAGGGTCGTCGTCATCGATACCGTAAACAACAGGGTTCGGGTCTTTCACCCACCGCACACCGAACCCACACCCACCCTCACCCTCACCCTCACGTCCACGACCACACTCACGCCCACCCTGACACCCTTGCCCACACCCACCACCAGGCCATCCACCTCGTTCACCGCCTATCCCCAGTCCGGGCCGGCACCCCACACCGTCCAGTTCCTGGACTACACCCCGAATGGAAAGGAGTGGCGGTGGGACTTCGGTGACGGCAGTACCTCCACCCTCCAGTACCCGACCCACACCTACACTGCCACCGGGCTCTACACCGTCTCCCTGGCGGTCACCGACTGGGCGGGACAGGTATCCACCAAGACGGAGTATTACTGCATCTGCATCACCGGGCCCGCCACGCCAACGCCGACGCCGGTGGCGAACTTCACGACGAACACCACCACCGGACAGGCGCCCCTCGCCGTCCGGTTCACCGACACCTCCAGCCCGGCATCGTTCCATCGCTGGTGGCAGTTCGGCGACGGGGCGAGCTCGACCGATCGTGACCCCGTGCACGTCTACGAGCGCACCGGAGCCTATACCGTGAACCTGACCGTCTGGACGTTGCTCGGGCAGGCGACCGTCTCGAAGCCGGCATTCATCACGGTCGACGGCGATCCCCGGGTGCCGGCAGCGAACTTCACGCTCAGCCGGACGTCCGGTCCGGCGCCGCTCTTCGTGCGGTTCACCGACGCCTCCACCGGCACCCCCACCTCCTGGCACTGGGACTTCGGCGGGCTCGCCTGGACAACGATGGTGAATCCATCAGTTATCTTCCGCCAGCCCGGCGAGTACGCGGTCACGCTCACCGTCCGGAACCCATACGGCTGGTCGTCGATGGCAACGAACGTGACCGTCACCGGAGCCGCCAGGAGTGCCGGCGGGCGGGCAGCATCGTCGGGGACATACTCTCGTTTTTCGGCGCAGTAATCCGGGTCGCAGGACCAGGTCATCGACGACATCCACCCACCGCCGACGACACCTTCGCCCCGCGGTGCACGGCTATTATGCCGGTCCCGCTCCTATCGGAGGTGTGGCACCGGGCGGGGGACCGCCGGCGCCGGAGGCATGCATGATACGCTACAACTCGGTCGTCCTCTTCAGCGAGGACGTGCCCCGCCTGCGCGATTTTTATCGCGATCTCTTCGACCTCGAGGTCGGGCTCGACCTCGGTGGGATGGTGAGTTTCACATGCGGTATCTCGATCTGGGAGATGGACGACGTGCGAACGATGGTCTACGACGGGCTCGAGCCCTTGCCGGTTGAGCGGCCCCGCCAGGAGTGCTACTTCGAGACCGACGAGATCGAAGGTTTCATCGAGAGGCTCGGAGACGGGGTCCGGCTCGCCCACCCCCTGAAGACCGCCCCCTGGCAGCAGCGGGTCATCCGGTTCTATGACCTCGACGGGAACCTGATCGAGGTGGGCGAGGCGATGGATGCGGTCGTTCGCCGGCTCGCCACCGATGGGCTCTCACCCCAGGAGGTCGCCGCCCGGACCCTGATGCCGTCCGAGTTCGTGAACGCCGTGCTCGGGGGTGGCGCGAATGCCTGACCCGGTCATGACCTGCCAGAGCTGCGGGATGCCGCTTGCCGCCCCCGGGGACCGGGGGACCGAGGCGGACGGCACCCCGAGCCCATACTACTGTCGGTACTGCTACCGGGACGGCGCCTTTGCCGAGCCCGGCATCACCATCGAGCGAATGGCCGAGCGAGGCGGCGAGATGATGGCCACGATGTTCCAGATCCCGCCCGAGCGGGCCCAGGACTTCACCCTCCAGCAGCTCCGCCCCCTCCTCCGCTGGAGCGGCAGGCTGGTCCCCTCCTGCGGGAGCTGCGGCATGCCCCTCCTCGCGGACGACGACGCCGGTACCGAGGCGGATGGGAGCCCGAGCACCCGCTACTGTGTCCACTGCTACCGTGAGGGGTCCTTCACCCAGCCGGACCTCACCCGCGAGGCGATGATCGAGCAGTACGCTCCCCTCCTCGCGAACGAGCTGGGAATGCCGCTCGAGCAGGCGAAGGCGATGGTCACCGCGTTCACCGCGACCCTTCCCCGCTGGGGGTGAAGGGGGGCATCATTTTTTCCGGAAGAGCCGGCGTTAAAAAAAGAGAGGTGGAGTATCGAGGGGTTACCGGGCGCGGGTGGAGCCGTCCGAGAGGGTCTGGGCGCCCCGGGAGTTGCCACCGAACTGGTTGGAACCGATCTTCAGGTTCTGGCTCTGGATCGCCCAGAGGGCATAGTCGCCGTTCTTCGAGACGGTGTTGCCGCTGATCGTGCAGCGGTCCGAGTCGAAGAGGACCATGCCCGACTGCTTGTGGGACGTCACCTGGTTGGAGGTGATCGTGTTCCCGGACGAGTAGTCCAGGAAGACCCCGTGGTCCCTGTTCCCGGAAACGCGGTTTCCTTTAAGGGTGTTCCCGGTGGTGAAGTCCACGTAGAGCCCCATCCGCCCGTTGCCGGTAACGGTGTTGTCGAGGACGCTGTTGGCCTTCGAGTCGTAAACGATCCCCTTCGAGGTGCGCCCCGTCGAGGCCAGCCAGAGGCCCATCTCACGGTTGTTGGAGATGGTGTTGGACCGGATCGTGTTGCCGGAGCACTTGGACCAGACGTAGAGGCCCTGCATGTTCCCGCTCACCGTGCAACCGGAGATGACGTTGTTGTTCGATTCGCGGAGGCTGATGCCCGCCCGCACGTTGCTCGTGGAGGTGACAGACTCGATCCGCCCGTTGTTCACGTTCCTGAAGTAGACGCCGTCGTACCAGTCCTGGACGCGGACGTTCTTGATCGTGACACCCGTGAGCGTCTTCCCGCCCTTGTTGACGAGAATTGCAAAGCTGCCAGAGGCGTCCTTTCCGCGGATGGTGTGACCCTTTCCGTCGATCGTGACGCCGGACGACTGGACCTGGATCGCAGGGGACGAACCGCCTGTGATGTCCTTCGCGAGGACGTAGGTGCCAGGCGATGAAATGACAGTCGGGCCGGTGATGGTCGTCGCACCGAGAACCGCGGGGATCGCCGCGATCAGGACCAGCGCAACGAGACCGGACCTCAAAATCAGGCTGTTCTTCATGCAACCCTTTCGGTTGCGGATGACCCTATAAACCCTTTCCTTTTCTCGAAGGGGGTTTATTTCGTCTCTTCAAAGTTCGCATTCTCAGCAATACATATATACTTTCTCGTTATTGTGACGATCTTCGTAATGTACGCGCGCATGGATCTTCGCGGATCGGAGGGTCCGGATGACGAGGTGCCGCACTCCGTCTCCCCCTCGACAGGTGATGCCGGCGTTCCCCCCCCATCCGTTTCGAGCCGGACAACGACCTGGTCCCAGTCGAGTGTCGGGTCGAACGAATAGAATGTCTCCTGGCCATCTTCCTTGACCAGGAGGCCGAGCGGCTCCACGGAGCCGAGCCCCGCCGGGCCGGCGAGGGAGTACCGGACCCGGATGACCGGGGTGAGGATCCGCCCGCCGGCAGTCACCGGCGCGCCGAGGCGGACCCCATCACGGGCAATCACCGGCGTACCTCTCGGGCAAGGGCGCGGACCTCCGGACGGATCGCGAGCCGGAGCGCCGGGAGGAGCACCCGGATCGGTGAGCGGACCCGGACCTCACCCGCTGCGTCCCAGTCGAGGAACGGGCCGTTGAAGACCGGGGTCGCGTTCAGTCGAAACCAGGGCTGGGCCGCGAGTGCCCCCCGGAGCGCCATCAGGAGACCGACAGTCTCCCCCGTCGTCGCCGCGTCGCCGGTCCCGATCGCCAGGTCGAGGCGAAGACGGAGGCGGGTCTGCCGAAGGGCGGCGATCATCAGTCGCTGTACCGCCGGCCGGACCTGGAGGAGGAGGCCGAGCACCCGGAGTGCCCGGCCGAGGACCGCCATCGGATGGTCCGCCGGCTCCTTCGCCGGTGCGGGTGCCACCGCATGTGCGCCGCTCATCGCCGGTTCCAGGGCGCCCTCCACCGGCTCCTTCTCCTTCTCCTTCTCCTTCTCCTTCTCTTTCTTCTTCTCCCCGGGGACCGGGAGGGGAATGGCAAAGCCCGGGAGGCAGACCTCGAGCCGGCGCTGCCCGTCCTCCTGCCGGAAGCGGGCGCCGACGAGCCCCCAGGTCACCTCGGCCGCCGCCTGTTTCGGGACGGACCGGCCCGTAACCACGATCGGGACAAAGGTCAGGTACAGGAGGGCGACGACGACGAGGACCACGACAAGGACCGCGAACGTCAGCAGGACTGGCATGAGTCGGACAGAGAAG
>JBFXGJ010000049.1:0-12673 GCA_050178135.1 Methanoregulaceae archaeon | reverse complement strand
CAGCGACGGGTGCATGAACTGAACCAGCACAGGTTTTATTGCTTCTGGTGCTACTGGTAAGCATGGCTGCGAACCAGGTCTTTGTCCCATGCGACGTACCGTCGAAGGCCCGCGAGACCTATATCGACAACTTCCGGCTGGTGACCCGCGACAGCGGACGCCTGATGCTCTTTGCCGGCGACCAGAAGGTCGAGCACCTGAACGATGACTTCTATGGTGAGGGGATCCACGATGACGACGCTGACCCCGAGCACCTCTTCCGGATCGCCAACCAGGGGAGGATCGGGGTCTTTGCGACCCAGTTCGGGCTGGTCGCACGGTACGGCATGGACTACCCCGACGTGCCGTACCTTGTCAAGCTCAACTCCAAGACGCACCTGGTCAAGACCGCTCAGCAGGACCCCCTCTCCGGTGCCCTCTGGTCGGTCAAGCAGGTCGCCAAGTTCCGCGATCGCTCAGGCCTGAAGATCGCGGGGGTTGGATACACGATCTACCTGGGTTCCACGTTCGAAGCGCAGATGCTCCGCGAGGCCGCCGAAGCGATCTGCGAGGCCCACAACTATGGGCTCCTCGTTGTCCTCTGGATCTATCCCCGCGGGGCGGCGGTGAAGGACGAGAAGGACCCGCACCTGATCGCCGGTGCCGCCGGCGTCGCATCGGCCCTCGGGGCTGACTTCGTCAAGGTGAATGCACCGAAGAAGGAGGGTGCCAGCTCCGCCGAACTCCTCCGCGAGGTGACGCGTGCCGCGGGCCGGACAAAGGTGGTCTGCGCCGGCGGCTCCTCGACCGACGAGAAGAAGTTCCTCCAGGGGCTCTACGACCAGATCCATACCGGAGGGGCCTCCGGGAACGCAACAGGCCGGAACATCCACCAGAAATCTCTCGCGGCAGCTGTCGCGATGTGCAACGCAATCTACGCGATCACGGTCGAGGATAAGACCGTCGACGAGGCGGTCACCCTCCTGAATGAGCCCTGCCCGTGAGGTCGACCATGGTCACACTCCGTGAGTACCTCGATGGAACGGCCGCGTCCGAGGACACCAAGGACCTGATCGAGCTGATCGCTGACCAGGCACCGGCAATCCGGGCGGCCTTCATCACGAACCAGGCCTATGTCGGGACCGAGAACGTCTCCGGTGAGGAGCAGGCGGCGATGGACATCTGGGCGGATCGGCACCTGACCCGCGTCATCGGGGCCTCCGGGCTCGCCGCCGAGCTGGCGTCTGAGGAGCAGGAGGAGCTCAGCCGGTTCCCGAATGCACGCGGCACCCTGGGAGTCGTGATGGACCCGCTCGACGGCTCCTCGCTCGTCTCGGTGAACCTCGCGGTCGGCACAATCGTCGGGATCTGCGACGGGCCGGTCCTCCAGCCGGGAAAGAACCTGGTGGCCGCGTTCTATCTTCTCTACGGCCCGATGACGACCCTGACCCTTTCGGTGGGCGAGGGGGTCCAGATCTTCGCCCAGCGGGAGTCGGGGGAGTACCTCCTCCTCAAGAAGGACGTCCGAATGCCCGAGGGGAAGCTCTTCGGCTCTGGCGGCTCACGGTCAACATGGCCCGAACACCACCGCACCTTCATCTGCGGGCTCGAGGAGAGCGGGGGAAAACTCCGGTACTCGGGCGCGTTCGTCGCGGACTTCCACCAGATCCTCACCTACGGGGGAGTGTACTGCTATCCCTGCCTCCCCGGGAAGGAGGGGAAGCTCCGCCTCCTCTTCGAGGCGAACCCGATGGGGTTCATTGCCCAGGACGCCGGCGGCACCTGCACGGACGGTGAGCGGCTCCTGCTCGAGGTGCAGCCCGAGCGGGTCCACCAGAAGGTCCCGATCTACATCGGGAGCCGCTCGGTGATCTGCCGGCTCACCGACGTCTGCCGATGACGGGTGCGGTCACGGTTGCGTCGGCGGCGCTCGGGACTTTCCCGGGCCGGGGGCGCGCCCACCCCCGCGTGCTCGAGGAGGTCGCTCGACGCCTCAAGGACCACGACGCGGAGTGTCTCACCGACTCGTTCGTCACGCGGTGCGGCGGCTCGGTGGCGGCCATCGCGACGCACAGACCGACCGACCGGGCAACCGTCCGGCAGCTCATAGGAGAGGTCTTCGAGGCGGGGCGGGGCGTAGCCCGGAACCGAGGGCTCGAGATGAGCGGGGAAAGGATGGAGGCGAGCTGTGCCACGATCGAACTCGCGGATACAGGCACGGGGATCCTCGTCTTCATTACCGACCGGGCCGGACCCGGCGCCTGGACCCCACTCCTCTGCCGGTTACTCGCCGACCCCTTCGGCACTCCTCGCCTTGCGGACGACCCGGCCCTGCGTGAAGGGTTCGTCTTCGAGCTCACGGGAGACCATCCCGAACGGTTCCGGACACCCGGCGGAACCATCGCCCTCCTGGCGGCCCTCCGCGACGGCACGAGCCGGAGTGTAGGGCGCGTCTTCACCCCGGAGGATAAGGCGGTTGCCGTCGTCTCGTCCGCCTCCCCCGGCGGCTCGGCCCTCATCGGGACAACCGGCCACGACTGCCTGCCGCTCACGGGCGAGTGGCTCCGCGCCGCGATGACCCCCCTGGCGGACACTGGTACCGTCCTCTTCCCGGTCGCCGTCTGTGATGCCTTCGGCGGAGAGGGCGACGGACTCTCCCGCTGCTGCTGTCTCGGGTTCCAGGTGACTGCCGGCCGGCTCGTCGGGCCCGCCGACCTCTTCGACGACCCGACCTTCGACCATGTACGGCGCGAGTGCCTCGAACTCTCGCGCCTGCAGCGGCTGATGGCACCCTTTTCGACCGTCCAACCCCGCTCCTGAGAGCGGGGATACGCGCGAGTGTTAGCGCTCCCCGAACACGAACGAGTCGATCAACCACCGGGCGATCGAGCCCGGTGACGGGAGGACCGGGAGGCGGTCACGATGGAACCAGCCGGCCGACACGACCTCGACGCCGTCGACCCGGAGCTCGCCCCCCGCATCCTCGCCGATGAACCCGAGCATCAACGAGTGGGGGAACGGCCATGGCTGGGAGCCGACGTACGTGAGGTTCTTCACCCGCACGCCACACTCCTCGGTGAGCTCGCGCTGCACTGCGTGCTCGAGTGTCTCGCCCGGCTCAACGAAGCCGGCGATCGCCGAGTACATTCCAGGGGGAAACCTCGGGGAGCGAGCAAGCAGGCACTCGTCGCCCCGCCTGACCAGGACGATCACCGCTGGAGAGAGCCGTGGGTAGACCGTCGCGCCGCAGCCTGTACAGACACGGGCGTGTTCGGCCTGGCTCGGAACCGTCCGGCACCCGCACCGCCCACAGAACCGGTGCGCTGTATCGAACCCGGCGAGCTGTACTGCACGCGAGGCGCAACCGACCTCTTCGGCAGATATAATCCCGTGGAGCGCCCGGAGCCCCACCGGCTCGAGCGGGGCGGGAACCTGCGAATCGCCCGGCAGGAGAACTGCATGGACACTATACCCATTGAGCCGCCCGACGAAGAGGGGTGGGGCGGCTCTTTCCGGCGGTGACGCGGGGCTGAGAATCGTGCCGCTCCCGCGATCGAAGAGGACACAGTCCTCCTGCAGGTAGATGTAGCGCGCCGTGTCGCCACCGGCAGGCGCTCCCGGAAGGAAGGTCGTATCGAGGGAGTCGACCGCGAACGGTACCGGGTTATATCTCGACGACGTCGTTCGCAGGCCTCCCCTGGTGCTTTCGCTCGGGGAAGAGTTCCTCGATCGCAGCGAGAACAGTCCTGATCTTCGGGTTCTCGAGGAGGGTGCGGAAGGCCTCGTGGTCATTCGAGTTCATGATCATGATCCCCTTCCGCTTGATCGGGAGACCCCCCTCGCCGATCGGGTTCAGTTCCAGGGCCAGTGAAGCGGGGCGCGTTCGAGTCTTTGGGAGTTTTATCAGGAAGACACCCGGCACCGATGTGGGCTTCCGCTCCCAGTCGTCACCGCTCTCCAGAAAGCCCCGCAGGGTCTCGGTGATCTCCATGGCGGAGTGATGGTCGCTCATCCTACATGGGGTTTGTGTGGCGGGGGTCCAGTTCGATACAGACTTAATGCTGCAGGATAACTGGTACAGGGATGGATCCCCGTCTCCTCGACCTCGCGATCGGTGTTGTCGCCCTGGTCCTCATGATCATCCTGATCGTCGGCCTTCCGTTCGTGCTGTCCGCAGGCCCGGCGTACCTGCTCGCCATCGTCCTCTTCCTCGTCATCATGAGCGGAGCGGGGTACGTGATCAATCAGAAGATGGCGTAAGGTCCGGCCGTTCGCCGGGCAGGGTCCTCTTCTTCTTCTTTCGGTAGTACCCGAGAGGGCTGCCGATCCTCTCGCAGAGGCCGTCCTGGCCCACGCAGAGGCCGTTCGTCAGCATCGTCGCACATGACGGCGGCGTATACTCGGTTCCAGAGCGACCCGAAATATGCTCGACCTGGTACAGAGTCTTCTCGATGTCAAAGTCCGGCGACCGCTGGTAGACCTCGACGATCTGGGTCGTCGAGAGCCCGATCGTGTGGAGGAACGCAGTCAGGGCAAACCGGCCCATATGGGTCAGGTTCTTCCCCGACAGCAGCGCGGCGAGGAGGGCGTTCATGCACGGCGGGTACCGCGACTCGTCAACCGGACCAAGATCCCTGAGCATCTGCGCCTGGAGAACCGCGGTCAGGTGCTCGATCGAAGAGGCAAGGAGGACGCAGACCTCGGGGGGTACCGGGGGGAGGCCTCGCGCCCGGATCACGACTCGAATACGTTCCCGCAGGAGAACTTCGAGCTCGGTCGGATAGACGCGGACGAGCCCCCTGTGCACCTCCCGGTTGACAAGCCGCCAGAGGGGCTCCCGCAGGCCGGCCACCATCTCAACGTATGCCGGGACGGCCACAGTGCCCTCGGAGAGAGAAAGGCCGAGCTGGGCGGCCACCGCCTCGCTCTTCGCGGCGTCCGCCTCCGCCGTCTCATCCGACTCGTCACTCATCAGGAAAAAGGAGGACCGGCGGGACTCGTACGAAATCAGCCGCTCGATCGCGCTGCGGTCACCGAGGCAGGAGGCGATGATCCGTGCCATACCGTAGGTGTAGAGCGACTCGAGTGGGTTCGAGGTCTCCGCCTGGGAGAGGCGGAAATGGTCATTCTGTCCCTGCGGCGGAATGGTGAGCGCGGCCTCGATCCGGTCGGTCGCCCTCTGGATGATGCGGGCACCGACGTCGGACGCGAGAAAGGACTCGAGCTGGTTGAGCTGGGAGCCGGCAATCTTCGCCTGGGCCTCCAGTAAAAAGGGGAACCGGGCCAGGTCTTTCTCGTCGAAGGCCACCGGCATCCGGTCTCCCGGTTCAGTCGGCCTCGATCCGCGGCGCGAGCAGGTAGACGACCCTGCCGGCCCCCCCCGCGATCTCGAACGTGAACCGGACCGGGTGATCGATCCCAATGCCGATCTCGATCCGCTCGGCACGGCCCATCGTCTTCGACATGTCCTTGAGATAGTCGAGCGAGAAGAGCGATCGCGCATTTGTCTCGGTCAGCGACTGGACCTTGTCGGGCCCGAGCTCGAGCCGGATGTTGTCGGTATCGCCCTCGGCCTCCATGTAGAAGACCCGGGCCTCCGGGTCGATTCCGAGCGCGATCTTGTCCGAGACCACGGCCGCCGCCTTGATCGCGTTCGTGAGGGTCGACCCGTCCAGGACAACCTGCCCCGGCAGTTCCAGCGAGGGGGCATTCGGGTCCTTGCGGATCGTATTCGGGTCCAGCAGCGTCAGTGAGTACTGGTAGCTCTGGAAGGCGAGGTTCAGCTTCTGGGAATCGGCCGGGATCGAGAGCTGGAGGCTGTCACCCCGATTGACCATGCCGATGATGTTCTTCAGCTTGGTAATGTCGATCCCGAGGGCACGCTCGGAGGCCTCGAAGACCTCGAACGCGGCCGGAGCGAGTTCGAGCGAGACCATCGCGACGTTTGCGGTGTCGACAGCCCGCGTTCTCATTCCCTCTGCACTGACATGGAGCCGACACTCGCTCACGAGAGCAGCGATGGCGTCGACCGCCTCTTTGAAGACATCTGCGTCGATGGTGGCGCGTAACATGGATACCCCTGACACTCTCTATTATAAACTAACCAGACATAGTTTTAATGATATCGCACCAGAGCGGCCCGTGAACGGGAGAAATGCACCGATTTTTGTGAACGGGTCGCGGGAGAGGCGTCATTCGAGGACAGTGAAGAAGAATGGGATCTCAGTGGGGACAGGACCGGCAGTATCGGGCAGCGGTTCGGGAGGGCTACCGCTCGCGGGCTGCATACAAGCTGATCGAGGTCCAGCAGCACGCGAACATCATCCGTGAGGATGACAACGTGGTGGACCTGGGTGCCGCCCCCGGCTCCTGGCTCCAGGTACTCAGGACGATGACCGAGGGGAAGGTGATCGGGGTCGACCTGAACCCGATCGCCCCGATCGACGGCGTCGAGACGATCGTCGGGGACTTAAACGACCCTGATGTCCGGGCGCAGGTGAAAGAGACCCTCGGCGTCGTCAACGTGGTCGTCTGTGATGCCGCCCCGAAGCTCTCGGGGCAGCGGTCGTACGACCAGGCCCGTGCAATCGAGCTGGACGAGCAGGCGCTCGCCTTCGCCTGTGCGACCCTGAAACCGGGCGGTAACTTTCTCGCCAAGTCGTTCCAGGGCGAGGACTTCCCCGGGTTTCTCGCCCTGGTGCGCAGGGCGTTTCGATCGGGACGCACCTACCAGGCGAAGGCGAGCCGGCGAGGATCACGAGAGATATACGTCATCGGAAAGAACTTTATCGGGTGTGAGACGGATGCTGACTGACACGTACGGCCGGACCGTCTCCAATATCCGGATCAGCCTGACACAGGCCTGCAACCTCAACTGTATCTACTGCCACGCAGAGGGGGAGAAGAACCCCGAGGAGGAGCTTTCAAGGGAGCAGATCGCCGAGATCCTCCGCGTGGCCCAGAGGTTCGGGATCCGCTCGGTGAAGTTCACCGGTGGCGAGCCCCTGATGCGGGCTGACCTCGAGGAGATCGTGGCATCGGTCCCGCCCGGGATGGAGTCCTCGCTGACGACGAACGCGACCCTTCTGGCCGACCGGGCGCACGCGCTGAAAAAGGCCGGGCTCTCCCGTGTCAACGTCTCGATCGACTCCCTCGACCCGGTCAGGTACGAGCAGATCACCGGGCACCCGATGCTCGGGGAGGCCCTCGCCGGTGTCGAGGCCGCCCTCGATGCGGGCCTCACGCCGGTCAAGGTGAACATGGTCGTCCTCTCGGGGATCAACGAGGACGAGGTCGACGCCATGATCGACTTCGTCCGCCAGGACGCCAACCTGGTCCTGCAGCTGATCGAGCTGATGCAGTTCCGCGACTGCGACCACCACGGGGACGTGCAGGGAATCGAAGAGCGGATCGAGGCGATGGCGGACCGGGTCGAGACCCGTCGGATGCACCACCGCAAGAAGTACTTTATCCACGGGGCAGAGGTCGAGGTGGTACGACCGCTGCACAACACCGAGTTCTGTGCCTACTGCAACCGTCTGCGGCTCACGTCGGACGGGAAGCTGAAGCCCTGCCTGCTCCGCTCCGATAACCTGGTGGACGTCCGGGGCCTCTCCGGGACCGCTCTCGAGGAGGCCTTCCGCGAGGCGGTCAACCGCCGGACCCCGTTCTTCCGCTGATCTCGCTCTACGGTCCGAGGGCATAAATCCAGCGGGATCGAACGATTGCAGGATGTGCGGGATCGCAGGGATCGTCCGGTGGGACAGAACGCCGGCCGACCCCGACCTGCTGGACCGAATGGGCCGGCTCATCTCTCATCGCGGGCCGGATGGAGCCGGGGTCCTGCTCGAGGGGTCGATCGGCCTCGCCCACCGACGGCTTGCGATCGTCGATCTCTCGGACGAGGGGCGCCAGCCGATGTCAACGGCGGACGGCACGCTCACCATCGTCTTCAATGGTGAGGTCTTCAACTACCTGGAGCTCCGGTCCGAACTGGAAGAGGCCGGCCAGACCTTTCATTCAAAGACCGACACCGAGGTGATCC
Organism: Methanoregulaceae archaeon; assembly: GCA_050178135.1. Classification (GTDB taxonomy): domain Archaea; phylum Halobacteriota; class Methanomicrobia; order Methanomicrobiales; family Methanospirillaceae; genus UBA288. The sequence goes on along the minus strand of JBFXGJ010000049.1, from coordinate 4,650 downwards.
TGGCTGCCTACGCCGCGTGGGGCCGCGAATGCCTCGCCCGGTTCAACGGGATGTTCGCCTTTGCCCTCCTGGACCGCCAGCGCGGCGAGGTCTTCTTCGCGCGCGACCGGCTCGGGGTGAAACCGCTCTATTATTCCCTTGACCGGGACCGGCTCCTCTTTGCCTCAGAGTGCAAGGCGCTCCTCGCCGACCCCTCGGTCGGATCCGCCCCCTGCCAGCCCGCCCTCGCCACGTTCCTCGCCTGGGGCGTCCTCGACCACTCCGAACTGACGATGTTCGAGGGGATGTACCAACTCCCGCCCGGCCACTGGATGGTCGCGAACGAGGACGGGGTCGAGGGGCCGGTCCGCTGGTGGGACCTCGCCGTGAATCCCGAGATCGCGTCGCCGCCGGACCTCGAGGCTGATGCACCAGGCCGACTCCGCGACCTCCTCACGGACGCGGTCAGGGTCCGGCTCCGGGCCGACGTCCCGGTCGGGACCTGCCTCTCGGGCGGGATCGACTCCACGACCATTGTGGCCCTGATCGCCCGCCTGTTGCGCGACGAACACCCGTCTTCGGTGGGGGACCGGCAGCGGACTTTCTCGGCGATCTATGCCGACCCACGGTTCGACGAACGTCGGTTCATCACCACGGCGGTCGAGGCGACAGGGGTCGCGGACTCCTACGTCGAGCCGGATCCGGAGAGACTTCGCGAGGACCTTCTCGACCTTGTCTGGGCCCAGGACGAACCATTCGGTTCCCTCTCCATCTACGCCCAGTACTGCGTGATGCGCCTCGCGGCCGACCAGGTCACCGTCGTGCTCGACGGGCAGGGTGCCGACGAGCAACTGGCAGGATACATTGCGTACCTGGGTACCTACCTCTCGACCCTCGCCCGGCAGGGAAGGGTCGCGAGACTTCTCGAGGAGGCGGCATGCACGCTCCGGCACCATCGGGTGTTCTTCGTCGACGCCGCCTGTCAGCTCCTGGTCCGCCGCCGCCGGCGCGGTGCGCTCCGGATCGAGTCGGAGCCTGTGCATCGGTACGTGGGGACCCTGGACCGGGTACTGGGGCGCGAGACAGCCTCCACGAACCTGCCGGCCCTCCTCCACTACGAGGACCGGAACGCGATGCACTTCGGGATCGAGGCGCGGGTCCCGTTCCTCGACTACCGGGTCGTGGAGTTCCTCGCGTCCCTTCCGCTCGATCAGAAGGTCCGGAGAGGGGTGACGAAGAGAGTGCTCCGGCGAGCGATTCGGGGACTCGTCCCCGAGGCGATCCGGTGCCGAATGGACAAGATGGGCTTCGTGACGCCCGAGGAGGTCTGGATGGGGTCCGCCCTCGCCGGGCTTGTCGAGGAGATCCTCGCCTCGGACTCGTTCCGTTCGCGCCCGTACTGGGACGCCGGAAAGGTCGCACAGGACTACGCGGACTACCGCGCAGGGAGAGCCGCGTACTCACACGAGGTCTTCCGCGTCGTCATCACCGAGCTCTGGCTCCGCCTCTACTTCGACACGAGAGAGAGCACCCTCGGCGACCGTATGGGCCGGTAGGCTGGAAGGGAGAAGGGGGCTTGCGAGCGTCAGCGCCCGCCTGCGCCGCCGCCCCCGAATCCCCCGCCGCCGCCAAACCCGCCTCCACCGAAACCGCCGCCGCCAAACCCGCCGCCCCCGCTGGAAGCGGGGGGGGTGAAGAAGAGCATCGGGACGAACGCGGAGTGCAGGTGCGTCGGCACCGCGACCTCGTCGGGGATACGGACGTTCAGCTCGTTCATCGCCCGCGCGACCTTGTCGCCGACCCCGAGGGCCGTGCCGTAGACGAGCCACTCGCCCCACATTGAGAGGTCGGCCGGCGAGTACTGCCGCATCAGGGCAAGGTCCGAGAGGAAGTTCGAGAACGCCTCCCACTCGAGGCGCTCGCGGTAGGCGTCCCCCTTCCAGTGGCCGAAGAGGGTCGAGGGGAACGCAACCGCGAGCAGGGACTGGCCGGCACCCAGCGCGAAGAGCAGGACCGGGCCGACGAACCAGCCGCTCGCCTGGGGAAAGACGAAGACCAGGAGGAGCGAGATACCCGCGAGCACGATCGCTGCGATAACGAGAGGGAGGAGGTGTATCCGCCCTGAGACGATATGCTCGACGGTCACGGACGGATCGGTGTGCGAGGCGAGCGCCCGGTATGCCCCCAGGTTCCGGACCATCGTCGACTGGAGGGCGCTGTCGCTCTTCGCCCGCTCCTGGAGGCCCGAGAGTTCCCGGGTGTCGACGACCCCGCTGTCATTCGCGATCGCCCGGAGAAAGGCGACGACTTCTCCTTCGTACCGGTCGTCCGGCGTGGTGGATGAGAATCCGATCAGGACGTCGTCGCCCCCCTCGATCTCCTCGATCCAGATGATCCCACGCCGGTGAAGGTCGAGCACGGTCGCATAAAACCCGTTCTCGTCGGAGGTGGCGGCGTCGCCTGTGTAGAGCAGGTTGACGACCCAGGGCTTCCGCGACGGGTTCGGGACCGTGCTCAGGTACTCGGGGACCGTGAACGAGCGCTCGCGCCCGTGCCGGCGGTAGATGAGGATCAACAGGAAGGGGATCGCAAGCACGAAGAGGATCCCGATCCAGTAGAGCCCCTGACCGAGCCAGTACGGCAGGTTGTAGAACAGACCGGCGCTTCGCGTCTTGCCGGCGATGTCGTCCACCGGTCGGGGAAAACCGGCGACCGAATCGAGCGTCGAGCGCTCCAGGAGAAGCTCCACCGCGACGGTCTCGTCCTCGCCGGCCCTGCCCGTGACCACGATCCGGTCACCCTCGCGAGACTGGGTGAGGGTCGGGGGATAGGCATAGACCTCCCGCACGCCATCGGACGGGAGGACTAGGCGGATTGAGTGGTACGGCACGTGCTGCCGGGCGAGCTTGAGGTTGACGTGGACCAGGGAGTCGTCGTACTCGACCGGGGGACGGACGACGAACCGGTACCGCGCCTCGTACGTGCCCCGATCGAAGTATCCGGTCTCGACAAGCCCCACCTCGTTTCGCTCGGCGCGGGAGACGACGAACGCCCGCACCGCGGGATCATCGTCCCCGAAGAGGCGAACCTCGCCCGAGGCGTCGCGGGCGTAGCCGGGATACCCGGCGGGGGGCTCGACGGCGACGAGCTCGACGTGCGGTGAGTCGGTGCGGTTGAAGACGAGCGAGTCATCGAACCCACGGTAGAGCATCCGGTAGGTTCCCGGGTCGTCGACCGAGTAGAGGTAGCGCTCCTCGAGGGTGCCGTCGAGCCGGTACTCGGCCTCGTAGCTATCGACCGAGAGGGGATAGTCAAAGGAGAAGGTGGGGAGCCAGAGCGCAAGGGCGGCGCCCGTGAGCCCAAGGACGAGCACGATCGCGACCAGGGCTCCGAGCGACCTCGTTTCGCCCATGGCGGATCAGAACTCGATCTTCGGCGGCTGCTCGATCGCCTCTTCGAACTGGAGGTACTCGAGTTTCTGCATCCCGATCAGGCGCGCGACGATGTTGGAAGGGATGGTGTCGACCATCGTGTTGAGCTGCTGCCCGATGTTGTTGTAGGTGTACCGCTGACGCGCGATCTCGTCCTCGACCCCGCGGACCGAGGACATCAGTTCCTGGACCGTCACGGAGGTCTTGAGATCGGGATAGGCCTCGGCGACGGCAAAGAGCGAGCCGAGAATGGAGCGGGATTCGCGCTCGACCGCGTTCAGCTGAGCCGGCCCCCCGCTCATCACCGTGGACCTGAGCTGCGTCACCTTCTCGAGGGTCTCTTTCTCGAACGTCGCGTAGCTCTTCACGGCGCCCAGGAGCTGCTCGATCATATCGAGCCGTTTCTTCATTGCGACCCGTATCTGCCCGAGTGTCGCCTCCGCGGAGTTCTTGAGGCTGAAGAACCGGTTGTAGATCCCGACGAACCAGGCAACAAGCCCGCCCAGGACGACCACTACAACGACGGCGAGTATGATCGTGATCAGGTCCACCATGTGTTTACCCAGGTACAGATGGAGAGCGGGCTATATATGCGTTCGCCGGATGGTTTGAACAGAAATAGGAAGGCTCAGGTCCCCTTCACCGTCGGGTTGCCGGCCTCCTTCCATTTGACGATGCCCCCCTTCATGTTGAAGACCTTCGAAAAGCCGAGATCGGCCATGATCGATGCCGCGTTGGCCGACCGCGTCCCGATCTGGCAGTAGATCAGGTAGGTCCGGTCCCGGTCGAGGCGTGCAGCCCGGTCCCTGAAGACGCCGGCGGAGACGTCGAGGTTGACCGCATCACGCAACCGCTCACGTTCGAATTCGGTCGGGGTGCGGACATCGAGAATCACGAGGTCCGAAGGCCGGTCGTGGAACTCGTCTATCTTCTGCTTGAACTGCTCGGCCGTGAGGTCAGAAAACCCCATTGTCGCGTTCGAGGAGGCACTATTGGCCCCGGTACAGCCCGAGCAGGCGACGAGGAGGACGAGGAGTATTGATATGACGAACCCGGTTCGCAGGGTGGAAGACCACATCCACTAGAGATCTCTGTCCGGTCGGTTATACCCCTTTTGCTCGTGGGGACAAAAAATAGAGAGACGTTCAGACCGTCGCACCGGAGAGCACCGCCGACTCCGGGACGGTGACAGTCCGCCCGGTCCCGACGACCTGGTACGGCCCGGTGGTATGGACTCCCT
>JBFXGJ010000048.1:0-12708 GCA_050178135.1 Methanoregulaceae archaeon | reverse complement strand
TCGGCCGGGTCCGGGATACACTGCCGTTAGATGGGTCCTTGCTGGTGGTTTCTGGTGTCGTCGTGGGAGAGGTTGTAGGGAGTGATGCGGTGTGGAAACTTCCGGATAGTCTCCTCCAGCAGAGCCCTTTTTTCAGGCTCGAACTCGAGGTCCAGCAGGCGCTCGAACGTGTCGATATCGGTGATCGCGTGTGCGATCTGCCATCGCCAGTCCTTCCACATCTCGATGGCAACATCTGCCTCGATCCGTCCGGCAATCTCTCTCTGTTTTGGGGAAAAAATGACCATGCCTGGTTCCTCGGCTAAATTGTGCCCCGACCCTATAAAAAATGCCCGATACGCCCAATTTATCGCGAAAAGCGAAAATTACCCGTTTTTATTGAGATTCAAGCCGGATCCGCTCCCGATGCATCATCCGTTAAATCGCCATTCTACCCTGTTTTCCCCCGTCGATGGGTTGGATGAGAGGTGCGATCTATCCCTTCGGGATGCCGCTGTTTCCGCCCGTGTTCCTGTCCACTTGGAACGGATCACAACACCCCGATTCCCTGCCCAGATATGGCTGATGCCGCCACTCCGGAGCGAGCATAAGGGATGTTCCTGGAGCCGCATCGGCTCCGCATACCGTGCCGAGTGGAAGAGTCCATCTGCTGCCGGCTCTCTCCCGTCTCATCTGTTTTTATAGCAACGAGAAGAGAGTGGCATACTGGAATGAAACGGCAGATCCTGATCTCCATCAGCCTCATACTGGTCACCGCTGCGCTCGGCGTGGCGATGGTTCTCTACGACGACCCCATCGTTCCGAACCTTTTTCTGACCGCCCTCGTCTTCGCCGTCTCGTACCTGTTTTTTTCGGTGGTTATCGGCATGATCATCATCCGGCGGATCCAGGACCCGAAGACCCGCTATACCGCAAAAAAGACCGTCTCAATCGTCTCTCTCATGGTCGTCATCGTTCTCGCTGTACGTATCTGGGTTGTCGATCCCACCACGCTCCTGGTCACCTACGGTGTGATCAGTGCCGGCATCGCTTTCGCACTCCAGGATGTATTCAGGAACGTGGTGGGTGGGATCCTGATCATAACGTCTGGGTATTACCGCGTCGGGGAGCGAATATCCATCGATGATACGTTCGGGGACGTCATGGACATCGGGATCCTGAACACCACGCTGATGGAGATCCGGGGATGGGTGCGTGGGGATCAACCGTCCGGACGGTTGCTGACGGTGCCCAACGGTCTTGTGCTGAGCCATTCCTTCTTCAATTACAACCGGGATCACTCCTTCATCTGGGACGAGATCTCCATCCCGCTGACCTACGAGAGTGATTGGCGACGGGCCCGGGAGATTATCCTCTCGATTCTCAAGGCGGAGACCGATGCGACGACAGAGCGGGCAAAGATCGAGATCGAGCGGATTGGGGAGAAGTACTACCTGCCGCGAAAAGTCGTGGAACCTACCGTGTATATCGAACTCACCGACAACTGGATCACGCTCGATGCACGTTTCGTCACCGATGCCCGCAACCGCCGTATCATCCGCTCCCGCCTGAGCGAACTCATCCTCTCCGCCGTCGAGAGGGAGGAGCAGATCACCATCGCCTCCGAGACGATGACCGTGACGAGTATCCTGAAAACGGCAACACGCCGAGCGGAATGACGTACGCTGTCCATTTCATTCTGCTCTCCCAGGTGGGTCAGACCACTCGAGTCAAAAATAATCCAATCCCTCGAAGTCGGTCCACGGAGCTCCCCATGTAACCGTGTTCTCGAAACGGCCCGGAGAGACCCGGGTGCGGGGTGCGCTTCCTGGCGGACGGTCCGGTCAGCCATGGTGCACACCAGCGGGAGATCGATGGATCGATGCGTGGTGAGAGGCTGGCTGTACACACTATCAGCCCGGGAGATCGCGGTCCCGCACCCCCCTCTGCCGGCTCCCCGACGGCCGAGAGGTCCCCCTCCGATCTCGATCTCCGGTGTCCCGGTCTTCCTCCGTGACAAGAGATGCCTCTTCGGCTCCATCAGGAGGATTCACGCGTGATACCGGCGACCGCCTGCTTGTCCCAGGGACCGTCGGGCGGATCCACGAGACCGACCATCACCCATCGCCGGAGAGGATACCCTGTGTCCCACGGTTCTGCCAGGGCATATCCCCGGTTGCGCAGGGTTTTGTTCACCGTTAGCCTGCGGTATCAGAGATTCGTCCGACTCCTGTTCCTCAGCTCTTTGGGCGTGCTGTTCCACTCGGCGATGTCGTCGAGGTGCTGGTCGTCGACCCACCCGCTCTTCGCGTCGTCCCGGTGGTCGAACTGCCGGACGTAGGGTTTGATGTCGAGGAGTGGGGTGCCGTCGAGAACGTCCATGCCCTCCACCGTCAGGACGGTGCCGTTCACCTCGAGGAGGCGCACGATCGAGATCCCGATGGGGTTGGGTCGGTTGTAATGACGGATGGCAAAGATCCCGCGCTCCTTCTCCCCGTCGAGGAAGGGTCTCTGCAGGAGCGTCGCCCCCGTCGCCCGGTCGAAGTAGTACAGGAGGAAGAGATAGGCGAAGGATTCGATATCCCGCAGTCCCTCGGCGTACTCCCCGAAGACCTCGACTGTGCCAATCGACGGGTTGAAGACCCCCTGGATGGGGGTGCTCTCCTGCTCGTGGTGCTCGGAATGTATGATCCCGATGGGACGGAAGACGATCTCCGCGTTCTGCCATCGTTCTGTGTCGTCGTCAGGACTGTTCATTGGACTTACCCGTAAACAAAGACCAGGAGGGTCTGGGAGGACACGGCATACAGATGCCGAACCCTGGCGGCGAGGCCCCTCCAGATCCACTTCCACTCAGGTTTCCTCGGGCCGCGATACCAGCCTCCCATTCCGTTTCACCAATGCATGGGATGCCAGCCTGATTAATCATTTCTCCTTGACATATTCTATGAGTCTACCTGGTCCCCTGGCGAGGGAAGGGATCGACTCGTCTTTCGAGAGGTTAGGACCCATTCTCCCGTGGCCACTATGGTCGTTGTGTAGGCTCACGGGACTTTCCGTTCGACCATGACGGAGCCCCCCCTGTCCATCGGTCGTTGCCAAACGCCCTCCAGATCTTCCGTGGACGCGACATCCCATGGTCTTTGGTGTTCCGGTTTCGCGTGCTGACCATTCTAACATCTCCGAGTGATCATAAAAAAATGAACCACGGCAATTCCTGGCCTGGGATTCGCAGGGTCGATGAGGATCTGGTACGGCAGCTGTTCTCTCAATTAGCGCAGGATCCCGAGAATGGATGGAAATTATTACCGCGTGTCCTTCTATCCACCCGGATCTCCGCGTTCAATCTCCGTGCTTGCTCGGAACGCCGGTGGGACCAGCCGTGACTCGAGGTGGGTTAGTATCCGATCGTTGATGAGCGCAAGGGCGATTGCCGGGAGTGCCCCCTCGAACACCTGGATGAAATAGAACCGTGAGAGCCCCTCGAGCACCACCGATCCCAGGCCCCCGCTCCCGATGAAGACCGTCATCACGGCGACGCTGTTCGCGATCACCGCCGCAAGCCGAAACCCCGAGAAGAAGGCTGGCATGCCGGCAGGTATGCGGACGAATCGAAGGGTCTCAAGAGGGGTGAGTCCGATTCCCCTTGCCGCGTCCAGCTCGGCCGCTGAAGGGCTCATCAGGCCAAGGTAGGTGGTGCGCGCGATCGGTAGGAGTGTGCTCACCGCAACCACGACCAGGGCCGGCAGGAACCCGATGCCAAGGATGGGCACGACCAGGGCTGCGAGGGCAAGGGCCGGGACCACCTGGGTGATCCCGGTGAGGGCGTAAACCCCCCGGGCAAGGGGACGGCTGGTAAGGGCGACGAGAGCAAGCAGGAGGCCTATAACCAGGCCCAGCAGCAGGCCGGCGAAGGCGAGCAGCAGGTGGACCTCGATTGCGGCGACGAGGTCAGCCATCTTCGCCTCCGTACCGCCGCCGGGCCCCCCTTTCAAGCGCCCCCACGACACCATCGGCGAGCAGGGCAAGGATAGCGATCCAGCCCGAGCAGAGGAGGATCAGGGGGGTGTTCCGGAAGCTGATCCCCGCCTGGAGCGGAGCGCCGAGTCCACCCGCCCCAACGAGGCCGCCGAGGGGGACGATCCCCATGCAGAAGATGACTGCGATCCTGATCCCTCCCGCCAGGAGCGGTAGCGAGAGCGGAAGGCGAACATATCGGAGCATCTCCGACTCCCGAAGGCCGAGGGCCTCTCCCACCTCGATGAACTCACGCCGTACGTGGGAAAGCCCGGTGTAGGCGGAACGGGAGACCGGGAGGAGCGAGTAAAGGACGCATGCGGCGATGACGGCCGGCGTACCGATTCCCACGAGTGGGATGAGAAGGACGAGGAGCGCCAGTTCAGGCATGGTCTCAACGACGTTCAGCCAGCTGAAGGCCACCTCCGCCATGTGTGGCCGCCGGTAGAGCAGGACGCCGATCGCTGCTCCTGCCGGAATCACCAGCATCAGGGAGACACCGAAGATAGCCAGGTGCTCGAGCGTCCGTAGGCCCATCTCCTGGTCAATCCAGAGAGCGAGGAGATCGCCAATCACGGTCCAACCTCATCCAGACCGTTCAGCGCCGTCGAGGGAAAGAAAGCACCGGTCAGGTCCTCTCCGTTGAAAACCAGGGCAAATTCCCGTTCGGACCTCTCGATCACATCGATGGCTGCGAAGAGGGACTGGTGGTGGGAGACCCGGGGTACTTCCCGGGCTACCCCTCCAAGTGATCTCTCGGGGTCTGCCCGGACAAGGTCTGCCGCCCCAACAGCACCGATCGTCACCCCGTTGTCAACGACGAGCGCACGAGGAGACCGCAGATCGGCAAGCCTGCAGAGTCCCTCACTGGACGAGAGAGCGGCGTCGAGAACCGGCCACCCGTCAATCTTCTCGGCGATCTCCCCGACCTGCATATGCTCGAGATAACGGGACCGCCTCGCGAGGGGCAGGATCGCCCGGACACCCGGGTCGAGGACGATCTCTCCTGGACGAGCGGCAGCGAGGAGATGCCCCTCGTGCAGGACTGCGATACGGTCTCCCAGGCGAAAGGCCTCGTCGAGGTCGTGGGTGACCAGGAGGATGGTCGTCTGGAGGCTCTGTTTCAGTGCCAGGAACTCCTCCTGAAGCCCGGCCCGAAGGAGCGGGTCGAGGGCGCCGAAGGGCTCGTCCATCAGGAGGAGTGGCGGGTCCAGGGCGAGGGCCCTGGCGAGGCCGACGCGCTGTTGCTGACCCCCCGAGAGTTCACGGGGGAATCGATCGCCGTACTCGTCGAACGGAAGCCTGACAAGATGGAGCAGTTCTTCGACCCGCTCCTCCACCTCCGGACGCGAAGCGCCGTCGAGCGAGAGGACGAGCCCGATGTTCTCTGCGACGGACATGTGCGGAAAGAGCCCGATCTGCTGGATGGCGTACCCGATGCTGCGTCGGAGGAGAACTGGGTCCCAGGTGCGGACGTCCGTCCCGTTGATCGTGACCGAGCCCTGGTCCGGTTCGACGAGCCGGTTCACCATGCGAAGAAGGGTGGTCTTGCCGCTCCCGGATGGGCCAACGAGAACGAGGGTCTCCCCGCTCGTGACCTCGAGGTCGCAGGGCCCCAGGACCCGCCGCCCGTTGTAGGACTTCCAGACGCTGTGAAACGACAGGGTCTCGATCGTATCGAAGACCCCAGATCCCCTCGCGGCTCTCACCAACGCCTCCTCAGGCCAGGCTACGCGACACGAGGAACTCCCGTGCAATCTCCTGTGCGTCCCGTTTCTCGCTGTCGAACGCCGCGTTCATCCGGCGCATGTCCTCCGAGGTGATCGCTCCCACCAGCTTCCCGACCGCCATTGTGAAGCGCGGGTCGTTTGCCCGGGAAGACGTGACGAGGAGCATGGCCTCGTACGGGGGGAGACCGCCCCGGTCATCCTCGAGCACGGTCAGGTTGAAGAGGTCGATCCGTCCGTCCGTGGTGTAGGTCACGATCGCGTCGACCTGTCCCGTGCGGATCGCCTCGAAGGTCAATGCCGGGTCCATGCGCCTGACGTCCCCGAACCGGTAGCCATAGGTCGCTTCGAGGAGGGGCAGCCCGTCCTCGGCGTCGGCGAAGACGAGGTCACTGCCGAAGGTCATCTCCGCGGCATACGGTGCAAGGTCGGAGAGCCGGGTGACATTCCGGGCGGCGGCCCATGCAGACGGGACCGCGACCTGGTTGTCGTTTCTGAACCCGGTCCGCCCGACGAGCATCACCCCGTCGGCCTCGGTCCCTCGGCGGACAGCCTCGAACACGGCGTCGGTGTCGAAACTGTCGGGCTTCGTCCCGTTGGGGACCAGGAAGAGAGCAGCGCTCGTGTACTCCACGTAGGCGTCGACCTGCCCCCCCTTCACCCCCTCGTAGAGGACGCTGTTCTGGAGGCCGGACCGAACCTCGACATCGAAACCCTCCTGCTCAAGAAGAATGGCCAGCATCTCGCTGAGGATGTACTGCTCGTTAAACGGCATGGCCCCGATAACGACACTCTTCGAGGAGTGCGTACCGCTGTCTCCCGCCGATTGGAGGCACCCGGCGACGAGAAGCGATACCCCGAGGAGGATGATCACGGCACAAATTGCGCGTCTGCTCATGGTGTTTCCCTGTGTACGTGGGTGTTCATTACCGTTCCGAACCCCGGGTGCCCCCAACGTGTTCTTTCAGGGGGCTTCTCCGTCCCTCCGGATACGTGGGTGCGTTCGACCGCCGAGGAACCGAGAGTTGCTCGACCCCGTGGATGGGGGAGTTCGGGGCTTGGGACGACGGAGTCTCGTCTCGACTGCCGGCGACCCGGTCACGCAACGGCCGATGGATAGTCCGAACGAGAACGCCGGGGGTGCTCATCTGCACGCCGGGGTCCAGCGGTGTCACGACGGACCATCGCGTTGGATCCGTGGGCGACCGGTGGCTCGCGAACGGGTCTCTGATTCGGGCATGACTTCCGTCGACGACGATCCGTGCGGACCACGCTCCCGTCAGTCGGGCCCTTTCACGTTCGTCGTCTCAACCGATCGGGCTCATATACTCGTCCCCCCAACACTCCCTCCAGCGAGAGGAGGATTCGTGCCGGTTTCGTCCACGTCACTGCTTCAGGACCTCTATCGGTCGATACGCCCACCGTCCGACCTCGTGGTGGCGATCGCCTGGGTGCTCTTCACCCTCGGGGCGGTCTGGATCCCGGTGGTGAACCAGACCCCTCTGCGCGTACTCGCCGGCCTTCCAACGGTCCTCTTCATTCCCGGCTATCTTTTAATCGCCGCCCTCTTTCCCCAAAACGACGAGATCGACTGGATCGAGCGGGTCGCCCTCTCCTTCGGCCTCTCGATCGCGGTCGTTCCCCTGATCGGGCTCGTACTCAACTACACCCCCTGGGGGATCCGTCTCGACCCGGTTCTCATCTCCATCGCCGGGTTTTGCCTGGTGATGGCGGCGATCGCGACCTACCGCCGGCTCCTCATCCCGGAGGAGGAGCGCCTCGTCGTCCCGCTTCGCGAGGTGCTCGTCTCTGCACAGAGCGAACTCTTCGAGGAGGGCCAGGGACCGCTCGACCGCGCGCTCTCCGTCCTGCTCGTCATCTCGATCGTGGCGGCGGTGGGAACGACCCTTTTCGTGATCGCGGTCCCCAAGGAAGGCGAACACTTCACCGAGTTCTACATTCTCGGCGCCGAAGGCAAGGCGGCGGATTACCCGACCGCGTTCGCCCCGAACACGTCCCAGTGGGTCACGGTCGGCGTGTCCAACCACGAGTACCGCAACGTCACGTACACGGTCGAAACCCACGCGGTGAACCAGACCTATGACCTCTCCACGAACACCTCGACGATCGACCGGATGCACCTCCTCGACCGGTACTCGGTGACGATCCCGCACAACCAGACCGGGGAGCGGCGCGTGGACTTCGCGGTCCCGGACGCCGGGTACAACAAGCTCCAGTTCCTGCTCTTCAACGAGACGGTTCCAGGCGATGACGTCACCGGGCAGGCCCGGATCGAGGCGAGCGACCGGGACCTGCACATCTGGCTGAAGCTCCGCTCAGGGTAGGGTCCGGATCACCAGCCGAACCGACCGATCCCCATCGTCGGTCGACATGTGTTCGATCACGCAGGTGCGGTTGAGGCCGGATGCGACCATGCAGGCGTAGAGGCTGCAGACCGGGCAGGCGATCATGGTGCAGCACCGCGGGGAGGCGGCGCGGATTTCCCGACACTCTTCGTAGAGCCGGTAGCCGGCCATCCGGACCACGATCCCCTCGCCCTCGGGGTTGGCCTCGACCCGGTCGGCGACCTCGAGCGCGTCTCTCCCCACCTCGCGAATCGCTGTGCAGATCCCATCCAGATCGGTGGGGACGACGAGGCCATGCGCCTGCACCAGCCGTTCGAAGAGGAGCCGGCCGGTCGGGACCAGGAGCACACCCCCGCCGTGCTCCTCGCCGATGAACGAGTAGTCGTCGGCTGGGAGTGTCGGCGGGGTCTCGGCGACCGGGACGAGCTGGACCAACCCATCGTCCCCGTTGACTATGTGGGCGTTGCCCTGCAGGCCGAGATCGGCGCAGAGGCGTGCCAGGTCGATCACCGGCTGCGCGATCGCGAGCCCCGCCACCCACGGGGGGACGGGGTTCCCACGGTACTGGGTCAGCAGGATGACGCCGCCGACGAACGTCCCGACCCCGACCAGGACGAGGGTCGCGCTCGTCATGTCTCCCCGACCGGTCAGGGCGGCGACCAGGAGCAGGAGGGCTGCCGTGCCGATCAGCATGCCTCCACCGAGAGTGATTGTGTCGTACTTCATGCTGTGCCTCCAGCGAGACGTCGTCGAATCCAGGTTTCAACCCCGAGGACCCCGAGCGCGACCAAGACCACAATCCCGATCAGGGCGAGGAGGGGGACCAGGGTGTGGCGAAGAAATAGGATGGTACCGCTCGCAGCAATCATCACGACGGACACGGCCAGGAATCCATGAATATCGTCCGTGCTGGCCACGAGGGCGGCGATTGCCGGCTGGACCAGGATCCCGAGGACGGGGGTCGCCAGCCCAAGGGCGACCGCGCAGGCCTCCCCGAGCGCGAGGGCCAGGTACGGTCTCCCGAATCCCGACACCGCTGCGACGATGGTGGCTGCCGCGAGCAGGGTGGAAAGGATGGGGACACCTCTGTCGACGCCGGAAACGAGCCAGGTAATGACTGCGGCGAGGCCGAATACAACCACCAGGACTTTACCCAGCCCGTCCATCAGAGCGCCTCCACGCGACCGTACCGGCCGAGCCCCCGGATCACGTCCCGCCGGGGGTCGGATACGCGGAGGCACAGGCGCCGGCCCTGGCGGCGAACTGCTGCGGCGAGCAGGTTGAGGTGGCTGTAATCGCCGGCTGCGATCGAATAGACGACTACCTCCCGGTGGACGGAAGCGGCGAGGATCGTCGCCAGTTCCCGTTCAAAGCGGGAGGGGTCCGCGGCGATGGTCCAGCGGAGGGCCTGTGCCAGGGTGTGGGAGTAGGGTGTATCGCCGTCTTCGGCGTTGCGGAGCCGCTGCCGGAGGAAGATCGGGTCGCGACCCCGGTAGACCAGAACAGACATGGTCTCCTCATTGGGATCGAGCAACCGGACCTGGGCGGGGATGTTCCGGTCGTGGAGTCGCCTTGCGACCACCTCGGCAGCGTTCACGACCGCTGCCGTGAGAAGCGGTCTTTTAATTTCGGATCTATCGCCGGTTCTACCAGCTCGGATCTCAATCCCGCTCTCAGTATCTCTTCACCGAAACCGGTCGTGCGGTCCCGATACGGAGGTAGATCCCATCGTACCGTTTGCCTTCCGGTTCTTGCATACACGGAAACTTCCGGAATGGACGGCCCCCGCCCTCTTAATCAACGTCCTCTCATTCTACCGCAACCGAGGACTCATAGTCCAGGCAGTCCGTTTGGCCCTTAGTACGGTGTTCTGTGAGTGAGCATTCCAGTCCTAAGAACTCCATCTCGCCCTCAATGAGATCGACCATCGACCTACGAAGGTCCGATCGCCCCAAACAAACGGATTTGTCGAACGGTTCAACAGAACAGTCCTAAACGAGTTCTTTCACACTGCGTTCAGGGAGACGTTCTACGAATCTGGCAATGCATAGGTGAACCCCTCGTTCGATGGCTCGAGTTCACAATACTAGGCGACCTCATCTCGAATGTCGGAAATGCGGTTGCCTACCGATTGAGACTATCCGGCAGTACCTGCATAAAAGTGAGACATGAAAATTACGTATATAAATAAACAATGATGGGCCGGGCAATTCACAGGTGCCGATTTACTTCTTTTAAAAAACCGAATTTACAACAAAATGACACCAGAAAGCGAGCTGGTTTTTGGCGCTCCCGCCTCTGACAAATACGGGTGGTTTTCGCTGAATCGACTAACCATGACCTGCCGAGTTCGATCACAGGTTACGCATCTTTTTTTGTACTCCAATAATGGCACGAATGTTGAGGATATAACAGACGACATACATCAACGTCATGATGAGTGAGTAAACATAGATAGTGGGGACAGCTTCCAAACCCATGGTATAGGATAGGTAAAACCCCCCTACGACGAGCAGGGTGCGACTAGCGTCCCAGGCTAGTTCCCAATTATTGTACCCATATACTTCGAGCCGATTTGTCGATGAGACGACGAACTGGGCGAGAACCATAATACTGAGGGGAACAATAAAAATGCCCGCGTCTTTCCAGGCACTTCCGAAGACCATCGGAAAGATGACAGGGAAAACGATGGCAGCTATGACAATGACGGGGGTTCCAAACATTAACAATCTTCGTGTTGTCTTCCTATAGAGACTGAGAATCTCCTGTGATTTCGTCCTTAGTAACTCTGAGCTCTCACCATAGAAGACCTGTGCTATCGAGCTCGATATAAGCGATATCGGCATCACCAGCAGAGAGTAACTCAGGGAAAAAAAACCAACAATCTCAAAACCGAATAACATCGAGATCAGAAGCGTCGGTGCTTGTAAGGACAACTCGTTGATCAGTCCAGAAGGGACAGAAAAGATAGGAAATTGTTTGAAACCGAGGGCAACACTGATAATTTTTCCTTTCTGCAGGTTCCGAGTCCTTGCTATCAATCGTGGGATGATTGCTCCCCCGAGGACACCAATCCCGACCACCAGTGCTAATAATTCACCGAAGATCAAGCCAAAGGATCCAAATCCAAGAATACCCAGCGCAATTTTACACACCGAACCTGACACGCTCTGGGAGACCCCTGCTCGTGCGATCTGCCCGTACGCCCGATCCCGAAGAATCCAGTGGGTTACAATGCCGAAGGTCGATAAAATCAAAAAGTAAACTCCGAGAAGCCAGAAATGGGGTGCTAGGAACTCTAGGTTCAAGCTCATGGAGATAACGTCTCCAAACACAATTAAAACGAAAAGGAGAACGACAGTCATCACCCCTGTGATCAAGAAAGAGATTATCATGAGGTATTCCGCGTCTTCGTCGGTATCCGCCATCGGCACAGGGGTGTCATATCGAAACGTGCTCAATACGATCAGGATTGATAAAACCGAGGTGAAGATGGCCAATGTCCCGTATATGGTGGGCGGATAGATGCGCGTGAGGATAGGAACGAATACTACTTTTAAGACCTGTGAAAGAGCTGTGCCGCTACCGATGATCAGGACTCCTTTAAGAATTGGATCGGCCGAAAGGTACATGACGATCCGCTCCTTCAAGGACGAGTACCTCGATCCAGATTGGGTTGACTCAGTCATCGAATGATCAATGATCCCTATCCATCGCTCACTTTCAATCATTCTCCAAGCAATTATTACATGGTTCGAAACCAGAATCCAGATCGAGAAGGCACGATATCCAATCATCCCGGAGGATCCTGATTCTCGGATTGATGTCTGATGAGTCGTTTGCTTCACATATAAGGCTCATCGATACAAAAACTGTGATTGTCGGAATTTTTCATTATAGTCACATGTATTCCGTACTCTAAATCATGTGATCTCCCACTGTTTCATCAGTTGCCGAGGACCCTGAGCACGTTTCATGTGACGATCAAAGACACGCACGAGACACTGGTCCGTCACCGTCTCCCGGCCCTGCAGCTAGTCGAAGTCCTGGAGAATAACTCATAGGCGTGCCGTGGGGAGGAGATGGACCGGAACAGTCTCTACGAGTGGAAGTATTGGTTTCGGACGGACGTTTACGCTGGAGTGCGGGACCTGTCGACCGCACACCACGTGCATCCTCAGACTCTACCGCCCGAAGTTGTCAATCGGATTCCACAGGCTGAGCCGGGTTCATCCTGCCTGGGGGTGCATTCGGATCGCGGATTATCGGGCGCGAGATGAGATCCGGGTTAGCCATGTCCTCATACAGAAGATCCTCGCGGACAATAGGATGGGCACCCGGCACGCCCGTCTGCTCATACGGGAAGAACGGCACTGCCAGAACGCCGTTGACCTCTCGGCTGAAATGGCTGCCCTGATCGAGAAGGCAGATCCCTGTTATCTGGAACGGCACGTCGAATCGGGCTGTCCTGACGCGCTTTACAGCCAGGAACTGTAGAGTCTCCTAATTACTTGACACCCGACAAGACCGGGTGTATGCAGAAGCTGGCGGCTGATGATCCCGGGGATATTGTCTCTGCGTATCATCGTGGCGACGGTGTCCCAGATATCGCGGCACGG
>JBFXGJ010000047.1:0-13696 GCA_050178135.1 Methanoregulaceae archaeon | reverse complement strand
AGGTGGACCAGGATCGCGTCGTGCTCCTCGTCGAACCCGTTCTCCTGCAGCCGGGCGTACATACCGCCGGTCTCGATCGCGATCACCATCTTGGCGTCGTGGTCGATGAACTCCAGGCCCTCGACGTTGTTCGGGATCGCATAGCCGGCCTCGCCGACATCGTCCCGGCAGTGGATCACGCGCGGCCCGCGCCGGGTCGACTCCCGGATGCGGAGCGGCCCGAAGATCGTCGCGCCGTCCTCCTCGGGCCGGAGGTGGAAGGCCTCGCGCTGGAGCGTCGTCAGGATCTCCAGGTCCTCGACCAGGAAGTTCGACTCGTCCTGCGCCCCGAACTTCGCCCGCTTCCACCCCTCGGAGATGTAGTACAGCTCTCTCAAGGTCGACGACCGGTTCTCGACCAGCTGCTGCTTCAGGAAGCCGATCACGTAGGCCATCTTCAACAGGTGGAGGGCCGACTTCGCCGTGTGGGCCGAGCGCAGGCTCTCCTTCTCGCCGTACTTCCAGACCTCGGTCTCGTCGTCGAACTCGATGTTCTGCTTGGTCCGGGTCGGGAGCGCGATCGAGGGGACCTCGCCGCCGTGCATCTGGTCGTACCACGCCTCCGCGATCCGCAGCAGCTCGGTGTTTGCCCGCTGGTCCAGTTCCTGTTTAGACATCGAGGTCCACCACCACCTTCTGGTGTTCGTCCACGCCGCGGAGATCGATCGACCCGCTGCCGCGCCCGGTGTAGGAGGCCTCCCAGCCGCCGCCCGGCGGGAGGGTCACCTGCCAGACGCGGGTGACGAACCCGTCGAGCTCAGTCGCGAAGTCGGGTGCCGGCACCGCGTCCTCCGCCGGGTCCTCGGACTGCTCGAAGACCTGCAGCGCGAGCTCGCGAGCCGTGTGGTTCTGGACCGCGAGCGCGACCCGCCCGTCGCGGGTCTGCTTCTTCGCCACCACCTTCCGCATGATCTGCCCCTCGATCGGCGAGATGTCCGGGACCGGCCGGCCGGTCACCTCGGCCACCTTCGCCGCCAGCTCGGGCAGGATCGCGCAGACCGCCCGGGCCCGCTCCTCGGCAAGGCGAGTCCGGTCCCGGCGCGAGACGAAGGTCCGCAGGTCCCGACCCAGGTCCTGGAGGGCGAGCGTCACCTCCCGCTCGATCTCCGGGATGGTGGCGATCGCGTCCTTGGACTCGGAGGTGAACGGCACGTTCGTCGAGGCGACGTGGACCAGGATCAAAAGCGGACCCTGGGGGAGGCCGGCCTGGGAGAGGCCGTAACTCCGCCAGTTCACCTCGGCGATGCAGTGCGTGGTCGTGCAGGCCCCCTGCTGGTAGATCAGCGGGACCCGGTTCGCGAAGCGCATGATCTGCGCGCTCCCCTCCGCCGGGAGCCGGCCCCCGTAGCCGAGCGCCGCCTCGACCATGAAGGGGTGGCCGCCGTAGACCGCGCTCGGCCGGGTGCGGGCCGCGACGAAGTCCATCGGGTACTCGGCCGAGAGGCCGCGGACCAAGAGCTCCTCGCCGATCGGCGACAGGCACTGGGTCGTCGGCGGGGGCGGCACCCGGACCGACTGGAGGGCGGCAAGGAGGCGCGAGACGTCGTCTCCGGCGAGGTCCTCGACCCGCGACGTCGGTGCCAGGCCAGCCGCCGCGCAGATCTCGTCGGCGGTCTTCGCCCCGACGCGGACGAACTGCTCGACCAGGAACGGGGCGAGGGTGCCCTTTGCGCCCGCGACCATCCGGGCGAGCTGGCCGAGCTCGATCCCGAGCGGGTGGGGCTTGATCGCCTTCGGCGGCACGAGCGGCTGGTCCACCACCCGCTCCGAGACGAAGGTCTCGCCGTCGATCGCCGCCCGGATCCGCGCGTGGGGGTTCACCACGCCGGTCGAGCGGAGGTACTCGACGAGCCTCTTCTTCGCCGCGAGCGAGGCCCGGAACTCGATCTCCACCCGGGTGCCGTGGGTCCGGTCCCAGTCGATCTCGGCGTGCTCGAGCACCTCGGGCTCGTTGGTCTCGACCCGGATCCGGAGCGCGAACCGGTGGGCCGGCTCGAGCGGGCCGGTGCGCGTGGTGATCACCGTCGGCAGGCCGGTCGTCAGCTGGGCGTAGAGGACGGCGGCCGAGATCCCGATCCCCTGCTGGCCGCGGCTCTGCCGGATCTGGTGGAACCGCGAGCCGTAGAGGAGCTTGCCGAAGACGAACGGGACGTTCTCGGAAACGATCCCCGGGCCGTTGTCCTCGACCGAGACCCGGAAGGTCTCCGGGCCGGTCCGCCGGACCTCGATCTCGATGTCCGGCAGGACCTCCGCCTCCTCGCAGGCGTCGAGGGCGTTGTCGACCGCCTCCTTGATCGTGGTGATGATCCCACGCGTCGGCGAGTCGAACCCGAGCAGGTGCTTGTTCTTCTCGAAGAACTCGGCGATCGAGATCGACCGCTGCTGCCGGGCGAGCTCCTCAGCGAGCGCCAGGTCCGTCCACCTCCCGGCCGGCGGCGCGAAGGACGGCCGCTTCGAGCCCAAGGGTCTCCTGGACCCCGCTCGAAAGGTCCTTGATCGTGACGACGCCGGCCTCCGCCTCGCGCGCGCCGACCAGGACCGCGAAGTCCGCCGTCTTCGCCGCCTTCGCGAGCTGGGCGCCGAGGCCCCGGCCCGAGAGGTCGAGCTCGGCCCGGAGTCCCGCCGCCCGGAACGCGGACGCCGCCCGGAACGCGGCGCGGGCCCCCTCCGGGGTGGAGAGGACCGCGACCGTCCGCTGGCGGGGCACCGCGACCTCGCCGAGCGCGACCATCACGCGGTCGAACCCGATGGCGAAGCCCGAGGAGGGGGTGTCCTCGCCGCCGAAGAGGTGGGCGAGGCGGTAGGCCCCCCCGCCGACGATCTGGTTTTCGGCCCCCAGGTTCTGGGCGAAGCCCTCGAAGACCATGCCCGTGTAGTAGTCGAGGCCGCGCACGATCCCGAAGTTCAGGGTGTAGGCGAGGCCGGCCCCGTCCAGGAGGTCGACGAGCTCCCGCAGGCGCGCCTCCTCGGGGAGTGGGCCGGTGACCGCGAACGCCTCGTCGAGCGTGGTCGCGCCGACGAGCGCCTCCAGGGGCGAGGCGAGGTCCGCGCGCCCGAGCTCGTCGAGCAGGGCGGCAAGGCCGCCGAGCTCGCGCTTGTCGAGCAGGCCCATCACCGCGCGGCGCTCTCCCTCCGGAAGGTCGGAAAGAAGAGAGCGCATCAGGGCGAGGTGGCCGACCTTCAGCTCGAAGGTCACCCCCGCCGCCCGGAGCGCGGCGTCGGCGAGCATAATCACCTCGGCGTCCGCCATCGCCGTGTCCGCGCCGATCAGCTCGGCCCCGAACTGCCAGAACTGCCGGTATCGCCCCTTCTGCGGCCGTTCGTACCGGAAGCAGTCGTCGTAGTAGAACCAGCGGAGCGGCTTCGGGAGCACCCGCGCCTCGTTGACAAAGAGCCGGAGGACGGGGGCGGTCAGCTCGGGCCGGAGCGAGATCGCCCGCCCGCCCTTGTCCTCGAAGGCGTACATCTCGTTCACGATCCCCGGGCCCGAGCGGAGGGTGAAGAGCTCGAGCTCCTCGAAGGCCGGCGTCCGCACCTGGCCGTACCCGAACCGGCGGGCCGCCTCGCGCATCCGCTCCTCGATCTCGCGTCGCGCCTCCATCTCGTCCGGGAGAAAGTCCCTGGTCCCGCGCGGTCGCTGCAGCATCCTTATATACTCCGTCCCGGCCGCTTATCTTTCTTGTCGCGGGGCGGACCCGAGCGCGCGCTCCAGGGTCGACTCCGTGGTCCAGATCCGCTCCCGTTCCACCCGGCCCTGGAGATAGAGGGCGAGGAGGACGAGCCCCAGCCCGACGAGGTCGAGCGCGGGGACGTACGCAAACCCGACGCCGGCGAGCGCGAGGGCCGTGCAGGCGACGCCCCGGTACGCGGCCGAGCGGAAGCCCGGAAGGCCGGTGCGCCAGAAGATCCGGGCGTCGCGGAGCCAGAGAAAGGCGACGCCGGCCGCGCCGAACCAGGCGACGTAGACGAGGTAGGACATGGGATACAGCAGTTATTTAACGTGCACCCATATCTGTAGTGCAGATCATGCCAGCGAACAGCAGACTGCGGGACCTGCTCGAGCGGTACCGGGCCGGAGAGGTCTCGCTCGATGCGGCCGCGCAGGAGATCGAGGGCCTCCGGCTCGAAGCCGTGGGCGAGCTCGCGCAGATCGACCTCGGCCGGCAGGTCCGGTGCGGCCTCCCCGAGGCCGTCCTCGCCGAGGGTAAGACGGCCGCGCAACTCACGGCGATCGTGGTCACGCACGCCCGCGCCGCCGGCCGGTGCATCGCCACCCGCGTCTCGCCCGAGCAGGCCGATGCGGTACGACGCGCGGCCGCCGAGGCGGGGCTCGTGCTCGAGGAGCGGACCGAGGGCGGCGTCCTGATCATCTCGGACGGGCGCGCCCGCCCGCGGACCGGCGGGGTCGTCGCGATCGTCACCGCCGGCACCTCCGACATCCCCGTGGCGGAGGAGGCCCGTGCGGTCGCCGAGGAGATGGGCTGCACGGTCCTCTGTGCCTACGACGTCGGTGCGGCCGGCATCCACCGGCTCTTCCCGGCCCTGAAGGCCCTCCTCGGGGCCCACGTCTTCGTGGTCGCCGCCGGGCGCGAGGGGACGCTGCCCGCCGTGGTCGCCGGCCTCGTCGACCGCCCCGTCATCGGCGTCCCGGTCTCGACCGGGTACGGCCACCTGGGCGGGGGCGAGGCCGCCCTCGGCTCGATGCTCCAGTCCTGCTCGGTGATCGCCGCCGTCAACATCGATGCGGGGTTCGTCGCCGGCGCCTTCGCGGCGCGGGTCGCCAACCTGGCGGTGGGCACATGAAGCGGGCCTTCTACATCGGCCGGTTCCAGCCCTACCACAACGGCCACCATGCGGTCCTCTCCGAGATCGCGAAGTCGACCGACGAGATCGTGATCGGGGTGGGCTCCGCCCAGCTCTCGCACGAGCTCCAGAACCCGTTCACTGCCGGCGAGCGTGTCCTGATGATCACCCGGTCGCTCCAGGGCCTCGGGGTGCCGTTCTACGTCATCCCGATCGAGGACCTCCGCCGCAACTCCCTCTGGGCGGCCCACGTCCAGTCCATGACCCCGCCCTTCCAGGTGGTCCACACCTCGAACCCGCTCGTGATCCGCCTCTTTGCCGAGGACGGGGTCCGCGTCCACTCGGACGCGATGTACGAGCGCGACCGCCACAGCGGCACCGAGATCCGGCGCCGGATGCTGGAGAACGAGCCCTGGGAGATGCTCGTCCCCGCCCCCGTGGTCGAGGTGCTGAACGAGATCGACGGCGTCGGCCGGCTCCAGCAGATCGCGAGGAGCGACTGAGATGCCGGTCTTCCGATTCGTCCGGGACCTCTTCGGCAGGAAGGACGCCACCGACCGGACCGAGGAGGTCGGGCTCGAAGACCTCCCAGCGCTCCTCGACCAAGAGGAGGAGCGGGTCGCCGCCCGGCTCGAGCCGGCCTGCGCGGCGCCGATGGATGACGTCCGAGCGGGCGTCGCCGAGCTCGAGGGGGTGCTCGACGAGCTCCGGCGGGCCGACTGGGACGAGGCCCACCACCCCAAGCTCGAGCAGATCTCGCGGACCACCCTCCCCGCCTTCATCCGGGCGATGGACGCCTGCCTCTCCAGGCCGCTCCCCGACGAGCCCCACGAGTTCTACGGGGCGGCGACCGGCCTTTTGAAGTGCGCGATCAACGCCCTCCGGGGCCAGGGGCGGTACCTCCGCGCGGTCCTGCCCGAGGAGATGAAGGCGACCAAGGCCGGGATCGACCGGGTCGGGCACGCGGTCAACGCATTGACCACCGCCTTCGGCGAAGAGCGGCGGGACCTCGACCGCCTGGCGGCGGCGAGGGCGCTTCTCGCGCGGATCGAGGCCCTCCGTCACGAGGAGGCCGACACCGCCCGGCGGGCGAACGAGGCACACGAGGCCCTCGCCGTGCTCCAACGAGAGCGCGAGGCCGACCATGCCGGGCTCGAGCGGTTGAACCGCTCGCCCGAGGCCCTCGCCCTGGACGGGACGCAGGACGAACTGGAACGGGCCCGGGCCCGGGCAGCGGCGATCGCAGCCGCGCACCGGGACGAGGGGCGGTCCCTTGTCCAGGTCTTCCGGCGGGCCGAGCGGCTCAGTGCCCGCCGCGGGGAGCGGCAGGCGGCCACCCGTCTCCACCACCTCCAGGGGCGGCTCGAGGAGACCCTTCCCCGGGACGAGGCAGTGCTGGCTCCCCTGCTCGCCGAGGGGGTCGCGCAGGTCCGGGAGCTGGTCGCAGCCGGGGAGATCGCTCCCAGCGAGGAGGAGCCGGCCGCCAGGGCCGAGGCCTTCCTTGCGCGGATCGCCGAGCACGCCCGCGCCGTCGCCGAGGTGGAGGCACTCGAACACGAGGTCGCCTCCTCGCCCGTCACGGCCGACCGCGAACGGCTCACCGCCAGGCTGCGCCAGCTCGAGCACCGGGAGGCCGCGCTCCAGGACGAGCGGGCCGGCCTCGGGCGAGTGGCCGCGCAGAAGGTCGAGGAGCGGGAGTCGGTGCGCGCCAGCCTCGATGAGGCGGTGACCGCCGCCTTCGGCGGGCGTGTCCGCCTCCAGCCCCCCGGGGCATAACCCTTTCACTCCCCGGGGTGAACCGTACAGTATATGGACGTCGCGGAAAGACGGGAGCGCCTCCTGGCCGTCAGCATCCCGGTGATCGCCTTCGGCGGCATACCGATCGCCATCGCCCTCGCCCGGGCCGGTTGGATCGACGACCCGGGCACCTTCGCCTGGGGCTGCGTCATCGGCTCGGCGCTGATCGCATACCTGGCCTATATCAAGCCGAAAAAGGACATCGTCTCCCTGCTCGTGCCGGTCTTCGCCCTGTTGATCTTCATCGTCCCCCTGGAGATGAAGCCGACGGTCCTGACGCAGGTGCTCTTCGCCGCAACCCTGACGGCCCTCGTCGTCCGGCTGCAGTTGAGGTTCTCGAAAAAAAAGGGAGATGCCGGAACGGCAGTTCCCGAGATCGATTAAAAGCGAGGCTTACGGTGCTTCGGCAGGCAGTCGAAGCAATACACCGGGCGACCCTCCGTCGGCTTGAAGGGCACCTCGCACTCTTTTCCACAGTCCGAACAGACCGCCTTGGTCATCTCCCTCGGGCCGCTGTTACCAAAGTTCCTGGAACCGCCACGCGGCCCGCCAAATCTTCTGTTATCCATTTGGATTCTCTCACAGATTGCTCTGCAGGATATCGTAAGTACGATCCAGGCAATAATGCTTCTCTTTAGGAGCTCTCTATGACCGTGACAGAGCGGGTCGCCGTGCGGGTCGAAGCCCCCGCCGCGTTCGAGACGCGGAGGCTGATCGAGTATGTGCCCGCCCGCCGAAAGACGTGGCGCGGGTTCTGTTCCGTCGAGATCGAGCCGTCGCCGAAGGTCCACCGCCACTCCCGCGGCGAACCGGACGAGGTATCGGTGAACTGGACCGCGAGCGGTGCGGGCCCCGACCGTGGAGCCGCGCGGAACGACGCCGCTGGCTTCTTCAGCGGCGCCGTCACCGTCACCTGGCGGGTCCGCACCGAGACGTTCTCGCCCCCGGGATCGGCCACGCGGAGGGTGACGTTGTACCGACCGGGAGCTGGGTAGACGTGCGTCGGGTTTCGCGTGACCGCACCGGTCCCATCACCGAACGACCAGTCGAAGACGGCGGCGTCCCCCCGCGACGTCTCGTTGAACCGGACCACGAGCGGCGCTGTGCCCGAGGCGGGAGAGGCCGTGAAACCGGCGACCGGGGCGGTGACGTCGATGGGCGCCCGAAGCGGGAGCTTGTCGACCATGTACCCGGCGACCGGGTAGGTCCGGTCGCAGAACCCGTCCTGGTCCGCGTCCACGGTGGTCTGGGAGAAGCCCCTGCCGCTCGGCCTCCCCCAGAAGTTGCCGCCCTGGGAGGGGCCGGCCGCGATCGAACGGCCGGCACGCGGTCCCGCCGTCCAGTTGATCCCCGAGACCTGGGCCCCGATGAAGACGTTCCGGTTGTTGGAGAGGTAGTTGTCGGTGATCCGTCCGCCGCGGGTCTGGTAGAGGTAGAGGCCGGCCTGGACGCTGTCGGTGACCCGGTTCGAGACGACCCGCGGGGAGCTGGACCGGCCCGAGAAGGCGATCCCGTAGTGGTTCCGTTCGAGCCGGCAGGCGGTGACGTTGCCGCGAATGCCCGGGTTGAAGGTGATCCCGTAGTCACAGGAGACGACCCGGCACCCCTCCATTCCCCCTCCATCCGTGTTCCAGAAGTAGGTTCCGTACTCCAGGTCGCGGAGATCGAGGTCTTTGACCGTCACGTTCCGGACGCGGCCGGCCGGCGAATGGACCAGGACCCCGCAGGACCCGGGAGCGTTCTCGCCCCGGATGGCGTGCCCGTTCCCGTCTATCGTGACATCGCCGACCATCACCTCAATCCCGGCCCGCCCCCCGTGGAGCATGATCTCCTGGGAGAGGACGTAGGTCCCGGGGACCGTGATCACCGCCGGTCCCGAGATCTCGACCGGCGCGGCGAGCGAGATGGCCGGGACCAGGCTCGCGGCCAGCAGGACGAGGAGGAGGACCGCGCACCGGCGCGGCCCGGACGGCAGTCCGAATCGAGCCATCAATAATGGTCTATGGGGGACCGGGTTGTATAATCCTGACGCCCTGCGTACGCCTCATTCCCCGCCCGGGGTGCAGCGGGCGTCCTGGAAGGTGAGCTCGAAGGTGGCCCCCGTCTCACCCGGCACGTCCACGAGCCGGATACCGCCGCCGTACCGCTCCATCAGGATGCGGGAGATGTAGAGGCCGAGGCCCCGCCCGCTCTTCGAAGAGAGACCCCGCGAGTTCCGGAAAAAGAGCGAGGGACGCTGGGAGACGGGGATCCCGGGACCATCGTCGGCCACGAGGAGGCGGAAGGGGCCGTCGCCGGGGACCGCCCGGACAGTGATCCGCACTCCCGACCCGCCGAACTTTTTCGCGTTCCCGACCAGGTTCGCAAAGACCTCGGAGAGGAGCGAGTCCGCCCGGATGCACGCGCCCGTCGGCTGGAAGTCGACGTGGACCCCCGGGTGGTTGGAGAGCTCGTCACGGATCACCTGGTCGAGGAGGATCGGCCGGAGCTCGGGGGCCTCGCCCTCGTGGAGCCGGCGCAGCGTGTTGATATTCCGGATGATCTCCATCGACTTGTGGACCGTCCGGATCAACCCCTCCTCGTTCTCGGTCTCGCCCCTCTCCTCCCGCTCGAGAAGGATCAGCTCGGCGTACCCGATGGCGGCCATGTTGACGTTGTTGATGTCGTGGGTGACGATGTCGAGGAGGAGGTGCTCCTCCTCGTGGAGCTGCCGGAGCTCATCGTGCTCCCGCATCTCGTCGGTGATATCGAAGAAGACGAGCACGGCAAGCCCCTGCTCCAGGCAGCGGCCGTTCAACGTCAACCACCCCCACGAGCCGTCCGAGCGACGGAACCGGGACTGGTACCGCGTCACCAGCCCGTGCTCCCGCAGGATCTGCATCAGGTCGCCGCAGACGGAGAGCGACTGCCAGAGGCGGTGGGCGTCGGTGCCGGCAAGGTCCCGGTCCTCGAGACCGATGATCGCCGCGCCGGCCTCGTTCACCTCGACGATTCGCTCGTGCTGGTCGACCACGACGATCCCGACCTCGGCCTCGTCGAAGATCGTCCGGAACTTCTGCTCCTCCTTTTTGAGCTGGCCCACGAGGTGCGAGACGAGCACCCCAGTCGAGCAGATCACGAGGGCCTGCATCGCCGTCGGGAGCGGGTCGAGCGGAACGGCCGCCCCGAGGGCGAACCTGAGCCCGGCGTAGGAGAGGCCGAGCCCGGCGGAGAGGTGCAGGCCCCACTCGGGAAAGAAGTAGGCGGCGAGGACGACGCCGAGATAGAAGAGGTTGGAGAGGACGAGGAGGAAGAGGTCGCCCGAGACGTAGATGACCAGCTCGGCGACAAAGATCGAGAGGAGGGCGATCCCCGGCACGAGTGAGTCGCCAAGTGCCCTCACCCCCGCGTTCGCGTCCCGTCCCCTCGTGCGCACGAAGAAGAGTGGTCCATCACAGTACAAATAGATGTCTCTCTGCGATCTGGGATATCCAGCCCGAAGAAGAGAAATAACCAGAATAAGGGGGGAAATACCCCGTTTCTGGGATTACTGTCCGCGGCGCACCCGGACCGAGGCAGCGTGGGCGGCGAGCCCCTCGGCGGTTGCGATCGCCTCGACCGTGTCCGCGATCGTCTCGAGCCCCTCGCGGGAGAGCTGCTGGACCGTGGACGTCTTGCAGAAGTGCCGGACGTCGAGCCCGGAACGGGTCGCCGCGTGGCCGGCGGTGGGCAGGACGTGGTTGGTCCCCGCTGCGTAGTCTCCACAGGCAACCGGTGAGTACGGCCCGAGAAAGATCGAGCCGGCGTTCCGGACGGCCATCAGCATCGCGAGCGGGTCGGCCACCTGGATCGAGAGATGCTCGGGCGCGATGAGATCGATCGCCACGGCGGCCTCTGGGAGCGAGTCCACCACCACGTAGCCAGAGTTCGCCAGCGCCTGCTCCACGATCTCCCGCCGGGGACTTGACGCCGCCATCGCATCGATCGCTCTGCCGACCGCCTCGGCGACCTCCTGGTCGGTCGTCACCAGCACCGCCGCCGCGTGGGGGTCGTGCTCGACCTGGGCAAAGACGTCGGCAGCGACGAACCGGGGGTCCGCCGTCGCGTCGGCGACGATCGCGACCTCGCTGGGACCGGCGGGGAAGTCGATCTCCACCTGGTCCTGGAGGAGCTGCTTGGCGGCCGTCACGTAGACGTTGCCCGGGCCGACCACCTTCTGGACAGGGGCGATCGTCCCGGTGCCGAGCGCCATCGCCGCGATCGCCTGGGCCCCGCCGACACGGTAGACCTCGTCCACGCCGGCGATCTCCAGGGCGACGAGGGTGAGAGGGTGGATCGGCGGCGGAGAGCAGCAGCAGATGCTCGGGACGCCGGCGACCCGCGCGGGGATCGTGCACATCAGTGCGGTGGACGGGTACGCGGCCCGCCCGCCGGGGACATACGCCCCGACGCGGGCGAGCGGCGTGGTCCTGACGCCGAGGGTGATCCCGGGCTCGACCTCGGTCAGCCAGAGGCCCTGGGGGCGCTGGAGCTCATGGAACGCCGTGATCCGGGCCTCGGCCGCGACCAGGGCCTCGGTGAGCCGGCTGTCGACAGACTCGAAAGCGGCCTCGCGCTCCTCCTCGGTGACCGTCAGAGCCTCGAGCTCGACGTGGTCGAACTCGAGCGCGAGGTCCCGGAGGGCCTGGTCGCCCTGGCTCCTCACCCGCTCGATGATCGCTGCGGCCACGTCTCGGGCACCGGCAAGGGAGGAGCGGCGCCCGGCGACCCAGCCTTCGATCTCAATTGCGCGCCACATGCCAGATCCCGTTGACCGGACGGGAAAAAAGGGTATGCCGGGGGCCTAGAGCTCCTCGACCACGGCCACCAGGTCGTGGTAGCGCCGGCTCCGCTTCAGGAGCGAGAAGCCGAGCCGTTCGAGGAACGAGAACGCGAAGTCGCCACCCGCCGCGTTGGGGTGACCCCCACCGCCGAACCGCCGCGCGACGAGGTGGCTGATCGGCGCAACGGACCGGATGGAGAAGCGCCCCTCCTTGTTCACGATCACCTCGACCTGGGTGCCGAGCTGCTCCCGGATCGCGGCAGCGGTCTCCGAGGGGTAGCCGTAGAGTGGCGCGAACCCGATCCGGGGATTGTCGCCGACGAGCTGGATGTGCGCGATCGACCGGTCGATCATACCGGCCATCTCCGCGCGGATCTCGGCATTCTCCGCCTCGACCCGGCTGTCCGTGAACCGGCCACGCACCAGCAGGTCGCGGACGTGGTTCCGGTTGCGGTGCCGCTGGAGCACCTGGCCGAGCACGGCAGACCGGGGGTCCTGGTGGAGCCAGAGGTCGTAGTCGCAGACGACCTTCGCGATCTCGCGGGCCACCGGGTCGTCGGGGAGGAGGTCGATGGCGGCGATCCCGCACCCGCAGCGGCTGGTGTCGATCCGGAGGAGCGAGACCAGGGCGCGCACGGCCTCGACCTCTTCGTCCTTCCACCGGTGGTGGTCGCGCCACTCGATGCGCCAGTTGTTAACCCGCGCCACTTCGAGGGCCGGGATCATCCCGTCCTGGTATCCAAGGTCCGTGATGGAGAGGAGGTCGCCCCTGCCCGGCAGGGTGGCGATCCGCTCGAGGAACGCCGGGAACTTGCCGACCGAGGAGAAGAGCGTGAAGACCCCGTCGAACCGCCGCCGGTGAATTGCGTCCGCGCCGACCGCATCGAGGTCGTTGTGGGTCAGGTGGACCACGTTCACCCGCCGGTCCCGGACCGCGTCGATCAGGCGGAGCTCCGCCGGCGAGAGGGGCGAGGGATGGGACATGCACCTATGGGTGGTCACGCCCGGCAATGAAGGTATGCTCCCGGGTCATCTGGCGGCAAACCGCGAAGTTTTTATGGACGAAGGGGCAATCTTATGATCCACCTGCCTTAGTAGCTCAGTTTGGGAGAGCGCCAGACTGAAGATCTGGTTGTCCCCGGTTCAAATCCGGGCTGAGGCATCCGTATTATCGGTTCAAATCCTTCGAGGCCCCATAGACGAGCATGGAGGCCAGTCCCCCTTTTTTTCACGATCAATTTCGTGTCACTCCTCCCCGCGCGTATCGGAAAGCGCTCGCCGAGGGTCGGCTCACCGACGACGACCGCCGGCTCATCGAAGAATTTCTCTCAGAGCGCCAGGCAACGCGGCACCTGACGTATAACCGGGCTCAGAAGAGCCGATACGATCTCATCACCTGGCGACGGTTCATACGCTGCCCGTACCGGGAGATGGTGGCCGGCGACCTCTACGCCGGTCTCAACGCGATGCAGAGCGGACTGAGCGCGCGGGGGACACCGTTCAAGCAGAACACCCGGCATGACCTGATCATGATCCTCAAGCCGTTCGTGTTCTGGCTCATCGAGAACGGATACTCCTCCATCCCGACCGCGAAGGTCCGTGCGATCAGGGCTCCGGCCGTCGACCACAATACAACCACGCCGGACGCCCTCCTGACCGCCGACGAGATCAAGCAGCTCCTCACCGGCTGTCGGACCGTCCGGGACCGGGCCATCATCGCCGTGCTCTACGAGACCGGCGCCCGCGTCGGCGAGGTCGCCCGACTCCGCTGGCGCGACGTGGAGTTCGACGAGTACGGCATCCGGGTCCATATCCACGATACCAAGGAGAACCGGGTTCGCTATGCCCGGTGTACCTGGGCGCGGGAGATGCTCGCGGCCTGGAAGAGCGTCTATCCGGCCGAGCTCACACCGGACGCCTGGATATTCGTCTCGTCCCACAAGGAAGCGATGAACTACGACCAGATCCGGCAGCGGATCAAGATGGCCGCTGAACGCGTCGGGCTCAAGAAACGGGTGCACCTTCACCTGTTCCGCAAGAGCCGGGCAACCCACATGATCCAGCAGAACTACCAGGAGTCGGTCATCAAGAAGATGCTCTGGGGCAACCTCGGCACGCAGATGTTCAAGACCTACGTGGTCCTCTCCGAGGGAGACATCGACGCCGAGATCCTGGGTCGGGCCGGCATCGAGACCCGGGCGGCGACGCCCGATCCGCTCGCGCCGGTCCCGTGCCCGCACTGCCATGCCATCTGCG
>JBFXGJ010000046.1:0-13751 GCA_050178135.1 Methanoregulaceae archaeon | reverse complement strand
TCGGTCGCGATATCCGCCTCGCCGACCGGTCGATCGAGGACGTCCACGTGGCACAGGCCCTCTTCGAGGAGCTCCACGAAAGAGCGCTCTCCCAGCCCGCCGAGACGGCGATCGCGCTCGGCTCGATCGTCGAGTCGATCCGCCGGCTCGCCGAGTACTCAGGGGACATCGCTGAGGGCGTGATCAACCACGTGGTGGACCGGGAGGCCTAGGCATGCGTCCGCCTGTGCTCCTCGATCGCATCGACCGTGCCGTATCCGACCTTTCGGGGATCGACGCCCGCGTGGTGGAGCCCGGACGGTCCAACCTGGCGGTGGCGGCGCCGGGCGCACGTGAACCCGACGACGTCGCCGCCCTCCCCGGGGGGCTCGTCGTACACAACGGGGCGGTACGACCGGCGGGGCAGGCTGCGTACGGGGCCGACCCGGACCTCGCGCGCGTGGCCCTGACTGCGATCCGGTTCGAGCCGGAGGTCCGGACCGTCGCGTCCCTGTGCCCCCTCCCGGCGCTCGCCGAGACCCTGGACGCGCACCTCCGGGAGATCGTTCGGGTCGACCCGCGCCGGACCCCGCCGGGGGTCTCGACCATGGACTGGGCGATCGCCCACGCCTCG
This sequence comes from Methanoregulaceae archaeon, assembly GCA_050178135.1. GTDB lineage: Archaea > Halobacteriota > Methanomicrobia > Methanomicrobiales > Methanospirillaceae > UBA288. Next base: position 13,138 of record JBFXGJ010000046.1, on the reverse strand, counting down.
GAGGAGGGAGTGCCGGATGCGGTCCTGGTGGAGGGCAGGGCTCTTCTTCTCTTCGCCGCGACGATCGAGGAGGCTGTAGACGAAATCATTATGCTCTCCTCCCACGCTAGTATTTAGGAATCAGCCCCTTGGACGGTGGCGCATGGGAATCAAACCGAACTATATCAAGGCCTTCGGCCAGGAACTGATGGTCCGCTACGGCGACCGCTTCACCCGCGACTTCGAAGACAACAAGTTGATGGTCGCCGAGCTGACTGTGATCAACTCCAAGACGGTCCGGAACCGCGTCGCCGGATACATAACGAGAAAGGTAAATACTCCCCGGCGCGCATAACACTCCTTCATGTTTGAGGGCGTCCTTCCGGCCGTCGTAACCCCTTTTCTGACGGATGCGCAGCTGTCCCTCGATCTCGAGGGACTCCGGTCGAATATCGAAGCCCTGGTCGCCGCAGGCGTCCACGGGATCGTGCCGACGGGCTCGACCGGCGAGTCGGCCACACTCTCGTTCGAGGAGCACGAGAAGGTGGTCGAGGTGGCGGTCGCGGCCGCCGGCGGTAAGGTCCCGGTGCTTGCCGGCACCGGTTCGAACAATACCGCCGAGGCACTGCGGTTCACGAAGGCGGCAAAGGAGATCGGGGCGGACGGTGCCCTCCTCATCTCGCCGTACTACAACAAGCCGAACCGTGCCGGTCTCGTCAAGCACTTTACCCGGATCGCCGACCTCGATATCCCGACCGTGCTCTACAACGTGCCCGGGCGGACCGGCCAGAACCTCCCGGTCGACCTGGTGATCGAGCTCGCGAGCCACCCGAACATCGTCGGGATCAAGGAGGCGTCGGGGAACGTGGGCCAGGTCTCGCAGATCATCGAGGGGACCCTGGACGAGGAGTTCGCCGTCATCTCGGGCGACGACAACCTCACCCTGCCGATACTGGCCCTCGGTGGCGCGGGCGTCATCTCGGTCGCCGCGAACGTCGAGCCGAGCCGCATGGTCCGGATGTACGAGGCCTTCGCTGCGGGCGACTGGAACACCGCCCTCGAGCTTCACTACGAGCTCTCCCCGCTGATGAGGGCTCTCTTCATCGATACGAACCCGATCCCGGTGAAGAAGGCGGTCGGGCTCCGGGGGATGGCCGCCGGGCCCGTACGGCTTCCGCTCGCGGACCTGGACGAGGAGAAGACCGCTGTCCTGGCAGAGGTGCTCGGGCGCTATGACTAGGGTCGTGGTCGCCGGCGCCCTCGGGCGGATGGGGACGATGCTCTCGCGGATGATCACCGAGTCGGACCGGCTCGAGCTCGTCGGCGGGGTCGACATCCGGGCGGGCGAGCAGTTCGGCGCCCCGGTGGTTGAGGCCGCCCGGCTCGGCCGGTTCCTGGAGGAGGTGAAGCCCGACGTCCTGGTTGACTTCACGGTCGCGGCGGCGGCGGTCGAGAACGTCCGGACAGCAGCCGATCACGGGGTCGCCCTCGTGGTCGGCACGACGGGCTTCTCGCCCGAGCAGGAGGCGGCAAACCGGGCAGCCATCGAGGGACGCGTCCCGGCGGTGATCTCCACGAACTATTCGATCGGAGTCAACATCTTCTGGCAGCTCCTTCGCGAGGCGGCGACGCGCCTGGCGGAGTACGATATCGAGGTGACGGAAGCGCACCACCGGTACAAGAAGGACGCCCCCTCGGGAACGGCGAAGACGATCCTCGCGATCCTGGACGAGGCGGTCGGGGCGCGTGAGAAGAAGTACGGCCGCGAGGGAATGGACGAGCGGGGCCGCGAGATCGGGGTCCACGTCGTGCGCGGCGGGGACATCGTCGGCGACCATGCGGTCATGTTTGCCGGCAACTTCGAGACGATCACCCTCTCCCACCGGGCGTACGACCGTGCGGTCTTCGCCACCGGCGCCCTCCGTGCGGCGGAGTGGGTCCCCGGACGCCCGGCGGGCATCCACACCTTCGCCGAGGTGCTGGGGCTCGAGACCCGTTGAGCCGCGAGAGAAACCTATAACTCTTTCTTGGAGCCAGAAAATACAGAGTACCATGGTTGTTAAAATCGACAAGGACCTCTGTGTCGGGTGCGAGACCTGTGTGGACGAATGTCCCTCCGAAGCGATCTCGATGGTCGAGGGGATCGCCGAGGTGGACCCCGAGAAGTGCGTCGACTGCAACACCTGCATCGATGCCTGCCCGTCGGCTGCGATCTCACCTGCCGACTAAAGCACCTTTCTTTTTTCCGCCTGCGGCCGATTTATCTCGTAGTACGGGAACCTATATACCCTGAAGCGACCGTACGCGGTCGGGTGAACCAGATGATCCAGAGAATAGCAATTCTTCTCCTCTCCTGCCTCGCCGCGGCGAGCCTCCTCGGGGCACCCGCAGCAGCGGCCATAACCGACGTTCCCGCAGGGGGAACCGTCTTCGTGGGCGAACAGGGGCTCAACATCACAGCCACGGGGATCGTACCCGGCGGCCAGATCGCGCGTTTCGGGGCCGGCGGAACTATCCAGACCGACGCCCCCTCCGACGTCGTGGTCGTGTCGGACCCCGCGTCGTTCTACGTCGTGCCGGGCACGTTCGGCACCGCCACCGGGGCCTGGTATACCTGGCCAGGTCGCGAGCTCGCCTTCATCGTCAAGGACCCGAGCCTCCAGGTCCGGGTGATCAACACGCGGACCGGCCGCGAACCGGGCTCGGGCTTCGTCTCGGGCGACCCGTTGGGCTTCAGGATCGAGACGAACCTCTACTCGATGGCCCAGCGCCCCGGCGTGACCGGCGCCCCGGTCACGGTCCATGTCCGTGACCCGACCGGGGCTGAGTTCACCTCGCTCATGGGTCCGGGCGGGGTTATGACCTCGCTCGTCGAGATCCCGGTCAACTCCTCGGTCTACGAGACCGGGCCGGTCTGGACCACCGATACCGCGCACTACCGGGTCGGGACCTACGAGGTCTGGGCCGACTGCAACGCGAACCGGATCCGGGACAACTACGACGAGGTCGGGAAGACCACGACCCGCTCCCAGACGGCGAGCGTCCAGGTGGGCGAACCGACCGGCCCCTCGATCACCGGGGCCGCCACCGTGAAGCCGACCATGACAGCGCCAGCGACCACGTCCGCGACGACCACCCCGGTGGCAACGGCGACCCCTGGAACAGCCGTCACGACCGCTGGGGAGACGGGAACGGTGACCGCGACCACCGGCACGGCTGAGCCGACGACGAGCACGGCGCTCCCCACGACAACCCGGAGCCCCGGGTTTGGCGGCCTCACTCTCGGCCTGCTGGGCCTCACCGCCCTGGGATTCGTCCTGGTCCGCAGGGCCTGATCGCCGGCCCCTCCCTCCTTTTTCCCCAACACTTATCGCCGATCCCGGCGATCGGATCCTTCATGAATGTCGGGACAACGATGATCAAGTCGCGCCGTTCGGTGCGCAAGTACCGGCCCACGACGATCCCCCCGTACGTGATCGCAGACGTGCTCGACTGTGGCCGACTCGCCCCGACGGCGAAGAACGTCCAGCCCTGGCTCTTCGGGGCGATCACCGATCCGGCCCTCCTGAAAGAGGTCGCGGAGCTGACCGACCACGGGAAGTTCATCGCGGACGCCGCGCTCTGCATCGCGGTCTTCGGGCGCCCCTCCGAGACGTATTACCTGGAAGACTGTTCGGCCGCGACGATGAGCATGATCATCGCGCTCCAGAACCACGGGTATGGGAGCTGCTGGGTGGCGGGCGACAAGAAGGCCCACGCAGAACCGGTCCGCGAACTGCTGAACGTGCCGGCGGAGTACTCCCTCGTCTCGCTCATCTCGGTCGGCGCTCCGGCGGAGATCGTGACACCCTCGAAGAAGCGCCTCGACGAGTGCTCGTTCCAGGACCGATACGGGGAGAAGAAGGACTGAATAGACGAGATCGCAGACGAATTTGGAGGCGATGATCGAGGGGACTGACCGGACCAATAGATTCATTTCCTTAGAAATCCTTTTATTACCCCACTGGAGTTGATCGAATCAGACCAAATGTTCAGGCAGCCGGCGAAGTTGAGGTAGACAGCGGTACCGGCGTCGAGGGGCAGACGATCCGGGTGCGTCTGCCAAAGAAGCGGAACAACGAGCAGTTCGCAACGGCCGAACTGATGATGGGAGCGAACCATATCCGCGTCCGATGCTTCGACGGCGTGACCCGAATGGGCCGCATCAAGGGTAAGATCAAGAAGCGGGCCTGGATCCGCGAGGGTGACATCGTGATCGTCACACCGTGGAGTTTCCAGAACGAGAAGTGCGATATCATCTATCGGTACATGCCACCCCAGGTCGACTGGCTGAGGCGCAACCGGTACCTCTGAAGACCTCTTTTCGACGGGACGTTAACGCGTCCCCATCCCGTTCGAACGGGCGGATGAACCCTTCACGCACGCGGTCCGTGCGAAGGGCTATCACCGAATAACACGTACCCGCCAGATAATGACCGTCGAGAGCGAATGCGATGGTTCGGCGGACCGCCCGGAAGTCGACGGGGACAGGGGACTCGATGTCGTCCGGATCGAGCACCTCTCCCGGGTCTTCGGGCACGGTCCCGGAGCCGTCACCGCCCTCGACGACGTGTCGTTCTCAATCCGGCGCGGCGAGATCTTCGGACTTCTCGGGCCGAACGGGGCCGGAAAGAGCACCCTGATCCGGATCCTGACGACCCTCCTCGCTCCCACTGCCGGCACGGCGCTGGTTGGTGGGTTCGACCTGGCCCGCGAACCCGAACGCATCCGGTCGGTGATCGGCGTCTGCCCCCAGGCAGGCACCCTCGACCTGGAACTCTCGGCGTGGGACAACCTGGCGTTCTTCGGTCACCTGGTGGACTACCCGGCGGACGAGCTCGCCGAACGTATCCAGGAGCTCCTGGCATCGGCGGGCCTCGAGGACCGGGCGAAGAGCCGGGTCGGCACCTTCTCCGGGGGGATGCGGCGCCGGCTCGAGATCGTGCGGGCCTTCATCCACCGGCCCCAGGTCATCTTCCTTGACGAACCGACGATCGGTCTCGACCCCGAGGCGCGTCACGAGGTCTGGGAGCAGATCGAACGCCTCAACGCGGAGGAGACGACGGTCGTCCTGACCACCCACTACATGGACGAGGCCGAACATCTCTGCGACCGGATCGCGTTCATCGACGGGGGGCGGCTGATCGCACTCGACACCATCGAAAACCTCCTCGGGCTGGTCCCGTCCGGAGACGTGATTGAGGTGGGGTTCGAGGAGGTCCCCGGGGAGATCCTCGAACGGCTCCGGGCGCACCCGCGGGTCGAGGCGGTCCAACTGCGCGATCGGACCCTCTTGATCCGGGCGGCGGACGGGGCGAGGCTCGTGCCCGCGCTCCTCCAGGTCTTCGAAGAGGAGAACCACCCCGTCACGTCGCTCTCGATCCGGTCGCCCTCCCTCGAGGACCTCTTCATCTACCTGACCGGGAGGGGATTCGGAGCCCGGACGGGGACCCCCTTCAGAGGGGCGGACACCGGGAGGGGGCCGTGATCCGCGGCACCGTCGCGATCTTCTCCCGCGACTTCAAGAAGTTCCTCTCGAACCCGTTCGTGCTTCTGATGACCCTCATCATGCCGATCGCCTACCTGGTGGTCTTCGGCAACGCGATGGGGGGCGCGATCACCGGCGTCCCGATCGGGCTCGTCCAGGAGGACCCGTATCTCGAGGAGACCCCGCTCTTTCTGGCCTCCTCGGAGGCTCTCGCACACCAGGCGGAACCCGGAGAGGCAAAGACCTTCCAGGTCCGGGTCTTCTCGAGCGAGGCGTCCGCGAAGAGGGCGCTCGCCAGGGGGGAACTGGCGGCGGCGGTCGTCTTCCCATCGGCGGTCTCGAACACCCACGCGGTCCGGCTCTACCTCGACAGTTCCGAGTTCGCGACGCCCGCCCTGGTCGAGGGCGGCGTTCGTGGCCTGCTCGTGACCCATGGTTCCCCAGCCCCCCTCGAGGTGTACCGGCTCTACGGTGAGGTCGATTATTTCCAGTTCTTCGGCGTCGGTGTCATCGTGATGGCGATCTTCATGTCCACGATGATGGGCGGCGTCCTCTCCCTGATCCGAGACTGGGAACTGGGGATCATCGAGGGGTACCTTGTCACTCCGGTGAAACGGTCGAGCATCGTCCTGGGGACCGTCGGGAGCGGGACGATCAAGGGGTTTCTCGCGGGGACCGTGATCTACGCCGTCGTCCTGGCGATCACAGGCCTTCCCGTCCCGGGCGCCGGTACCACGCTCCTCGTCCTCCTCGTCCTCTTCATGATCAGCGCCGGGCTGACGAGCCTGGTCTTCTTCATCGCCGGGCGATTGAAGAACCAGCAGTCGTTCGCGGCGGTGAACGGGTTTCTGAACCTGCTCCTCTTCATGACGAGCGGGGCCTTCTACCCGACGCTGGGGATGCCCGACTGGCTCCATGCGCTCACGGTGATCAATCCCGAGTACTACGCCGTCCACGCGCTCCGGGCCCTCGTCCTGCGGGGGCAGGGACTCGAAGCGATCGTGGTCGACCTCGCGGCGATCAGCCTCTTCGCGTTGACCTGCATCGTGCTCGGGATCACGACCTTCCGGCGGACCCTGGAGTAATTCGAGAAAAAGACGGGGTCAGTGCTGGACGGCCGCGTAGGCGGTCATCACGATCGCCCCGAGGGTCGTGACGTCGAAACGCTCGGTGTTCAGGACGATGTCGTAGACCGAGAGGTCATCGATCTCGATCCCGTAGTACTGGCGGTAGCGGCGGGCCTCACAGGCCTCGCGGCCGGCCGTCTCCGCCTCCGCCTCGGTGAGATCAGCGCCAGCCTCCCGTTCGAGGATCCGGCGCACCCGGACCGGGAGCGGGGCCTGGAGCCAGATTCGGAGGTCGGCGTGCGTGACCATCCGGCCCGAGAGCCGGCCTTCGACGACGATGTCGTCGGTCTCCTCCGCGATATCACGCTGCCGCTCGTCGATCATCCGGTCGAACACCGGGTCGGACTCGGCGAGCGCGCCGAAGGTCGCAAGGTCCATGCCCCGCTCCCTGGCAAGCCCGCGAAAGACCTCGCCGGCGGAGATCAGCTGAAAACCCGTCCTGGCGGAGAGCCACCGGGCGAGCGTGGTCGTACCGCTCCCCGGCGGGCCGCTGACGGTGATCCGCACCTAGATTCCCCCGATGTTGAGGGACTTCCGTATCACCTGCGAGAGCGAGAGGGAGCAGATCATGTACCAGATGATCCAGGCTGGGAACGGCCCAAATGCAGACGCCGTGAGCACCGTCTCCCCGATAAAGGGAAAGACCAGGTGGTCGGGTGTCAGCGGGAGGCGATAGAGGAGCCAGAAGAAGATCGGGACCGAGACGACCAGGATATAGGCCATCGGCTTGAACTGGGCCTGGCTCATCTCGAGTTGCTCCTGCATCAGGACGCTCTGCCGTGCCTGGAGCTTCTTGATCCGCTTCTCGTCGCCGCCGAGCTGGGCCTCGCGGAACTCTTTCTGGAACTCCTTCATCTGGGCCTGGGTCCGCTGCATCTTCTCGTAATCAATCGTGTACTTCTGGATCAGGCTCGAGTAGAGGCCGGTCAGGGTCGAGAGGATTACGATCAGGATAAAGAACGGCACGCCGTACTGGGTCAGCAGCGGCCCGAAGACCGTATCGATCGCCGACCCCACACCTTCACGGAGCCATGGGATGCTGTACGAGAACATCAGGACCATGGCCAGGATGATGGCGAAGTACCCTCCGAACGCACCGCTCTTCTTCGCCATGGCTAGCTGAGTAGGGCGACGAGCTGGTCGATTGCCCGGTCGAGGAGGTGATCAGCGTTCGTTACGATCGCGACCGTGCAGCCGGTCTTCATCGCGTATGCCGCCGCGATGGCGCGGTTGAAGGACTGGTGGGACTGTAGTGCACCGTAGGTGTCGAGGTCCCGCTCGCGTGAAAGGTCGCCGAACCGCCGCCCGAGGATCTGGTCCTCGTCCGTCTCGACGAGGACGAAGAGGTCGGGCTTGAGCGCGTCGAGCACCCACTCTGGGAGCCCGGCGAGGTACCCCTTCGGCGTCTTGACCGAGGCGTGCGTGTCGATGATGACGTTGCCGTCGATCCGGGCGATCTCCTCTGCCGCCTTCTGCTGGAGTTGCCGCTGATCGTCCTTGCCGAGGAGGCGCATCTCGTCCCGTTTCTTCACCAGGCCGGATTTTTCCGCCACCTCGAACATGAACGAGCCAAAAGAGAGGTAGGCGTACGGGGTCCCCGCCGCCTCAAGCCGTTTCAAGGCTTCCGTTATCACCGTGGTCTTGCCCACGCCGGGCACGCCGGTGATGATGCACTTGGTCCCTGCCATCTCATTCCTTCCCAAAGAACTGTCGCATGAACGGGTACATCTCCATGATCTGCTGGCTCGCGATCTCCTCGTACAGCCGGTACGTGATCGAGACCGTCAGCAGCAGGCCCGTTCCCGAGACCGCTCCGATGACACCGAAGAGGTTTGCAATCACCGAGAGCAGGCCGATGAAGACGCCACCGATGACCGTGACGCGCGGGATGTATCGGTCCAGGTACTTCTCGAGCACCTGGGGATTGCGCCGGTACCCCGGGATCGACATCTGGGAGCCCTGGATCTGCCGGGCGACATCCTTGGAGTCGAGACCGGCCGTCTTGATCCAGAAGAGCGCGAAGAGCGCGCCCCCCACGACCATCACAATGGTGTCGATACCCATCCGTAATAAGATCTCCCACGGCTGGTGCCCGAGGTCGGTGAGCCACCACATCCAGTCGGTCGGACCGTTGACCGGGGCCAGGAAATACATGAGCCCGTCGACCGGGGTCTGGCCCTCGAACCGCCCGAAGATAGTGATCCCGACGTTGTTCAGGAAGAGCCCGAGCATCTGGATGTTGGCCTGGAGCACGCGGACCAGGATCATCGGCAGGACGGATGCGTAGATCAGCTTCACGGGGAAGCGTGACCGCGAGCCGCGGACCTGGGCGTGGGCGAGCGGGATCTCGATACGGGTCGACTCCACGTAGACGATCACGAGGAAGATCGCGATCGTGGTGATGAAGGCGAGCAGGTCTGTCCCGAAGTACTGCAGGTAGTTGCCGCCCCCGAGGCCGATGGCGACGAGACGCGGGAAGAACCCGACCGGGTACGGGTCCGAGACGGGGGCCCAGTTGAAGAACCCGTTGATCAACGACTGCGAGATCCCGGCAATGATGAAGAGCCCGACGCCCGAACCGATCCCCCACTTGGTGACGACCTCGTCCATCATGACGATCAGGATGCCCCCGACGATCAGCTGGAAGAAGATCAGCAGCGAGAGGATCATCGCGTTGCCGCTGAAGAGGGTCGCGACCAGGGTCGCGTCGGGCTTCATGAACCCGCCGATCAGGTTCGGCGCCGCCTCGATCAGGATCATCACCAGGATCAGGACCTTCTGCAGGCCCATGTAGATGACCTGGCCCCTCGTCTCCGAGGTGTCGATATGCAGGATGTCGGCACCCTTCAGGAGCTGGAGGACGATCGACGCCGTGACGATCGGCCCGATGCCGAGGTGGATGATCGAACCCGAGGCCCCGGCGAGCAGTGCACGCCAGTACAGGAAGATGTCCTGGCTCGACTGGTCGAGGCCGAAGATCGTGATGTTGGAGAGGATGAAGTAGAGCACCAGGATGCCGGCGGTCCACATCAACTTGTTCTTGAAGTGGACGTGCCCCTCGGGGCTCTTGACCGCGGGCATCGCCGCGAGCAGCGGTTCGAATCGATCGAGCAGTTCGCCCATAGAGTCACCTTAAAAAGTGGGCGTGCTCAGACGACGTTCGCCTGCCCGCCCTGTGCCTCGATCTTTGCAATCGCCTGTTCGGAGAACGCTCCCGCCGAGATACGGAGAGCACGGGTGACGCGCCCGGTGCCGAGCACCTTCTCGACACCGAGGGATGCGGCGTCGATCACGACGACACCGTCCTCCTCCCAGGCGAGCTGCTGTGCGAGGAGCGCCCCGACCAGCTGGTCGAGCGTCCCGACGTCAATGGTGGGGACCTTCCGTGAATTCGGGGCGACAAAGCCGTTCTTTCCGTAGACCGGCCCTTCCTCGAGGTAGAACTTCGTGAACCGGTGGGCGTTGATCCCGGCCCGGCCCCGTCCGCCACGGTTCCCGGCGCCGCGGCGGTTCTTGTGAGTACCGCCGCCGCAGGTCCGGGACCCGCGGTATTTCGATCGCTTGTTGACAGGCATTGGCTCACCGCATCTTGTAGAGAAGTTCGTTAATCTCCGGCCCGTGGTACCCGAGCGCCCCTCCCTGGGGATAGGTTCGCTTCAGGGATTTATACCCCTTGCGCGGGGGGTGCAGGCGGAGGACGGGCTTGAGCCCCGGGATGTCCCGGAGATTCGCCTTTCCCCCGGCGATCGCCTGCGCAAGCTCGGCGATCCCCTGGTACTCGGTTGTCTCCTGGACGTACTCGTCCGTAACCGGGGCGTTCCCCTCGAGCCGGCCGCGGGTGCGGATCAGGGTCTCGAGCGTCTCGGGCGTGATCTCGCCGTAGGCGACGAAGTCCTTGACCTTCCGGATCATGCCGAGCATCTCGGGAGTGTCGGGCGCAATGACGCAGTGGTTGATGTGGTGGAGCCGGAGCATCTTGAGGGTGTCCTTGATCTCCCTGCGGGTGTTGACCACGCCACGCACCTGGACGACCGCGTACATCAGCGTCCTCCCAGCCGGATCATGTTTGTCTGGCGAAGCGCCTCGAAGGTCGCCTTCGCGAAGTTGATCGTGGTCCGCGTCTGCCCGGATGAGCGGGTCCAGACATCCTTGATCCCGGCGAGCTCGAGCACCTTCTTGCCGATCTCACCGGTGACGAGCCCGATGCCCTGGGGGGCGGGCTTGAGGGTCACGGTGACCGATCCGGCCTTGCCCTTCACCTGCATCGGGATCGAGTGGTGCTGCTCGCACCCGCATTCCCACGAGCCGCAACCACGCTGGACGTGGATCACGTTGATCTTCGCGTTGTCGATCGCCTTCTTGATCGCGTTTCCGACCTGGGCGTCCTTGCCCTGGCCGAAGCCGATAAAGCCGTCCTTGTTGCCGACCACGACGACGGCGCGGAACTTGACGCGCCGACCCGAGTCGGTCATCCGCTGCACCATCTGGATGTCGAGCACCTCGTCCGTGAGATCGGAGAGGAAGGCATCGACGATCTGTGGCTCCTTGATCGGTTTGCCGGTCGCGAGCACCTCGTCCATCGAGGTGATCTCGCCGGCCATGACCGCCCGGCCTAGACCGGTGAGCGGAACCCATTCCGCATGTTCGTACGCCATATTACGCCAGCTCCTGGATCCTGGCAGTCACCTGTTCGACGTTCTCGACGAGTCCGCCGGCCCGGTCCGCCGCGTATGCCGCGATGTGCGCGCCCTTAACGCGGTCGTCGTCGGGGAGGATCTCCTCGCCGTGGGGGAGATCGAGCCCGCCCTCGACCGCGCCCTTGAGCGCGGCGAAGACCCGGGCCCCGGGGTTCGCACGGGCGAGGCCGATGTCGAGGATCGCTTCCTCGTGACCGGCCGCGAGCGCCTTCTTCGCGAAGAGCATCCCGGTGAGGTACGCGGCCGGCGTGTTCGCGGTCGCGCCCGTGTACCCGAGCTTCGCGAGCTCGAGCGAGGTTGCCGTCACGAGCGTCCTGTCGCCCTGCATCTCGGCGACGACGAGCTGGCAGATGATCTGCCGGTTCGTCCGCCGGACCACCATCCGCGGCGCGTCGGCGACGACGAGCTTGGCGCGGCTGTAGTAGTCGGTCTTCCCTTCACGCCGACGGCGGAACGGGACGAAATACCTGGGTCCGGTTGCCATCAGCGGTTCCTCCCGACCAGGATCTCCATCTGTGCCTTCATGTGTGCGACGTTCCGGTACTGGCCGCCGGCGGCGCGCCGGTAGAGAATCCGGTAGTAGCGCCGGTCGAGCTCACCGCTGTCGCGGAGCTCGACGAGCACCTTGCGGATCGCCCGGATCTTCTGGATCCAGACGCGCTTCGAAGGCGTGCGGGCACCCTTGGCGCCCTTCCGCCGACCGGGGCCCTTGCAGTGGCCGTAGGACCGCTTCGCGATCCGGGCGCGAGCGCGCCCGCGCGAGACACCCTTCTTGGCGTGGGCGCGGATGACACCGTCGCCGACGAGCTTGCGGACGTCCTCGCGCGAGATCGCGTTCTCGATCTCGGAGCCCTGGTCGGGGTCGAACCAGATGCGGTTGACCCCGCACTTCAGGACGGATGCCGCGATGCGGCGCTGCGATGCGAGGTTACTCATCGGTCTCCTCCTCGTCCGTGGTGGCGGCGGGCCGTGCAGTGCGGCTCGTCTCCTTCGGGTTCAGCACCTTGAGGCCGAGCTCGACGGCCCGTGCCTGCATCTGCTCCCGCTTCTTCATACCGACCGCTCCGGCGATCCGGGCGGCCTGGGTGGCGGCGTCGAGGCCCTCCATCTCCGCGAGGTTGTGAACCAGGATGTCCTGGTACCCGCTGGGGTGGAGTCCGCGCACCGCGATCGGGCTGCCGTAGCCCGGCGTCGGGTGCGCGCCCTTCGCCTTCTTCTGCATCCGCTGCTTGCTCTGGAGACCACGGGGCCGGCGCCAGCTGTCGCTGAGCTGCTTCTTGGTCCCGTATCCGCCCCGGTGGAAGCGTGCACGCTTCGCGGCCCGGACCCGGATCAGTCTCTTTGTCTCTCCGTCCATCTCAGGCCCTCTCGACGATATAGATCCCGTCCTGGAAGACGCGGGGGTCGCGCTTCCGAATACGGGTCGCATGCTCGATGTTCGCGGCCGAGTTGCCGACCTTTTCCTTGTCGATCCCCGTGAGGGTCACCGCGTCGTTGCCGACGAGGGCCGTCACGCCCTGCTCGATCCGGGCATAGCGCGACTGCTTCTCTCCGAGGAAGTTGTCGATCGTGAGGGTCGTCCCCTGCAGTTTGAGCTGGATGGGGAAGTGAGAGAAGACCACCTTCATGCGGTACTCGAACCCCTCGCTGACGCCCTTGGACATGTTCCGGATGTGCGAGGCGTACGTCCCGACCATGGCGACCACGCGCTTGCGGGTCTTCTCGGTGGAGACGGTGACCTGCCCATCTTCGATCGCGACCACGATCCCGGGGAAGCGCTTGTCGCGCTCGAGCGTGCCCTTGGGGCC
>JBFXGJ010000045.1:0-14587 GCA_050178135.1 Methanoregulaceae archaeon | reverse complement strand
CGCAGGTTGTGATTGAAGTCAAAGAACTGCACCGGTTCGTTGCCACTCATCCACTCCATGGCGTTGAAGAAGACGACCACGTCCGCAAAGTCAAGCCGGCCGTTCCCGTTCACGTCCTCGAAGAGGCGGTCGCCATCCAGGTCCTTCGGCCGGCCTGTCCCCGGCGGCACCGCCACCGGCGCCGGCATCGCGTAGACCACGAGCGGGAGCGCGTCTACGTTCAGTCCGTCCGTGGAGAGGTTGTACGCCTCGTCACCGATCCCGTCACGATCTGCGTCGAAAGCCCCGTCCGACCACCCCCGATGATCGGGAGCGCCCCAGTAGTTTCCGCCCGAGAACGGCCCGCCGACCACGTTCGTCCGACTCGTCCGGGTCGTGTTCCACTGGTTCGACAGAGGGGTTCCGGCGACCCTCACGTTCCGCGAGGTGCTGAACCGGTTATCCGTCACCCGGTTCTTACCCGCCGAGTAGAGGGAGACCCCCGTCCCCCAGGCCGACTCGACCGTGCATCCCGTCACCTCGTTCCGATTCGAGTCCCGGATGATGATCCCGACCCAGTCATCATGGAGACGACAGTCCACCACTGAGACGCCTGATGTCCCCCCATCGAGCGAGACGCCAGCGAAGGTCGAACCCGCGACCGAGGATCTCTCCAGTCGGCCGCCGGTGACGTTGTAGAAGGCCGCACCCTCGTCCCACCCGGAGAGAGCCAGGTTCCGTACGGTCACGTTCTCAAGGCCGACCTCCGGCCGGTAGGCGAGGAGGCCGTACTGCCCCGAGGGGCCTGCCGCACCAACCGTGTGGTTCCGGCCGTCCAGGACCACGTCCGACACCCGGACCTCGATCGCTCGGGAAGCGTCGACGGATGGAAAGTCACGGGTGAGGTAGTACTCCCCCGGTGTCGTGATGACGCATGGTAGAGCATCGATCACCCGGGGAGTCGCCACCGGAGCCGGCCCGAACTCCACCCGCTCGGTCATCCAGAGCATCGAGGCGTAGTCTTCCTCGAAGGTGTGGACCGTGGCGTCGTAGTCCAAGTCCATCGAGAGGTGAAAGAGGCCATTCGGCCGGTCCGGCATCGTGCCCCATGAGTTGAGCAGCACCCAGTAGCGGTTGTCCGGGTCCGTGTCGTTGTACCCGACGCAGACAACCGCGTGCCCCGCCCCCTCGCGCTCGTTCCAGGCCGTGTTCACCCAGGGGTCCGGGTCCCACGCGGGCCCGTTCTCGCTCACGAGGTCCCAGTGGTCGTAGAACGAGTACCAGGCGGTCGTGTTCGGAAGGTAGAACGCGATCCAGACCGCACGCCCACCATCCAGCACCGACTTGATGTTCGCGATCGCCTGGGCCTGGCCCAGGTGCCGGGTGGGGATCCGCTCTTCGGTTATCGATTGCACCGAGTAGTGTGGGTCGGTCGCGATCGCGTAGGCCGGTGTGAGTGAGCGGCCGTTCTCCGCGCACCACGCAACCCCATCACGGTAGTCTGCGTTCGGGTTCGACCACGGCACCGCGATGCCGGTCTGGGCGTAGAACGAGGTGAAGTCCCTGAGCATGCCCCCGTCGCCGGCCCACCGCACACCCGGGGAGGTTGGGTGGAAGTTCGCGTCCAGGTACTCGATCGAGAGGCGGTCCCGGACGCCCTCCTGGACCGCGTGCGCGATCTCCATCACGCCCGTCCCGGCCCACGCCCAGCAGTTGCCGACCCGCCCCTGGTCCCGCTCGTCCGGGACATAGTCGAGGTAGGGAAGCAGATCCTTCGAACCTGTCGAGGAACCGGCGGCGCGGACCCGTGCCTGGTCGAGGGAGACCGGGGGGGCCTGGTTGTAAGCGTCGTTCCAGGCCTCCAGCTGCCCGGGAGAGGGGCGCATCAGGCCATGACCATCGATCTCAGCGGCGCCAGCGCTGGCGACCAGCAGGGAGAGAAACAGGACCGATATGACGTATTGGACTGGGCCCGGAGTGCGTATCACAGGTATTGTTGGTCGACTGGTGGGGCTAAAAGCGCATCGCCCCCCCCCCGGCGAGCAGTCGGCGTATCAGTCCTGGGGCCGGGTTCGGAGATATGCGCCGACCGCTGCCGAGATCGCCGCCACCTCCTTATTCTGCCGAAGCGACGTCGCCAGCGTCGCCATCCGGGCTTCGTCCTCGCGAAGCGCCCGCATCAGGCTCTTCTGGATGTGCTCCTCGGAGAGGAAGTGGGTGTGGGTATTCCCCTCGATGAACTGGCGGTTGTTCATCAGAGCGTAGTGGAGCGGGAGAGTGGTCTTCACCCCGATGATCACGTACTCCGAGATCGCACGGCGCATCCGCTCGATCGCCTTCTCCCGGTTCATCCCGTAGGTGCAGAGCTTGGAGATCATCGAGTCGTAGTACGGGGTGATCGCGTAGCCCATGTGGACTCCCGAGTCGAGCCGTACGCCCGGACCCCCGGGGGACCGGTAGCGAACGATCTTCCCCGGCGTCGCCTGGAAATTGTTGAGCGGGTCCTCCGCGTTGATCCGGCACTCGATCGCGTGGCCCCGGAGACTGATATCGTCCTGGCTGTACTCGAGGGGTTCGTCAGCCGCTATCGCTATCTGCTGGCGGACCAGGTCCACGCCGGTGACGAGCTCGGTCACCGTGTGCTCGACCTGGAGACGGGTATTCATCTCCATGAAATAGTACTCCCCGTTCGAGAACAGGAACTCGACGGTGCCGGCGTTCACGTAGTTCGACACCCGGGCCACGGCGAGCGCCGACGCTGTCATCCGGTCGCGGAGTTCGCCGGTCATAATCGGACACGGGGACTCCTCGACCAGCTTCTGGTGCCGCCGCTGGATCGAGCACTCGCGCTCGTAGAGGTGGACCGCGTGCCCGTGCGCGTCGCAGATCACCTGGACCTCGATATGGCGCGGTTTGACCAGGTACTTCTCGAGGAAGACCGTCGGATCGCCGAATGCGGCCTGTGCGGTCCGCTTTCCCTTCTCGATCGCCTCTTCGAGCCCTGCCTCGTCATCGACGACCTGCATCCCGATCCCCCCTCCGCCAGACGATGCCTTGACGAGGACGGGATATCCGATCTCCGCCGCGACCCGCTTCGCTTCCTCGAGGTCCCGGATCCCCTCGGGTGTCCCCGGGACGACGGGGACGCCGGCGGCCCGCATCATCTGCTTTGAGCCGATCTTCGAGCCCATCATCTCGATCGTGCGCGAGGACGGACCGATGAAGACGACCCCCTCTTCTTCGCATGCCCGCGCGAAACCGGCGTTCTCGGCGAGGAAACCGTACCCCGGGTGGATCGCCTCCGCCCCCGTCTTCCGGGCAACGTCGAGGATCCGGTCGATCCGGAGGTAGGACTTCGCCGGCGGTGCCTCGCCGACCCCGAACGCCTCGTCCGCGTAGTGTACGTGGAGCGAGTTCCTGTCCGCATCCGAGTAGATGGCGACCGTCTCGATCCCTATCTCGCGGCAGGCCCGCATCACACGGATCGCGATCTCGCCCCGGTTCGCGATCAGTATCTTCTCGAAGAAGGTCATTCAACCACCAGGAGGACGTCGCCGGCCTGGACCACGTCGCCCGCATCGACGTAGATCTCGGTCACCGTGCCGTCGCGCGGGCTGTGGATCGGGTTCTCCATCTTCATCGCCTCGAGCACGACCAGGGTGTCGCCCTTCTTGACCGCCGCCCCCCGACTCGTCCTGACCTCCAGGACCATCCCCTGCATATTGGACTTGATCCCGTTCACGACGTCGCCTTTCGGGACCCGCCCATCCTGGCGTTCAACCCCAGCGGCGACCGCTGTCCCCTCCACAGAGAGAATGCGCACCGAGAAGCGTTCGCCGTCCACCTCAACCTCCATCACCGATGGGACGTCGGCGGTCCGCTGCGTATTACCGTTCCCGGGGCGCATGGTCGGGATAGGCTCGGGGCTCCGCTCCCCCTTCAGGAACGAGGGCGCGATCGCCGGGTAGAGGATGTAGCTGAGGACGTCCTCCTCGCACCGGGCGAGCCCCTGCTCGTCGGCCTGGGCAAACATCTTGTCGTAGATCGGTTCGAGCAGATCGGCCGGGCGGCACTCCACGCACTCTGCCTCCTCGCCGAGGATCTGCTGGCGAATATCATCGGCGATGGGGGCGGGAGAGTGGCCGTACAGGCCACGCACGTAGTCCCTGACCTCCTTCGAGACGTTCTTGTACCGCTCGCCGAGCAGGACGTTCAGGACCGCCTGAGTCCCGACGATCTGCGACGTCGGGGTGACGAGAGGGGGATACCCGAGGTCGGCCCGGACCCGGGGCACCTCGCGGTAGAGCTCGTCAAGCCGGTCGAGGGCGTCCTGCTCCTTCAACTGCGAGACCAGGTTCGAGATCATCCCACCAGGGAGCTGGTAGAGCAGCACGTCCGAGTCGACCCGCTCCGATATCGGATCGACGAGCGAACCGTAGCGATCTCGCAGGCCCAGGCAGGCATTCCGGGCAGCCCGCAGGGTCATCAGGTCGATCCCGGTATCACGTTCGGTCCCGACGAGCGATGCGACAACCGACTCGGTTGGTGGTTGTGAGGTCCCGAGGGCGAACGGAGACATCGCTGTGTCGAGGATGTCCACCCCCGCATCGATCGCAGCCTGGTATGACATCGAGGCGATCCCCGAGGTCGAGTGTGAGTGGAGACAGACGGGAAGACCGGTGGCGCGCTTGATCCCGGTGATCAGGTCACGGGCTGCCGCCGGCATGATCAGGCCCGCCATGTCCTTGATGCAGATCGAGTCGGCCTCAAGCGCTGCGAGGTCTTCGGCCATCTTCACGAAGGTCTCCACCGAGTGGACGGGGGAGAGCGTGTAGGAGATCGCCCCCTGAAGATGCGCGCCCACGTCCCGAACCGCCCGCATCGAGCGCTCCATGTTCCGGACGTCGTTGACCGCATCGAAGATCCGGAAAACATCAACCCCGTTCCGCGCAGCCGCACTGACAAAGCGGTCGACGACGTCGTCGGGGTAATGACGGTAACCAACCAGGTTCTGCCCCCGGAGCAGCATCTGGATTCGCGTTGATGGGAGGGCCTCTTTCAGCTGGCGAAGCCGTTCCCAGGGGTCCTCGGCCAGGAATCGAATGCAGGAGTCGAAGGTAGCTCCACCCCATGCCTCAACAGACCAGAAGCCAGCCTTATCGAGCAAGCCGGCCAGGGGAAGCATGTCCTCGGTCCGCAGTCGAGTTGCGATGAGTGACTGGTGGGCGTCCCGCAGCGTCGTATCGGTGATATGGAGCGGTTGTTGTGGAATTGCAGCACTCATCTGGCACCTTCAGCTTTTATTCCGGACAAAAGCCGGAAGAGCTGTTCACTGTAAAAGTATAAAAATATCCCTCGGTTCAAGAAATGCGAGGAGAAGTATACAGATCGCACCAAGGGCCGCAGGCAGGTCCCGTGCCCCTCGCTCGAAATGAGGGCAGTGGGCCCCCCCGCCGGCATACCCCCGGAGGGCGAGGACCAGGGTGACCTCCTGGCTTCTTCGGAGGTGTGCGAAGAGGAGCGCCGTGCCCATATCCACCCACCGGCGAAGACAGGATCCCGAGCCCTTCTGGGCGACGGCGAGGCGGATGCGGGCGAGGTCCTCGCCGGCGACATCGATCGCCTGGAGGGCGAGCTCGGCGGTCAGCCCGAGATCGAACCCTACACGGCGACCGAAAAGCCAGACCCCGAGGTCCATGAGTTCCCCGTCCTGCCGGTGCGAGTAGGCATAGGACGCGACCAGGAGGACGGCCCCGATCCGGACCAGGTACGAGAGGCCGTCTCCGCCCGACAGGGAGGTGGCGATGCCGGCGAAGAGGACCATCACACCGAGATAGAGAACCGTGCGAGGCGCGGGGAGATCCCTGAGACGATGGGAGAACACCAGCCACCAGGTGCAGGCGAGGAGCGCCCCGGCGATGGAAAGGTAGGCGCCGACCGTGAGGGCGGCGAGGGCGACGATCCGGAGGCGGGTGTCCTGCATCAGGCCCTCCCGGGACCTGCGGCGGACCGCAGTTGACCCCCCTCGATCGTCCAGGCTCGATCGGGGGCAGGGAGGTACCGGGTGTCATGTGTCATCACGACCGTCAGGCCGGAACGGTCCGCGAGAGCGCGCCCGAGCCGGCGCTTCGCGCGCACGTCGCAGGAGGCAAAGGGCTCGTCCAGGACCAGGAGATCGGGGGCCGAAGCGAGGGCGCACTCCACCACGAGCCGCTTCTGTTCGCCACGACTGAGCCGGAACGGATCCTCGTCGCCCTGTACCCCGAGCCCGGCACGGGCTAGGAGGGGTGGCGGGTCGAGCCCCCAGGACGCCACCTCGCCTCGAACAGTCGTCCCCGTGAGGTGGAACTCGGCGAACTGCTGGACCAGAAGGCGACGCGTGACTCCGCGGAGGTCGACACTCCCCTCCAAGGGCGCCAGTCCCCCGCCGAGCAGGAGGGCAAGGGTCGACTTTCCCGATCCAACCCGGCCCGAGACGAGGTGGAGGCCGTCGTCGAGGCAGGCGTCCGCCCGGAGGACGAACGTCCCCCGCCGGAGGAGGAGCCGGTCCAGGACGACCTCCATCAGGTGGTCTCCCCATCCCATATGTCGAAGAGTGCCCGGGCCTGATCCCCGGTCCCCGCGACACGCCCCTGTTCGAGTGCAATCACACAATCAGCCCGGGCCGCGACCTCCGGGTTATGGGTGGACCAGAGGACATGCGGAACGCCCGCATCCCGGATCAGGGGAATGATGCGGGCGAGGGTATCAAGATCGAGGCTCGAATCGAACTCGTCAAGCGCAAGGACACAGAGACGACCGGCGAGGGCGGCAGCAAGGGAGACGAGCGCCTTCTCGCCCCCGGAGAGCGTCAGGGTCGACCGATCGAGGAGATTCTCGATACCGGTCGCCCGCGCCGCCTCTCGCACCCGCTCGTCGGTCGCTCCGCACTGCATGCCGCCGAACCGGCAGGCGGAGGCGACCTCGTCGCGGACACGCGAGAAGAGAAGGGAGCGCTCGGGGAAGGCGGCCACCCAGCCGGCATCGATCGTTCGCGGGGGCCGGCCGTCCACCAGGACCACGCCTTGACCAGGGAGCAGGAGCCCGGTTGTGAGCTCGAGAAGGGTGGTCTTTCCCGCGCCGTTCAGGCCAATCACCGCCGTGAGGCCGTGGGGGAGGGAAAGAGCCGGAATGTCGAGTCCCCGCACCATGAGATCGCGATACTCGATCACGGTCGGACCTCGCGGAGTCGGTCCCCGAGCGAGTAGACCGCGGCACCCTTCACCGCGTCACCCGGCAAGAACGGCAGGGAGCCGACGGCGATCGCAGCCGGCAGGCTCATCCCGGTCGAGAGGACCATCCATCCGACTCCGAACGCGTGGACCAGGAGCGTCCCCAGGATGAGTCCGGTCACCTGTGCAGTCCTGCCAGCCCGCTCGAACGCCATCCCGGTGACGAGGCCCGCCGCCACGAACCCGACAATGAAACCCCCCGTCGGTCCGAGTAGGACTCCCATACCGGCCAGCCCGTTGTGGAAGACCGGGAGTCCGAGGGCGCCAAGCACCAGGTACGTGAGCGGTGGCAGGAAACCCCATCGCCCGAGCAGAACACCAGCCAGCAGGACGAAGAAGGTCTGGAGCGTGAGCGGGACCGGCACAAAGGGGATCGAGATCCAGGCACCGAGGGCGATCAGGGCGACGAGGGTTGCCGAAAGGGCGGTACGAGTCGCGAGTGTGAGGTCACCGAACATCGTACACCACTAAAAAAAGATTGGTTGACGATGAAGATGAACGTACCGCCCGGGCCGACGCCAGAAGGGGTTTACTGGTGGAAGCAGTCGCCGGCGATTACGCGTTCGATCTTGCCGTTATCCTTCCTGATGATCAGGGCCCCGAACTCGTCGATATCGATTGCCTCCCCATCGAACGACTTCTTGAGGGTGTTGACGTGAACATGGTGTTCGAGAGTGCAGGACATCGACTTCCACTCGCGGAGGATCGCGTCGTACTCCTGCGCCTCAAGGAGCTCGAAGTGCCGTTCGAACTCACGGAGGAGCCGGGCGAGGAACCGCGCGCGGTCGACTTCATGATCCAGTTCGGCCCGGATCGTGGTGACCGATTTCTGCAGGTTTGGCGAGAGGACCGACGGGTCAAAGTTGACGTCGACCCCGATCCCGAGGAGGCAGTAATGAATCGTGTCTGCCTCCGCCGCCAGTTCAAGGAGGAGGCCCGCGACCTTCTTATCCCCGATGTAGATGTCATTCGGCCACTTGATCATCGCCCCGAGGTCGAACTCGCGCCGGATCGCACGGGCGATCGCGACGGCGCCGGCCATCGTGATCATGAAGACGTGGTCGATCGGGATCGACGGCTTCAGGATGATCGTGATCCAGATCCCGCCCTCGGGCGAGACCCAGGCGCGGCCGAGCCGTCCCACGCCGCCAGTCTGCTCCTCGGCGATCACGACCGTGCCGTGGAGGTCTGGAGGGTAGCCCTCGCTCGCGATCCGCCGGGCTACGTCGATCGTGGACGGGATCGTCTGCAGGTAGTGCATCTGCTGGCCGATCGCATGGGTCTTGAGATGCTTTTTTATCTCGTATGGCAGGAGGCGCCCGCTCTGATGCCGAAGTGTATACCCCTCCTTCTGTGACGAGGAGATATCGTACCCCTGCTCGCGCAGCTCCTGGATCTGCTTCCAGACCGCGGCACGGGTCACCCCCAGCCGTTCGGCCAGCGCCTCGCCCGAGATCGGCCCCTCCGCCTCTTCGAGGAGGCGGATCGTGCGGTAGAGCGACTCTTTCATCTGACCGGGCCTCCGCGGGGCCCATCCACCGGGCAGGGGCCCGTGCCGCAGACCTGGCTGATGATCGCAGACTGGTGCTCCATCAGGGACGCCAGGTCGAAGATGCCCGTGATGTCGACCACCCCAATCGCCGCGATCGCTGTCCCATCCTGGCCGCGGACCGGGGCGACCACGACCGGGATCCCCCGGTATGGTCCCGTGGCGGGCCGGACTCGCCGGATCTCGTTGGCCCTGAGCACCTCTTCGAGGATCGGGCCTGAATAGACCGCGTCCACCACCTGGCCGTTCTCTATCCGTATACCGGGTTGATCCCGGGAGCGAGCAGTCACAGGCAGGCGGTTGAGGAGCTCATGGAGCGCCATCAGGATCGGCTGGAGTGCGCGGGCATCGGCCGCGGCTGAGATCTCGTACGTCTCCATCGGCTCACGTCTCATCGACATCGTTGACGGGTCGTTACAATAAGGTTTCCGTCCGACAGGCCTCCAGGGACCAGCTGGAACTGGCGATGGACGAGTCGACAGAGGTAAGGAACTGCAGGAGGCGCGGTGGGAAGGAAGGAGATAACCGGGCAGGGGCCCGGATCAGAGACGAAAATCCCGCTGTCCGATCAGCAGGGCTATTACCCGATTTATTTAATGTTCGTTACTTTTTCTGCCGGCTCATCTTCGGCCCTCCGGCGCGGAAACGATGGTGGGACAGCACCTCCTCGGCCTTGGCGTTGCGGTCCTGCTAATCCTAGCCCTGGTCTCTTCCGGGTGCCTTGAAACCTCGAAGGCGATTGCACAGATTGGGGCTCGGCAGCAGTTCCTGGACCGGATCGCGGCCCTCGAACAATAGAACGGCGACCTCCGGGAACAATGCGACCAGCAGAACCTCCCCATGCGGAGCTACGAGAATCAGCTCTCCTTCTACCGCGAGATGGTGCCCAGCTCGCTCGGCGGCACCGGGACCACTGATACGAGTCTGCCGCCATCGGGATCAGCCTCGCTCGAAGCGCCGGCCGTTCTTCAGCGGACGGTCTTCGATCAGGGCGGGGTGTATGTCTACGGGGAGACCGAACGGGTCGGATCACTCCTGAACGTCACCGTGCAAAACGTCCACGGAAGGGGACGCGTCCTGGTCAAAACGACGCCGCTGATGAGGACAACCATCCAGGATGCGCCCAAGAACGCTGCGTAGGGTGCTCAGGGGACGACCGGGCAGGTTCTTTTTTTCTCAGACGTGATCGTCTCGATCGTCGCTGAATACGAGGTCCCAGCCCTCGACGGCGGGCCCACAGGCGCCCTGATGACACCCCTGATGATCGGAGCAATCGAGGGGGACACGTCCTGAGAGGACGTGATCATGACGGGGATGATCGATCAGGATGGAAAGGTCGGCGCGATCGGCGGTGTCGTCGAGAAGGCGTACTCATGGAATAAGTCGGGGAAGACACTGCTCCTCCTGCCGCGTGAGAACAAGCCAGCTCGTCCGCTACTCGGAACAGGTCCCGGACGAAAACGGTTACTCGGTTGTCCAGCGAGTCCAAGAGAAGATTGATGCCATAGCGTACCTCGAGGACGAGGTTGGGATCCTGACCGAGTACGTCGATACGATCGTGGACGTCCGCCGACTGGCAGGGTTAACCTGCCACCTAGAAGACGGCCCCGTCCCTTTGCCGACCAATAAACGGAAGGAAACCGCGGGACGGGTACTCATGGACCGTGGTGGCGATGACGAGCCCCTCGCCGACCCGTGCGGCGACCGCGACGGGTCGGCCCTTCGCCGTTGCGATCACCTCGCCCTCGCTCTCCTCGAACCAGCCGTCGCACTCGATCGCATCAGGGTTGTAATCACCGAAGAGGGCGTTAAAGAGGATCGGCTCGACCGCTTCGAGCCGGCAGGGCGCCTGCTCGTGGTGGTAGACGAGCCGGAACGGGAGCCAGTCGTAGGCATCGGCCCGGTCGATCGCCGCGCCGAAGACCAGTAGAGCCCCCCCCCGTTCGAGGAAGCGCTGGACCCGCTCCCGCGAAACACGGAGCGCAACGAGTGTCCGCGAGTAGGCCGGGTTCCCGAAACCGGTGGGGATTACCAGCACCGAGAACGACCCCCGGAAGAAGGGGGCAGCGCAGAGCTGGGGCGTGACCAGCTCGCAGGAGAGGCCGCAGTCCTCGACGAACCGGACGAACGTGGTCGGGGTGTCCCAGAGCAGGCCGGCACGGGGGGCGGTCATCCCTTGATCACCCCGATCGGCCGAAGGCGCGCCACAAGCCGGCCGAGCCCGACCTCATGGACCACCCTCACCACCTCGGTGGAGGATTTGTAGACCGAGGGGGCCTCCTCCGCGATCGCAGCGTCGTTGGGAGCGCGGACCAGTATCCCGTCCCGGCGAAGGGCCTCCTTCACCTCGGCGCCGGCGAGGTGCTTCTTCGCCCCCGAGCGGCTCATCACCCGCCCGGCACCATGACAGGTCGAGCCGAAGGTGCGGCGCATCGCCTCGTTCGTGCCCTGGAGAAGGAATGAGGGGGTTCCCATGCTCCCGGGGATGATCACGGGCTGGCCATGCGCGGCCAGGTCGGGCGGCAGGCCAGGCGCACCAGGCCCGAAGGACCGCGTGGCCCCCTTGCGGTGGACGCAGACCCGCTCTCGCCCGCCGGCAACCGCGTGCTCCTCAATCTTCGCGATGTTGTGGGCGACGTCGTACACGAGGGGGAGGGCCTCGGGGGCGAGGGCGAACCGTCGGCCCAAGACCTCCCGGACCTGGTGCATGATCACCTGCCGGTTCGCCCAGGCATAGTTCGCCGCCGCCGCCATCGCCCCGAAGTACGACCGCCCCTCGGGACTGTCGATCGGGGCGCAGGCGAGCTGCCGATCGGGGAGCGCGATCCCGTAGCGCTTCGTCGCCACCTCGAGGACCTGGATGTAGTCGGTGCAGACCTGGTGTCCGAACCCACGTGAGCCGCAGTGGATCATCACCGCAACGGTCCCCGCCTCCACCCCGAACGCGGCCGCGACCTCCGGGTCGAAGACCTCGTCGACCACCTGGAGCTCGAGGAAGTGATTGCCGGCTCCAAGCGTGCCGGACTGGGGCGCGCCCCGCTGGAGGGCCTTGGCCGAGACCTTCGAAGCGTCCGCTTCCTCCATCCAGCCGAACCCCTCGCATCGATCGAGGTCCCGCTCGAGACCGAGCCCGGCTTCGACTGCCCAGCGGGCCCCGTCGTTGAGCATCGAGCGGAGATCGTCCCTGCCAAGGCGCAGGGCCGAGCGCGCCCCGACACCGGTCGGAACCACATGGTACAGCTCCTCGATCAGCGCCGCCTTGTCGCCAAGGTCGGCCTCGGTGAGCGGGGTCGCGACCAGCCGGACGCCGCAGTTGATATCGAACCCGACGCCGCCAGGCGAAATAACCCCCTCGGTGAGGTCGAAGGCGCCCACCCCTCCGATGGGAAAGCCGTACCCCCAGTGGATGTCCGGCATCGCGAGCGAGCAGCAGCGGATCCCCGGCAGGGTCGCGACGTTTGCCAGCTGACGGAGCGCACCCTCCTCGAGCGTCCCCGTGAGCGCCTCGGAGAGGAAGAACCGCCCGGGCACACGCATCCCTGGAACGTAGCCGACCGGGAGCTCCCACTCGAATGTTCCGGCTTTTATCACCCCTTTCATGATATCAGACATCGAAGAGCACCTCCAGGGAAAACTCACCATCCCCTTCCACGATGGACAGGTCGCTGTACGAGATCCCCTTCACCTCGGTACCACCCGCGTCCCGGGCGGGGTCGAACGGTCGGCCTACGAGCCGGCCGGCTACTGCCGGAGGTGAAGCGGTCACCATCAGATCGAATTCGGTAAAGACCAGGTTCTCGGCTTCGGCAAGGAAGAGCACCTCTGATAGGAAATTATACAGGAGGGACTCGCGGTCCGCAGCCGTGACCTCGATCGACCACAACCCGGTACTCGGGCCCCCGAGGTCTCCGTACAGGGTCTGCATCAGGGCCCGGGCGGCCTCTGAGAAGAGGTCCGCGAGGGTTGCTGCCCGGATCCGGAAGAGGAGGTCGGCCGTGTGATCGAGTTCCTCAATACTCATTGCTGACCCGAGGTCGGCACTTCGGCACGAAGAACGGGATCATTCCCCTGTGGATCGTGTCGAGGTACCGGGCCTGGTAGATCGAGACATAGATCGTCCGGTCACCAGCCGGAACCCTGATATCCGTCGGCTTCGGGGGCTTGACCGAGACCGGGAGCAGCACGGGGCCGCCACAGGAGGTGCAGATCCGAAAGTCCGTCTTCCGTTCAGCCACGTAGGCGATCACATCGTCCGAGACCTCGAACTCATCCGGCCTGGGGACGGCATCGTTCGCGCTGTACATGTGCTCTATGGTTCATGCAGGCGGGATTAAAAAACTGTCGAGACATAACGCCCCATCCCGCCGTCACGATCACATCGGGAGGCCATGACCTCGAGATGGCCGGTTCCGTGCTGCAGAGGACAACAGCGCCCCGTCCAGCGGAGGAGTGGAGAGGAAAGCGGGCTCGCTCACCGTTCGCCGGGCGAAGATGGCAACGCTCATCTACCATGGTCACCCGGCACCATGGTAAAGGACAGGGAACTGCGGGACCGGACGGATCGAATGGGCTTTTAGCGGGGCTAAAACCCGCAAAACCCAATCTTTTAACCCGCCCCACGCCCACAACTACAGTCATATGGAGTTTCTTTACGATATTAAAAATTAACCTAAAGTCAATGGGAGGATATCAGGGATTAAGTTTAAATACTTTGAAAATGCAAATAATTGTTTGAGAAGTGCGATGATTGCCCGAAAATCCAACGGTGCGGCGTCGTCTTTCATCCGCAATCAGAACACACCAAACACACGAAAAGCGTACGGCATCGGGTTGGAGAAGTTCCTAAGGTGGGTCGAAGATCCAGACGCGCCGATTATCAAGGGTGTCGGTACGACAGACAGCGCACAGCGCATGTTCGAGATGGACCAGATCGCAGCCGCCTATCTCGGAGCCCTCCGATCCGGTCGCAGACCTGGACGGGACCTGGTTGACTTCCTCGCGGCAATGACCCGCGAAGAGTTTTCCGGTTCATCGCGGCGGGTTGCGCGGAACGCCGTGGTTGGTTTCCTCGAAGATAATGAGATCGAGCTGTCACACATCGAGGCGAAGAACGTTCGAAAACGGCTTGGGAATACCTCCCCTGTCGCTCAGGAAGACAACATCAGCATCGAAATCCTCCGGCAGTTCTTGCCGCACATGCGGACCCCGTACCGGACTATGGCGCTGGTGCTTCTCGCGACGGGCGCGCGTGTCGGCGAGGTGCTCCAGCTCCGTACGAGTGACATCGACCTCGACGCGACGCCGGCGAAGGTAACCTTCAGACGTGGCACGACCAAGACCAGGACCGGGCGGTTCTCCTTCCTGACTCCCGAGGCCGTGGACGCAGTTAGGGCCTGGTTGGCAGTCCGGGACGACTATATCAAGTCCGCACGAGCGAGAGCGGCGAACCTCAGCAACGGCGAGGGAGAGAACCGGGATGGCTTCCTGTTCCCGTTCTCGGATACGGTTTTTTTCTTCGCCTGGAAGAGTGCGCTCAAAAAGGCTGGTCTGTTCTCTCAGTGCGAGGAGACCGGCCGGGCCACGATTCACCCTCACGGGCTCCGAAAATATTTCCGAACCTACTTCGGAGCGGCGGCCGGCGTGGATGTGGCGGAAGCGTTGATGGGGCACCAGGGATACCTGGCGGGCGCGTACGTCCGGCTGACCGAACAGGACCTGGCAACAGCCTACGCGGCGAACGCGTATGTGCTGACCGTCAGCCAGGGCGGCAGCGGCGATCTCGTGCGGA
>JBFXGJ010000044.1:0-14615 GCA_050178135.1 Methanoregulaceae archaeon | reverse complement strand
AGCCTCAGGCGAGATTTGAACTCGCGACCTCGTCCTTACCAAGGACGCGCTATGCCGGCTAAGCCACTGAGGCGAGACGTATCAATAAATTGCGCCCCGTTTGGTAAAAAAGGTTCCGACTATCTCAGACGCCGTCGAGTGCTTTGAGACTCGAGATGACGCCCTCGAACGTCCCCACCTCGATGATGGGGCGGGCGCCGTTGCGTCGAACCGCCTTCATCACGGCGTTAAAATCGATCGTTCCCTCGCCGACAGGGGCGTGGGAGTCGGTCGTCCCATCGTTGTCGTGCAGGTGGACATGGTCGATCCGGGCCTCGAGAAAGCCGGGGAGCGCATGGTTCTGGTGGGCGTGCCCGACGTCCAGGGCAAAACCAGCCCCGTCGACCAGAGAGAGTTCTTCGGGTGTCTTGAGGAGGAAGTGCTCCCAGTTCCCCATGTTCTCGACATAGAAGGGGATCGAGAGATCAGTCGCGCTCTCTTTGAGTTCGAGGAGAGAGAGGTGGAACTGCCGTTCGGCCTCCGCTCGCTCGTGGGGCCACGCGAAGTACCCCGGGTGGACGACCACCCCGGCATCCACCCGCGCGGCAAGAGAGAAGCACGCAGTGGTCACCTCGACGCTCGCTCTCCGTATCGGTTCGAGGAGGCTGGCGAGGTTGACTCCCCGAGAGGGGGCATGGATCGAGTACTCGAGGTCGTAGGTTTCGAGGAGCTCCGTGTCGTGGAGGCGGTGGCACCCCTCGTCCATCACCTCGACGCTGTCCGTAAGGTCCGCGAGCCGCTCCAGGGCCTCTGTTAGAGGCCGTTCGTTCAGGCAGAACGAGGAGATGCCAAATGCCGTTCCCATGAATCCTCTTCCCCCGGTAGAAGATTGGAGGACCCGGTATATATCCGGATGCTCCCGGTCAACGGCGGACAAAGGCGATGCCGGCGCCGACGAGCGCAGCGGCAGAGCGGTCCGAAAAGTAGGCGTGGGTGTACCCCGCGAGGGTTGCGTACTCGAAGAGGCCGTCGCGACCCTCCAGGATCCCTCGTCCTCGCGAGAGCTCCAGGGCGAACCGGGCATCCGCATCGGGCTGGCAGGCAGAGTAGTGGAACTCGTGACCGCGCACCCCGGTGCCGTGGAGTGTAGAAAAGGGCCCCCCTGTGCAGGTGCCGTCCACGTACCCGAGCCCGCGGATCCCGCCGGTCATCCCGGCGTCCGCCGGCAGCACCCCGCACATCGGGAACGACTCACCATCCGTCTCGAGGGAGCGGCAGAGGTAGGCGAGTCCCCCGCACTCCCCGAGGACGGGCAGTCCGTCCTCTGCCGCCCGCGCGATCTCACGCCGCGCGGGAGCGTTCGAGAGGGTCCTGGCATGCAGCTCCGGGTACCCGCCCCCCAGGTAAAGAGCGTCCACCTTGGGGAGGGGGTCGGCCATTGGGGAGAAGAAGACGAGGTGTGCCCCCTGTGCGCGGAGCCGGTCCAGGTTGTCCGCGTAGTAGAAGCAGAAGGCGGGGTCGTTCGCGACCCCGATCGATACCGACTCATCGACTGGGGAACGGGCCCCGACGCCTGGGAGCGGGGGGGCTGTCCGGGCGAGGTCGACCACCGCATCGAGGTCCACGTGGGCCCCGACGACCACACGCAGGGCATCGGTAACATCGAGCTCGTGGGCGAGCGAGAGGCCGAGGTGCCGGCTCGGGATCTCGAGCTGTTCATCGCGGGGTACCCAGCCCAGCACCGGCACCTCCTTCCCGCGCTCGATCAGGTCCCGGTGGCGCGGGCTCCCGATCCGGTTGAAGACGACGCCGGCCACCCGGACCCCGGGGTCGTACCCGGCGATGCCGTGCACGATCGCGTGCACCGTCCGCGAGGCCCCCCGCGCGTCGACCGCCAGGAGGACAGGCGCCTCGAGGAGACGGGCGACGTGCGCCGTTGAACCGAATGCACTCCCGTCGACACCGTCGAAGAGCCCCATCACGCCCTCGATCACGGCGATGTCCGCCCCCTCGGAGGCACGTGCGAAGGTCTCGCGGACCCCGTCCTCCCCCATCATGAATGGGTCCAGGTTCCGGCTGGTCCTCCCGCAGCACCGGGTGTGATGAGTTGGGTCGATGAAGTCTGGCCCGACCTTGAAGGGCTGCACGACCAGGCCGCGAGCCCGGAGTGCGGTCATCAAGCCGGTGGTGATGGTGGTCTTGCCGGCGCTGCTCGTCGCGGCACCGATCACGACCCGCGGGACCGTGCACGCTCCGTTCATCGGTTCACTCCTCGTCCCGGGCGCTGCGGATGGCTCCCATGAAGAGGCACTCTTCGGCGGCGATCCCTTCGATCCCGCTCCAGTCCCCGACCGGGAGTCCGATCCCTCGCACCAGCGCTGCTGGCACCGCCTCGTCCGCCTCGCCCATGACGAGCTCGGCAGCCGAGACGATGCTGTCGGCCACCGCACGCTTGGTCACCTGGAGCACCCGGCCGTAGAGATCGGTTCGCCCTCGTTCGTCGACAACGGACGGGACCCCCGCGCACCCGATCGCGACCCCCGAACTTCCGAGCCGCATCGCGTGTGTCCGCGAATCGGCGATCAGGACGCCGAGCCGGACGCCGGTTCGCGCCTCGAGACCCGCTCGGATCCGTCTCGCGCTTCCGTCGGGGTCGCGAGGGAGTGGGGTGACGTGCCCGGGAGGGGCGTTCGAAGCATCGACGCCCGCGTTCGGGAGCAGGGTACCATTCTTGATGCAGAGCAGGAACCCGTCGATCCCCCCGACCACCCGGTCGGACTCGTCCAGGACGACCTGTGCGACCCGGGGGTCAAGGGCATGACGCGCACCGAGCTCTTCGGCCAGGGGCGAAGGTTCGACGTCGTCGAGCGCGATCACCGCGCCTTCCACCGTCGCGAGCGCGGTCTCGGCGATCACCACAACATCTCCGTCATGGAACTTCACAGCGGTGCTCTCCTGTGCTGACTCGACGAGGACCTCGACGAGGTCGTCGCCCGTCACCAGGATGCGGGTCTTGAGGGCATGGACACAGAAGGTTTCGGTCATGGGCATTTCTCCAGCCGTCTCCGGACCCGGAGCAGGTCGGCGGTCTCGGCGACGTCGTGAGTCCGGACAAGGTGCGCGCCCCGGTCGAGGAGCGCACTCGTGGCCGCAAGCGACGCGGCAAGACGGTCCTCAGGAGGTCGACCGGTCAGCCGGCCAAGAAAGGTCTTGCGAGAGATCGCGGCGAGCAATGGGGTGCCGAGCCGCGAAAATCGGTCGAAGCAGCAGCAAAGTGCCCAGTCGTGCTCCACGGTTCGCTCGCTCGTCCAGAGGCCGATGCCCGGATCCAGGACGAGCTCAGAGAGCCCGGCGTCCCCTGCCCGGATCACGACCTGTGCGAGTGCGTTCAGGGTCGCCTCGACCCCGAGGGGGTCGCCGGGCGCCTCGAATGCCGCCATCCCACAGCCCGCGAGCCCCGCTTCCGCTGCGCGCCGGACGAGTGCCGGGTCACGGAACCCGTTGATATCGTTCAGCATATGGACGTCGTGCCGCAGACAATTCTCGAGGACCTCGGTGTGCATCGTATCGACCGAGATCACGTACCCGGTGCCGTCGAGTTCGGAGAGGAGGGCGTCCATCCGGGCCGCCTCCTCGTGCACGGAGATCGACGGACTCTCCGGTGCCGTCGACCGGGCTCCCAGGTCGAGGATAACAGCCCCGGCATCGACACAGCGGTCCGCAGCCTCTCGCACATGAGCAGGTGAAAAGAATGAGCCGGAATAGAAGGACTCAGGGCTTCCGTTGAGGACCCCCATCAGGCGGGGGGGCTCCCCGGGGCCGATCCTGACACTGCCTACGGTGCAGGTCCGCATGCCTGGTGTCTCGCGGCCGCGAAGGTGTTCTCCATCAGGGTCGCGATCGTCATGGGCCCGACCCCGCCGGGCACGGGCGTGATTGCGGCGGCCCGTTCACGGACGGCCTCGAAGTCGACGTCACCGACGAGGCGTCCATCGACGCGGTTGGTCCCGACATCGACCACCGTGGTCCCCTGGCCGACCATCTCCTCGGTGATGAACCGGGGGCGGCCGACCGCCGCCACCACCAGATCGGCCTCGCGGGTGACGGAGGCCAGGTCGTTGGTCCGGCTGTGACAGACCGTGACAGTTGCGTCCGCGTTCAGGAGGAGGGCCGCCATCGGCCGACCGACATCGATCGACCGGCCCACCACCACCGCACGCCGTCCAGCGAGTTCGATCCCATACTCCCCGAGCAGGTTCATAATCCCGAGCGGGGTGCAGGGGGCGAAGCGAGGACGGCCCGAGACGAGGCGACCGATGTTGCAGGGGTGAAACCCGTCCACGTCTTTTTCAGGGGACACTGCCTCGATCACGGCCTCCTGGTCGATCCCGCCGGGCAGCGGGAGCTGGACCAGGATCCCGCTGATCTCTGGATCTGCGTTCAATTTTCGGACCGCCTCAACGACGCGTTCCGTTGTCGCATCAACCGGAAGCGTCACGTTTATCGATCCGATGTGGACCCGTTCACAGGCCTGGTGCTTCATTCGAACGTACAGCGCCGATGCCGGGTCGTCTCCAACAAGAACGGTCGCGAGCCGGGGGGAGAGCCCCGACTCGTCGATCGCCTCGCGCAGGAGTTCGATCCGTTTCTCCGAGACCGCTTTACCGTCGAGGATCACTGCCATGCCGTATTCTCTCCTCTGGATCACGAATTTTTTCGATTATTCGGGGTGGAGGGGGTACTGCGAGGCCATCGCGGTGACTTCGGCGGCAACTTCGCGGATCACCGACTCGTTCGTGACATCAGCGAGGACACGGGCGATCCACTCGCCGACCGTCCGCATCTCGCTCTCTTTCATGCCCCGGGAGGTGACCGCCGGGGTGCCGATCCTCAGGCCGCTCGTGACGAACGGCGACCGGTTCTCATTCGGGATGGTGTTCTTGTTGACCGTGATGCCGGCCTTGCCGAGCGCGTTCTCGGCCTCGAGCCCGGTGATACCCCGGTTCGAGAGGTCGATCAGGATCAGGTGGTTGTCGGTGCCTCCGGAGACGAGCCGAAGCCCGGCATCGCCCAGGACCGTCGCCATCGTCTGGGCATTCTTGACCACCTGGCGGGCGTAGTCCCTGTACGAGGGCTTCAACGCCTCTGCAAAACAGACGGCTTTCGCCGCGATCGTGTGCATCAGGGGACCGCCCTGCATCCCGGGGAAGATCGCCTTGTCGATCGACTGTGCATGCTCCTCGCCGCAGAGGATGAACCCGCCGCGCGGACCACGCAGGGTCTTGTGGGTGGTCGATGTGACGAAGTCGACGACGCCCGTCGGGTTCGGGTGGATGCCCGCGGCGCAGAGCCCGGCGATGTGCGCGATGTCCGCCATGCAGTAGGCATCGACCCCGTCGGCGATCTCCTGGAATGCCTTGAAGTCGATCTCACGCGGGTAGGCCGAAGCCCCGCAGACGATCACTGCAGGCTTCACCTTCTTCGCCTGCTCCTCGACCACACCATAGTCGAGGGTCTCAGTGGCGAGGTCGACGCCGTACTGGTGGACCTCGTACATCTTGCCGCTGAACGAGACCGGGGAACCGTGCGAGAGGTGCCCGCCCTGGGTGAGCGACATCGACATCATCCGGTCGACGCCGCACTCCATGACCGAGAAGTAAACAGCCATGTTGGCCTGGGTGCCCGAGTGGGCCTGCACGTTCGCGTGCTCGGCGCCGAAGAGCTGTTTGACGCGGTCGCGGGCGAGGTTCTCCGCCTGGTCGTGGAACTCGCACCCACCGTAGTAACGCTTCCCGGGATAGCCCTCGGCGTACTTGTTGGTCATGATCGAGCCCATGGCCTCGAGCACGGCACGGCTCACGAGGTTCTCGGAGGCGATAAGCTCGAGCCCGTTCACCTGGCGGAGCCGCTCGCTCTCGATGATCCGCGCAATTTCTGGATCCACATCGGCAAGATGCGACATATAAACAGAATTGGACTTCGGCATGTATGAGTGTTTCTTCGGGCGTACTGGGCTCGTATGGATTGTAAGGAATATAACCTTCCAGGTCGCACCCTTTCTCCGGAGGGCACGCATGGCCATGAAGGATGCGAAGATCAAGTACCTGGAGCACGAGCTCGAGGAGAAGGAGCGGGCGCTCGACCTGCTCCGGGAGGCCGACCGGCGGGAGGCAGAGCGCCCCGCCGGTGGGAATGACGACGGCCGTACCGCCACGCTTGAGCGCCGGGTCCGAGAGCTCGAAGCGGTGGTAAAGGGTCTCACCGAGGAACTCCTTGACCTGAAGGCGCTGGTCCAGAAGATGTCGCGGGCTTTCGAGCGGGAGGAGCCCCCGGCACCCATGAGGAGAGCGCCGTCGTCTCGCACCCCGGAACCTGCCGAGTCGGCACCAACGGTCCTGGTCCGTCCACGGAACGCGGACAAGCTCTCGCCACAGGCCCCTCCGGTCCAGACTGGTGTCCCGCTCGCCCCGGCGTCTGCCGCCCTGTCCGAGGATATGGACATGATCATGCAGCCGGACGGAACCATCCGTCCCGAGAAACGCATCGGGAAGGAGTATATCGTCGCCCCGAACGGATACCAGAACAAGCGGCAGGACCGAAAGTCCGGGCAGGACCGCTCCGAGCGGCACGTGGATGCCGTGATCTTCGCAGAGGAGAAGGAACCGCCGCGTCCACCCAGGAAGCGCTAGGGGCCCGCACCGTTGTTCATCAGCGAGCTTGAGATCGATAACTTCAAGTCATTCTCAGGGAAGACCCGGATCCCCTTTTCCCGGGGCTTCACGGTCATCTCCGGTCCGAACGGGTCGGGGAAGTCGAACATCATCGACGCGATCCTCTTCGTCCTGGGACTCTCTTCGTCCCACTCGCTCCGGGCGGAGAAACTGACCGACCTGATCAACATCTCGAGCCACCGCTCCACCGCCGAGGTTGCCCTCCGGTTCTCCGACGGCACTCGCATCCGTCGCCGGATAAAAAGGACGGAAAACGGCTACTACAGCTATTTTTACATGAACGACCGGCTCTCAAAGCAGAGCGAGGTCGCCGACTACCTCGGACGGCTCGGTGTCCGCCCTCACGGCTACAACGTGGTGATGCAGGGCGACATCACGCGGATCATCGAGATGAGCGACCTGGACCGCCGACGTGTGATCGACGAGATCGCCGGCGTGGCCGAGTTCGATCTCCGGAGAAACCAGGCCTTCGCCGAGCTCGAGGTGGTGAAGGAGCGGATCGAGCGCGAGGAACTCCTGCTCCGCGAGGCATCGAGGCGGCTCGAGGAGCTGAGTGTCGAGCGGGAACAGGCGCTGGTTCATAAGCAGTTGACCGAGGAACTGGCGGCGTACGAGGACTGTCGTGCAGCGGCGGAACTCGCCGAGAAGGAGAAGGAGCGAACGGCCCTCCTCTCGCTGATCGAGGAGCACCGTCTGGATGCGGCCCGACTCGATGGGGACCGTTCGCACCAGGCCCACGAGCTCTCGTACCTCCAGGGGGACCTCGCCGCCCTGGACGAGGAGATCCACCGTCGGAGCGGGTCCGAGTACCTCAAGTTGTTGAGCCAGCTCGAGGAGGCAAAGGGCGTCATCAAGGCATCCCGCCTCTCGATCGATGCCTACCGGCGCGAACGGGAGGAGAACCTGCAGGCTGTCAACCGTGCCTTCGCAGACACCCGCAGAACGGAGGAGAAGATCACCGCCGCCCAGACCCAGGTCCGGAACCTCTCGATCGACCGGACCAACCTGGCAATGGAACAGGCGCAGGTCCAGTCACGCCTCAGGACGATCGAAGGGCGTCTCCAGGCGGGCCAGGCGGAGACGGCAGAGGCCCAGGCCGAGCTCTTCCGCCTGCTTGCCGCGCTCGAGGAGCTGACGGGCCGGCGCGCCGAACTCCTCCGGCGGCAGGACCAGCTGATCGAGGAGAGCCGGTCCCGCACGCGTGAGCGAGAGCGTCTCGGTACCCGACGGAGCGAGTTGAACGCCGCGATTATCTCGGATACGGCCGCGCTCGACGAGGCACGGGCCTCACAACAAGCGCACGGCGAGGAGCGGCGGAGGATCGAGGCCTCTCTCTCCGTGGTGGAGCGAGACCTCCTGCGTGCACGGTCAGAGTTCGAGGCGCTTCGCCTTTCCCAGCGCGCGAACGAACAGGCCCTGATGAGGTGCGAGGCGCAGCAGCAGGTCCAGGGGGATGCCGGCGGACGCGCCCTCGAGGCCGTGCTCGGGATGGACGGGGTTCACGGAACGATCGCTTCGCTCGGCCGCGTACCGCCCGATTTCATGGAGGCCCTCAACACCGCTGCCGGCTCGCGCCTCAACAACGTGGTGGTCGATGATGATCGGGTGGCGAGCGAGGCGATCGCCTATCTCAAGGAGACACGCGCCGGCAGGCTCACTTTCCTCCCCCTCAACCGGCTCCGCGAGGTCCCGAGGCCTCCTGTCTCCGGCGACGGGATCGTGGACTACGCCGTCAACCTGGTCCGGTTTGACCCGGTGTACGAGCGGGCGTTCGGCCTGGTCTTCGGCGCTACCCTCGTGATGGAGACCCTGTCCCTGGCGCGCCGCCTGCTCGGCAAGCACCGTATGGTGACACTCGAGGGCGAGCTGCTCGAGAAGACGGGCGCGATGACCGGGGGGTACCAGAAGCGGTCCGTGCGCGGTTTCGCCGCCTCTGTCGAGGACGAGGTCCGTCGGCTCCTCGCTGCTCTCGCCGAGCAGGAAGAGGAGTCCAAGCGGATCGAAACAACGGTCGGCCGGCTGTCCGGTGAGTCGGACACCCTGCGCGAAGCGCGCTCGCGGGCCGACCAGGAGGCAGCTCGCTGCGGCGTCCTGGTCGAGGAGTACGAGCGCCGCCTCGCCGCATCGGCAGCCGAACTGGAGGAGATGGCACGGTCCGAGGACGCACTCGGGGGGGAAGGCCAGGACGGTGTTGTTGAGCGTGCGGGGATTGAGCAGGCCCTCAACGACGTCCAGGACGAGGTCCAGAAGACGAACCGGCGCGTCGCCTCGCTCAGGAAGGAGCTCGAAGAGACCGAGATCCCGGAACTGACCGACCAGCGGGAACGGGCGCGAGCCGAGCTCGAAGAGGTGGAGCGCCGTCTTCGGAACAAGGAGTCGGATATTGCCGATGCCCAGAGGGAGCGGATCTATTTTTCGCGGCGTATCGAGGAACTCGGGGAGGAGCGGGGTCGTCTCGAGGCGAAAAATCGTCACCTTGAGGAAGAGACGGCCCAGGCCGAGGTCCAGATAGCCGCGTCCGAGGAGGAGATCCACGCCCTCGAACTGCGGCAGCAGACCTTCTCGGCCGAGCTCGAGGAGCTCCGTCGGCGTCGCGCGTCAATGCAGGAGGGGATCCAGCAGTTCGAGCGCGCCCTGCTTGACCTCGAATCGAGGCTGGAGCGGACCCGGTTCCAGATGGAGGTCTGTATCGGCCGGGAGCAGAGCCTGATCACCGAATGCGCCGTGCTCAAAGAGCGGGTTGGGGACCGAACGACGACCCTCTCCCTTGCGGAGATCGACGAGGGGATCGCCACGACGGAGCTCGCGCTACGTCGGCTCGGCGCGGTCAATATGCTGGCGGTCGAGGAGTACGACCGGGTGGCTGAACGGGTTGCCGGGCGAGCTGAGATGGTCGAGGTGCTGTCTCGCGAGAGGGGAACGCTCCTCGAGCGTATCGCCCACTTCGAAGCCCAGAAGCTCGAGGCGTTTCTCGAGGCATACACCGCGATCAACGAGAACTTCTGTCGCATCTTCGCCACCCTGACGAGCGGCAACGGGCGGCTCGTGCTCGAATGCGAGGACGACCCGTTCGAGGGGGGGCTCACCTTCGCCGTCCAGCCACGTGACAAGGCGGTCCACCTTCTCAATGCCCTCTCCGGCGGCGAGAAGTCGCTGACGACCCTTGCCTTCATCTTCTCGATCCAGCAGTACATGCCGGCGCCGTTCTATGCGTTCGACGAGGTCGACATGTCGCTCGACGGGTCGAACGTGGAGCGGATCGCCTCGATGGTCCGGGAGATCGCGAGCGAGTCTCAGTTTGTCATCGTATCACTGCGGAAGCCGATGATCGACTCGGCCGACCGGGTTGTGGGGGTGACGGTCCGGCCTGACAAGTCTACCCTGGTGACGGGCGTGCGTACGGGTGATTGAAGAACCGGTGGCGATCCTGGTCGGCATGGCCGAGCGAGGCGAGATCGATCCCTGGCGGATTGATATCGTCGAGGTGACCGACCGGTTCCTCTCGGAGCTCGAACGGCAGAAAGCCCTCGACCTGAGGATCTCCGGCCGAACTCTGTTCTTTGCCTCGCTGCTGCTCCGGATGAAGTCCGAGTACCTGCTTGAGCCCGAGGAGGACGAGGGGGACGAGGGATCGTTCGACCTGGACGACGAACCGGAGGGATGGGGTGCGGAGGATGAACCGTTTGCCGGTGAGCCGATTGCACGACTCGAGGCTGAGATCCACCGCCGGCTCGAACGAAAGCGTCTTCGCAAGCGGCCCGAGACACTCTTTGACCTGATCACGGTCCTCCGCTACATGGAGCGGGACGAACAGCGCCGACGGCGAAGCGTTCGCGCGTCGCCGATCACCGTCGATCCGGGGGAGGTGATCGGGATTGCCCACGAGGAGGGATATCGCGATGCGGCACGCCAGGTCCTCGGGTGGTGCATGGCCGGGTTCGCCGCCGGCGTGAGGGTTACTCTTTCGTCGCTCGCGGTGATCAGCGGCTGGGCCGTGATCGATATCTACATCCCGCTCCTCTTCCTGATGCTCGATGGCACGGTGGACCTTGTCCAGGAGGAGTTTTTCGGAGAGATCGAAGTCCGCCCAGCCCTCCGGAATGCAGCCTAGCAGGCTTTACCGCAGCCGGTTTAAAATATTTATAATTTTTCTTTTCTCGGAAACGAATATTCCGGTATCACGAGTAAAAAGGTTGATACTCTGCAAGAATAGAACTACACATGCTCTCAAGCGATTACGACCAAGCTCAAAGTCCGGGCGGTGTATGACCGGCCGGGCATCGGGCCACGTCCGACATCCCTGCGGCACGGTGCAGCCTCTGTCCCGACGAGAGGCCGGGTGACGACGATCATGATAGCGAAGAAAGAGATCGAATCGATAATGCAGAGGGTCCTGGCTGGTGACACCACGGCCCGATTTGATGAAAAGACGGCTGAAAAGGAGGAGCAACCGCTTGTCGCGATGCTGAACTCCGTTCTGGACCTGAGAGCGCGCGAGGTCGAGGACCTGAACCGGGCCCTGGAGGCACGCAAGCTCGCCTCGGACAATTACAAGCGAGCCCTCCTGGATAACCCAATCCCGATGCTCTTTTTGGACGAGAAGCTTGCCATCAAGAACGCCAACCAGGCATTCCTCGACCTCTCGGGCTATTCGAAGGAGAATCTCGCCCGCATGAGCTTCAACGACCTCAAGGTCCACCGCGTGGAGGGTGAGTCGACCAAGGAGTGCGTCCGCACGAAGCGCCGGGTCGAGGGAGAGGTGGAGGTCGAGTTTCCGAGCGGAGTCAAGATCATGAAGCGGTACACGCTTCCGTTCGTCGACGAAAAAGGGGATGTCGACAATCTCCTGGTGGTCTACATCGATGAGACGGACGAAAAGAATCGAGAAGCGGAGGCGACGCTCCTCACCAAGAGGGCGTCGAACTTCATCGAGTTCAACCCCCTCGCGATCGCCGTGCTGGCGAAGGACAAGTCCCGGCTCGACCTGAACGAGGAGTACCAGAAGGTCTGGCGCGGTGGTTACGACGAGCTGATGAAGAAGAAGCTCTACGACTTCGACATCACGATCACCGGGGGCGACGACTTCTACGCCTCGTTTGCCGAGAAGCGGATGGCGAAGACCGACATGGAGGTTCGGTGGGATGGGAACGAGACGTCGTACCTGACGCTCTACCAGGTGCCGGTCTTCGATGACAACGGCGAGATAGATGTCAACTACTACATCTACCTGGATCACTCTCAGGAGAAGCAGCAGCTGATCGAGGCACAGCGGCTCCGTGACCGTGGGGATGCATTCGTTCGCGACAACCCCCTCGCAATCGCGGTGCTGGCGAAGGACAAGTCCCGGCTCGATCTGAACCGCGAGTACCAGAACGTCTGGCGCGGGAGCTACGACGAGCTGATGAAGAAGAAGCTCTACGACTTCGACATCACCATCACGGGCGGTGACGACTTCTACGCCTCCTTCAACGAGAAGCGCAAGGCTGTCACCCACATGGAGGTCCGCTGGGGCGGTAACGAGACGTCGTACCTGACGCTCTACCAGGTACCGGTCTTCGACGACAACGGCGAGATCGACGTCAACTACTACATCTACCTGGATCTCACCCCCGAGAAGGTCCTGGCAGGGTATCGCGGTACGTATATCGATACACTCTCCGCGAACCTCGCACGGCTCGCCGAGGGTGATCTCAACTTCGACCTCTCCATCGCCGCAGCGAACCAGTACACGGCCGATGCCCGGACGTCTTTCGAAGGGATCAATGCCAACCTCGAGAGCGTCCAGAATGCGATCGGCGGTCTGATCTCCGATGCCGGCATGCTTGCGGGGGAGGCGATGAAGGGAGATCTCGTGAAGCGGGCCGATGTAAACCGCCACCAGGGGGTCTACCGCGAGGTGATCGTAGGGCTGAATGGCGTTATGGAGGCGATCGAACACCCGATCGTCGAGTCGGTCCGGATCGCCAACAGTTTTGCGCGAGCGGACTTCTCGTCTCAGTGGAACTCTGGCGTCCAGGTTGAAGGCGAGTTTGATACCTTGAAGAGAGCGCTCAACGAGGTGAGCCAGTCCATATCGATGTCGGTGGGCGACATCATCCACAAGATGGAGGATCTGACCGCGTCCGCGGAACAGACAAATGCAAGCCTGGAGGAGGTCTCCGGGGGCTCACAGGCGGTTGCCCGGTCGGTCAACCATGTGTCCCACAACTCCGAGCAGATCAGCATGAGCATCTCCCAGGTGCTCAGGGCGATGGAGGACATGTCTGCGGCGGTGGAAGAGGTCACCTCTTCGATGGAGTCGGTCTCGCACCTGGCGCGCGAAACGAATGACCTCTCGAAGCGGGGCACTGACCTGGCCGGCAAGGCTGACCGGAGCATGGGCGAAATCGAGACCTCGTCGTCCAAGGTCCAGCAGATCGTGAACGAGATCGGTGGTCAGATGAACGAGATCGGTAAGATCGTCGGCCTTATCCGGGATCTTGCGAACCAGACCAACCTCCTGGCCCTGAACGCGGCGATCGAGGCGGCCAGGGCAGGAGATGCCGGGCGCGGGTTCGCCGTGGTTGCTGCCGAGGTGAAGTCCCTTGCACAGGAGTCGCGCAACTCCGCTGAGAGCATCGAGGAGATGATCGGGGCGCTGCGAGAGAAGACCAGGATGGCCTCCAGTGCGATCGATGACTCGGGTCGGACTGTCGGTGTCGGTATAGAGGTGATCGGCGAGACCCTGGCAGCGTTCACGCAGATCGCCGAGTCCATCGGAAAGATTGCGCGTTCCACCGAGGAGGTTGCCAGTGCATCTCAGGAGCAGGCGGCTACAGTCGAGGAGATCAGCGCGTCCATCCACGAGGTGACTCGCCTGGTCGAAGAGACGGCTAAAGAGGCAGGGGATGCAGCTGCCACCACACAGGAGAGCTCCGTGGCGATCGACGAGATCGCGAAGATGGTGGAGCAGGTCAGTGTGGTTGCCATGGAGTCCCTTGAGGCGAACCGCCGGTTCGTGATCGCGAAGTAGGGCCTTCTTCTACCTCTTTTTTGGTCAATCATTCGTCGCTGTGCGATCGTTCTCATCAACGTTCGAGCTTCTTGTCTCCCGCGCGATCTGGGGGTGCCGGAAAAAACTGGTGCCGTCTCTCGTTTCTGCTCCGCATTGTGAATTAGATTTATATGTCAAATCCACCAATCTGTATATCCGCATCCGCCGTGATGCGGATGAACGTTGTCCATCTTCTCGTTTCGGCCATTGGCCGTGAAACAGGGAAAATTCGCGACAATGTTTATATGCAATGGTGATTAACATTCTTACCTCGCACCACGGTGCGAGGGGATGGTGTTTTCACCGTCGGATGGGCAGGCATCCTGGTGTGATGTCTGTGACGCAGGGGGATTTATGCACTCTCTGGTGCTTTGGGTCGATTCCATTCGGTCCGGAGCGGGGTGCACGAACCTTTATAACTCACAATGACTTACATTATTACCTCGCACGCGATGTGCGAAGGTGGGTGTCTGTCACCTGCCCGATGGGCAGCCCTCCCCTGGGATGGTTGCGACATAAAATGGGAATCGGGGGATTTCTGATTTGGATGGTCGCGATCCGTTCGCGAATTCGATCAGGTCTCATTCCGAAAACCTTTATATGTCAAAGCGGCATACATTATTACCTCGCACGCAATGTGCGATGGTGGTGGTTAATCACCGCTGCCCTGGTGGGCACACCTCGGAAACAAGGTGTGCGACAAAAGGTTTAAGTGCTCTCACGCACAACAATGTAATCTCGCACTGCGCTCGCAGAGCGAGTGGTTGTGTGTGTGGTTCGATGCAAATCGGGGCGCGACAACAACCTTAATATGGTTGTAAAACCTACATTATTTCCCTCTGTGATGGAGAATCAACGCGACCGGCGAGCCC
>JBFXGJ010000043.1:0-15208 GCA_050178135.1 Methanoregulaceae archaeon | reverse complement strand
GGCTGCGGCGAGCCGGATCACCCCGCGGACCTCCGCCACCTGTATCCCGGTCGTCACGTTCTTCGAGAAGTAGAGGCACTCGATCGCCATCTCGTCGGGCGACCACTCGTCGAGGAGCGCGTTCAGGGCCCGCCAGACCTGGAGGATCCGGTCCGGCATCGGCGTCTCCTTCGATGTCTCGATGCAGCCCCAGGCGCAACAGGCGAGCTGGTGCCGGCGCCCCTCGACCACGCCCCAGCCCACCCGGCCGTATCCCGGGTCGATCCCGATCACCCGCATACTCTACAGATCTGGCCGTCGGGCGAGTAAAGGGTGCCGTTCGGGGTGGTGCCTCCGTCACCCTCCTCCGCCCATGGTGGGCGATTCCCTCATCAAGACGGTGGTACCGGCCCGGCAGGACCATCGAGTCCCGGTCAGAACCCGGACAGGACGATGTAACTGAGAACGAACCCAATCAGCATGCAGACCACGCCCAGGACGATCGCGATCTTCCCCCTCGGGTCTCCCCGCGAGTGGCCGATGAACCCGAGCACGATCGCGATCGGGCCGAAGATGATCGGGATGACGACCGTGGAGATGAGCGCGACGATGATACCGGCGGTACCGAACCACCCCACGTCAGGCGGGGATGCCGTGGTTGGGGTTCGAACCGGTGGCGGCGGCGGTGCTGCCGGCGTCGACGTCACCGGGGGCGGGGACGATGCCCCGTCCGGCGCAAGGGAGGCCCCGCACTGCTCACAGAAGAGGTTCTCCCCGGGGTTCTCTGCTCCGCAGTCAGGACAGAACATGGTCGATCGCTGAAGGGTACGCCACTGGTGTCTTAATACTGCTGTTCCACTCGAAACCCGGGATGGTTCCCCATGGATTCCGCACCAGGCCCCGCCTCCTGTACAACCTCTCAACCATTGCGAGACTACACCTTTTTGAGAAGAATGCGCCCGGCCCCGGGACGGCAAGGAGAGCATGGGTGCGATGCGGCGTCGCACAACCCGGTGGGATGCTTTTTGGAACGCTTTTATTATTTCCAGGGGATAAGAGCATATCCTGGAGTTATCGTCATGACCTTCTGTCCCGATTGTGGTTCACCCCTCCCTCCCGGGGCGGAGTCCTGCCCGTCATGCGAGGGCCGCGTGGAACCCGAGCCCGGATCCCTCGTCTGGTCGGCCCGGATGCCGGTCGTCACGAGTCCTGTCGTCGTCAAGCAACTCGTCATCGCCTTCGGAGTCGGCGCCCTCTTCGTCGCGCTCCTGATGGTGGCGATGGGGGCGCTCTTCGCCCTGCCGTGGATCGCCGGGATCTTTCTCTTCCTGGTCGTCCTCGCCCTGGTGATCGGGTGGGCGATCCAGTTCTTTACGAAGGGCGGGCCGATGGGGGAGTTCGCGATCACGAGTGAGGGGGTCGGGTACCGTGCCGGGAAGGAGTCGAAGGCGCTCAACCGGGCGACCCTGGTCGGGTCCGCCATCGGCGGCTCGCTCGCCGGCACGGGGGGGAGCCTGATCAACATCAGCCGCGAGATGGAGTCGATGCACTGGGACGAGGTGCGCTCGGTGACGGTCGACCGGCGTGACCGCTCGCTCCTCTTCTACCGCCGGACACTGGTCTTTCCGATCGTGCTCTACGCCACGGACGAGAACTTCGACGAGGCGGTCGCCCTCGTCGAACGGTACGCGTCACATGCGGTGCTGAAGAGGAAGGGATGACCAGTGACGTGGTCGACGTCCCGCACCCGGGTCGGTTCGCGGTCTCAAGGCCACGCCCGCCGTTCGACTGCTGACGGGCTCATTCTGTCCCTTCGCGTGCTGAGGGGGTGATCCCGGTGGCCTTCGCATTCACGTATGATGCCGGGAGCGGCACGGTCAGGCCCGTGGTGATCCGCTCGCGAATTCGCTGGAACGTCGAGCCCGTGCCGCTGAACCCGAATTTCCGGGTCGTCGTGGCACCCGGGTGCCCCTGGAAGGACCGGGTGGTGGTCACGGGGAAAGAGATCATCGAGGCGGGAAAGGCGGTCCGTTTCACGGTCGCCCTGCAGGGACGGTTCACCCTGGGGGAGTACGAGGCCCTGGTCGCCGGCAAGCAGCCAATCCGGCTCTCGGTGACGCTTTACCCGCTCGCCGCGCCGGTCCCGACGATCGGCGTCCCCGTCCCCACCGGCCCGGGGCCGATGACCGAGGTCGTGGTGATCGGGCCCCCCGACTTTTCGCCGGCGGCGCTCGAGCTCGCCCCCGAACCGGTCCCCGACGCGAGCGACGGGACCCCGATGGCGGCACTCACGGCCCGCCTCACGTTTGCGG
Source organism: Methanoregulaceae archaeon (assembly GCA_050178135.1). Classification (GTDB taxonomy): domain Archaea; phylum Halobacteriota; class Methanomicrobia; order Methanomicrobiales; family Methanospirillaceae; genus UBA288. The sequence continues at coordinate 12,917 of JBFXGJ010000043.1, read as the reverse complement.
ACCTCCTCGTCCCGACGGACGCCGAGATTGCCGGACTCGCCAGGCAGGACTGGTTCCGGGTCGCGGCAGGGGGCGACCGGGTCGGCCTGGTCACCGAGACGACGGAAGGTGGCGGCAAGCGGGCCCTCTTCCGGGCGCACGGCCTCGCGCCCGGTACCCCCGGGAACGACTCGTTCGGCGTCGGCGTCGCGGTCCGGGTCGGGGGGCGCAGGCTAGAGAAGCGCACCACTCTCACCCTCGTGCCGAAGAAGACCTACGTCCTGCAGGTCTCGGCGGACCACCTCTCGGTCTCCCAGGGGCGCCCCGCCGTCTTCCACGCCCGTCTTCTCGAGGCGGCGGCTCCCGGGAAGGAGGTGCCGGTCCCGAAGGCCGTCATCACGGTGGCGGAGTCGGCGGAGACGGCGGGGAGACTCCGGGTCGGTCTCAAGGAAGGGACCGGACAGGTGGACTGCACGGTGACCCAGGTCAGCGGGGCGTCAGGAGAGTCCGCCGGGCTCATCGTCACCGCCCGTGTGGGCCGGGAGTCGTTCTCCCACAGGGTGACCGTGGACCTCGGTGAGACGCCGTCGGTCGTGCTCGTGACCGCCATCGACCCCCGCTGGGGGAGTACGATCGACCCGTTCGACCCGGAGAGCCGCGTCGTGATCGGCGCACGCCTGGAGCCCCAACCCAACAACACCCTCAGCGACCGGGAACGGAACGCGACCATACGGTTCGAGGCGACGCCGGGCGACGGTCTCGACATCTCCTGCACCTCCACCAACGCGGACGAGCCGTGGTGGTACGCCGTCGAGATCCGGGCACGTGTGACGGGTCCTGCCGACACCCGCCTCCCGGATACGGTCGAGGTCGAGGTGGTGGCGACGGTAGGACGGAGTGACACCTCTCGCGCCACGGTACGCATCCCGCTCGGGCTCCCGGCACGTCTCGATGTCGCTCCAGGGGAGGTCGATCTCCTGGCCCACCCCGAGAATCGCCAGGGACGAGCGCCCGCGCCAACCCAGGTCGATGTCTCGCTCGCGGTCTCAACAACCTCCGGGCGAACATGGGCCTTCGACCTGGTCACGGACGACGACGCCCGCGGCCTGGTGCTGGTAGACCCTCAGAAGGAGGAGGGTGACGGCGCGAGCTTCCGGGTCACCGTCAGCCCCGATGCCGCGCCGGCCGATCCCCCGATCGGTCCGGGGGCCTGGGAACGGCGGATCCTGCTCCACCCGGTGGCGACGTCGGGCGACCTCGTGCTGAGAGGCCCCGATGTCCCGGTCACCGTCTCGTTCGAGGGGCTGTATGTCGCCGGAATCTACACCTGGCAGAAGGGGGACTGGAAGTCCTCGGGCCACGAGACAACCGTGCCCCTCCGCGCGGACCTCCCGATGAAGGACCCCCACCGCGTCGCCTTTGTCCGGTTCGCCACGATGACCTGGAACGGGAGCCGCGTCGAGGACGTTCCCAGGATGGCAGAGGCGATCGAGTTCGAGCGGCCCGAGAGCGACAGCGGGCCGGCCCGCATCCTCTTCTCGCTGGGGGACATGGTGAAGCCCGAGCGGCACCCCGATTCATACTCCGGCCTCGAAGGGGCATGGCGATTCGAGTTCAAGCGTTTCGTGCCCGGTGACGGTGGGACATACCCCGCTGGCATCGTCGCCCGCTCCGGGCCGTGGGAATGCGCGGTACCGCTGGAGATCGTCACCGCCGGGCGAAAAAGAAAGATTGGCACCCTCTCCGAGGAGCAGACCCGCCTCCTGGTCTTCATCGAGGATGTAATTCCCCAGGGGCGGCCGGAGTACTCCCACCTCGTCCATGACCTCGCGGCGCTCGGGAAGAAGCATGCCGGGGCGAGAGACTACGCCATCCTCCGCGAGGTGATCTGGGAGGAGGCGCAGCGGATCTGGCGGGAGGACCAGCAGGACTACCTCACCTGGAAGCCCTGGGAGACGACCATTCTTACCGGACTCGGGGCGGCGAAGAAGGTCGGCGACTTCGCCTTCTATGCCGTAGTCGGGTACTACACGCGAAGCCTCGGTTTCGCGGCCTCGTTCGCAAGCCAGCAGTTCGTCCCACTCCTCAAGGACGAGCTCGTCGAGTTCTTCAACTTCTACGCGGACCGGTACGAAACCGGAGAGGACGACCTCCAGGCTGCCTGGTGGAGATACTACGACCTGAACCGGGCCCGCTGGATCGAGATGCAGGCCGTCGCGGGCGTCGACACACTGATCATGGTCAACTTCGACCCCCGGAACCCCAGCGTCCGGATCCTCGTGATGCTCTGGATCTGGAAGTTCGTGTACCACAAGGTGAGGCCGAAACCGAATGGGGAGGTGTGCAGTTACTACGAGGCTTTCGAGGCGTCGTCCTGGGACATGGCGCATCTCACCTTCGCGATGGTCTTCCAGGAGTTCCTGAACGCGAGCGGTGACCGGACCCTTAAAGAGGCATGGGTGCAGGCAACGCGGGGGGGAGCTGGGGGGAAGCGTGGTCCACCAAAGCCGCTCAGCCAGGTCGAGGCCGAAAACCTCTGGAACCGGCTCCGCAAAGGGCTTCACAAGGACGGTGGCGGGGAGTGGGTCGTGCTGGAGGGCGATGTGCTCGATTTGATGCGCCACCCGGAACAGGTGCGCCGGCTCGATCGCGAGGGCGATGCAGCGTTGAGAGCCGGGTTCGAACGGACACGGCAGGAGATCTACGGGCGCCACGATGCCCAGCTTGTCGAAGCCCTGAAAGCAGCTCACCCCGAGTATGCAGGGAAGGACATCATCGTCGCCGAGTTCGGTACTCCCGGAGCCAAACCCGGGGAGAAATTAAACACCGACCGCGACTATCGCGTGGTGGAGGTGCTCGAGAGGAACCCGGACGGGACCCCCAGGGTGGTCAGGGAGGTGCCGCGCACGAAGTGGGAGGACTCTTCCTACGAGATCTTCGCGAGGGAAACCGGGTGCCCCAACTGGAAGGACCCGGTGGCGGCAAAGGAGTGGGCGGAGCAGCGGCAGCAGCTCGGGACGGACGCGATACACGAAGAGGCCTGCATGGACTTCAAGGACCAGGGGCATATCCGGTGGGATGATGCAACCGGGTCGTTCGTCCGGACTGTGGAGCCCTCCATGCAGTCGAACGTGACTCGCGTCGCGGCCGGGCATGGCCGGCTCTACGATCCCCCCGGAATCGCCCAGATGTACCGGACCAAGGTCGGGGACGCCTACAGGAACTTCGGGGCGCCCGAGGCCTTCGTCCAGGCCTCGAAGGGTGTGAAGATGCTCGACAAGGTCCGGAACGGCTACTCGATGAACCACGAGATCCCCGACCTGCCGGACAACTTCCGGAGGGCAGCGGACGCCGTGCACGAGGCGGCGAAACATCCCTGGGACCCGGCCGAGATCCAACGGGCGAACCGGGCGCTCGAGAAGGAGGGGTTCGGTGACATCACCTCGTTCACCGAGGCGATGGCGAACGGCTGGCAGAGCCTCGCTCTTGCGAAGCCCAAGGTGGGTGGATAACCAGGGTGAGACCATGAGGACGAATCATGAGACGAATCGGTCTGTCACCCGCAACCGGCGGAGTGACAGGGTGGCGACGATGGACGGGACAGTCTGCGAGGATGGGTCCAGGAAGAGGGAGTGGTGGGGGGTGAACCGATGAGCCCGAAGGGCCAGTTCTGCCCGGGGTGCGGCGCACCCCGGACCCCGGGGGAGCGGTTCTGCGGGACCAGCGGGGCCAGGTTCGAGTCCGACATACCCGCGTCCTCCGAAACCACCGCGAACGAATTGATGGATACGGCCGTCTCCACCGAGCACACGGTTGAGCGGGCGGTCACGGTTGCCCAGGAGGCGGCGAACCTCGCGGGACAGGTCTCGCGATTCGAGATCGGGCCGCCGGCGGAGTGGAAGGTGGTGGTCGGGGACGCGCTGCCGGCAGGTGGCGAGACCGTCGTAGAACGTGCTTCGGAGGCGGTTGTGGACCGTGCCGTTAACGCCGTGACGGCAGAGGTCAAGGAGGCGGTCACATCCGGTGTACAGCAGGCCGTTCAGGGGGTTGCCGGTCCGGTAGGCGGCATCCCGGTTTCGGATGCCCCCCGGTGCCCCGCCTGCGGGAAGGAGACGATCCCCGGGAAACGGTTCTGTGGAACCTGCGGGGCGCCCCTCTCACCGGTGCCCTCCCCCGGTGTGAAACCGGCTTTCTGTCAGTCGTGCGGCGACCCGATCGGGCCGAACGAGAAGTTCTGCGGGGCCTGCGGGGCCCCGACCAGGTAGGACGATCCACGTCCCCTTCTGGGGATCTAGTAGAACTCCATCCGACTCTCACCCGTCACCTCGACGGTCACGGTCGCCCTGGTGGAGGTCTCTCCCACCGAGGCGACCACCTCGAGGATGACAGGAGTCGACGGGGCTGCACCCTCCGCTGAGACCGTCGTCGTGAGGGGGCTCGCCCCGGCGGGCGGACCGACCAGGACCCCGGATGACGGCGGGGCGGTGATGGTGATTGAAGCTCCGGGAGCCGGTTGGGGCGCACTGTTCCCTTCCCGCTTCCAGACGGAGACGGAGAGCGGGGCTGGCTGCTCGGGGCCGACGACGAGCCGGTCGCTGCTCAGCTGGAGGATGTAGGTGACCTTCTCCTCCGGTTCATCCTTCTTCTTTTCCTCCTTTGTCTCCCTCTCTCCGTCTTTCCCCCTTCCGCCGAGGACCTTCGCGCCCGCGAACCCCGCCGCCCCGAGCACGGCAAGGGCCCCGATGACGACCACCCATGGTATCTCGCCGTCGTCGTCTGGCGGGGGAGGCGTCGGGGCGCCCCGCACAGTGGAGGTGGTGGCAGGGGCGTCGGCACAGGGGCCCCTGGCAAAGCCCTGCGGGGGATCGCCATACATCCCCGAGAAGTACGCGCTCGGGACACGGGTCCGGACGAACTCGAACGCCTTCGAACCGGGAGTGTACACCAGGAATGTCTCGTCGTAACCCTGCACCCACTTCCCTTCGCCGGTGATTGACTCCCACCAGGTGGTGAACCCGACCCGCATCTCGACATGGTTGGTCCAGTTTCCGCTGCAGGTGTGGAACGTGACGACCTTCACATCGTCGATCCGGGTCCTGGCTTCCCCTCCCTTGAGTTCGGCGAGAAAGTCCTCTTTCGCCGATTCGATCTCCGCGTCCGTCGGGAGGCGGGGCCACTCCGGGTCGTAATCCTCATGGCTCCCCTCGCATTCGCGAATTCCGGGCTGAGGTGTCGTGTCGGGGTCCCAGTGACAGAGAGCGTGCGCGGAAGGGGCGATCAGCACGAGGCAGAGGAGACAGAACCAGGCCCGGTGGTGCATAACGGTTCATCGTGAGAGCGATGGAAAAACCTGCTGGTCCCGTGTTGGGCGGCAGTCCCTGGCGAGGGCTCGCCGGTCACCCGGCGGCGCCCGGCCCGAGGAGCACCCGGGCGGCAAGGAGTGCCCCCACGTACGCGCCGGCCCCGCCGAGGACGACCAGGGTGACGTCCCCGTCCGAGAGGGCAGCGCCGACCGCCGCCCCGGCGAGCGCGACCGCGGAGACCCCGATGTAGACCAGGGCGCGGCGGTTGATCCTGAAATTGAACCCCGACCTGGTGGTCCGACCCCGGGGGTTCACGGGATCACTCCTCCGGCAGCGTCATCGGACTCTCCCCGGGAGCGCCTGCCCCAGGACAGACCGCGCATATTCGGCCGTCCCGTCGGGGAAGGCGAGGGAGAGTTCACTCCCTGGCAGGGAGAACCGGACCTGGTCGCCCCGACGTCTCCCTCCCACATCGATGACGACCTCACCGATCGTCTGGAGGGGGATAAAAAAGTTCACGTCGCGCTCGAGAAGCCGGGAGACCGGGATCGATGCGCGCCGCTGCCAGGGGGCGTCCTGCCGGCCCGCCTCCTCTCCCTGGCGCCAGTCCCGCCCGGCACCCTTCGCCTCCTTCTCGCAGGCGTCGAGCCATGAGCCCATTTCGTCGGCCTCCTCCTCCTCGATCATGCGGTAGACGATGCGCCGGTCCGTCACGACCAGGTGCCAGACGTATTGAAACCCGAACCCCTCGACCTGCGGTTCGCTTCCGGCCGGGAGGATGCCGAGGACCGTCTCCGGTGTCCCGGAGGCGGGCGCGACGAGCGAGAAGAGGGCGTCTCTCGCGGCGAAGAACGTGCCCAGTTCGAAGTTGATGGTGATCCGGTCGTCAGGCGTCCGGACCATGACCAGGTCGATGCCGGTGTCCCCGTCGCACTCTCCGCGCACATAGACGATCGTGTCGCGGGGCACTGCCCGGTTCCGGCGGTCCTCCGCAAGCACCTTCCCGGGGTCGAGGGTCCAGTAGGCCTCCCACGGGGGTTCGGTCACCCCGATCGAGGCGAGCATCTCGCTCCGCCGGGACGCGCCCGCCGCGTCCGCACTGGCACCGGCGGCGATCTTCCAGAACAGTCGCCCCTCCTGGTTCTCCTCTTCAAGGGCACGTTCGATCGCGCTCCGGGCCCGATCAGACGCTGTTTTCCATACCGTCGGAACGTGCGCCAGGACACAGCGGTCAGGGTAGACGACCAGGGTGCAGTCCAGCACCGAGAGGAATCCACCGTGGGTGTAGGCAAACGGGATCACGGCGATCGGACGATCGGCAGGCGACGGGGGCGTGTGGGCGGGCTCCTGGTTCGACGGCGGTGCTGTCCCTCCCGTCGCCATCACCGGGCTCCCGCACTCCTCGCAGAACCGGGCGCCGGGGGAGAGAGAGGACCCACATTCCTCGCAGTAACGGTGCTCACCCGCCACGAAAGTTCACTCCCCGGACCGGTTCCATGGGTGCGTTCGTGGTTCTCTCCTCTTCGCCATGCCAGGTTTTTTGGGTGGCGCTCGGTCCGTGGGCGGGGCAGGACATGCTCGGTCGATGAACTGTGACCTGTAGAAGGAGATAATGCTGATCCGCTGGTCGGGGCGCCGTCCCTCACACCCGTTCAGTTCCCCCTCCCGGTCACTATCGTATCTCAATTACACGGGGTTTCGAATCTATACCATGTCATAAATAGCTGGAGGTCTTACACGGGATCGGATGCAGGAGTCGTGCACGGTCAACCAGACGGTCCGGTACCTGGCAAAGAAGTGGACGCTGCTGATCGTTCTCGAGCTCTATAAGGGACCGGGGTACTCTCGGCGGTTTTCGGAACTCAAGGATGCCCTGGATGGGATCTCCCAGAAGGTCCTCTCCGAACGGCTCCGCGAGCTTGAGAGGGAAGGGCTCATCACGCGGCGCGTCGACGCCTCTTCCTTCCCGGTTAAAACGGAGTACACGCTGACCGAGAGCGGACTGGAGATCGTCGACGTGATCCGCGAGATCAAGGCATGGGCCCTGAAGTGGAAGGTCGACAATATCGCCTGCGGGTCCCAGGACTGTCACGTCTGCACCCTCTGAGAGGAGAGGGAGGCGACGTCGGCCCCTTTGAACCGCTCGCTCCTGCGAAAGAGACGAGGTGGAACCCAGATGAAACTTACCAAGGTATCGGACGTGGTCTCGGGCCCGAACCCGCACCATGTGGACGCACGCAAGGTCTACGACTCTCCCCACGCGATGGGGGTGGTGATCACGCTCCATCCCGGCGAGAGCCTGAAGAAGCATATCACCCCGGTCGACGTCTTCTTCTACGTCCTGGAGGGCGAGGGTGTCGTCGAGATAGGTGACGAGCGCGAAGTCGTCGGGGCGGACGTCCTGGTTGAGAGCCCTGCGCGGATTCCGCACCTCTGGAGAAACGAGAGCGACTCGGTCTTCCGCGTCCTTGTCGTGAAGGTGCCGAAGCCGACCACGGAGACGAAACTGCTCTGAAACGGTCGAAAATGGCGCGGTTTCAGGCCTGTCCCCCGTGCACGTGCGGGCAGTCCGCCCGCGTGGTGTGCCTGTACGGGTAGTGCTCGCACATCAGGGGACGCCGCTCGGGGTCGTCGTAAACACTGCAGGAATAGACGCCGTCCTCCTCGACCAGGTACCTGCAGGGGATGTCGAAGACGAGCGTGAGGGTCGTCTCGTCCTCGCGGACACTCACGTGATCGCCGAACCCGGCGAGAGCCCGGATCCTGTCGATCTCGGAGAGGTCCACCGGGTCCCAGTCCCGCGGGTACTCGATCTCGAAGGTCTTGCAGCACTGCGCGCACCGGCGGCAGAGTTCGGGGTCGACGTAGGGGGAACGGTTCATCGCGGCATCTCCGGCAACCTGCAAGAAGATATGCTGCGGCTCGGGACTCAAACCTTCCCTCCCCGGGCCGGCATGCTTATGCCCGCGGTCGCTGACGGGGGTGAATGATGGCAGAGGAGGCGGTCCCCTGGTCCTGATTGACGCGGGTGGCGCAGACGATCTCCCTCATGGGAGCATGCGCCACATCGACCTGGGGGGGGAGGGTATCCTCCTGGCACGGGTCCATGGGCAGTTCTACGCCGTCGATGACCGATGCGGCCACGAGGGCGCGCGACTCTCAGCCGGCCGGCTCGACGGGACAATCATCACCTGCCCCGCACACTTCTCCCGGTTCAACCTGGAGACGGGGAAGGCGATCTCCGGCCCTGCGATGGGAGCGCTTGCCGGCCTCACGGGCCTCTCGCCCCGGGTGCAGGCCCTTGCCCGCAAGAAGGCGGCCGAGATGGCGCAGGCTCCGGTTGCCGACCTGCGGGTCTATCTGGTGAAGGTCGAGGACGGGCGGGTCCTGGTGGAGGTCTGAGGTGCACGGGTGCCACGGGTCAGCGGCCCATGCCCGCCGCCCGGAGCCAGCCCTGAACGATCGTCGCGTCGCGTTCCTTGAGGAGAGTTCCGAGTCGCCTCTCCAGCTCCACCGGTCGGTTCTCCCGCGGGTCGTCGACACCCACGAGAGGGGCGTGCTTCTCGCCCGGTCCGTACGCACCGGTGACCGGGTCGACCGAGACCTCGAGCGCGTGCTTGGCCGCGATCGACGGGACCCTTCCCCAGGTCCCGGTCCGTCGGTCGCGGACAACCTGTATCCCGCTCCCGTACGCCTTCACCAGCTCGTGGATATGCGTCACCTTGTTCTCCTCAAGGAGCAGGCGGCAGGCCTCCGCCTCGCGCTTCTCGATGGGGGCGTCCCCATCCATCCCGGCGACGAGTCGGATCAACCGTTCTGAGGCGTCCCCGGTCCAGGTCGCCTTCGGGCGCATCGCCCGCCCGCGGAGCTGGAGCCAGGCCGTCGGGTCGCGGGTGGCAGTCGCGTCGATCAGCACGTTCGGGCGATGGACGTTCCATCCGGTCCTCGCCCAGGACGAGACGATCACCACGTCGACCGGGAAGACCTGCCCATCGACCACCCGCGCGACCAGGTCGTAGAAGAACGCCCGCCGCTCGCCCCCGGTCATGCGGACCACGCAGTAGGCGCACTCGTTCCCGTCCGACCTGCGGAGCCTGCCTTCCCGTCCGTCGTCGAACCGGCGGGCAACGAGGGCGTAGTCGAAGAAGGTCTCGATCCATCGGCGGACGTGGTGGTGTTTCGGCGAGAGACGTTCGAGGAGACGGTCGCCCATGAGTCCGAGATGGGCCCGTCGGACCCGGCGGCGGAGCGGCCCGAGGACCTTTCTCCCGAACTCGGCCGGCCGCGATGCCCGGACTCCGGTCATCCCAGCCATATAGTTCCGGAGTCGGCGATCGAGGTCCTCAGCGAGCCCCGAGGAGACCTCCCCCGGAAGGTCGAGCCCCCGGGTGACGAGAGCGAGGAGGGTCCGCCCCATCCCCTCCAGCATCACGACCTCCCTGACATGAGCCGCAATCCGGGCGTGGGGGGGTGGTTCTCCGTCCATCGGGAGGTAGAGCTCGCCCGAGATCACCGCTATCGGGGTCATCCCGTGCACGCCCAGGAGCTCGGCGAAGAGCCCCCCAACTCCGCCGTATCCCGGGGCGGGGAGCGACTCTTTCCACCTGATCCGCGCCGCCCGGTCGAAGACGATCGCCGCCGGCACCTCCCGTGCTGTCGCCTCTGCCCGGAGGACCGCACGGATGGTATCGACCCGCCCCTCCCCCATCCGCTGGTAGAGGCCGCGGAGCACCGGGTAGAGCCCGGCGATGCTCCGGGAGAGCAGATCCCGGACCCGGACTGCCCGGCCCGGTCCCTCGACCGTCCGTGCGTCGCCCATCCGGAGCGTGGCGAACTCCTCTGCCGCGAGGCGTGCGGCGGTCCGTTCATCCCGGACGAGCCCGGCGAGCTCCTCACGGATCCGCTCGAAGGTGCCGAGGAGCGGACTGAAACTGGCCTCGGCATCCCCCCCGGCCGCGGTCACCGTCGCCTCGTCCGAGAGATCGAGGGCGACCTGGACGATCGAGAGCATCGGCGCGGCGCTCACGCCGGTGCCTCCGTCCCTCTCCCACCGCTCGAAACGGCGGGCGAGCGCCTCGTCCCGGTCGGTCCGGCCGGCAGCGAGCCCGAGCACGTCGCGGGCGATGGCGAGCCGCTCGGCGGGTGGAATTCCGGCGAAGGTTCCCCGGGTCCAGTCGGGCCCGAGGAGGCGCAGGTAGCGGGCCAGGCCATCCCGGTACGCGGTGACCAGCTCGACGATCCGACGTTCTCGGTCCGAGTAGGCGAACGGGATGCCGAATTCGGCGTACGGGGCGAGGAACCCGCGGGCGATCAGGTCCACGGGCGGGACCGTGAAGGCGAGGTCGAGGCCCAGGTGGGCGAGGTGTTTCCTGTGGCCCTCGGCGGTGCCGGAGAAGCCGATCACCCCCCGGAGGCTGCCGTCCTCAAGCCAGTCGAGGAAGACCCGGACGACGTTCGCCGTGACCGACCGCTCGTCCTCCGCCACCTTGTGGACCTCGTCAAGCAGGACATAGAGGACCCCGTTCCCCTGGAGCAGGGCTTCGATCGAGTTGACATCGAAGCCTCCCTTTCCGACCCCGGAACCGATGGACGCGAGCGACGCGTAGGTCATTACCAGGACCGCCGGGCGGGCGCCGGGTCGGTGACAGTCAGCCTCGAGCTCGGCGGGGGTTCCGGCATGGACCGCGTCGATGGGAAGCCGGAGGCCGATTGCCGATGACGTCAGCTCCCCGATCCACTGCTGGACATAGTTGGCGGTCGGCACCAGGACCAGGACCGTCTCCCCCGGGGCGATGGTGTCGAGCCAGTCCTGGATGCACATCATCCCGACCAGGGTCTTTCCGCTTCCGGTCGGCGCCTCGATCACCTGGCCCCGGTAACCGGCATCACGAAAGACCTCGAACGCCTCCCGCTGGTACGGCCGGGGGACCGAAGAGCCGATAAGGTCGAACCGGGGCCAGGTATCGAGCGGCGTCCTCTCGGTTGGGGGGCCGGTCAACTCGGTGGCGACGGCGACGAACCGGTCCGCCATCGCCGGGCCGCACCCGGCAAAGCGGGCGAAGAACTCCTGGAACGCCGGCACCCGCGAGCGTATGGGCGAAAGGCCCGAAAAACCGCCCTGATCGAACTCCCGGTAGAGCCGATCGCCCAGTAGTGCCCGGAGCCCCTCCCGGTCGGTGTTGAGCCGGCGGTAGACCCGGCGTGTCACCTGGAAGCGGCCGTCAGGAGTCGCCCGGAGATAGTCCCCGGCGACCAGGTCCTTGATCACGGCGGCAACGACCGGTGTCCGGGCGAGGGCCATGACGTGAAGGTCGTTCGTCCGTTCGATGACGGTATCGAGGGCGAGCGGCCCGGCAGCGTCCTCCAACACCCCCATCACCAGGTCAGGGAGGACGCGGCGGCGGGATGCCCGGTCCAGGGTGAGGACGAGGGGCACGGCGCGGGGGGCGTCGGACCGCATCCGGGCGAGGTGGCGGTGGAGCACGACCAGGTTCTCGAGCGACCGGAGGATCAGGTCGGTCGAACCGGACCGGAGCGCGCTCCGGAGGATGCCGATCGTTCGTCCCTGGTACCGGGCGAGGAGAAAGAACCGCCGGCGCATGCCATCGAGGTCGCCGTCTCGCCGGGCCGTCTCGAAGTCGGCAAGGACCGACGCGGCGAACGTGCCCGCGTCCCAGTAGTCCGGGGCCGGAGCACCGGGTACGGGCAGGCGGCAGACGAGTGTGGATCTCGCCATCTCAGGCCTCTCCGCCGTCATCGGCCACGATTGGCAGGTCTGTCCCGGGCTCCGGCCCCGGTTCGGATGCGGTTTCCCGCCCGCCGACGGGACCGGTCCTTCCCCTCCGGACGAGGGTTACGGTGATACGCTCGATCAACTCGCGGGGGCTAAACGGTTTCGTCACGTAGTCATCGGCGCCTGCCCCGATCCCCCGCTCGATCTCGTCCAGGCCGGTCCGAGCCGAGAGGACCAGGACGACTGGGGCCTCCCCCGGAGGAAGCCCGGCCAGATCGCGGACCAGGTCCAGGCCGTCCCGGTCCGGTAGCATCAGGTCGACGATCGCGACGTCGGGCCGTTGCCGGCGAACCATCTCGAGCCCTGTTACGGCGTCGGCGGCCGTTCCAACCCGGAACCCGGCTCGCTCCAGCTTGATCCGGACGACCCGGAGCACGTCGGGGTCGTCGTCGATCACCACCACGCAGAACGGAATGAGGAGCACCTTCCTCTGGCAAGGTGGGGCTCCCCCGTATTAGTCGTTGCCCAGAGGCTGGCCCTCCGGCTGCCCCGGGGGATCCCCCGGGCCGTCGAGCCGGCCCGGCCAGGGGTCATGCGGGGGTGAGGGTGCCACCGTTCGCGAGGGTGTAGGTCCGACCGTCGAGCACGCTGTTCGCCTCGAGGTCCGCGTCGTAGGTGACGGTGAACCCGTTTCCGACGATGTTTGTGATTGCAGAACCCGAGATCCCGTCGGGGTCAACGAGTGCCGTGAGGGCTGAGTCGGCGGTCACGTTCCAGGTGCTGGTTCCGTCGAGTTCCTGGGATGCGTTCACGATGGCACCCAGGAGGGTCGTGTCGTTCCTCAGCACGGTCATGATGGAGCTCGCTTCATCGGCGACGATTGACCCGTTCAGGATCTCATT
>JBFXGJ010000042.1:0-15579 GCA_050178135.1 Methanoregulaceae archaeon | reverse complement strand
CGTTGTTCCTGCCCGAACCGTCATTCCAGGCATACTTCTGGTCGCGATTCGTAGAATTGTAATAACTGATCCGGGGGTTGCCGGCAGTATCCAGCGCATGGGATGAAAAAGCACCAACATCGCCAGCCGCATCCACTGGCACGGTGTGCCAGCCCAAACCGTCCTTCCAGGCATACTTCAGGTCGTATTTCGGATAACCATCGAAGTAACTGATCCGGGGGTTGCCGGCATCATCCAATGCGAGGGATGAATAATATTCAACAACGCCAGCTGTATCCACTGTCACATTGTTCCAGCCCGAACCGTCATTCCAGGCATACTTCAGGTCGTGATTCGTCTCATTGTAGTAACTTATCCGGGGGTTGCCGGCAGTATCCAGCGCAAGGGATGAATAATAACCAACATTGCCAGCCGCATCCACTAGTTCGGTGTGCCAACCCCCGCCGTCCTTCCAGGCATACTTCAGGTCGTAATTCGGAGAAGAATTGAAGTAACTGATCCGGGGGTTGCCGGCAGCATCCAGCGCAAGGGATGAATACTGACCAACTCCGCCAGCCGCATCCACCGTCTCGTTGTTCCAGGATAGGGCGGATACGGTGCCGATCGTAAGCGGCACCATCAGTAGCGCTGCGAGAAGGGTTCCCCGAAGGAGGGCCCGCCAGCTCCTCCAGCGTCGATCCTCGTTCATCTCGTGATCATCTCCATGGGATCGATCTCCTCTGGCCCCGGCGGAGCGTGCACGAGTCACCCGTCCTGCCCCAGCACGAGATGACGGAGACGCCAGATCTCGGCAGGGAAGAGAGAAGATCGGATGAAAATTGCAACGGCGTTCGAATATATAATTGCTGGCATTATGGTTGCGGATGGCAAGGGAACGCTCGTCCCCTCCCGGGCACGACCAGAGGTGGTGAATCCGGACGCTCCTGCTCACCGCACCTTTCTCAGGGTCGCACGCCGGTGCTGGACTGATCCCGGCGAAGATGCGTCCCTTCCTTCACCGTCGGGCATCTGCAGCTCCTGCATGATATGTGGATGTCATGACAGCACTACCCTGCTCCACCCGCCGCTGCATCTCCCGCCCGTAAAACGCCTCGCAGAGCCGCACCCCGTCGCCGGCCCACGCCACCGTCGCGAGCCTGCAGAGCGTGCACCGCCCGACCGATGCCGTGATCCGTTCCATCGCCGCCAGGTCGACCGTGCCGGGCAACGGGGCGACCTTCGCCTGCTCCCGCCCGACCGCCGCACTGTAACACCGCCTGCCGAGCCGGCGCCGCTCGGTCATCCCGTGGAACCACTTCTCCCGGTAGTAGGACGGCTTCGTGCCGCAGACGGCGCACGCCTCCCATTCCGGTCCATCGGTCGGCACGAACGCGTGCGGATCGATCGCAGGTCGTTCAGCAGTTTCAGCAGATGCATCGACTGCTGAAAGAACTTTTTTCGTCGCATTGGGACGCGATTCGCCGTCGGGCACCGATTGGTCGTTTTTCCTCTCAGGTCGTTCAGCAGGAGGGGTACAGATAGGGGAGTCGGTGTTTCCGGACGCCCCATCCCCCCTGTACAATCCAATCTGCTGAAACTCGACGATCCTATCTCCTCGGAAACATATTCTTTTCCCGATCTGCTCGATGATTGCGGTTGAACTGTTCGTTCAGCAGGTCGTTCAGCAGGGTCCGGTTTGCTGAAACTGCTGAACGAGGTATCTTCCTCGAGCCAGACCTGGCCGGCGAACTGCGCCTTCCGGTACGCCTCCTCGTTGAAGATAAAGACCAGCGACCGCCGCTTCACGTCCCGGCCCTCGCCGTCGGTCTCGGAGACAGTCTGGTCCACGAGCGAGAGCGCCGGCGACTTGTCAAGCAGGCCCGGATAGTGGCTCCCGCGCGAGTCGTACCCGAGCATCAGCCGCCGGGCCTTCTGGTAGTACCAGCCGGTCCTGCGCTGCAGGTCCGCGAGGCAGAACTGCTCGGCCCGGAAGTGGGAGGCGAGCGAGAGCGATAGCTGCTCGTTCCGGTCGAACTTCGACGTCAGCGAGCCGCCGGTCGTGTGCAGGTCGACGAAGAGCGAGGCCGCCGTGGCGAAGTCCGCCTCGGTCGCGACCACCGTGAGCCGGCCGTCTTTCAGCGTCCGGCGCTCGCTCGATTTCGTGAAGTCCGGCAAGCTCGAGACAGAACGATGGGAAAGAGAATACCGGGTATCGACGCCGGTGTTGAGGGCGTTCATTGAGTCTCGGCGCGGTGCCAAGATCCACGAACGGCAGCGCCCCGGTTCGCTGCCCGTCACAGGCAACGAATGACCACGATCGACCGAACAGTTGCCGTACACGAGGCCGGCCATGCGTTTGCCCATCACCAATTCGGCGTCCCGTTCACGGCTGTGTCCATCGTGCCCGACGATGAATCATACGGCAGATGCTCGACGGCACCCGAAGCGATCGACCAGTTGACCGGGATCGTCGAAGACACCGAACGTGAGACCGATCCGGCCGACTACGATCGCATTATGGACACGCATATCATCGCATGGTATGTCGGCCCGGCGGCAAAGTCGAAGTACACTGGTCGGCCGTTCCTCGAGTGCCTGGAAGGACAGGGCGACGATGAACTGTCATGGGATAACATCTTCGGACTGTTTGCCGATGTGTCAGAGCGGGAAGCGTACATCCGAGCCATGCAACGGCAGGCACTCTTACAGGTCGCCGAGCCGGCACACTGGCCGTCGATCAGCGCGTTCGCCGACGCGCTCGAACGTGACTGCGAAATAGGCGGCGCAACGGCAACCACAATTTTTCGCACTGATCTGAGCGTGGCCCGTGATCGGACCTGACGTTTGGCTGGCAACGTCGACCAGTCCTGACCGTCTCCGCGACGGTGCGAACGGCCCTTATTTCGGCCGTTCTCCTGCGTTTCTCAGGGTGCCGTCCTGGTCGGGATGGCACTCAGTATGCCTTCATGCCCCGAAGATCAGACGCGCGCGGGATGAAACCTGACGCGAAAACGGTCAAATAAAAATGTTTGAAATGATAGAGAAGTTAACCCCAAGTCACTTAAGCCGTTGGAGGGAATCGAACCCCCGGCCTGTTGATTACGAATCAACCGCTATACCGCTAAGCCACAACGGCGCCTGCAGCCTTACAACATCTGGCAAGGAGATAGATAAAAGTTGGCGACCGGCGGCCTCAACGGGCCCGTGAGCGCTCCCGGATCCGCTCTGCAAGCGCGGCGACGGCGAGCCGCGCAGGGCTGTCGTCCGGCACCGTCGTGATCGGCCGGCCCACCAGGTCGGCCTCCTCGACCGCCGGGTCCGCCGGCACCTCGGCAATCAGGGGGACCGGTTCACCGCCGACGTCGGCGACGCCGTCCTTCTTCCGGTTCACGACCAGGGCCATCCTATCGCGGTCAAGCCCGAGCGAGAGGGCGATGTCCCGGATCCGCGTCGCGGTCCGCATCCCGCGGGCGCCGGGGTCCGAGACGATCAGGAGGAGGTCCGGCACCCCTATCGTACCGCGGGAGATGTGCTCCATGCCGGCCTCGGCGTCGATCACGATGAACCGGTACTCGGCCTGGAGGTCGGCCAGGCACTCCGAGAGGAGGTCGTTCGAGAAACAGTAGCACCCGGTCCCCTCCGGACGGCCCATCGCGATCAGGTCGACGCCCATCCCCTCGACCAGCACCTGACGGAACCGGAGACGCACGTAGTCGTGGCGGGACATCCCCGCCGGGATTGTTCGCGAGAAGGCCTCCTCGCGCATCGAGCCGAGCGACTCTGACACCTCCATCCCGAGGGCCTCGTTCAGGTTCGTATTCGGGTCCGCGTCGACCGCGAGCACCGGCGTCTCGCCCATCCGCCGGAAGGCGTCGACCAGGAGCGCCGCCGTCGTCGTCTTGCCGGTACCGCCCTTGCCCGAGAGGGCGATCCGGAACGGGGCCGGGACCATCATGCCTCCCCGCGCCAGGCACGCGCGACGCGGGCCGTCGTCGCCTGGATCCGGGCGGCCTCCTCGTCGTTCGCAAACCGGATACCGCAGCTCGGCGTGATCAGCGACTGCCGAACCAGCACCTCGGGATCGACGTACTCAGCCATAGTCGTCCGGATCGCGTCCATCCGGGCGACGAGCGCGCGTTCGTCCTCCAGGACGAACTGCCGGGCATCGGCCGGCACCACCCCCCAGGCGACCACCCCGCCCCGCTCCAGGTACGCGGCCGCGTCCCCGGCGAAGAGCAGGAACTCGGTCGCCGTCTCGTGGGCGTCGAGCGAGATAACCGCCAAATCCAGGTCCATCACGAAACGCCAGTCCGTGTTCGAGCAGCAGTGGATCCCGAGCCCGCCCTCGACGAGGGACCCGATGTCCTCGAACGCGAGGCGGACCGTCTCCTCCGAGACCGGGACCACGGTCGAGCCGAGACTCGCCCAGTAGGGCTCGTTCATCACGACCAGGGTCTCGGGGACCCCCATCCCCTGGAGGACCGCCTCGGTCGCCCGGGCCCGGAGCGCGAGCATCTTCGCAAGCAGGTCGGCGTAGGCCTCATCATAGAGGATCGGCCGCTTATCGCGGTCGACGATCTGCATCCCAACGGTGACGGGGCCGGTCACCTGGCTCTTTGCCAGGACCGCCCCTGAGAGGTCGCGGGAGGCAAGTTCCAGGAGGCCGGCGTTGTTCTCCGGGGTCGGGCCATAGGTGGAGGCGTCCTGCTCGACGAAGTCGAGGTAGACCTTCTCCTGCGCCTCCGAGTGGTCGGCATTGCGGTCCACCACGAGCCGTCCCTCGACCACCTCCAGGCCGGGAAGGAAGGTCGCGTCGTTCCAGACGATCTGTTCGTACGGGCCGCGGTTCGGAAGGCCCGGTGCGTACGGGACCTCGGGAAACGCGGCCAGGACATCGTCGACCGCGAGGACCGGGTCCATGTACGGCAGGCCGCCGATCCCGGTCGCGCGGCCGCAGGTAGGAGTGAGGAATTGTGCCATGACTCAGGCCTCCGTGTGGTGGATGCCATTCGAGCGTGCCCGGAGACGGCAGCTGTTCAGCATCTCCGAGACGCCGGGAAAGAGCGAGAGGTCCGTGTGCGGCAGGAACGAGGACGAGGTGTACTCCTCCATGAACGAGGGCTCCGCATTCAGTTCGATGTAAGCGATGTTGTCAGCGATCACGTCCAGGGTCCGGCGCTCGTCACGGTTGATCAGGGCGATGTTCGCGCCCATCACGGCGCCGTTGCCGATGTTCCGGATCCGGTCCAAGGGCACCTCGGGGATCAGGCCGATCGTGATCGCGTTCTGTTTGTTGAGGTAGTTGCCGAACCCGCCCGAGAAGTAGATCGTGCCCAGGTCTCGGAAGGTGATCCCCGCCACGTTCATCAGGACGGCGCACGCCGCGAGGATCGAGGCCTTGGACATGATCAGGGACTTGATGTCGTTCTCGGTGAAGACGAGATCCTTTCCAACCCCGGTCTCGTCCGCGAATGCAACGACGTACTCGGGGAAGTATTCGCCACGGCGGACCCGCGGGTGCTCGATCGTGGTATCGATCAGTCCGTTCCGGTCAATGACGCAGGCGGTCAGAAGCTCGGCGAGCAGGTCGATCAGGCCCGAGCCGCAGATCCCTTTCGGCGGGATCCCGTTGATCGTCTTCCAGGACGGCTCCAGGGTCTCGGGATCGACCGTCACCCGTTCGATCGCCCCGGGGTTCGCCCGCATCCCGAAGAGCACTTCCCCGCCCTCGAGCGCCGGTCCAGCAGCGCCTGCGCAGGAGAACATCCATTCGTTGTTGCCGAGCACGACCTCGAAGTTCGTCCCGATGTCGATCATCAACGAGACTTCGTCCCTCGTTCCCATCCCACAGGCGAGCACGTCCGCGACGATATCCCCGCCGATGAAGTCCGAGACCGCCGGAAAGGCGAAGACGCCGGCCGTCGGGGCGATGGAGAGGCCGAGGTTGGAGGCGGCCGTGTTGATCGACCGGCGGACCACGGGCACATAGGGCTCCGAGATGATGTATGCCGGATCGATCCCGAGGAGCATGTGGGTCATCACCGTGTTGCCGGCCACCATCGCCTCGTAGATGTCGTCCCGGTCGATCCGGGCCGAGTTCGCCGCGTTCGTGATCGCGGTGTTGATCGACTCCGCCGCGAGCGCCTGGAGCTTGGCAAGGCCGGACTTGCGCCCGAAGTTGACCCGCGAGAGGATGTCCTCGCCGCACGAGATCTGGCGGTTGTAGTTGGAGGCGATCCCGGCGACCTTGCCCGAGACCAGGTCCCAGATGTAGGCGACGACGGTGGTGGTCCCGAGGTCGAGCGAGACCCCGTAGAGCCGGTCCGAGGTGTCACCCGCCTCGATATTGAGAAGCCAGTACTTGCCGGGCGGCTGGAGCCCGACGGTGGCCGTCACGTCCCAGTCGGCGGCCCGCAGGATCTCGGGGATCCGGCGGAGCACCCCGAGGGGGGCGAAGATCAGTTCGGGTCGCGGCCCGTGCTGCCGGTGGATCGCGTCCAGGATCCGGTTCAGGTCGGGAGAGGGGTCCTCGAGTGTCGGGGCGGAGAGGGTGAGATGATACTTGTAGACCGAGGGGCGGAACGCGGTCGTCATATCGAGCCCCTCGATCAGGATCTTCTGCTCCTGGATCAGGGAGCCCTCGGGCACGGAGACGTCCAGGTCGGATGCGACCGTGGTGGTGCAGGCCAGGCAGGCGCCCCGGGCGAGTTCGGCCGGTGTGAAGAACCGGCCGTACTTCTGCCGGTCGAAGTTCGCCTTGCCGGTCTTGACATAGACCAGGCACTTCCCGCACTTGCCGACGCCGCCGCAGACCACGTTCATCGAGAGCCCGGCCTTTCGAGCCGCGTCCATGATCGTCGTACCCGGCGGCACCTCGACCTTGCGGTAACTGGGAAGAAAGGTGACGATCGGCATCTATCCCTTCCACTGGGTCTCGAGGAACTCACCGATGTCCGCCGCGTCGCGCGGCCCGACCATCACCTTCCAGTGGGTCGCGTCCTCAATCACCCCCGAGAGCGGGGCGGCATACCCGGGGATGATCAACGTCCGGTGCGAGACCGTTGACTCGAGTTCAAACTTCTTGACCGCGTCGGCGACGACGGTCTCGGAGAGCTTGCCGGCGGCGACCGCAGTCAGGACCGACTGTCCCTCGGTGTCCACAATCAGCATGTAACACGGGATCCGCGTCGCCTCCAGGTATCCCTGGAGCGTAAAGAAGGTGAGCGAGAAGTTGACGGTCATCAGGACCGGCGCCTCGGGCCCGGGGTTCCCAACGCGGTAGAGACCCGGCGTCATCTGGATCGGTTTCTGAGGGTCCGTGTAGATGTTCTGGCGGAGCGTCAGCGCTGCGACGGTCTCCGGGCGGGAGAGCGGCCCCACCACGAGGACCGAGCCGAACTTCAGGATCCCGAGCGAGAGCGCGGACGGAGCGAGCTCGCCCGCCTTCGAGCAGTCGTAGTAGACCGGGTACCCGAACTCGGGAATTGCCCGGGCGATCGCGAGCTGCCGTACGGCCGAGGAACGCGCCACGAACTCCCCGGGAGTCGGGGCATCGAGGTCGAGCACCAGGTCCTGGACCCCCGCCGCGGTGCACCGCTGGACGAGCGCGACGAGGCCGTCCGCGTCCGGGGCACGGACGACGAGCGGCGCCCCGTGCTTTTTTGCCAGCGCAAGGACGGCATCGGCGTTCTTCGCCGTGGCCCCGGCGAGGAGCGGCCGGAACGTGCCGCAGTGGGAGAGGCCGGCCTCGAGCGCGGCCGGGTCCTCGGCGATCAGCACCTCGGGCAGGTGACCGTTCGCCTCGACCACGGCGACCGCCCGGCCAAAGGCGGCCGGGTCACCCGAGTCGTTCGCGATTGCGACCCCGTCCAGGACCAGGTCCTGGCCGACCCGGGTCAGTTTGTAGTCGCGGACCTCGTGGACAACGCCGGCGATTGTCGCGTCATCCCAGGTGTCCGAGACCCGGAAGAGGATCCCCGGCTGGTGGTAGAAGGTCTTTTCGTGCCGGTAGAAGACGAACTCGTCACCGACCCGGAACGACCGCTCTCCGACGCCGACCTTGACGAGCCGGATCGGCGGGCGGGTCGACGCACCCAGCACGGCCTTCGCGTTCTCGTCCAGGTACGGGCAGAGGTCGAGGTCGGCCTTTCCCGAGGCGAGTTTCATCGCGAAGGTGAGACAGGTCGGCACACCGCACTCCTTGCAGTTCTTCTTCGGGAGCAGTTTGTAGATGTCGAGCGCCTTGAGGGCCATCAGCTCACCCCCCAGGTGGCGGCGATCGCCGCACGGAGGGGCGCCACCGAATCGGGGTGCCGGACGCAGACGACCGCCGAGCCGGCGATGGCCGACGCGAGGCCAGTCGTCACCTCCCAGGCGACGGCGGCGCGGTGGGCGTCGCCGGGAGGGGCGTCTCGCACCTCCTTGATCGCGAGCGAGTCGATTGCCGAGGTGATCATCGGCATCGAGAGGTCCGCGTCCCCCTTGAGGGCGGCGTAACGGATCCGCTCCATTGCCGAGTACGTATACTCGAACCCATAACCGAGCGCGCCTGTGTAGGGGTCGATCACGATCTGCTCCTGGGGCACGCCGATCTCGCGCAGCAGGATATTGAGCTGCTTGGCCAGGTTCACGTCGATCGGTGATTGGGCGATGACCGCATGGTGGTAGGCAAGGGCGGCGGCGGCGACCGATCGGTATCGGGAGGCCTCCGCCGTGCCGAGCAGGAGTCGTTCTCCCTCACCGGCCTCACCGATCCGTCGGAAGACCTCGGACTCGATCGCAGGCTCGTTCGGGCCCTCCACGCAGAGTGGTAGGCCTGTCGCCCCAAGGACGGTCTTCACGGCCGTTCCGACAGCCTCGAAATCGTCGAATCCCCGCCGGCGGGTCGAGGTGAGATAGAGCCGGACCAGGTCCGCCCCGAGTTCGGTCTCGGCAATCTTTGTCCAGCCGGCAAGGTCCGTCACCGCCTCGCCGAGCCGCTCGACCACGAGCGGGGGCCACAGGGTCGGGTCATCGCAGAGTTCGTAGGCGACCAGCGGCCTCGACAGCCCGTCGTCCGGCTCGACAAATGGAAGCCCGGTGTTCCCGCCGATCTCGTACGACACGGACCGGGTACCGCCCTCAGCCGATGTCGCACCGAGCCGCACCCGTCCGATCGCTCCGTTCCAGTCTGTTGGTGCGCTGTACTCCATGCCCTCGACCTCTAGAAGAGCTCCTTCATCGCGAGGGCCGGGTGGCGGGCCTGGTCCAGGTATGCCATCAGTTCCTCAATCGTGGTCGCCTCGTTCTCGGTGGCGATCCGGTCAAAGAGGTCCGCGATTCCCTTCTCGGCGAGTTTGGCCTGGAGACGGGGACCGAGTTCCTCCTTCAGGTTCGAGGGGATCCAGACGAGCCGTTCGATCCCGCCCTCCGCCTGGAGGAACCGGTCCGAGAGGATATATCCCTTGGAGATCCCGGCAAAGCCCGGTGTCTGGGCCCCGCCGCCGATCGTGCCGGCCAAGGTGGAGAAGGTCATGCCCGATGGTGTCTCCCCCTTGTACTCGCGGTTCACGACCATGATCCCGTTCACCTCGGGCAGGACGAGGGCGATCGCCTCGAAACAGCCGCAGCAGGTCATCGGGTACTCCACGACCGAATAGAGCCGGCACCGGTCGACCGCGCCGTGCGATGCCTTCTTCAGGAACCGGTTGACGCCCTCGAACTCCCCGCCGTCACGGTCGATCTCAGCGCCCTTTTTGACCGGCTGGTTCGCGCCGGCCGGAGAGATCTCGTAGGCGATCCGACCGTCGAGCCAGGAGATGGCGCCGCAGAGCGCGGGCCGCTCGGGGGTGATGATGCAGACGTGATCGGGAGCGAAGGTCTGGCAGAGGGTGCAGGAATAGAAGGTGTCAACATCGTCGTCGCGCATTCCCCGGATCCGATCGTCGCGCTCTTCGTAGACCGCCTCGGCTTCGACCTTGAGCCGCTCCACCTCGGTGCCGTCGGTCACGAGCGTCACCTGGACGGCGTCGAGAAGGTCGGGGAAGTCCATACGGAACTTGGCCGCAAGGAGCTTGCCCAGGTGCTCGATCCGGAGGCCGTTCTTCACCGACTCCCTCGAGAGCCGGACCCAGATCAGGTCACGCTGGGCCGTGTGCCAGGATCCCTCGCCGTAGTTGACGAAGTTGTGGATCCGCCGTTCGAGCACGGGCTCGTAGTCCTTCCGAAAGTTCTTGCCGGCGACGTCGACCAGGATCGCGAGCGGGACCGCCGAGCCTTCCTGCATCGCCTCGATCTCGGGCCCGATCACGGTCACTCTCCCGTCCTCGACCTCGGAGGGCTCCTTCATTCGGAGCAGTTCGAAGGCCGTCGACCGATTTCCTCCGAATTCGACGAACATCTCCTCTTTTCGGATCGACTTGCCCTCGAAGGCGGGGGAGCAGCCCATCGGGATCGGGATCGCCGTGACCGTGACCTTTATCCCGAGCCGGTCCATGCCGTCCCGGACCGCGTCCTTCCCCTCGGTCGCGGTCCACTCCCCTCCGGAGTAGCCGCCGGTGTGGAGGATCGGGATCCCGAGGAGGCGTAGAGCGTCGACAGAGGCGACCTCCTCGTCAGAGAGTTCGGGAAAGGCGATCACCATCGCGCGGGCTCGCTCAGCCGCATAGGCGAGGAGGCGTTCGGCGTCTCCCGGTGCGATCCCGCCGAACATCATCGCGACCCGGGCGAGGATGTCCGCGAAGTGGACACCGTGCGAGGCGGTCGACCCAAGCGGTACAAGCCGGTATTCGAGCCCAACCTTGACGTTCGCATCCTGAAGCGACGAGACAACCGGCCCGGCCAGGAACGTGAGCATGTACTTCTCCTGGAGCTCGCGACAGAGCGCGGCGGCGATGTCAGGCCGGTCGGGTCGACCAACGATCAGGCAGAGGCCGAGGATAGACCCGTCGACGAGCGAGTACCCGAGCTTGCGGATCTCGGCGTCCGGGATGAAGCCCGTATACGGGCCTCCCTCGGCACCCGAGGCTGCACCCCGGAAGGCCCGGACGCACTCCCAGGCGACGAGAGGGTTGTCACCGGAACCGGCGTACGCCTCTCGCGCCGAGTCGGCATCCGAGACGGGGGTGCCGGTCACCGCGAACGAGATCGGGAGGTGGTAGGCGGTCTCATCGTACTGGAGTGGACCGGAGAGGGCGGCCATCTCGTCAGCGAGCTGGGTGCGGCCCGCCGCGACGGCCTCTGTGATATCAGTCATCATGGGCACCAGAGAAAAACCTGTTCTCGTCAGTTCTCGTCTCAATCAGCATATCATTTTGCATCGTGCGGGCCGGCCCAGAGACCCGCGTGCGTCGCAGGGTCGCCGGAAGCCGGCGATCAGCCGGACAGATTGAACAAGAAATGGTCGAACGAGCCGAAAATGGTTGTCATCGACCCGTACCAAGGTGCAAGGAAAGAGCCCAATTGGGCGAGGCATTGAAGGCTTCGTGTCGCGCCGCTGTGAAAGGGACGGCACAGACCTCCTCTCCCGGAGAAAAGACGAGGTTTTATGACACCGTCGGGAGACCACATCAGGGTTGATGGATCGCTCAAAGCACCGGATGCGTGACCGGATCCGCGCAGCACGGACGTGCCTGCATCCGCCGGACCTTGCGGAACGGAGCTGGCAGATCGCCTCGTACACGCAGTCGCTCCTGCAAGGCCAGGAGACGGTGATGGTCTACGCCTCGAAGCCGGGCGAGGTCGATACAACGACCATGATCCGGACCTTTCTCGATCGGGGGGTCAGGCTGGTCGTCCCGATCATCGAGCGGGAGACGAAGAGCCTCCGCCTCTCGCGCCTGGAGGATCCCGCAGTGCTCGTGCCGTCCACCTTCGGCGTCCCCGAGCCGATCGGGCACGAGCTGCCGGTCGATCCCGACGAGATCGGAGCCGTCGTCATCCCGATGCTCGGGTTCGATCGTGCCGGCAACCGCCTGGGATACGGGGCCGGGTACTACGATCGGTTCCTCGAGGTCCACCCGATCGAGATGAAGGTCGGGATCGCGCTCGCCTGCCAGGAGTTCGAGGAGATCCCCGCCGACCCGTTCGACATCCCGATGGACTGGATAGTGACCGAGGAGGGCCCGATTCACTGTACCGGGCCCGACTGACCAGTACCCGCAGACCCGCGGGGCGTCCTCCCTTCGAGGAGGACGGTGAGATCGATATATTTTTATGAATTCCGTCGATAGAGACGGCCAGGGAGGACAGGACAGGGAAAAGCGTTTAGGGAAAATTTAAATACTATGAAACACTAACTTTAGGTAAATCTCACAGAGGTGAGGAGAGTTATCATGACAGAGAATAATTACCTGAATGTCACGGTCAAGGAGGCCGCACGCGAAGACGCGGGGCGCGGGATCGCCCGCGTGAGCATGGACGCGATGCGCACGCTCGGGCTCGTCTCGGGCGACGTGATCGAGATCCAGGGCAAGAGGAAGGCGAACGCGATCGTCTGGCCCGGGTTTCCCGAGGACACCGGACGGTCGATCCTCCGGATCGACGGCAGCACCCGCGGGAACGCCGGAACGGGTGTCGACGAACAGGTCAGGATCCGGAAGGTCCAGGCCGCCGTCGCCAAGAAGGTGACCATCCAGCCGACGCAGGCGATCCGCCTGGTGGGGGGAGATCAGTACCTCAAGCGCCTTCTTCATGGTCGGTCCGTGATGGAGGGGCAGGCGCTCCGCGTCGATGTGATCGGCAACCCGCTCACCTTCGTTATCGCGAAGGTCATCCCGAAGGGGATCGCGATCGTCACCGACGAGACCGTCGTGGAGTTGAAGGAGACCCCCTACGAGCAGAAGGGCGACGAGGAGAAGGGCGAGCGGACTGACGTCCATTACGAGGACATCGGCGGTCTCGGGCGCGAGCTCGAGCAGGTCCGCGAGATGATCGAGCTGCCGCTCCGCCACCCCGAGATCTTCGAGCGGCTCGGGATCACCCCGCCGAAGGGCGTGCTCCTGTACGGCCCGCCCGGCACCGGTAAGACGCTGATCGCGAAGGCCGTCGCGAACGAGGTCGACGCCCACTTCCTGACGATCTCGGGCCCCGAGATCATGTCCAAGTACTACGGCGAGTCGGAGGGGAATCTACGCCAGGTCTTCGAGGAGGCGACCGAGAACGCCCCCGCGATCATCTTCATCGACGAGCTCGATGCGATCGCGCCCAAGCGCGAGGACACCAAGGGCGAGGTGGAGCGGCGCGTGGTCGCGCAGCTCCTCGCCCTGATGGACGGACTGAAGGGCCGGGGCCAGGTCGTCGTGATCGGTGCGACCAACATCCCCGACGCGATCGACCCGGCGCTCCGCCGCGGCGGACGGTTCGACCGCGAGATCGAGATCGGCATCCCCGACACCAAGGGACGCGAGGAGATCTTCAAGATCCACACGCGCGGGGTCCCGCTCTCGCAGGACATTGTCGAGAACAGCCGGATCCACGACTACGCTGGCACCACGCACGGGTTCGTCGGAGCCGATATCGCCCTCCTGGTCAAGGAGGCAGCGATGCACGCCCTCCGCCGGGTCCTTCCCTCGGTCAAGGCCGACGAGGAGATCCCCGCCGAGATCCTGGACCAGCTCGAGGTGACGGACGACGACTTTACCGACGCCCGTAAGTTTGTCGAGCCCTCCGGGATGCGCGAGGTCCTCGTCGAGGTCCCGGACGTCACCTGGGCTGATGTCGGGGGTCTCGAGGAGGTCAAGGCCGAGCTCCAGGAGACGGTGGAGTGGCCGCTCAAATATGCTGACGTCTTCGAGCGTCTCCGGACCGACGCGCCGAAGGGGGTGCTCCTCTTCGGACCGCCCGGCACCGGCAAGACCCTGCTCGCCAAGGCCGTCGCGAACGAGTCGGACTCCAACTTCATCTCGGTGAAGGGGCCCGAGCTCCTCTCGAAGTGGGTCGGTGAGTCCGAGAAGGGTGTCCGCGACATCTTCCGGCGGGCACGGCAGGCCGCCCCGTCGATCATCTTCTTCGACGAGGTGGACGCGCTTGTCCCGGTGCGGGGGTCGTACCAGGGCTCGAGCCACGTGACCGAGTCCGTGGTCAGCCAGATCCTGACCGAGCTCGACGGGCTCGAGGAGCTCAAGAACGTCGTTGTGCTCGCGGCGACCAACCGGCCGGACATGATCGACCCGGCGCTGCTGCGCCCGGGCCGGCTCGACCGGCACCTCTATGTCCCCCCGCCCGACGAGGAGGGGCGCAAAAAGATCTTCGAGGTCTACCTCGGACAGGCCCACGACCTCCTCGCCGGCGACATCGATGTCGAGGCCCTGGTCGAGAAGACCGACGGGTTCGTCGGCGCCGACATCGAGGCGCTCGTCCGGGAGGCGAAGCTGGCCGCGATGCGTGAATTTATCTCGGTCATGAAAGAAAAGACAGATCAGGAGCGAGCCGATGCGGCCGCGAACATCCGCCTGACACGGGCCCACTTCGACGCCGCACTCGAGAAGGTGAAGGGCTCGCTCGACCGTGACGCACTCGAGTCGGCTGAACGCCAGGCCTGGGAGATGAACTACTCCCAGGAACAGCGGGCAACGCTCGAGGAGGCGGCTGCGGTGGTCCGCCGTGCCGAACTCGCCACCATGGGGGTAGATCCCACGGACGAGCGGCGACAGCGGGCTGATGCCCTCCGGAAGGCGGTCTTCTCGCAGAAGAAGGACTTCGCCGAACTCCGGAAGGAGACCGCAGCCCTCAGGGAACAACTGGACGCAGTATAAACGGGAACGTCACCATGAGCACCCACGCACATGACAGCAACGAGAGGGAGATCGAGGCGCTCATCCGCGAGCTGATCGGGCGCCTCATGGAGAGCCAGCAGGCCGTGGGGCAGACGAGAGTACCGGTTGCGATCGGGTTCAAGGTCTTCTACGGTCCCGAGACGGAGGCCGCTCCCGAGGTGATCGAGCAGGTGCCCGAGGTCTCGAGGATCGAGGACACGGTGGTCGTCGTGACCGAGATCCCGGGCATCGCACCGGAGAACATACGGATGGGGATGACCGGCCATACCCTCCAGATCTTTGCCGAGGAGGATGGGCGGCGGTATCATACCGCAGCGCCGCTCCCGCCATGCGACCTCAGCTCGGTCAGGACACGGCTCAAGCATGGGATCCTCGAGGTCGTCCTCGACGCCAATCCGCACAAGGCCGACGGGGCAGCGGCCGTCTCCCCGTAACGCGGACCGGCACCGCACTTCTTCTTTTTGGACCGCTTTCGGGACCATTCGAACCACTGTCCGGGACCGCGAGTCGTCACCATGCACCCGGACTGCGGCCCCGTGCGGTCGATTGCGGGTGATGAAGCGTCTCTGGCCTGAGAGCCCGGCGACGGGTGCATGAACTGAACCAGCACAGGTTTTATTGCTTCTGGTGCTACTGGTAAGCATGGCTGCGAACCAGGTCTTTATCCCATGCGACGTGCCGTCGAAGGCCCGCGAGACCTATATCGACAACTTCCGGCTGGTGACCCGAGACAGCGGACGCCTGATGCTCTTTGCCGGCGACCAGAAGGTCGAGCACCTGAACGATGACTTCTATGGCGAGGGGATCCACGAAGACGACGCTGACCCCGAGCACCTCTTCCGGATCG
>JBFXGJ010000041.1:0-15633 GCA_050178135.1 Methanoregulaceae archaeon | reverse complement strand
CGCCGAGGGGGAGATTTGAACTCCCGAGGTGCAAGGCACCATCGGCTTTCGAGGCCGACGCCTTCCCGGACTAGACTACCTCGGCAGAAGAGGCCTATGATATT
Source organism: Methanoregulaceae archaeon (assembly GCA_050178135.1). GTDB lineage: Archaea > Halobacteriota > Methanomicrobia > Methanomicrobiales > Methanospirillaceae > UBA288. Next base: position 15,529 of record JBFXGJ010000041.1, on the reverse strand, counting down.
CTGCACGGGTTCGTATAAGGGTATCGAACGGGAAGGGCTGTTGCGCTCATTGGTAATCCGGTTTATCTCTTTGATTGATACCGCCCTGTCCGTTCAGGGACCCCTGCGGGCTCATCCGTGGACTTGACAGCCTCTTCGCTGGCGATTTCTGGCAATGGGCCCATTCGGATCTGCTGAACACCACGGACCGGTCGATACTGGCTGAATTCCTGGTTGGCTCCGCTCTCCTGGTCTCATCACGCCCGCGGGCGGAGTGGGACCCAACGGACACAGACTATCGCGGAAAAACCGTCGAGGTGACCTCGGCCGCCGATATCCAGTCATTCGACCTGGCCCGTCCGTCGTCTATCCGGTTCGAGATTGGCACGCGGTGCCGCTGGAACGAGGAGACCAGCCGTCACGAGGATACGAGGTGTCGTCATGCCGATTGTTCCGTCTTCTGCCTGCTGACTGAGCAGGATCGGAGCCTCGTCGACCCGCTCGACCTCGCGCGATGGGCGTTCTACGTCCTCGCCACGGAGACGATCGACGAGCGCTTCAGGGACCGGAAGCCGGTCGTTCTCTCGCGGGTCGAGTACTGCTGCCACCTCGTCGATTTCGGTTGCCTGGCAACGGAGGTCGACCGTGTCCTCTTTAGGGAGAGGGCGGTTCACTCGTCTCCAATCGAACCGGATTGCCTGGATACGAGGGGATCCCTCCCGACCTGATCTCTGCTCCGGTGACGGTCGTACCTCGTTACGTGCCGGGAACGCGGTTCAGAGGGATTTCAGGATGGTCCAGGTGGAGGCGATCCGCTGCAGCGCGGCCCGATAGCCGGTATGAGGGCTCGCGACTGGGTGGGTGAAGTCATTTCGCCCCCTCGTCTCATTGAAGGGCCCGGCCGTCGTCTTGGCCTTGAGGTGGCTTGATTGCCGGTCCGGCGAGTTCCCTGGCATTTTTGATGAGCTGTTTCGTTGCCTCCAACTGGTCCTCGCGAGCCTTCGCGATCTCCTGGTTCTTCGCCTCTGCCGTGGCGCCGCCGAAGTAGAAACCGATCATCATCGAGAACGCCCCGGTCAGGACGCTCAGGATCGTCTTGACCAGCTCGTTGCCGGGCTGGAAGAGGGCGAGGAAGAGGAGGACCGCCGCGATGATCGCGGTCACCCCGGTCATCACGGTGAAGCGGGTCAGGCCGATCCGCGGGGGGGCTGGCTCGAGCAACTTCTCCAACAGTTTCGCCTTCTCCGCATCCGAGATCTGGAGTTTGTCGACCTTTTCGACGACTCTCTTCTGCATTGAATGGCCAATCCCGGTGTTGACCACCCAGGGGAGCGAGAAGAGGACGACGATGACCCCGAAGGCGACCAGCCAGTGGATCGGTGTCACGCCGTATGGCGACCCGGTCGTGTTGTTCGGCGCACAGGTCTCGTTCGCCGTCGGCGTCGTTGACAGCGCGGTACCCGTCGGGGTGAACGTCATCGTCACCTCGTCCGGGCCCACGCCGTCCAGCCCCGTCCCCGTCGGAGTCGACGCGGTCGCTAGCCCGACGGTGAACACGAGACAGGCAGCGATCGCCAGCAGAATATATGGCTTTGTTGGGATCTCTATGTCCTTTTTCAACCCGGTTCTCATGCTTCTCGCAGAGGTTCCCCTGGTAGATACGGGTATCGAAATGGATCCGCCGGGGACCGACCGGGACCTCCCCTCGGGCAATGCCCTGGACGCGCCGGCTCCTCACAACCTCCCGTACGGCCCCGTCCATCGGTCCGCGCACTCCAGGAAGGAGGCGTACCCATGCTCCCGGATGAACTCGAGCGAAGCCCGGTACCTCCCGTACTTGTATCCCCTCTTCCGGTGAAAGGCACCCACCGTCCCGCACCCCGGGTAGTCCGGGCAGTCGGCGCAGGTCGCGAGTTTCCGGTCCCGCATACAGCAGACCTTGACGGCGCACCTCGCCTTCGCGATCTTCCGTTCACCGGTGTCGTACCCGATCCTACACCCTTTACAGGCGTTGTCTCTCAGTGCCGGGCACGTCCCGCAGTACGCCCCGCAGCAGCCGATGAACCGTGTGGACTGGTCCGGGTCCCGGACCGGCAGGGAGGTCATGGACCAGCGTATCGAGTCGCCCCGGCATAGAATGTTCGCTGGTCGGCGACTCCGTCTTCGCGGTTCCTCGACCGTCCGTTACGGGGACAGAGGCGTCTCCTCCGCAGTCACCGTTTCGGACTGCGGAAGCCGGCAACAAAGCCTTTATCTCTTCCCATGCTACATGCTAGCATACTACAGGGTGACAGGCATGCTCGAGACGAACGGGGTATCCAAGCGGTTCGGAGGGCTCGTTGCGCTCCAGGACGTCGACCTCCAGGTGAGGGAGGGCGAGATCCTGGGCCTGGTCGGTCCGAACGGTGCGGGGAAGACGACGCTGCTCAACGTGATCGCCGGCCTCTACCGGCCCGATCGCGGCACCGTCCGGTTCATGGGCGAGGACGTCACGCGGATGGGCCTCGACCGGCTCTGTCGGCTCGGCGTCGCGAAGACCTTCCAGCACCCCCAGTCCTTCCCCGGGATGACCGCGATCGAGTCCGTCATGGTCGGCGCCTGCTTCGGCAACCACCACACCCCCTCGCGGGCCGAGGCCCGAGAAGAAGCCGGGGAACAGCTCGCGTTCGTCGGATTTCCCGATGGCAAGGCCGACCGCCTTCTCGCCCACCTCAACCTGATGGAGCTGAAGCGCACCCAGCTCGCCCGGGCGCTCGCCTGCCGGCCCCGTCTCCTCCTCCTGGACGAGCTGACCACCGGGCTGAACCCCGCCGAGTCGATCGAGGCGATCGGCTTAATCCGGAAGATCCGCGACCAGGGGACCACGGTCCTGTTGATCGAGCACGTCCTCCGGGTGATCACCGGGGTCTCGGACCGGGTCGTCGTCCTGGACAAGGGCGAGAAGATCGCAGACGGCGCCCCCGCCGAGGTGCTCACCTCCCCGCGCGTGATCGAGTCGTACCTGGGCCGGCCCGCCGCATCCTGAGGTCGTCGCTGTGCTCGCGATCGACTCGCTCGACGTCTTCCACGGCCGTCTCCAGGTCCTCTGGGACCTCTCGCTCCGCGTCGCGAGCGGTGAGATCGTGACGGTGATCGGCCCGAACGGGGCCGGCAAGACCACGCTCGTCGAGACCGTGATGGGCATCAATCGTCCCGCCCAGGGTTCCATCCAGTTCCAGGGTGAGGAGATCGCCGGGCTCCGGCCGAACGCCGTCGTCGCCCGCGGCATCTCGATCGTCGCCGAGAAGCGGGAGCTCTTCCCCCGCATGACTGTCCGGGAGAACCTCGCACTCGGCGCCTACTCCCGCGATGCCCCGCCCGACTTCGCCGCGATCTTCGACCTCTTCCCGGTCCTCGCCGAGCGGCAGGACCAGCTCGCCGGCACGATGAGCGGGGGCGAGCAGCAGATGCTCGCCATCGCGCGGGCGCTCGCCGCCGACCCGCGCCTCCTGATCCTGGACGAGCCCTCGCTCGGCCTCTCGCCTCTCTTCGTCTCCAATGTCCTCGAGTCGATCGCGGCCCTGAACCGCGGCGGGCTCACCATCCTCCTCCTCGAGCAGAACGTCCTCTCCGCGCTCGAGGTATCTGACCGTGCTTACGTCCTGGAGAACGGGCGCGTGGCCCTGGAGGGCCCGTCGGAGGAGCTCCTCTCCGACCCGATGGTCCAGGCCTCGTACCTCGGGGTCTGAACCACCGCTCTTCTCACTCCTCTGCCCCGTTTTTCTCGCGCCGCCACTCCCGTAGCCGGCGAGGCAGGGAGACCAGGCCGTTCGGCAGGAAGATCACGACCAGGACCAGGAGCAGGCCGATCAGCACGAATCGGGCGTAGGTGAGCTCGAGCCCGCGTAGCCCCTCCCAGAGGAGCGTGACCGCGAGCGTCCCGACGATCGGCCCGGCGAGCGTCCCGAGACCACCGCTGATCGAGTAGATGATCGGCCAGAACGAGATGTCGGTCCCGAAGACCTCGGGGGTCACGTACCCGAACTGGTGGATCTCCAGGGCGCCCGCGATGCCGGCCACGCAGGCGCTGACGCAGAACGCGAAGAGCTTGTACCGGACCGGGTCGATCCCGGACGCCCGCGCCTCGACCTCGTTCTCCCGGATGGCGGCAAAGGCAAGGCCGATCCTCCCGGCGAGCAGGTGCCGGAAGGCGAGCAGGACCAGCACCAGGACGGCGAGGATCAGGTAGTACTGGGCCCAGGGGGCGAACGGCACCGTCGACGGCACGAGCGGGGGTGCCGCTGTCCCGTCCCAGCCCCCGGAGATCCCGGCGAACTGGCTGACCATCAGCGTCTGGATGATGATCGCAAACCCGAAGGTGACCATCGCGAGGAACCACTCCTTGAGACGGACGCAGGTGAGGCCGATGAGGAGGCCGATCCCGGCGGCAAAGAGTCCGCCGAAGAGGACCGTCAGGGCCGGCGGCAGCCCGAAGTGGGAAGCGGTGAGGGCCGAGGCGTACGCACCCAGGCCGAAGAAGGCCGCGTGGCCGAGCGACCCCTGGCCCGACGCCGCGAGGAAGTTCCAGGCCTCCGCGTAGATCATGAAGACGACCGCGATCGTCGCCGTCGTCAGGACATAGAGGCTCCCCGACGAGAGGGGGGGCACAAGCAGGGCGACGACGAGGGCGGCCCAGGGGAGGTAGGGGGAGAACCGTTCGAGATTCACACTACTCCCCCCGCTCGCCGAAGAGGCCGGTCGGCCGGATCACCAGCACCACGATCAGGACCACGAATGAGATCGCGTCCTTCCAGGCGCCCCCGAGGGTGTAGGTCGCCGTGCTCTCGGCCAGCCCGTAGAAGAGGCCGCCCAGGATCGCTCCGGGGATCGACCCGAGGCCCCCCAGGATCACGATGGCGAACGCCTTGATCGCCGGCACCGAGCCCATGTACGGGTCGAAGACCTGGCCGCTCACCACCCAGAGGGTACCGGCGGCGCCGGCGAGCGCGGCACCCATCCCGAACGCCAGCATGTCCATCCGCTCGACGTCGATTCCAGAGAGCATCGCCGCCTTCCGGTTCTGGCTCGTCGCCCGGAGCGCGAGCCCCAGGCGGGTCCGTCGGAGCAGGAGCTGGAGGCCGACCAGGATCGCGATCGTCACCCCGATGATGATCAGGTAATCGAGCGGGAGCTTGAACGACGCGATCGAGACCGAGACGGCCTCGAACGGCGACCGGAGCGACTGGTAGTCGTCGCCCCAGAGGAGGGCCGCGCCGTTCTGGAAGAGGTAGATCAGTCCAATCGAGAGGAAGATCTCGTTCAGCTTGTGCGAGCCGAGGACCGGCCGAAACGCGAGCCGTTCGACCGCCACGCCGAGCGCCAGGAGCACGGGAACGGTCACGGCGAGGAGCAGGTACGGGTTCACACCGGTCAGGACGAAGAGCGACCAGGTGACGTACGCCCCGATCATCAGCAGCTCGCCGTGGGCGAAGTTCACGGTCTTCATCACGCCGAAGATCAGGTTCACGCCGGTCGCGAGCAGGATATAGATGCAGCCGGCATAGAGCCCCCAGAAGAGGATCTGCAGCAGGGTGCCGGGGTCGATAGCCATGATAAAAGAGGGAGGTTCAGCCGCTCCCCGGGCGGTACCAGGCGGGGAGCGTGAAGGGGGTTTCCATCAGCTCGGCCGGCCAGACGATGACGGGCCGGAGTTCCTGGAGCCCGGCGTCCCAGCGGAGCTGCTCCATGTAGAGGTTCGACCGGCTCTCGCGGAAGGGGTTCGCGAACGAGATGACGCCGCCCTCCATCGACTCCACCATCTCCGGGACGGCGATCGTCGAGAGGGCTGCGACGAGGTCGACCCGGGTGGTCGAGCCGGCCTTCTCCGCAGCGGCGGCGGCGACGTAGACGCCCTCGTAGGTGGAGGCGCCCATCATCCCGGGGAATCCGTCGAACCGGGCGGCGTAGTCGTTCCGGTACGCGGTCACCCTCGCGGAGAGCGGCCCCTTCGGGATGGCGTAGGGCGAGAACCGGCTCTCGATCACCGAGGAGTCGCCGTACTGCCCGAGCCCCTTGTAGTAGTCGGGGTCGTCGTTGCACTCCACGGCGAGGAAGATGGTGTCGAGGCCGACGTCCCGGCGGGCCTGGGTCATCATCGGGACCTGCTCGTTCAGGAACGCGGCCGGGTAGATGACATCGGGCTCCTTCGCCTTCACGGAGGTGAGGATCGTGCGGAAGTCGGTCTCGCCCATCTTGTAGGACTCGCTCGCCACGATCTCGATCGCGAGGCCGTGCTTATTGATCGTCTCGTTCACCGCCGAGAGGACCCCCTTGCCATACGGGCTGTCCTGGTAGACCACGGCGAGCCGAAGCGGCCGGCTGGGCGCAAACCCGAACTTCGCGTTGATCGCGGGTTGCACCGTATCGGCCACGAAGAGGGTGGTCTTCTCGCCATAGTCGTCGGTGGTCGGGCAGTGATGGAACATCATCGAGGTGTTGATGTCGGTCCGCCGGGTGATCGTCGGGCTCGAGGCCCCGGTGATGATGTAGGGGACCCCGTTCTCCGCCACGATCGACTGGTGGGCGGTGACTACGGCGGAGGAGAACCCGCCGACCAGGACGTCGACCCGGTCGTCGGTGATCATCTTGGTGACCGCCTTCTGCCCGCCCTCACGGGTTGATTCGTCGTCGCCCTGGACGAGCCGGACGGTCACGTTCTTGCCGAGGCTCTTCACGAAGACTCCGCCCTTTGCGTTGATCTCATCCGCAGCGAGCTGGGCCGACTGCCACATGTCCTTGCCGGTTGTCGAGGCGGGCCCCGTCATCGAGGCGACCACCCCGATATTCAGGGTCGCCGGTGTTGCTGGTGTCGCAGGCTCGGTGGAGCAGCCGGCGACAAGGACGGCTGCGAGCACGAACCCTGCGATCAGGATCAGGCTTGTGTATCTCATTCTCTTTCTCCCGGGAGGGTTGCCGGCCCATGAGCCAGCGCCCTCGTCCCGTGGTCGACGTCCATCACGCGCCCCTCAACCGCTCCCCGGGCGGTACCAGGCGGGGATCTCGAACTCCGCCTCTTTGAGCTCGTCCGGCCAGATGATCTTCGGGCGGAGGAGCTGCTTCTCGGCGTCCCAGCGGAGCTGCTCCATGAAGAGGTTGAACTGGCTCTCTCGGAATTGGTTCGCGAACGAGATGGTGCCGTTCTCCATCGACTCCACCATCTCCGGGACCTCGATCGAGCCGATCGCGGTGACGAGCGCCTGGCGGTCGGTGGTGCCGGCCTTCTCGGCGGCAGCGGCGGCGACGTAGACCCCCTCGTAGGTGGCCGCCCCCATCATCCCGGGGGAGGCGCCGAACCGGGCCTCGTAGTCGGTGCGGTACTTCTCGACATTCTGGCTGATCGGTCCCCGGGGTGTTGCGTAGGCCGAGAACCGGCTCTCGATGATCGAGTAGTCGCCGTACTGCCCGAGCCCCTTGTAGTAATCGGGGTCGTCGACGCACTCCACCGCGAGGAAGATGGTATCAAGGCCGACGTCGCGGCGGGCCTGGGTCAGCATCGGGACCTCTTCGTTCAGGAACGCGATCGGGTAGACGGCATCGGGTTTCTTCGCCTTGACCGACGTGAGGATCGTGCGGAAGTCGGTCTCGCCCATCTTGTAGGTCTCGCTGGCGACCACCTGGACCTTGAGGCCTTTTGCGGCGATCGTCTCCTCGATCGCAGTGAGGGCGCCCTTGCCGAACGGGCTGTCCTGGTAGACCACGGCGAGCCGGAGCGGCCGGTCGGCCGGGAATCCGAACTTCGCGTTGATCGCGGGGCGCATCGCCTCGTCGATGAAGATCGTGGTCTTCGAGGCCGATGCCTCGCAGATCGGGGCGTGGTGGAACATGGTGCTCGTGTCCACGTCCGTCCGGTGCGTCACGGTCGAGCTGGAGGCGCCGGTGATGATGTACGGCACCTTGTGCTCGGAGACGATCGACTGGTGGGCGGTGACGACGGCGGAGGAGAACCCGCCGACCAGGACATCGACCCGGTCGTCGGTGATCATCTTTGTGACCGCCTTCTGCCCGCCCTCACGGGTCGATTCATCGTCGCCCTGGACGAGCTGGATCGTCACGTTCTTGCCGAGGCTCTTCACGAAGACCCCGCCCTTCGCGTTGATCTCGTCGGCGGCGAGCTGGGCCGATTGCCAGACGTCCTTGCCGGTGGTCGAGGCCGGCCCCGTCATCGAGGCGACGACCCCGATCTTGAGGGCTGCTGTTGGTGTCTCCGACTGCGTCTGGCAGCCGGCGGAGAGGAGGGCCGCGAGGAGGATCGCGGCAATGATGAGGATTCCTGCTGGTTTCATGTGCATCGCTCGAGATGTGCTATGCTTTAACATAGCACGGTTTAATGATAAATCTTCGCAGTTGACGACGAGCGCCGTCGCCGGCATCCACGCTCCTCGCACTCGTGGCAGGCGGCGGGTGCGCGCGGATCAGGCAGATCCCTGCGACCGGGAATTGGGTGGCTCCGCCTCGTTCGAACGACTGTCCGGCGGCTGCTCTCAGCTGGCGGTATCGGCCCACAACGTCAGTTCGGAGCGTCGCTCGGCAGGAGGACGGGTTCTCCGTACCGGTCGAGCCAACAGTGTTCAACGAAGTATCATGCCGGTGGGCATGGCGACGGTGCCCTGATGCTCGACCGCTGGAGAGTGAGATCCCAGGATTGATCGTTCTCAAAAACGGGGGTGTGGGGCCGGCGGATGAAACCGGCAGGCCTCGCCGTCCGCGGGTGGTGGGGTGGACAGGAGCGAACCTCGAGGTGCTGATGAAACGTCGTGGGCACCTGATGGGGGCAGAACGGTGCTGGCTATGCCTCGTAGGCGACGAGGATCGCTCTGGTCTCCTTCTCGGCCGCCTTCAACCGGGTGAGATCGTCGTCGGTCATCTTCTTGAAGGGCGGGATCCTCTCGTACGCGACCAGGGTTACTCCCAGTTTTCCTTCGAGCTCCTGGATCTCTTTGACTGCCGCATCCTCGATCCTTGCAGGTCGTTCGCAGATCATCACTGTCACCTCGAACCCGTGTATCGCGGTTGCCGACGATGAACCTTTTGGTACGGTGACCTTGTGTCTGCCCGGTATCTTCTGTTCCCGCAAGGTGGAAACACGAGCCCGCACTCATCGGTCCACCGCCGGCATGCACACTGCGCATTCGGGGGCGCCGACCCCGTCTCAGGGCCGGCCGGAGATGACGACCGGGATCGCGACTCCACTCTGTTGCGAGTACTCTTCGACCCGTTCGACGACCCGCGCCACCATCCCCCCGGTGGTCATGATCGCCGTCTCCTCCCCGAGGAGCGCCCGGAGGATGCACTTGTCGACGACCCCGTGGGTGTAGTGGAGATGGACTCCCAGATCCAGTGCCCGCTGCTTTGCGCGGGTGCCCATCGCGCCTATCCGGGCCCCGGGGTGTGTCGAGAGCCAGGAGGCGAGCCGGTCATCCCCGGCGACGCCGATGTCGTGGACCGTGATCGACCCGGGGTGCGCCCGGCACGAATTCTGTTCGAAGGCGTGGTCTATCACCTGGAGCATATCGAGAACCGAGAGGGGCCGTCGCGCCGGCACGGGAAAGCCCCGCTCTGCGAGCTCGTGGTAGAGGTCGAGCAGGATCGGGGTCGAGAGGTGGGCCCGGCGCACGAGATCGCGGTCCCCGAAGGCGACCTCGGGGACGCCCTCCTGGAGGATACGGCCGCCGACCAGGAGCACGGCACGGTGGGCCCAGGGGTAGGCGAGCTCGATGTCGTGGGTCGAGATGATGATCGTCGTCCCGCGGTCGTTCAGCTCGTCGAGGAGGTCCATCACCTCCTCCGAGCCACGGGGGTCCAGGCTCGCCGTCGGTTCGTCGAAGACGAGCACCTCCGGCTCCATCGCGAGCACGCCGGCGATCGCCACCTTCTTCTTCTCGCCGCCCGAGAGCTGGTGGGTCGTCCGGTGCTCGAACCCCTCGAGGCCGACCGACTGGAGCGCCCTCTGGACCGCCCTCTTGACCCCCTCCTCGGAGAGCCCCAGGTTCGCCGGCCCGAAGCCCACGTCCTGGTAGACGGTCGGCGCCACGATCTGCTGGTCGGGGTTCTGGAGGACGAAGCCGACGCTCTTCCGGAGCTGTCGGAGGGACCGCGCGTCGTAGGCGATCGGGCGGTTATCGTAGAGCATGGTCCCCGCGTCCGGCCGGAGCATGCCGTTGAGCATCATCAGGAGGGTGGACTTGCCGGCCCCGTTCGGTCCCACGAAAGAAACCTTCTCTCCCCGGCGGACGTGAAAACTGATCCCGCGGATCACCTCGCCGCCCCGGGGGTAGCGGTAGAGAAGGTCACGCCCCTCCAGGATGATGCTGCTCACGGCAGACTCCCGAGCAGTGTCACCTCGCCGGTGAGGGCGGTGACGGCGGCGGCAGCGACGAGGAACCCCGCCACCGCGAGGGCGGGCCCGGCCTCGAACGGCCGCGTCTCACCAAGGACGACGAGCCGGCCGTCGTAGCACCGCATCTCTCTCGCGCGGATCTGGTCCTCGCCCGCGTTCCAGCTCGCGATGAAGACAGCGCCGCAGAGTATGGCGAACGTGCGGATCGACTCGCGGCGGGTGGAATAACCGAGTCGCATCACCTGGGCGTGGTAGCACCGGACGAGCTGGTCGAGGAGCGTGAAGATCGTCCGGTAGACCACCATCACGAGCTCGATCAGGACGGGGGGCACCCGGCACTGCTGCATCACGACGAAGAGGTCAGTCATCGGCGTCGTGAGGGCGATGAAGAGGAGCGACGCCATGCCACCGAGCGTTCGGCAGAGGACATAGAACCCGTAGTCGACGCTTGCGGGGGTGACCGAGAGGGAGAGCCAGGGGAGGGGTTGCCAGCTCCAGGCCGCGCCGGTCCCTCCCGATACCAGGACGATCACCGCCACGCTCAGGACGGCGAACGAGCAGGGTGCTGCATAGACCTCCACCATCGTCCGGAGGTCGATCCGGGCGAGGGCCAGGAGCGCCCCGGTCATCGCGAGCGCTATGAAGAGAGGGGCGACGAACCCGGTCGAGATAAGCGAGAGGAGGAGGGTCCCCAGGCCGACCGCCAGCTTCAGGTAGGTGTTGACCCCCCGAAGCGCGTTCTTTTGGGCGATCTCCTCCAGGAGTTCCTCAAACATCCATGTCCGGAGTCCCGGTCAAGACGGCACACGACTCGAGGCGTCGCTGCGCCCTCCAGGTGCCGAAGACGTACCCGAGCACGATCCCGCCGATCGCGGCCTGGAGTGCGAACAGGGCTGACTCGATCTCACCGCTCGGGGGGGCCCACTGCGGGACCAGGGGTTCGAAGTCGTCCCCGGGAATCCCGGTGATCTCCGAGATACGTGCGGAGCCCACGGTGTCCGAGCCGGCGAACTCCGCCGACGGCATCATCATCGTGGTGGCGAGGAAGAGGCCGATGAAGGCCAGGATGGCGACCCCTGCGATCGCCTCGAGCCGGTACTTACGCAGCATCGGCGAGCCCCCTCTGCGTCGCAACGATCTTCTCTTCGGGGAAGACCTTGAGACGGACCAGGATCTCCGGCTTGAGCTGGACGATGTACTTGAAGACCAGGGCGAGGACGACCCCCTCCACGATGGCGAGCGGGACCTGTGTCAGGGCGAAGACCCCCAGGAAGAGTGTAAAGGAGCCGGCGAACCCCCCGACCTCCGCCGGGTACGCGAGCGCCAGCTCGAGCGACGTCACGACGTACGTGACGAGGTCCGCGAGGGCCGAGGCGAGGAAGACGGTGAAGAAGATGCTGACCTGCGTCTCCCGCAGGGCCCGGTAGATCCCGTAGCCCACCAGGGGACCTGCGATCCCCATCGAGACGAGGTTCGCCCCCATGGTCGAGAGCCCCCCGTGCGCGAGGAAGAGGGCCTGGAAGAGGAGGACGATCGCGGCGACCACCGAGGTGATCCATGGACCGAAACTGATCGCGGAGAGGCCCGTCCCCGTGGGGTGCGAGCAACTGCCCGTGACCGACGGGAGTTTCAGGGATGAGAGGATGAAGATGAACGCGCCGGTGACGCCGAGCAGGGCGAGGGCCTCACGGTCAACCGCCATCACGCGCTTCAACTGGTAGAGACCGAGCACCAGGCACGGCAGGGCGACGAGCCACCACACGATGCACCAGGTCGCCGGGAGGAATCCTTCCATGACATGCATAACTCAAATTTACTTGTTTTAAATAAATAAATATTGTCCCAGGTCCGCGTCCCGTGCTGCCGGTGCCCCAACCTCCCGCACACCGGCGGGTGCCCTTCCAAGTCTGTCTCGCCGTTGCATCACAACTCTTTTGAATTTCGTGCCTCTATCTTCTTACTCATGACGCCGAACGAGCTACCGGCACCCCTGGTGGAGGCGATCCGTTTTCACGGTCACCTCTGCCCCGGTCTCACCCTCGGGTACCGCGCGGCGCATGTCGCGATGCGGCACCTGCGCGAGGGGCCTGCCGCAGACGAGGAACTGGTCTGCGTCGTCGAGAACGACTCCTGCAGTCTCGATGCGATACAGGTGATGACGGGCTGCACGGTCGGCAAGGGGAACCTGGTCCTCGCAAACCACGGCAAGCACGTGTACACCTTCCTGGACCGGGTCACTGGCGCGACGATCCGACTGGCCCTCCGCGCCGCGATCGACATCTCCCGGCTCGACGAGCGTGCCGAGGAGCTCCGTCCGCGGGTGCTGGGCGGCACCGCTACCCCGAGGGAGCGGGCGGAGTTCGCCGAGCGGCAGGGGATCGCTTCCCATCGGCTGCTGAATATGCCGGAGGAGGATCTGTTCACGATCGACAGGACGCCCGTCGCCCCCCCGGAGAAGGCCCGGCTCTTCAACTCCGTCGTCTGCAGCCTCTGCGGGGAGCCGGTCTCGGAAGGGATGGCCCGCGTCCAGGACGGCGGCATCGTCTGCATCCCGTGCCACCGCGGTTACACGAGAGGGTGGTAGGGCCCATCCCCGCCGTCCGGGCCCCGCGTCTCCTCGCGCCTTCCCCAGGGACAGGCGGCGACACAGCGTCCGCATGCCGCCGGCTCGCCGGCTTCCTCCAGCGCCCGGTGGTACCGGTCGCAGGCGGCGGCGTCGAACCGGGCCTCCCGGGGCTCGTCCGGAACGAACGCCCGGCCCGTGAACGCCCCGGCCGGGCAGGCCTCGACGCAGGCGCGGCAGCTGCCGCAGTCCGGGTCCGACGGCCCGCCCGTCGGCAGCAGGGGCGCGTCGGTCAGTACGGTGATCCACCGGACGCGTGGGCCCCGTCCCGGCGTCACCAGGAGGCAGCTGCGGCCGATCCAGCCGAGCCCGGCCAGGTGCGCCGCGAGCTTGTGGGAGACCGGGCCTGCACGCCCTTCTTCGTCCGTCCGGAGCGAGGCGGGGATCGGCAGGGCCCGGTACCCTGCCGCCGCCAGGCATCTCGTCACGGCGAGCGCGCACCGGTCGAGGGCGTTGTTCACGACCGTGTGGGTATGGTAGTGGTAGACGGCCCTCGCCGCCCGGTCCGACGGCTCTTCCAGCCGGTCGACGAGCGGGTCAGCGAGCCCGATCCCGATCGAGACGGCCCGGGGGTAGCCTGTAAAGAGCGGCCCTCCCTGGGCCACCACGGCCTCGTTGACCACCCCGAGATCTGCGACCCCGACGAGGTCCGCCCCCTCGGTCATGGCGGTCTCCCGCACCCGTTCGATGAGCGTCAATGGACTCGGACGAATGATCTGTCGCCGGTGAAGATGAAGGGTGCCGGTCGAACCGGAACTGAGCGGTCCAGACGGTTTTTGCCTGAGCACAGCAAGGTTGATCAGGCCCGCTGGCGGGGGCCTTGCCCGACCGGTTCCACACCGGGGATGAAAGGAATGGCGAAGAGGCTGAAGGAGGACCACACATGGCGATGATCGTGGCCACGGGGCTGACGAAGCAGTACGGCGGGCTCACGGCGGTCGACGGACTCGACCTCGAGGTCGACCGGGAGATCTTCGGCCTGCTCGGGCCGAACGGTTCGGGAAAGACGACGACCGTATTGATGTTGACCACGCTCCTTCGGCCGACCCGGGGCTCGGCCCACGTCTGCGGCCACGACGTGGTCGCGCGGTCGGCGCAGGTCCGGGAACGGATCAGCTTCGTGCCGCAGGACATGGCGGTCGACATCAAGCTGACCGGACACGAGAACGTCCGGTTCTACGCGGAGCTCTATGGCATCCGGGGGAGCGATCGGGTCGACGAAGTCCTGGGCGTGATGGACCTCTCCGACCGGGCGGACGACCTTGTTCGGACGTACTCGGGCGGGATGCGCCGAAGGCTCGAACTCGCGCAGGCACTGGTCCATGAGCCGGAGGTGCTCTTCCTCGACGAGCCCACGATCGGCCTCGACGTCGCCGGTCGACAGGCGATCTGGACGCATATCCAGGACCTGCGCCGTCGCGGGATGACGATCTTCGTCACGACCCACTACATGGACGAGGCCGACCGCGCCTGTGACCGGGTCGGAATCATCGCGAAGGGCCGCCTGGTCGCCGTCGACACGCCCCAGGCGCTCCGGCACCGGCTCGACGGAGAGCGGATCTCGGTGGTGACCGACCGACCGGTCGAGCCCGTCCTCGCCAACGGCCTCAACCTGGTGGAGTCGGAGGGAGACCGTCTGGTCTACCACGCGTCCGACGCCGCCGAGGTGGTCCCGATCCTGCTCGCCGGTCTTGCCGCGCGGGGTGCCCGGGTGAGGAGTCTCGAGGTCCAGGCCCCCACCCTGGATGACGTCTTCCTCGCGCTTGCCGGCCGGCAGGACGATGGCAGCGCCTTCGACTTCCAGCGCTTTCGCACCATGCTCCGGAGGCGGGGATGAACGCGGTCCTGGTCTACTTCCTGCGCGACATACGCCGCTGGACCCGGAGCCGTTTCAACGTCTACTCCACCCTGATCATGCCGGCCGCCTGGCTCATCTTCGTCGGCCTTGCGCTCCCGACCCGGTTCACGGACAACTACCTGGACTTCATCGCGCCGGGGATCCTGGTACTCACGATGCTCTCGGCCGGGATGCAGGGGGGCTCGTCCCTGATCTTCGACAAGATCCTCGGGTTCCTCAACAAGTTCCTGGCGCTCCCCTCGCCGCGGGAGGCGATCCTCTTCGGCAAGATCCTCTTCATCACCGTGCGGGGCCTCCTCCAGGCTACGGTGATCATGCTGCTCGCCGTCCTGCTCGGCGCCACCGTCTTCGAGCCGGCGATGGTCCTCTTCACGTACCTGGTCCTCGCCCTCTTCGGCGTCCTCCTCTCCGCCTTCTCGACCGCGATCGCCCTCCATGTCCAGGACCACGACTCGTACGCGGCGGTGAACGCGGTCATCTCGATGCCGCTCTTCTTCACCTCGTCCGCCCTGATGCCCTACGACGTGATGCCGGCCTGGCTCCGCGCGATCGCCCAGGTGAACCCGGTCTCCCTCGCGATCGACCTGATCCGGTCCTTCTCCGCCCCACCGATCGCCTGGATGAGCCTCGGCGCCCTGGTCCTGCTCTGCGTGGCGATGGTCACCTTCTCGTCGTATCTCTTTCGGAGGGTCAC
>JBFXGJ010000040.1:0-18116 GCA_050178135.1 Methanoregulaceae archaeon | reverse complement strand
GAATCCCGGCTATCGCATCGAAATCAAAATTGGATTCCCTGTTTTTTAGATCCCGTTTCCCATTCGCACAATTTTCGGCCAGGTATATCTGGTCGAATCCAAACGTGAACATCAACGGAGATAGCAATAACAGAAACGGGCTGATAATCGCACGATAACGCCAGGATTACAGCATTTTTCTGATCGCCCAACCCTTCTGATCAACAGCGCACGGAAGATCGAGCTCCTGCATCATGAGCAGTCTGAGCATGCCGCATTCAAAGACCCTGCACCCAAGGATGCCGGTGGTGCGTCCCGCTGGATTCCCCCCTACCACCACATCCCTCATGTATCATGAACCGGCGCCGACGCTCCCACCCTCCAGGTCCAGGAAGGCGATCCGGCCCGTGCAGGTCTCGGGAGTCTTTCCCACCGTGAGCTTCGGTTCTGATTCCGCCATCCTGCAGGGTGCTTCTATGACCAGGAAGGCGGCAAGGATGCTCAAGCCCCTACCGCGAGAGGTCCGGATCCGAATTCAGGAGAACAAGGAGACCATCGCAGGCAAACCACTCAGGCACGTCTGGAAGGTCGAAGGCACCCGGACCCCGTCTCCGGTTGGGATCACCGTTTCTATCACCCCTTCCGCCCACTCTCGTCACGTGACGTGATCGCGCATTTCAGTGGCCAGAAGGGGTTGAACGCACCGTTGGGAATGAACGGACCGTCTGCATTCATGCGTCTGGACTCTTTGAGATCAGCTGCATCGTCGATATTCCGAAGTTCAAGGCCGGGATCAGTCCTGAGGTTGGAGTTCGGACATGCGAAAACCAGGACGCCGGGCTATCCACACGGTTTCAACTCGCGAATCTGGTTAACGTGCCGGCCTGGAAGGAAAACGGAAAAAACCGAGATAGGGTTAATCGATACCGATCCTCACTTCAGAGGCCTTCATGACGGTGTAAACCTTCGCGCCCTCCTTCAGGCCGAGTCGCTCTGCAGAACGCCGTTTAGGGCGACGACCACTTCAGTGTTCACCGGGCCCTTCGTGATGGTTGTGACCGTTCCAGGAATCTGGTTGCGTGCGCTTATCTGCATAGATATCCCCGGGAGCCCATAGGGGGCCATATTAATTAAATGTAATTAATATAAATGCACATCATCAAATGATCAATAAACCGGAGGACTCGTTGGCGATCGATCTTTCGACGGGGAATTCCGATGCGATAGCGGACTGGGGATCTATCCACGTCCCAGCACGCCACGAGAGAGGCAGAGGATCCGTGCACACACCTTTTTCAAGCGTGGGGGAAGTAACACAAGAGAGAGATAAGCCTTGGTCGTGCACCCCTTTCGAATGACATGAGCCAGTGGTTGAAATGACCCGTGAACCTGGACCACGAGCACGCTGCTGATTTCGTTCACACGGCGATCACGGCAGGCGGGAGCGTGGTCTGCAATGATGACAGATCAGTCCACGTGAAAACCGTAGATTTGGCAATAGCCCAGGATATCCCGTGCGGGAGACAAAACGGCAGCTGAACAGCATCGCAGCCCTCGGAACCGTCCTCGTTCCATGCCAGGGCCTGTGCCAGGTGTATGAAAGGGGAGATCCCTCCATCCCAGAGGTACGTCGATCTGATGCACGAATGATCCGGGTGGGAACGATGAAGCGGGCGAACAGGACGCGATCGAAGTGGTGAGAATTGTCCGGATGGTGAGCAACTCCGGAACCATCCAGGGTGAAAGAGCGCTTCTTACGCCGATCTCGTCTCTTCAACCAGGTAGCGGCCATCCGGGTGATCGGCGAAACGTACCGTGATTACGTCCCCCTCGTGAACGCCAAAATCCCCATTGGGCTCGTTCAAAAGGATCCCCCGAAATTCACTGCCCCCCTCCATCATCTCTTCGAGGCGGACCCAGACGACCTCGTGAACCTGCTCCTCGTTCTCACGGAACAGCTCGACGAAGACGTCATCAAAAAAACCGGGAGCCCTGAACTGGTCGAGATCGTTCTTATTTCGAATCTCGTGCAGTTTTTCAGGATCGTAATAGATGAACCATCGCTGGTCCTCGAACAGGTTATACCGCTGATCGTCGGCCAACGAGATGCTGTTCGCTTCGTTATTCGAGAGAAGTCGGTACTCCCCAAATTCATCGTAACGGATGATGCAGTCCTCGCCGTGATCCTGGAAATTCACGACGATCTGAGGAATCTTTCCGGGTTCGATGCGGCAAAGCGCGTGAATGCGAAAACTGATGCCCATCTCGTGATCAACGTAAATATACCCGATCACACCATTTCCCTCGGACGGGACCAGCCCCCTGCCCGCCAGGATGCGGTCGATAGCGGGATCATTCTCGAAGATCGCCCACCTGCTGACAATCTCCCTATCGGAATAGTGTTTAATTTTTTGTGACATTCAATAGGATCGAATTGTCTCTTCGGACCATCAAATTTGTTTCGGTGGATTGCCAGTTACCAATTATCCCTTCTTCTTTAGCTCCTCTCCCACTTCTTCGCGGTTCCCGTCCCCCTATTGAATCCCTGACCACTCGGGGCTCTGATCGCCAGCGCTATCGTCCGGTCATGGTCCTTCTCTGGATCGTCCAAGGTTGGGGGATACGATGAGTGAGGCAGGCGATGATGTTCACGAAGTGAGCACGAAGGACGGTGGTAACCAGTAAAAGTTCCGGCGCCCGGCCTGTTCTCCGGCTCAGCCCGATCGACAGCCTTATCCGGGTCCCCGACAGGGATGATGGCATGCCCGGTTTATCTCTCCATCCCGGCGCCCTCCTCGCCCTCCTCCTCGTGCTGATGCTGGCACACACCGCCGGCGCGATACCAGCAGACGATGACCGGCCGGCGCAGGGGGACGTCCTCGAAGGGCAGGGAAACCGTACTACGTCCGATGGGGCGGGCGATGCGACGGTCGGGTTCGAACCGACGAACCCGCCGGCGCGGGCCGTCCACGACCGGGACCGGGCATCGCAGACCACAGCCGCCGCAAGCGGGCCGCTCGTCGCGCTGGCCGTGATCACCCTGGGAGCGATCAGCCTCTCGTTCACTCGGGGCCAGGAACGAACCTGACCGGGCACCGGCCGGATATCACGGTCCTGAAGCAGAAACGGCCTGAGGCCCCGTCCGGATCGGCACCCCCGTCCCTTTGATCACCCCCTCTTCGGCCCGGACCCTCGCTCCCGGGGTCATCCCGATCTGCCCGCCCAGGAAGATGAAACGAAAGGTATTGATACCTGTCCACGAGAGTGAAGAGCAGGGATGACACCGCCAATCCGGGCGCTCTACGTCGACGATGAACCCGACCTGCTCGAGATCGGCAGGCTGTTCCTCGAGATGGCCGGGGACTTTTCAGTCACCACCGTCGAGTCGGCGTCAGCAGCCCTCGAACTCCTCGAGAAGGAGGAGTTTGATGCGATCATCTCCGACTACCAGATGCCAGGAATGGACGGCATCCGGTTCCTGGTTGCGGTCCGGGAGCGATTCGGCCGGATCCCGTTCATCCTCTTCACGGGCCGGGGACGCGAGGAGGTCGTGATCCAGGCGATCAACAACGGGGTCGACTTCTACATCCAGAAGGGGGGCGAGCCCGAAGCCCAGTACCTCCAGCTCGCGCACCAGGTGCGGATCGCGGTGGAGCGGCAGTCCACCGAGAAGGCCCTGGCCGAGAGCGAACTGCGGTTCCGATCCCTGATCCAGAACTCCTCCGACATCATCCGGATCGTCGACCGCGACGGCCGGATCACGTACGAATCGGACTCCGGTCGCCGCATCCTCGGGTATCCCGAGGGGTACACCATCGGGAAAAGTCCGCTCGCGTTCATCCACCCCGACGACATCACCGAGGCCTCAAGGGCCATCGACGAGGTCTTTGCGAAGACCAACACGGGGAGCGCGACCCCGGTCCGGGTCCGCCGGGCGGACGGCACCTATATCCACATCGAGGCCGTGGCCGTCAACCTGGTCGGGACGCCCGGGGTTGACGGGATCGTGATCACCTCGAGGCCGGTCGACGAGCGTCTCGAGGCCGAGCGAGCCCTCCGACAGAGCGAGCAGCGGTTCCTCCGGGCCGAGGAGATCGCCGGGATCGGGCACTGGGAGGTCAACCGCCGGGAGGGGACCATGACCGCCTCGAAGGGAGCGCAGGCGATCCTGGGGCTGGAGAGGGAGTCCTGGCCCCTGGCGACGATGGCTGGGATGCTCGACCAGGCTGACCTGGAACGCATGATGGCAGCGGGGCGGGACCTGATCGGTGCCGGGTCCCCCCTCGATGTCGTGTACCGCTTCCAGCGGGCCGACGGGCGGGAGGTCGAGGTCCATGCACAGGGCGAGTACGACCCCGAGCGGGACGTCCTCTTCGGGGTCCTGCATGATATCACCGATCAGAAGCGAGTCGAGGCCGAGTTAATCGCTCGAAACCGGGAGCTGAGCATCTCCAACGAGGAGATCGCCGCCGCCGAGGAGGAGCTCCGGAGCACGGTCGAGGAGCTGACCCGGCAGGAGCGGGAGGCCCGCGAGAGCCGTGAGCGGCTGGCCCTCGTCCTGGAAGGGGGCGATGTCGGCACCTGGGATCTCCAGACCACGAAAGATCTGGTCTTCAACGACCCCCAGCAGGCCCTTGCTGGGGAAGCCGGCGGGGAGGGGGGCATGTCAAAGGAGGAATGGGAGGCGCGCCTCCACCCGGACGACCGCGACCGGGTACGCCAGGCCTTCCAGGGCATCCTCGAGGGCCGGTCACCGGCATTCGAGGCTGAATACCGGTTCCAGGACGGGCCTGGTGAGTGGAGATGGATCATGGCGAAGGGGCGGGTGGTCGAGTGGAGCCCGGACGGACGGCCCCAGAGGATCGCCGGCACCTACCACGATATAACGAAGCAGAAGGAAGACGAGGCGATGCTCACCTGGTTCGGCCGGGTCCTCGAGTCCTCCCTGAACGAGATCTACACCTTCGACGAACGGACGCTCCGGTTCGTCGAGGTGAACCGGGGGGCACGGGAGAACCTGGGATACACCATGGACGAGCTCCGGGAGATGACGCCGCTCGACCTCAAACCCCGGATCCCCCCCGAGGAGTTCGATACCCTGTTACGACCCCTCCGCGCAGGCGAGGTGGAGCGACAGGTCTTTTTCACCGTCCACAGGAGGAAGGATGGCTCCCTCTACCCGGTGGAGGTCCATCTCCAGCTGATGCGACACGAGATGTCGCCGGTATTCGTTGCGGTGATCCTCGACATCACCGAGCGGGTCCGCTCGAAGGAGGCGCTCATCCGTGCAAACCGTGTCCTCAACCTACTCTCAGGCATCACCCGCCACGACATCGACAACCAGCTGACGGTGATGGGGGGGTACCTGTCGCTCCTCCACTCGGGCCTCGAGGATCCCGCGCTCGTAGCACACGCCGAGCAATGCCGGGCGGCCGCCGACCGGATCGCCTCGATGATCCGATTCACCGAGACATGCGAACACATCGGTTTGCAGGCTCCAACCTGGGAGGACGTCCGCGAACTCGTCGACCGGGCAGCGGCGGACGTGGACCTCGGTGGCATTCGACTCGAAAACGAGGTACCCGCCGACCTCGAGGTCTACGCGGACCCGCTGATCGCCCGGGTATTTTCCAACCTGGTCGACAACGCGGTCCGACATGGGCAGGGGGCCACCTGGGTGCGTTTCTCGGCATCAGAACACGAAAAAGAGGTGACGATCGTCTGCGAGGACGACGGCGTCGGAGTTCCGGAGGATAAAAAGGAGCGGATCTTCGAACGGGGATACGGGGAGAACACGGGGTTCGGCCTCTTTCTGGTCCGGGAGATCCTGCAGATCACCGGGATCTCGATCCGCGAGATCGGCATGCCGGGACGAGGGGGCCGTTTTGAGCTGACGATGCCGGCGACCGCCGCACGGTGGGGCACGAAGGGAGCGGTGGACGAACCCTGAACTGGAGGGCCCTTCGAACCGTGCCCGAAGGGCGCGAGGCTCCTTCCCCTCCCTTTACAGTTCTCTCTGGAGCCAGACGAGGTCGAACGGCATCCCGAACCTGGTCCCCACGTCCTTGAGCCGGCCGACCTCGGCAAAGCCGTGCCGCTCGTGGAACCGGAGGCTCGGCGTGTTGCGCGACGCAACGGTGACCACGAGGTGTTGGCACCCGAGGGCACGTGCCTCTGCGGTGAGGTGGTCGAGAAGACGGGTCCCGAGCCCCTGCCGGGTCCGCCCGGGAGCGATGTACAGGGAGAGGAGGACCGTGGGGGCGAAGGCGGAGAACGGGAGGAGCGGGCTCATGCAGCCGAACCCGATGACGAGGCCCGCCTCGTCGAGGACGGAGCAGGAGAGAGCGTTCGAAAGGAGGTCCGAGAAGAACCCCAGCGGCACGGGGGGCGTGGAGAAGACGGCGAACCCGGTCGATGCGTAGTAGTTGATGATCGCCACGACCCACTCCGCATCCGAGAGTTCCGCGTCCCGCAGGACCGGTTCGGGCCTATCGCAGCCCGTCATCGTCCACCGTCGAGGGTCCCGCCGCAGGACGGGCACAGACGGTTGTACCAGGGCCGGAGCACCCCCTCGCACCCCGGACACCGAAGTGCGCAGATACCCCTTTCGCCGGCCGATCGGTCTCCCGGCGAGTCCGCCGAAAAGCCGACCACAACCTCGTGGCACCGGGAACAGACCCCGGCGCCGGCCGGATCGGCCGGCAGCAGAACAGCATACCCGCAGGACGCACAGGAGAACCGAACGAGAGGCCTCACCCCGTTTCCGTCCCCTCGAGCGGGAGGTACGGGACGAAGCGGAGGAGGTCGGCACGGACTGTCTCGAGGCCCACCCGCTCGACAAAACGCGCAGTCCGTTCGCCGGCGCGGGCGTTCGCCGCGTAGTAGTCGACGAGCCGGCGGGCGAGGTCAAGGGCCTGGTCATCGGAGAGGTTCGATGCGACCAGGTCGGCGTTCCGCGGGCGGCGGGCGCCGTTGCCGCCGAAGAAGACCATCCAGCCGCGGCCCGACCCGATGAAACCCAGGTCGCAGGCGAAGCTGGCGCTGCAGTTCCGGGTACATCCGGAGACCCCTATCTTCAGCTTCGACGGGAGGGGACGGGCCCCGATCCGCTCCTCGAGCACCCGGGCGAGACCGAGGGCGTCCTGCATGCCCCATTTACAGGCAGTTGTACCCGGGCAGGCAGCGACGTACTTCAGGCAGGGGCCGGCGATCTGGCGTTCTCCGATCCCGACTGCCCTGGCGACAGCGGCCACCTCTCCCGGCGGGATCCCGAGCAGCGCAATCCGCTGGCCCCGGGTCAGCTTGATGAGCGGCACCGCGTGTTCCCGGGCGATCCGGGCGATCCGTTCGAGCTCCTCCGGGGTGACGACGCCTCCCGCCCCGCCGACCATGAGCCCATAGCTGGTTCCATCGCGCTGGATCACGGCATCGCCAACAATCTTGTCTGCCATCATTTGTGGATGGACTGCGCAGGCGATAACCCTGTCGCCAGGATTATGTGGCCGGACGGCCCATGAGCGGGCGATGTACGACGACCGGGTCCTCCAGCGCTGGTTCCGGTTCGAGGTTGGCCGGATGAACGATGGCATCGTGGCCGAACGGCTGACCCTGCCGGAGCTTCTGGAGCGGACGGAGCCGTTCGCGGTTACCCGGGGCGGGGACGAGTACCACTTCGATGTAGCGGTGCTCCGCCGGCTTGGGGACCGGCTCCCGGGACCCCTCCAGCGCCGGCTCCGCCTCCCGATCCTCTTCTTCGCCTCGATCGACGTCCCGGACAGCGTCGCGCTCGCCGACCGCAACGCATTCGAGGCCCTCCAGGCACTCGGGGAGCTCTCCAGCCTGTGGGAGTTCCGGGACGGGCGCGCCTGGGTCGGACGTGCGATCGCCTACGGGCTTATGACCCGGTACCCGACCGCGATACAGATCGCGTTCGCCTGATACCGGGTTCGCTTTATCATCAGGACCGCCGAAACCTCATCGAACGCGTATGCCATCCTCTCAGGCCCCCCTTCCCATCGCCATCGCGGGCGACGGACGATCGATCGGCGTCCTCCCCCGCATGGTGAACCGGCACGGGCTCGTGACCGGCGCCACGGGCACGGGCAAGACGGTCACCCTCCGTGTCCTGGCCGAACAGTTCTCGAACGCCGGCATCCCTGTCCTGCTCGCGGACATCAAGGGTGACCTCTCGGGGCTCGCCCTCCCCGGCACCCCGGAGCCCCGGATCACCGAGCGGGCGGCGCAGCTCGGTCTCGACGGGTTCACGTTTGCCGGCGTCCCGGTGGTCTTCTGGGACGCCTTCGGCGAGACGGGGCACCCGGTGCGGACCACGATCTCGGAGATCGGACCTCTCCTCCTCGCCCGGATCCTCTCGCTGAACGAGACCCAGACCGGGGTACTCACGGCAGTCTTCGCGATCGCCGACGACGCCGGGCTCCTTCTGCTCGACCTCAAGGACCTCCGCGCGGTCCTTGCCCACGTGACCGAGCACGCCGCCGAGTACCGGGCCCGGTACGGCACCCTGGCGACCTCCAGCCTGGGAGCGATCCAGCGCAACCTCCTCACTCTCGAGCAGGAGGGCGGCGAGGTCCTCTTCGGGGAGCCGGCGCTCCGGATCGACGACCTGATGCGGCTCACGCCGGACGGGCGCGGGACGGTCAGTATCCTCTCGGCCGAGCGGCTGATGAAGGCCCCCCGCCTCTACGCCACCCTGCTCCTCTACATCATCTCCGAGCTCTACGAGACCCTGCCCGAGGTGGGTGACCTCGATCGACCCCGGGTCGTCGTCGTCTTCGAGGAGGCCCACCTCCTCTTTGACGGCGCCTCGAAGGTCCTCCTCGAGCGGATCGAGCAGGTGGTCCGCCTGATCCGCTCAAAGGGGGTCGGGGTCTATTTCGTGACGCAGAACCCGCTCGACATCCCCGAGACCGTCCTTGGGCAGCTCGGAAACCGGGTCCAGCACGCCCTCCGCGCCTACACCCCGAAGGACCAGCGGGCGGTACGGGCGGCGGCGGAGACCTTCCGGCCGAACCCGGGCCTGGATGTCCTGTCGGCGATCACCGAGCTCGGCGTCGGCGAGGCGCTCGTCTCGGTGCTCGACGCCGCCGGGACGCCGACGCCGGTGGAGCGCACCCGGGTGCTCCCGCCCCGGAGCCGGCTCGCCCCGCTCTCGGCGGAGGAGCGTGCAGCCGTCAACCGGGCATCGCCCGTCGCCGGTGTCTACGAGACGGTGATTGACCGGGAGTCGGCCCACGAAGCCCTCGCCGCACGGATCCCGGAAGCATCGCCTGCCGCGCCCGAGCCCGCACCAGGACCAGCGCCGCGATCGTCCCCGGCCCCGTCCACTTCCAGGAAGCGCCGCCCAGCCCCCGGCACCGATCCGACCGAGGTGATCGGGACGTTCGCCGAGAGCGCGGCGCGCGGCATCGGGAGCCAGCTCGGCCGGCAACTGATCCGCGGGCTGCTCGGTTCGCTCGGCGGCAGGCGGTGAACGGCCCTCCACGGTAACCGGGGGTTGCACCCCGGCCCGAGGATACAGAGATATGTGAGTGTGCAGAAGGTGATGTGAAAGCATCGGTGGGGGGCGATGGAGGAGCGACAGGAGTCGGTGGCGGGAGAGGACCGGTCCACCGGAGGGTACCGGGGACTGGTCGCCCGCCTTTCCGCATCCTGGCTGACGATAGCGCTCGTCCTGGTGATCGTCTGCGGCGGCCTCTTCGCCACCTGGACAGCGTTCAATGAGGCTGAGGGGATGCGCAGTTCCCTCCTCCAGGGTGCCCGCTACGCCGTGACCGGGATTGACATGGATCTCCTGGAGCACCTCAACGGCTCGGTCGACGACCGGGACTCGCCGTATTACACCGAGCTCAAGTCGCAGCTCGTGGATGTCCGCGCGGTCGACCCCAAGTGCCGGTTCGCCTACGTGATGGGGCGGCGGGACGACGGCACGGTCTTCTTCTATGCCGACTCCGAGCCCCCCGAGTCGAGCGACTACTCCCCACCGGGACAGGTCTACGAAGAGGCGACCGTGTCCCTCCTTCGCGTCTTCGAGACCGGGACGGCGACGACGACGGACGCCGAGGCCGACCGATGGGGGACCTGGGTCAGCGTCCTGATCCCGGTGATCGACACCGGGAGAGGCAGGGTGGTCGGGCTCTTCGGGATGGACGTGGACGCCACCGACTGGTACCGGCATATGGCGATGGCAGCTGTACCGGCGATCGTGGTCTCGCTCCTGGTCTCGGCCCTCCTCGTCGTCTTCGCGGTCTACTCAGGGGCCGCCGAGCAGGAGCGGCGGCGGCTCGAGGCCTCGGAGGCGACCGCGCGGGAGTCTGAGGCTCTCTACCGGACGATCTTCGAGAACACGGCAAACGCCACGTTCATCATAGAGGAGGACACGACCATCTCGCTCGCCAACTCCCGCATGGCCGAGCTCTCGTTGTACTCGATAGAGGAGATCGAGGGAAGGCTCTCCTGGACCATCTTCGTCCATCCCGACGACCTCCCCCGGATGATCGAATACCATCGCATTCGTCGCACCTCGGGCGGCAGCGCTCCGAACACGTACCACTTCCGGTTCCTGCGACGAAACGGCGAGGTCCGACAGATCTTCCTTTACGTCGGTCTGATCCCGGGGACGATGAAGAGCATCGCGTCTCTCTATGACGTTACGGACCGGATCCGGGCTGATGAGGCGCTCCAGCGGGCAAACCGCAAGCTGGTCTACCTCTCGCAGCTGACCAAGACCGAGCTCGTGAACCGGCTCTTCGTCCTCCACGGCTACCTCGAACTGGCACGGATGAGCCTTGATCCCAAAAGCCCGCTCACCGGGCCTCTTACCCGCTCGGTCGAGACAGCGACCGAGATGAACGCCGTGCTCGCCCTCACCCGCGACTACGGAGAGCTGGGAGTCCGCCAGCCGACCTGGCAGAACATCAACCTCTCCTTCCTCCTCGGCCTCTCGCACCTCGCGATGGACGGAGTCCGCACCGAGTGCACGACGGGTGACCTCGAGGTCTTCGCCGACCCTCTCCTCGAACGGGCCTTCCAGGAGATCGTCCACGGATCGCTTGCCCGGGGCGGATCGATGACCGTGGTCCGGCTCACCGCCCGGGAGGACGGGGAGACCCTCCAGGTCATCTACGAGGACGACAGCCCGGGGATCCCAGCCGACGAAAAGGAGTCGCTCTTCTCGCTCGAGGCCAGGGAGGGAGGGAAGGTCCGCGGGCTCCTCTTCGTCCGGGAGCTCCTGGACATCACGGGCATCGGTATCCAGGAGACGGGCACTCCCGGCAGCGGCGCCCGGTTCGAACTGACCGTCCCGGGAGGGAGCTGGCGCCATGCCCCGGCGGCAGGAGAGGAGCAGCATGACTGAGGAGACGGTCGCGATCAACCCGGTGACCGAAGCCGACCTGCCCGAGCTGAACCGGCTCGTCAACGACCCGGTCGTCTCGCGGTACCTCGACCTCGTCCCGCCGGTCTCGCTCGGCCGAACCCTGGACTTCTTCCATTACATGCGGCACGAGGAGGGGGCCTGGCTCGCCATCCGGGTCGATGATACCCTCGCCGGAACAGTCGGCCTGATCCCGGGCGATCCCTGGTCGCGCCTCGGCCATTCGGCCTCGCTTTTTGTCTACCTCGACAGCGCCTGGTGGGGCCGGGGGCTCGCGGCGGAGGGTGTCCGGGCCTGCATCGAGGAGGCTCGGCGCCGGGGGATCGTCCGCCTGGAGGTGCTCGTGGTCGACGAGAACGAGCGGTCGCGCCGGCTCTTCCTCCGAAACGGGTTCCAGGTCGAGGGTGTCCGCCGGTGCGGGTTCCGGGGGGACGACCGTTTCCACGACCTGCTGACCCTCGCCCTGGTGCTCGATACCCCCTTTACGAGCCCGAGCCCGCGCGACAGAAACTAAAAAATCCGTTCTCCGCCCCCGTTTCGTCAGCCTTTTCTCCTGTGCAGGCGACTGCATCTCATGGACGAGATCGAACTGGTCGACCTGCCGACCCAGGCGGTGATGGGAATCCGGCGGATAGGACCGTACACGCTGATCCCCGAGATGCTCGGGCAGGTCTATGCAGCGGTCGAGGAGCGGGGGGCGATCCCGGCGGGGCCGCCGATCTATCTCTCGCGAGAGACCTCGAGAGAGGAGGCGCTCGCATGCCAGGAGAGCGGCAGGGCCGACCTGGAGGTTGCGTGGCCGATCGCCCACCGGGTGAAGGACGTGGGCGAGGTCCGGTACTACGAGTTGCCGGGTGGGAGGTTCGCAAAGGCGGTTCACCACGGCCCGTACGACGCGTGCGAGGCGACCTATGTGCGGCTCTTCGAATGGATCGTCGCGAAGGGTCTGACGGTCACCGGCCCGATCCGCGAGTGCTACCTCAACAACCCGTGTGATGTCCCGCCCGAGGAGATCCTGACCGAGATCTACGTGCCGGTCGGATGAACCGGACCGTCGCGCTGGGGATCGCCGTCGTCACCTGCGCGGCGGTCGTGCTTGCTGCCCTGAGCGCGACCGCACCGGCGCTTCCGGCCAGTCCGCCCCATGCCTGGGTGGTCCTCGCCGGCGAACCCGGCGACCAGTCCTACGTCGACTCGGCCCGTGCGGGCGTCGCCCGGGCGAACGCGAGCAAACGATTCAGGGTCGAGGAGTTCGCCCCGTCTGACGGTGACCGGCTCGAGACACGCCTCCGGGACAGGGACGACCTGCCGGGCCTCGTCGAGGTCCAGGACTCGGGGGCCTGGCCCGGTGCAGTCGAGCGATGGGCCGACGCACACCCCGGCATGCGGTTCCTGGTGATCGACGCGGTTGTCCCGGCCCGGTCGAACGTCCGGTCGGTCCGGATCTCCGCGGACGGTGTCTCGTTCCTCGCCGGCGCCCTGGCGGCCGCCGGGGCCGGTGGACGGCCGGTCGCCGTGATCGCAGGGATGCCGTCCCCGGTGATGGCCCAATTCGTCCGGGGGTTCTCGGACGGGGCGGCGGCAGAAGTGCCGGAGACCCGGGTCGACGTCCGCTACATCTCGAAAGGGGTCGACGGCTTCTCGGATCCGGAGAGGGGGCGGGCGGGCGCGGAGGCGCTCTACCAGAACGGCACCGCCGTCATCTACGCCGCGTGCGGCGGCTCCTCGACGGGCGTGATCGACGCGGCAGGGCGTGCGCCCGGTCGGTTCGTCGTCGGCGTCGACCGCGACCAGGCCGATCTCGGGCCCACCGTGGTGCTGGGTTCGGCGGTGAAAAGGGTGGACCGGGTCGTCGAGGAGGCGCTCCTCGCGTACGCCGATGGAGCCTTCACTCCAGGCGACACGGTGATCGGCCTTGATGCAAACGCCACGGACCTCGTGCTGAACCCGCAGTTTGAAGGCCTCGCCCCCGTGTTAGAGCGGCACCGGGCGAGCGCCGGGGAGCGGGACCGATGATTGCTGACCTTGTCGCCACGGTCCTGATCTATCGGAGCGGCGGCATCTTCCGGGCGGAGTGTGCCGCGTTCGACCTCGTGGCCACCGCGGGATCTCCCGAGGATGCGAAGGAGGAGGTGCTCCGACTCGTCCGCCGCCGGCTTTCCCAGCTCGCTGAGGAGCGAGAACTCGACGCGTTCCTCGCCGCGGCCGGGTTCGTGGTCGACAACGGCGTCCTCCGGACCGAAGACCGCCTGGTCTCGGCAGGAGAGGTGATCGTCACGGTCCCGCTCTGATCTCCTCGCGGTTGCCGAGGGCGACCAGCATCTCTTCGAGCGACGGGGAGTGGGACTCGACCCGCTCGACCCGTCCCCCTTCCATGGCAACGGCGACCGTGATGGCGTTCATCTCTTCGATGGACGCCGCTTCCGCCCGGTAGCCGGCACCGTCGACGACTGCGGACAGCGCCGGGTCCGGCGTCCGTCCTGCGGGGAGCGAGAAGTTGACCCGGTAGGTCGTCGGGCCAAAGAGGCTCCGGAGTTCGTCCATACTCCCGAACGCGGCGCACCGCCCCTTTGAGAGGATCAGGACATGGTCGCAGAGAGCCTCGACCTGGTAGAGGTTGTGGGCGGAGAGAACGATCGTCTTGCCGCGGGACCGGAGCTCGGCGAGGTAATCGGCGATGTACCGGCTCGTCATCGGGTCGAGGCCCGATGTCGGCTCGTCATAGACAAGGAGCGACGGGTCGTGGATCAGGGAGCGGGCGATCGCGACCTTCCGCTTCATCCCCTTCGAGAGCTCGGCGCACCGCTTGTCGCCGTGGTCGAGCCCGAGCGCGCCGAGCAGCCGCTCCTGCCGTTCGAGGACCGTCTCTTTCGAGAGGCCGTAGAGCTCGCCGAAGAATCCCAGGTAGTCGGGGACGGTCATCGTCTCATAGAGGCGGGACTCCTCGGAGAGATACCCGAGCCGCTCCTTGAGGGTGACCGGGTCGGAAAGGACGTCGATCCCGTCCACCACCAGGCTCCCGGACGTCGGCTGGACCAGGCCGGCGAGGCACTTGAGGAGGGTCGTCTTGCCGGCCCCGTTGTGACCGATCACCCCGAAGCATTCGGCCGTCATGCAGTCGAACGAGACCCCGTCGAGGGCCTTGAAATCCCCGTAGCGCTTCTCCAGATCCCGCGCCTCGATCATCAGATCACCCTTGGTACGAACAGATGTTATTACTTCGGGAACGACCAAAGAAACCTGATCGGCCGTGCACCCCGTCCTGACGATCGCGAAGTACGAGCTCCTCCGATCGGCGACCCAGATGCGGCGGGATTTGATCCCGGTTGCCGTCGGCCTCTTCGTCCTGCTTCTTCTCGTGACCGGGTTCGCGGCCCAGAGCGGGATGCACCTCTCGGACGGCCTCTACACGGTCGGCGTCGACGATCCCGCTTTTGCGTCCGTCCTCGCGAAAGACCCGCGCTTCGTGGTCTACCGGGCGGACGCCTCAGTCCTGGCACGTGAACGCGGCACGCTCGATCTCGTGGTGGTCAGCGGGCAGACCCGCGCCGCATCCACACCCCGGGGCCAGGCAGCACAGAAGGCCCTCCGACAGGTCTACGACGCCTACGTCGCGTCCGTGTACTCGGCCGAGCCGGATCTCTTCGCCGCGTACCCGCTCTGGATCGACACCGAGGAGGTGAAGAGCGAGGTCGACTTCTCCGCCACCGCGGGCGGGCAGCAGGTGGGCCTCCGCCCCGATACCTCGTCCCCCACCCCCGAGGGGACGGTGGAGCCGGTGGCCGAGCCGCCACCCGGGATCGGGGTGACCGCGGACGAGCTCCGGCGCGAACTCGTCCAGGACGCCGCGAGTGACGACCGGCTCAATCGGTACACGGACATGCTCCAGAGCGGGACCGATGGTGAGTTCCGGACTCCTGCCCAGCTCTCGCCGCCGCTTCCCTTCGACTCGATCGTGCTCATCTTCGTCTTCATCTTCCCGCTCTACTTCACGAGCCAGTTCTTCATGATGGCGATCATGAACGAGCGGATCGACCGACGGGGCGAGGCGCTGCTGGCGTCGCCGGTGCACCCGGCACTGGTCCTCCTGGGCAAGGGGTTGCCGTACCTGGTGGGGATGCTCCTCGTCTCGACCGTCCTCCTCCTCGTCCTCAAGGCCCCGCTCGTCATCCTCGCCGTGCTGCTCCCGGTGATCCTCTTCTTCCTCGCCGCGGCCCTGCTGATCGGGATGACCGCCCGGTCGTTCAAGGAGCTCTCCTTCGTCTCGATCTTCTTCTCGACGGTCGTGACCAGTTACCTCTTCTTCCCCTCCGTCTTCGCGAACGTCCACGTGATCGCGCTCGTCTCCCCGATGACCCTCGTCGTCTACGCCCTCCAGGGGACGCCGATCACCCTCGCCGACTACCTCTACTCCACCGTCCTCTTCTACCTGGTCGCCGGCGTCCTCTTTTATGCCGGGGCGAGGAACTTCACCGAGGAGCGGCTCTTCTCACAGTCCCGCCCGCTCACGCGGATCCGGGAGTTCATCGGCTCGGCCCTCTCCGACCGCCACCCGTACGCCTCGCTCTTCCTCCTCTCGGCCCTCCTGATCCCGTTCGTCTTCATGGCGCAGATGATGGCGCTCACGCTCTTCTTCAACCTCCCGATGCCCTGGTCGATCCTGCTCCTCCTCGTATCGGCCGCGTTCGTCGAGGAGCTGGCGAAGTCGCTCGGGGTCTACGCCCTCTTTGCCCGGAGCGAACGGTTCCGCTCCTGGCGGGTCCTCGTCCCGGCGGGGGTGGCGGTCGCCCTCGGGTTCCTCGCCGGCGAGAAGCTCCTGCTCTTCGCCACCCTCGTCCAGATCACCGAATCGGTCTTCGGCACCGTCCTCTTCACCTCGCTCCAGGCGCTCTGGATGCCGCTTCTTCTCCACCTCGCCGGCGTCCTGATCGTGGGAACGGCCGTGCTCGCGGGCGGACGGCGGGGGTATGTCCCCGGACTCGTGCTCGCGACGGCGGTCCACGTCCTCTACAACCTCGCCGTCCTCCAGGGGGTGATCGGATGAACCGGCGGCACGTCGGCCTGATCGCAAAGAAGGAGCTCCGCGGGCTCTCGCAGGAGCGGACGATCCTGCTCGCGATCCTGCTCCAGGTCTTTATCGCGGTCTTCTCCTCGTTCCTGATGGTGGGCCTCGCCTCCCTCTACGACCCGTCCACGCTCTCCCGTTCGGTCACCACCGAGTACGCGGTCGGGTACGCCGGAAACGAGTCGCCCCTCCTGGACCGGCTCGAGGCGGCACCCGGCCTTCGGGTCCACCGGATGGACCTCTCGGTCGCCGTCCAGGCGCTCCGCGAGCGGAAACTCTCCGCCGTGGTATACGTCCCGGACACCAGCCCGGGCGGCACGGATCCGGTGAAGCTGACGCTCTACACCCTCCAGAACGACATCACCGCATCGGTGCTGAACGTCCGGTTGAAGGGCGTCTTCGAGGCGTACGAGACTGATCTCCGCGAGCTCCGCGCTGACCGGATCGAGGAGCGGCCCCTGCCGCTCCGGGTGCCCACCCCCCGGGGGGCGGAGTTCTACGAGTTCGTCTTCGGGCTGCTCGTCCCCCTCCTGGTGCTGATGCCGGCGATCATCGCGGCGGCGCTGATCATCGATCTCATCACCGAGGAGTACCAGCAGCGGACCCTGGAGACCCTGCTCGCCACCCCCATCACCTTCACCGAGGCGCTCTGGGGCAAGATCGCCGCCTGCCTGGTCCTGGTCCCGCTCCAGGCCGGCGCCTGGCTCATCCTTCTCGCCCTGAACGGGATCCGGGTGGCGGCGCCGGTCGAGATCGTCCTCCATGCGACCGCCGCGTCCGCCGTCCTCGTCCTCCTCGGCGCCCTCGTCTCGCTTCACTACCGCGAGCGGACCAGCGCCCAGTTCGTCTTCTCGACCGGGCTCGTCGTCGTGATGCTGCTTGCGCTCGCGGTCCCTGCGAACCCGCTCAACCTGATCGCCCGCCTCTCGGTGGGATCGGCCGGCCTCGACCACTGGGTCGTGCTCCTCCTGGTCACGGCCGTGACGGTCCTGCTCGCCTGGGCAACGACGCGCTACGCCCAGTCGGTGACGAAGGCCTTCCTCGAGGGATGACGATGAGACGGGATTGTCACCAGGGCTCGTCCAGCACGTAGAGCGCCCACCCGACCAGTTCGCGCCCGTATCCGAAGTACTCCTCCTGGATGCGGTCGAGGTAGGTGCGCAGCTCCTCGTCCTCGGGGTCGGTGCGGAGGCGCTCGCGGCAGCTGGCCCAGATCGCTCCCTCGTACGCGTCGAAGTCGGCCTCGGTCGAACGAACGACCCCAGTGAGCGCGAACCCCTCCTCGCGGGCGATCGTGAGCAGTTCGTACTCGGTGAGGCAGTCGGCGAAGTCGCGGGCGAACTCGGGGGGGACCCGCTCGGTCCGCCAGTACCGCTCGCCGAGGATCGCACGCCCCCCGGGGGGCATGAGCCGGCGGATGGCGCCGATCGCCTCCGCGGTCCCGCCGAAGAGCGAAGCGGACCCCAGGCAGAGAACAACCGTGATGCCGGCGGGGAGCGCCACGGGGGCGGCGGCGTCCTGGCACCGGACCTCGACCCGGTCGGCGCACCCTGCACCTTCGATCCGCGCCCGCGCTGCCTCGACGGCTCCCGGACGGTTCTCGATCCCGATCCCCCGGCACCCGAGGGTCCCGGCGACGAGGGCAAGGACGGACCCGCTCCCGCACCCCAGGTCGAGGAC
>JBFXGJ010000039.1:0-18290 GCA_050178135.1 Methanoregulaceae archaeon | reverse complement strand
GCACCTTCCTCTGGCAAGGTGGGGCTCCCCCGGATTAGTCGTTGCCCAGAGGCTGGCCCTCCGGCTGCCCCGGGGGATCCCCCGGGCCGTCGAGCCGGCCCGGCCAGGGGTCATGTGGGGGTGAGGGTGCCACCGTTCGCGAGGGTGTAGGTCCGACCGTCAAGCACGCTGTTCGCCTCGAGGTCCGCGTCGTAGGTGACGGTGAACCCGTTTCCGACGATGTTTGTGATTGCAGAACCCGAGATCCCGTCGGGGTCGACGAGTGCCGTGAGGGCTGAGTCGGCGGTCACGTTCCAGGTGCTGGTTCCGTCGAGTTCCAGGGATGCGTTCACGATGGCACCCAGGAGGGTCGTGTCGTTCCTCAGCACGGTCATGATGGAGCTCGCTTCATCGGCGACGATTGACCCGTTCAGGGTCTCATTCTCGGCGGAAAAGAGGACCGTGCCGCCGTTCGAGCCCAGCGTCCCCCAGTCCCCCGCGCTCGCGTTCACGAGTTCGGACGCGTTGCTCGAGACTGCCACGTCCGAGAGGGTGATCGTCGCGTTCGTATTCGTCACGAAGAAGGCCGGGCCCGTGCTCGAGGTCCAGGTGTACGATCCACCGGTCATGGTGAAGGTACCGATGCCCTGCTCGGCGTCACCCGACATGCTCTGGTAGACCATGATCCCGCGGTCGCGCGTCCCCGCCGACCCCGTCAGGCTGGTGTTCGTGAGCGTGATCGAGTTTGATCCCTCGATCACGGCCGCCTCGGAGCCCGTAGCCGTTACGTTCGTTCCGTTGACGGTGATCACACCGGTCGAGTACATCCCCGGTGAGTCGCGGCCGGATGAGAAGACCGTGCCGTTCGTGACGTTTACCGTTCCGCTCCCACGGTCAGTGGCCAGCGGCGCGCTGTTCGCTCCGGCCGTGGTGATGTTCACGTCCTCGAGCGTCAGCAGGCCGCCACTCGTCGCCATCACGCCGTGCCCACCGTCGCCCGTCGCATTGATCGTGGTACCTGAGAGCGAGATCGAGGCGTTCTCTCCCGTCGGGAAGGCCCCGTTTGCGCCCGTTCCGGTCGTTGTTATCGAGCCGCCGAGGACCGTAACCGAGCTGTTCGCGGCTACCAGCACGGCCGCGTTCAGGCCGTAGAAGCTGCTGTCGTCGTTCGAGGTGGTGTTGCCGGATGTTTCGATCGTCGGGTTGACCAGGGTACCGTGTGTGCCGTTCTTCACGTAGAGGGCCGAGACGTTCTCGGTATTCGAGACATAGGTCCCGTTCTCCTCCGTGACCGTCTCGCCGTCCCAGGTGAACGCGCCCGAAAGGACGCACGAAGATCCGTTCGAGGCGCCGGGCATCATGCCTCCGGGCGGTGTTCCGTTCATCATTCCATCTGGGGACGCTCCCCCCGCAGGCGCGGTATCGTTCATGGGCGATCCGTTCCATCCGGGCGGTGCCTGGCCAGGGGCCTCTACGGCACTGGCGATCAGGCAGGCACAGCAGCAGATCGCGCCGGCCATGATCACCAGGAGGAGGAGTCTCCCGGATATCCGGTTCCATCGGGTGTGTGGTGTCATCGTTTCTTCTCTTGATGCGGGTGTCTCCTGAGAGGCGGGCGGTCCATGGCCCTGTCTCCTATGATGGTGCCCTGTCCCGGTTTCCATCCATGATCGGCCTCTCCTGTGCCTGACAAAACTGAATAATTCGGCTGTTCGGGGTTCCTCTCGCACCTCACCTCCTGGTCTCAGGGTATCGTGAGACTGTCCCCTCATAGCGACGGGGGCTCCCCAGTACCTGCCAGAGGATGGGCGCGAATGTAATATATACTTTACTTTTTGTAATGTATAATTGACTTTACCCGTGTGTCACGCGGTGGCCGGCGGGGCAAAGGTCGGCTCGTAACAGGCTGGAACCAACGCGATGGGTGTATCAAAGCGCGGGGGATTGACAGGAGGCGCTCGACCCTGCGGGTTCTGTTCTGAGCTGACTCTGGATGGATGGAGGAATCGGTTGGACACATCCGGAGCAGGGAACCTGAACAGTTACCGGTGTGAAAAGACCCTGTGTGGAGGTCCGGGAGGACCACGTCGCTCACGTTCGATCGGTCGACGAGCCGGTCCGAGAGGGGATCCTTCGCTCAGGAGAGTCTTCGATACAGCCCTATCGATAGCGGCCCCGCGAAGAGCTGACCGGCCTTCTCGACGAAGCCCTGGAAGTGCGGGGTCGCGTGGTGAGAGTCGATGGCGGCCTGGTCTTTCCAGACCTCGATAAACGTGAATTTTGCGGGGTCGGCGAGGTCCTCGTAAAAGTCGTACGAGACGTTGCCCTCCTCGTTTCGGGACCCGGCGACCAGGTCAAGGGCGAGCTTTCTGAGCTCGGCAGCCCTGTCCGGTTGGATGCTGCCGCTGGCGACGATCGTGATCATCAGGTTCTTCTCCCGGTGTTATCCGGCACCAGTTGAGGCTCGGGCGGAGAGCAGATAAGCCTGTTCCCAGTGCGTGAACAGCCCGTGAGGTGCCGCTAATGTAAAGTTTATTTTACATGGCCGATCACACTGTTCGCCTGACAACGAATGGCTGGCGGAGTAGGATGACAACACGCTGGATGATGCACCGGCTGCTCGCCGGGCTCGTTGGCGCGGCCGGGCTCTCATACCCGGCCTGTGCAGCGGTCTGCCCGCGGGGGATCGGGGGGTGCCCGTACCCGGGCCGGTGCTTCCTGTTCACAGACGTGGATGCGAACGCAGTCTGCGACTATACCCGGACGTCGATGCCCGACACCTGGGTGTCATCGCCGGATCCCGTCACGACGGCATCGCCGGCTTCAACGATACCGGCCCCCGTCTCGACGACGGCATCTGCCCCACCGGCCCTCCAGCCGCCGCCGAGCGCGGGCGCCGCGCCCCTGGTCCCACCCGGTCCACTCCTTGCCGGGCTCGCCGTCTTTCTGGTTGCAGCCGCTGCAGTCTACACGCTCCTCCGAGCGGGGCGAGCTTGCCCGGGGGCAGCGAAGACCGGGCCAGCGCTCACCCTTTCTGCGCTCTTCGGGCTCGTGCCCGGGGAGATCTCTGCCTATCTTCTCTCGGGCGAGGCGGCGTTGGCCTCTCTCTACGCGACCGTCTACCTCCTGACCGGCAGCTTCCTCGGTGCCTACGCCTGGCACCGTGGGGCGATGACACGGCATATCGTGGCTGCACTCGCCTACATGAGCGTTCTCTTCGGCTTTGTGATCCTCGCGCCGTTGATGCCGGTCGAGTTCGTGGGGCTCGTCACCGCCGCCGCCGGCAGCGGCTCGCTCTTCGCCCCCGGCATGATCGGGGTGCTCGGGGCGATCCTGCTCGCCCTCACTGTTGGGCGGGTCTTCTGCGCCCATATCTGCCCGGTCGGAGCCGTTCAGGAACTGGCGTACGACGCACCTGTTAAGAAGTTCATTGCTGGTGACCCACGATGGCTCGAGGCCATGCGGGCCGGTGTCTTCGTCCTTTCAGTCGCCTCGGGCCTCGCGTTCGTGAACCTGATGGCCTACACCGGGGTCTACGACTTCTTCTCGCTCTCCGCGTCGATCGGCTTCGCTGTCTTTGCCGGCCTCGTCGCTCTCTCAGCCGTCGTCTATCGCCCGGTCTGCCGGGCCCTCTGCCCGTTCGGGCTCCTCTTCTCGCTGCCGGCCCACCTCAGCCGGCTTCGCCTCCGGCGGACGGCCGCCTGCGTCGACTGCGGCCGGTGCGAGAGAGCATGCCCGGCGGGTGTTGCGGGAAGGGCCACCTCGAAGCGGGAGTGCTACCTCTGCGGCCGGTGTGTCGACGCCTGCAGGGTGAAGGGGGCACTCGAATACAAGCCGAGAGGATGAGCCACCATTCCCCCCCTCCCATCACTCCTCTACGGGAGCGTTGCGGAGGGATCATCTTTGCGCGTGGCTTCATGCTCACCTTGCGGAACGGGACAGTCTTCACGGCAGCAATTGGCCTCGTCACGGGTCTGCTCGTGAGTTCGGCGGTGACCTCGACCGGGGTTCTGCCGGTGTGGATCACGATGCCGCTTCTTCTTCTCGCCGGTGTCTTCGGGCCCATCGCCCTCGCGATCATCGCGTTCTGGCTCCTCCCGGCTGTCGCGCTGGGCGGGGTGCCCGGCGGGAGTATCCGTACGCCATCGGCCGATCTGGCCGACTTGGAACTCTGAAAAGGGAAAAAAGGAGTTACGCCTCGGCCTTCTCGCCGCCGGCGTCCGTCTTCGGTGGCGGGGCCGGGATC
This sequence comes from Methanoregulaceae archaeon, assembly GCA_050178135.1. GTDB lineage: Archaea > Halobacteriota > Methanomicrobia > Methanomicrobiales > Methanospirillaceae > UBA288. Next base: position 14,065 of record JBFXGJ010000039.1, on the reverse strand, counting down.
TCGTGGAACTCCTTGGCCGGGTGCTCCGCCTCGGGCGAACGGTAGGCGGTCTCGAGGTGGAGGCAGTCCGCCGGGCAGAGCTCGACGCAGTTGCCGCAGGTGATGCAGCGGAAGTGGTCGCACTCCCAGGTCCGCTTCTCGCGGTCGACCACGATCGCCTGGGTCGGGCATCGGAGCATGCAGATCCGGCAGACCCGGCACTTCTCCGGCTCGAAGACGAGCCGTCCGCGGGTGAGTTCGTAGCGCTTTGCCGGTTCGGCCGGGTACCGCGAGGTCGGAGGCCGGGAGAAGAGGTTCCGTGTTATCGTCTTCGCAATGGAGAATACACCCATGAGATCACCGCTCCGCGCACCCGATGCACGGGTCGATCGAGAGGACCACGACCGGCACGTCCGCGAGCTCGAGCCCCTTCATCGACTCGAGGAGGGGCGGGATGTTCGTGAAGGTCGGCGTCCGGACCCGGAACCGGACCAGGTTCTTGGTGCCGTTCGCCTTGACGTAGTGGACCACTTCGCCGCGGGGCTGCTCGGACCGTGCGTAGAACTCGCCCTTCGGGTTCCCTGTCACCTTCATCTCGACCGGCCCCTCGGGAATCTTCTCGACTGCCTGGCGGATCAGATCGATCGAGGTGAAGAGCTCCTTCGCCCGAACCGCGGTTCGGGCCCAGCAGTCGCCGGCAGTCTCCACGACCGGGGAAAAGTCGAGCTCGTCGTAGGCGGCGTACCCGGTCTGGCGGATGTCGTTCGCGATCCCGCTCGCCCGGAGGACCGGTCCGGCCGCCCCGAGCTCCCAGGCCTGGCGCTCGGTGAGGGTTCCGACCCCGCAGAGCCGGTGCCTCACCGAGGTGTCGTCGACGAAGACCTTCATCATGTCGTTGAGGGCGGGTTCGATCCCGATGAGGCCGTCGGCGATCTCGCGGAGCTTCTGGTCCGATACGTCCCGGCGCACCCCGCCCACCTTGCAGACGCCCTGGATCACCCGGTTGCCGGTCGTCGACTCCAGGTCATCGAGCACGTGCTCGCGCAGGCGCCAGGCCTGCATGAAGAGGGACTCGAACCCCATCGCGTCAGCCATCAGGCCCAGCCAGAGGAGGTGCGAGTGGAGACGCGAGAGCTCGGACCAGACCGTGCGGAGGTAGAGGGCCCGCGGCGGCACGTCGAGCTCCATGATCCCCTCGACCGCATGGCAGTAGGTCATGCCGTGGATGAACGAGCAGATCCCGCAGATCCGCTCGGCGATGTAGACAAAGTCCTTGTACTCGCGTTTCTCCACCAGTTTCTCCAGGCCGCGGTGGACGTACCCGATCGAGGGGATCGCCTCCACGACCCGCTCGTCCTCAAGCACCAGGTCAAGATGGATCGGCTCGGGCAGCACCGGGTGCTGGGGTCCGAACGGGATCACGATCTGTCGGGACATTCACTCCTCCCCTGTCTTTTTTCCGGCGGGCCCCACCTTCGGCGACGCCGTCGCCGCGAAGGGAAACGGCACCTTCGTCGTGTAGAAGTGCCCGCCGAAGTCGATGTTGATGTCGGTCACGGTAATTCCATACAGGTCGTGGATCTCGTTCTCATAGACGAACGCCCCCCAGTAGACCGGGGTGACGCTCGGAATCGTCGCGCCGGGCTCCACCACGATCCGGAGGTGGACGAACCGGTGGTCCCGGTCCTCGAACGAGTACGTGATCTCATATGTCCCCTCGACGGCCGCACAGCTGATCGCGACCAGCCGGTCGCCGCCGGTCTTGTGCTGCTCGACGCGGGAGAGGAGGTTCCCCACCCCGATCGTCTCGATCTCCTGTGCCTCTCGCTTCATACAGTCGCCCCCGCCGGCTCTCTGGCCTTCATCCGGGCACGCTTCTCCTCCAGGACGCCGAGGGCCTTGACCACCCCGTCGATGATCTGCTCGGGACGCACGGGGCAGCCAGGGACGTAGACGTCGACCGGGATCACCTGGTCGATGCCCCCGTCGACGTTGTAACACTCGCGGAAGACCCCGCCCGAGCAGGCGCAGATCCCGAACGCTGCAACCACCTTCGGCTCGGGCATCTGGTCGTAGATGTTCCGGATCACCTGTCGGCTCTGCTCGTTCACGGAGCCCGTCACGACGAAGATGTCGGCGTGCTTCGGGTTGCCCGTGTTGATGATCCCGAACCGCTCGACATCGTAGAGCGGAGTGAGGCAGGCGAGCACCTCGATGTCGCATCCGTTACAGCTCGAGCCGTCGTAGTGGATGATCCAGGGGGACCGTTTCATGTATGCCATCTAGAGACCTCCAAAGTACTGGAGCGCAACGAGGTTCGCCGCCGAGAGGACGAGCGTGACCGCCCAGATGCTCCGCAGGGCTAAGCCCCACTTCACGCGGGCGGTTGCGTTGTCGATGAATATCTCGGCGAGGTAGAGTAAAGCGAGTGCGATCACGGCAATAACCGGGCTCCAGGCGAAGAAGAGCCAGAAGAGCCCGAGCAGGAAGACCGTCTCGTACCAGTGCGCGACCTCGACCATCCCGAGGGTCGAGCCTGAGAACTCGGTCGTGACCCCCTTCACGATCTCCTGGTGGGCGTGGTGGGAGGTGGCGATGTCGAACGGCGACTTGCGGAGCTTCATCGTCAGCACGTAGAAGAGCCCGATGAAGATCCCGGGCAGGAGCACGATCAACGGCCGGGGGAACGCAGCGATCTCCATTACAGAGAACGATCCCGTCGCGAGGTAGAAGCCGGCCGCCGCCAGGATCACCATCGGCTCGTAGGCCATCAGCTGGATCAGCTCGCGTTCTGCCCCGATGAACGAGTACGGGCTCGTTGCCGAGAACGCCCCGAGGACGAGGAGCACGTGGGCGAGCGTCAGCGCGAAGACGACCAGCAGGAGGTCGCCCCCGGAGAAGAAGAGCGCGCCCGAGAAGGCGATGAAGACCAGGTATGCCAGCACGAAGAAGTTCTGGCTGATCGAGACGATCACATGCTCCTTCTCGAGGAGCTTGCCCACGTCGTAGAACGGCTGGAGCACGGGCGGGCCCACCCGTCCCTGCATCCGGGCCGTCAGCTTTCGGTCAATCCCCGCGATGAGCCCACCGAGGAGCGGGGCGACGACGAGGAACGCGACTGCATAGAGGACGTTCATGCGAGGCCTCCCGCGACGAAGAGCCCGGTGAACATCAACACGATCAGGAGGACCGTCACCACGACTCCGGTCCGGAACGTCCGCTGCTCTCCGAACCAGTCGTCCAGGTAGTAGTTATGGAGCCCCATCTCACGCTGGATGCCGAGTGACCCCGAGAAGTGCATGTCGGCAGTCGTCGGCCGACCGCTCATGTAGGGGTCGAGCCGGTGTCGGCCCGACCGGAAGTAGAGGAGCGAGAGCGGCAGGACGATCACAGCCCCCATCATCAGGAGCATGATGATGATGTTGTCCTGGCCGAGCTCCGCGACCTTGCCGTAGACCTCGAGGACATACGGTTCGAGCAGTATTTTCGAGATCCAGGGGAAGAGGAGCGACGCGGCGACCACGAGGAACGCCACGAGGCCGAGGACGGAGAGCTCCTCCCGGGAGATGCGGTCCTCGATCACCTCTCCGCGGTTCGGGCGGGCGATCATGATCCCCATCCACTTCGCCCAGAAGAAGACCGTCACGGCCGACCCGAAGGCGATCAGGAGGAGGAAGATGATTCCACCCGGTGCGTCGATGAACGCCCGGAGCGTCGCCCACTTCGAGATCAGCATCCCGAGGGGAGCGAGGTACATGCCGGCCATCCCGATCAGCATCATCACGCCGACCCGGGGCATCCGGGTGACGAGGCCGGCCATGTCCTCGATGTCACGGGAGTGTACCTGGTGCTCGATCGAGCCGACCCCCATGAAGAGGAGGGACTTGGCGACCGCGTGGAAGATGATAAGGAGGATGGCGGCCCAGACCGCCTCGTAGGTCCCGATGCCGGCGCAGGCGACCACGAGCCCCAGGTTCGCAACCGTCGAGTAGGCGAGCACCCGCTTCGCGTTCGACTGGGTGACCGCGATCGCCGACGCCGCCAGGAACGTCACGCCGCCGATGAGCCCGACAAAGATCCCGGGGAGGGTGCCAGAGAGGACCGGCGCGAACTTCACGATCGCATAGACGCCCGCCTTCACCATCGTCGACGAGTGGAGCAGGGCGGAGACCGGTGTCGGAGCGACCATCGCCCCGAGTAGCCAGGACGAGAAGGGGAGCTGTGCCGACTTGGTCAGGCCGGCGAACGAGATGAGCGTCGCCGGCACGAGGGCCACCGCCGCGCCGGCCCCGACGAGCCGGTCGAGCTCAATCGTCCCCTGGGTCATGCCGAGCCAGAGGAGGGCTCCCACGAACCCGATCCCGCCGACCAGGTTGAGGACGAGGGCGAGGAACGAGTTGTCGATCGCCTCCGTCGTTTTGGAGTACCCGATCAGGACGAACGAACAGAGGGTCGTGACCTCCCAGAAGAAGAAGAGCCACGCGAGGTTGTTCGAGAAGACGATCCCGAACATGGCCGAGAGGAAGACGAACAGGACGAAGAAGAACGCCCGCCGGTGGTCGGCGACCTCGGGGTGCTGATCGTGAAACGTCCGCATGTACGGCAGCGCATAGACGCAGATCACCGAGCCGATGATGCCGATAATTAGGGCCATCACGATCGAGAACTCGTCGACGAAGAGGTTGTGCTCGGCGTGCATCCCGGGGGCGTAGACCAGTTCGAACCAGAGCAGGAGTCCCGTCTGGACCAGGGCGAGGACGATCGGGATCGGCTTGCGGTACTTCACCCCCATCGCGACGATGAAGAGCGCGATCACGACCGCGAGTCCGGTCATGACCTGCCCGACCGGTTCGGTCGGAAAGGCTATCATCTGGGTCCCTTTATCGAACGCCGTTGCGAGCAGGTATACCGAGGCCCCGGCGATCACGACCGCCGCGATCCGGACCAGCCAGTCCCTGACCGGGTGGTTCGGTAGCGCGAATACCAGTACGGCCGCGATCAACGGAGCGAGCAGAAGGAAGAGCAGTATGTCCACGAAAGACCCTCTCACTTGAGTATTGTGATTTATCATTATTAATCATACTTAATGCGCCTTCAGGGCGTTCGGCCCCGTCACTGGCCGAATTCCGTCAGCGAAGGGTGTTCTCCCTCCCTCCGCGGTGTTAGGCCCGTAAAGGCGACGCCCTTCGGCGAGAGTATAAGGAAGGACGTTTCCTTCCGGCACAGCTTCCCTCCGGCAGACCAGGGGCACCCCCGGCAGGCGCCCGTCGATCCGCACCCCTCCTCTGCCAGCGGAGCCCGGGTCAGGTATCCCATCCACTCCAGCATCTCGAGGCGCTGGGCCAGGGTCTCGGCATCGATGCCGAGTTCTGCGGCGAGGAGCGCGTTCGTGGCGCTCCGTGCTGCGATCCTTTTCAACGTCTCGGCGATCATGCTCCTCCATCCCGTCGCGGCTCCGGCCGCACCACGAAGTAGAGAAGTGCCGCTGGCACGGCGAGGATCAGTGCAGGGCCGATGGACACGAAGGGGTCTGTAAATGCCTCGCCCGCGAGCAGAAGGTCAGCTGCCCCGCTGAGTGCGACGACGAGCGAGAGGAGGCCGAACCCGATCGCGAGGGCCGCTCCCACCCAGGAATGGGCGACCAGCCCCCCGTGATCTGCCGGAGGGGACCGCACCCCCGTGAGGAAGATCACACCGATCACGGCCAGCACGAAACCATCCAGCGGGTCCGGGGCGAGGGCGGACGCCCACGTCCCTGAGAACTGGACGAGGGAGAGGCCAGCGGCAGACTGCGCGACCCCGGTGCCGGCGAAGAGAACGCCGAGGACGGCGGCGGCCGTCCGCACCAGTTCGTGCCGCATGGCTAGGCCCCCCCGGCGACGAGTCGCCCGAACCGGTACACGATGAAGGAGAGGACCCAGGCGACCGCGAGACCGTGGACGACCGAGAACCCGGTCCATCCCCAGGAACCGGTCTCCTTGCGGATCGTGGCGAGCGTTGCGAGACAGGGCGTGTAGAGGAGCACGAAGACCATCAAGGAGAGGGCAGCGGGGGCGGAGAGCGACGGATCTGCGGCCAGCGCTCCCGCGATCGCCCCCGTGTTGTCGCCGGCCCCATAGAGGACACCGAGGGAACCGATCACGATCTCCTTTGCGACGAACCCAGAGACCAGGGCGACCGCCATTCTCCAGTCGAAGCCGAGTGGGGCCACGAGGGGTGCGATCGCGTGGCCGACGAGGCCGGCCAGGCTCGCCTCCGAGCCATACTCGACCCCCGCGGGGAAGGAGGCGAGGAACCAGACGGCGAGGGACCCTGCCAGGATGATCCCCGTCGCCTTCTGGAGGTAGACCGAGGCCCGACTCCACCCGTGGAGCAGGGCCGTCCGGATACCCGGGAAACGGTACGGCGGCATCTCCATGATGAACGGAGCGGACGATCCCGGCAGGACCGTGGATCGGAGGAGTATTGCCGAGCCGATCGCGACTGCGATCCCTAAGAGGTAGAGAGAGAAGACCACCGTCCCGGCGTGCGCCGGAAAGAAGACTCCCGCGAAGAGGACGAAGACCGGCAGCCGGGCGCCGCATGAGATGAAGGGATTCAGCAGGATGGCGACCAGGCGGTCCTTCCGGTCCTCGATCGTTCGTGTCGCCATGATCCCGGCGACGTTGCACCCGAAGCCGAGCAGCATCGGGATGAACGATTTTCCCGGGAGGCCAATCGCCTGCATCAGCCGGTCCATGATGAACGCAGCCCGGGCCATGTAGCCCGAGTCCTCGAGGACCGAGAGGACGAGCAATAGGACGAAGATGCTCGGGACGAAGACCAGGACCGAACCGACCCCGCCGATGATGCCGTCGCCGACAAGCGAGGCGAGCCAGGGGTCCTGGGTCGTGTCGCGCACCAGTTCGCCGAGCCGGCCGAACACCAGCTCGACAAGGCTGCTGAGGGGTGCGGAGACCGCGAATGTCAGCTCGAACGCGGCCCACATCAGGGCGAGAAAGATCGGGATGCCGAGAAACCGGTCGGTCACGACCCGGTCGACAAGGTCGGACGGCCGGGACTTCCGGGGACATGCGGTGTGGACGAGCGGGAGCCGGTCCGCGATCTCGGTGTACCGGAGGTCAGCGAAGAGGGCCTCGTTGACCAGGGTGTCGGTATCCGCGAGCCGTTCTCGGACAGTCGGGCCAGCCGGGTTCCCAACGAGCGAGTCGAGGACGTGCTCATCTCCCTCGAGCAGGCGGAGGGCGGTCCACCGGGATGGAGGGTACGGGCGACTCCCGTCCGGTCGCTCCTCGAGGAGCTCGACAAGCCCGGCGATCGCAGCTTCGGATGCGGGGGGATAGTCGATCGGGTTCGGTTGAACGGGCTTCGTCCCTACCGTCGCGACGACCTCGTCGAGGAGCTCGGTGAGCCCCTCTCCTGTGCTTCCGACCGTCCGGATCGCTGAGAGGCCGAAGACCTCGGAAAACCGCCGGTAGTCCAGGCAGGTCCCCTCCGCCTCGGCGAGGTCGGCCATGGTGACGGCCAGCACCAGGTGGAGGCCCAGCTCGGCGAGCTGGGTCGTGAGGTAGAGGTTCCGCTCCAGGTTGGTCGCGTCCACCACCTGGACGACGACATCGGGCGGTTCGTCGAGGAGCACGTCACGGGTGATCGACTCGTCGACCGAGTAGGCCTGGAGGCTGTAGACCCCCGGGAGGTCGATCACCTCGATCGCGACGCCAGCATGGACCAGGTCGCCCGACTTCTTCTCGACCGTGACGCCGGGCCAGTTCCCGACGTGCTGCCTGGCCCCGGTGAGAGCGTTGAAGAGGGTCGTCTTGCCCACGTTGGGATTCCCGACGAGCCCAACCCGGATCGGTGGACTCATCCGGAAGGCTCCCCCCCGCTCACGAGTACCTGCATGGCGACTCCCCGGGAGAGGGCATACCGGCTCCCGGCGACGGAGACGATCAATGAGCCGTGACCGGCCGAAACGATCGTCACCTCGGCCTCGGGGAGGAGACCAAGGGCGGAGAGCCTCCCCTTCGTCTCCTGGGGTCCCCTCACCTCGTGGACACGCGCCGGTAGCCCAGGAGGGAGCAGGGGAAGAGGGGCGATGGCCGTCATGCTCCCTCCGGGATCACGTCGACCAATCTCGCCTCGGCCCGGCGGAGCGAGAGACAGTAGCCCCGGGCCCTGAACTCGATCGGGTCGCCGAGTGGGGCGGCCCGTACCATCTCGACCGGCGTGCCGGGCACGAACCCCATCGCGAGGAGCCGGCGGCGAAGGTCTCCCGTCGCGCGGACGGCGGCGATGCGGCAGGCCTGTGACGGTTCGATCGCATCGAGTGTTACGATCAGCGTCCTTCCATGCTGGGAGTCTCTCTCCTGTCCGTTCATATTCTGGCGGATCTGTCTCGGGTTAGGTCGGTATGAGCGTGCGCCGAAGATGGTTCGGCCCGCTTTCGACATCCCTAAACAGTTTCGGCACTGGTGACAAAACCGAATTATTCGCGCCCGCTGGATCCCAATACCCAAGCCGGAACCAGTCCCAATTTTCATCTGCCCCGATAATACCCGACCCGGTTCGGTCAGGGTGCCCGGGTTTTTATGAGGCTAGCGCCGATCCATAACCGATGAAGCTCTCCCGAAAGGCGGAGGACTACCTCGAAGCAATCCTGAACGTGACCCTCGAGAAGGGCTACGCCAAGACAAAGGACATCGCGGCGCAGCTCGGCGTCCAGCCTCCCACCGTCGTGGAGATGGTCCATAAACTTGATAAAATGGGGCTGGTCGTCCACCGTCGGTACGAGGGGGTCGTGCTCACGCCGGCGGGCAGGGCCGTCGGGGAGGTGATCAAGCACCGTCACGACACCCTGACGGCGTTCCTCACGGCCATCGGGGTATCGCGTTCAACGGCGGACCACGATGCCTGCATCATGGAGCACGAGCTCAGTCAGGAGTCGGTCGAACAGATCCGGCGATACGTTGAGTTCCTCAAGACTCCCAGGTCCCAGCAGGTGCTGAAGACCGAGTTCGAGCGGTTCTGCCGGTCGGCGGATTCGGGTACCACCTGACCTGATCCTCCCGCTATTCCCGAGCCGCGGCCGTTTCGGTGAGGCCCTCCTATTCTGTCGGTGCCGAGAGGTGAGTCCCTGCACCGGCTCAGGTAGCATGGGGAGAACCGATCATTGTCCGACCCGGTTCTCGGCGAACCGGATCGCCTCGGTGGCAACCATGATCGCCTCGTAGTACTTTTCGATCCGAACTGGTCCCGTCGCCTCCTCGGCACCGAAGAAGTCGGCAGCCCGAGCGAGCCGTTCCGGGACCGGGATGCCGGCTTCGACCAGCGCGGAGAGGAAGGAAAGGACCCCGGTGCCGGGGGGCATGGCGAGTCCACTGGAGACGATAACCGCCTGGAGGGCCCGCTCCACCGCCTGGCGGACGAGGGGACAGAGGTCCTCGACCCGCACGCCCCGTCCTGTTGACCGGGCGAGCCATTCTCGTGCCTCGACCGGGGGCTGCGGCCCCCCTGGCCCCCCCGGGTCACCTGGTACGCCGTTCTTCCGGTCATAGCGGCCCGATCTACGTGGTCCCCCCATATCAGGCTGACGGCTGCCGACCCCGTTTCAGGATCCCGGCTTAACCTGGATGGCGAGCGCCCGGGCGAGGCGGTGCATCCCCTCCTTGATCGCCTCCTCTCCGGCGTTCGAGAAGTTGAGCCGGACGGTTCGGTCTCCTCCCCCGTCCGTGTAGAACGGGAGGCCGGGTAAAATCGCGACGTCGGTTTTCATCGCGTCCTCGAAGAGGCGCAGGGAGGAACACCCGGGCGGCAATGTAAGCCAGGTGAACATCCCCCCGTCGGGGCGGGTCCACGAGACCCCCTCGGAGAAGAGGTCGGCGGCCAGGTCGAGCATCAGGTCGCGGTGCCGACGGTAGACCGAGGTGATCATGGCCACGTGCTCGTCGATTGGTGCGGTAGCGAGGTACCGGGCGGCCACCTGCTGGGCAAAGACGTTGGAGTGCAGGTCAGAGGCCTGCTTCGCCGTTACAAGGTGGTGCATCATTGGTGCGGGTGCCACGATCCAGCCGAGCCTGAGGCCGGGTGCCAGCACCTTGGAGAAGGACCCTGTAATGAGCGTCCGCTCGGGCGCAAGCGAGCGGAGCGGTGCGTGGGCCGGCCCGTCGAAGCGGAGCTCGCCATAGGCGTCATCCTCGACAACCAGAGTGTCCGTCCCCTCCAGGGCATTCGCCACCGCCTGCCGCCGCTCGGGTGACCAGGTGATCCCCGACGGGTTCTGAGAGTTCGGGACGCCGTAGAAGAACCGGGCACCGGATCGAGCCGCCTCCTCAAGCGCCTCGATATCCGGCCCGGCTTCATCGAGCGGGACCGGTGCGAACGCAGGCTCGTAGAGCGAGAAGGCCTGGATTGCGCCGAGGTACCCGGGCCGCTCGATCGCACAGAGGTCACCCCGGTCGAGGAGCACCTTGCCGATCAGGTCCAGGCACTGCTGCGAGCCGTTCGTGATCAGCACTTCGTCCGGGGAGATCGAGAGACCAAGCCGGCGCCGATAACGGTCAACGATCCACTCCCGGAGCGGGGGAAATCCCTCAGTCGTGGCGTACTGGAGCGCACCCGCACCGTCCTCATCGAGCACCCCGATCGCCGCGTCCCGGATGCCCACCGGGTCGAAGCACCCCGGGTCGGGGAGACCACCCGCGAACGAGATCACCTCGGGCCGCTCGGTCACCTTCAGGATCTCGCGAATGAACGACCGCGGTGTCCTCTCCATCCGTGACGTGAATCGATAATCCATGGTTCCTCCGTTCCAGTTTCATGGGTACCGAGATGCCTTAGGCCTGTTCCCTGGCGCCCGGTACCGGTCCCCGTCTCCCCTGGTGCTGAAGTTTAGGCATTCGCCTTGAAAGCACGGATTGATCCGTCCTGAGCCCCGATACTGAAAAACCAGTGGTGATCGGATGAAACCGGTAACAGGGGCTGTATGTGGGTTTTGTTTATACACAATATTATTATTCAATAACTTTCGATAATTGTCCTGAGGCGCAGTATTATAATTGCCAACGATGTATTAGTTCTGTTTAGGACGAATCATATGTCCCGCCGTCTGCTTCTCCTCCTGATCCTCGTCGCCTGCCTGTTCGTAGCACAGGCGAGCGGCGCAGCGATAGCCGGTCTCTCGTACCTCGATGCGAACGGAGACGGCAAGTACGACACGCAGTTTGACAGCCCGCTCCCCGGGTGGGAGATCCGTCTCTTCGCCCAGGACGGTGTCCTGGTTGCGACGACCCAGACCGACCGTAATGGGTTCTTCGTCTTCGACGAGCTCCCACCGGGCGGGACGTACCTGGTCGAGGAGGTCCGCCCACGGGGCTGGATCGGGATCGGCGGTGCGATCAGCACGGTCGTCCTCTCGTCGGAAACCCCGACCGACGCGGTCTTCCACCTCGATGACGATGCCGCACTGAGGGTCCGGATCCCCGAGGAGTTCCTGGTCTTCTCCGCCGGGAGCCACGTCGGGGGAGTCGGTCCGTGTTCCCTGGTCTCGAACGCCAGGTTTGGCCGCGTGGGCACCTCCGGCACGGAGGAACCAGGGGTCTGCGCGGCATGGCGGAACGGCGAGGTGGTACCCTTCAGCCTCGGGTACGACCCCGCCATCGGGAGGGTAACCTACACCGTCGGCGAGCGGACGACCGCCTGGGAGATCCCGGAGTCGAACCGGCAGCCGATTATGCATCTGGCCCTTCACACTCAGGCGGATGCGCCGGGAACCCGGGTCGACCTCTTCGGGCTTCGGGTGAGTGCGGAGGGGATGACCGCGGTGATGCTGCCGGATACCGAACTTGGGGGCATTAATACGGCGATTGGTCGAAATCCACGCGGTCACGATGTGCTCTATATTGACACGGATGCCGAGGCACTCTTTGGACAGGGCTTTGGGGCGAAGAGTTTCGTCCTGTCGGGGTACCAGCGCATCGTCTGGGATCCGGTTCACCCGCCGACACAGCAGACGTTCGGGTTCGTGATCGACGCCGGCGCCCGGACCTTCCCCGAGTCCGATGTCAGGTACGCGAAGTTCGACGGAGCCTCCGCAGACTCGAAGAAAGCACCGGTCGTCGCCCAACTCGGAGCTGTCGAGCCGACGAAGACCGTCAAGGAGACGGAGACTCCCGAGCCAACGAAGACCGTCAAGGAGACGGAGACCCCCGAACCGACGAAGACCGTCAAGGAGACGGAGACCCCCGAACCGACGAAGACCGTCAAGGAGACGGAGACTCCCGAGCCAACGAAGACCGTCAAGGAGACGGAGACCCCCGAACCGACGAAGACCGTAAAAGTGACGGAGACTCCCGAGCCAACGAAGACCGTCAAGGAGACGGAGACCCCCGAACCGACGAAGACCGTCAAGGAGACGGAGACCCCCGAACCGACGAAGACCGTAAAAGTGACGGAGACCATCTCCCGTGCGGTCGCCGGTGCCGGCTCTGGCACCGGGTCGATATCGGGTTCGAAGTGGCACGACCTTGACGGCGATCACAAGTGGGACAAAGGTGAGCCGACGCTCTCCGGATGGATGATCTACCTGGAGATGCAGGAGGAGAACGGGTCAAACTGGCTCCCGATGGGGAGCGACACGACGGACGCCAACGGTCGGTATTCGTTCTCAGGCCTGGCAGAGGGGCACTACCGGGTCTACGAGGTGGTGCCGTCCGGGTGGGAGCAGACGTTCCCGACGAACAACGCGGGGATGCACAACCTGGTGATCTCGAACGGCCAGCCGTCGTGGACGGACCAGGACTTCGGCAACCTGGGTCTCATGACCCCGACCCCGACGACGACAACCCCGACGACGACCGCGACGACGGTCGAGCCGACCACGATCGAGACGACAGCCGAACCCACCGCGACGATCACCGAAGGTCAGTCGCCCTCACCGACGATAACAGACACCCCTGTCGAGACAGGTACTCCGACGCCGGTGGAGACGACGGTCGAGCCGACGATGACGGACACCCCCGTCGAGACAGGTACCCCGACGCCGGTGGAGACGACGGTCGAGCCGACGATGACGGACACCCCTGTCGAGACAGGTACTCCGACGCCGGTGGAGACGACGGTCGAGCCGACGATGACGGACACCCCCGTCGAGACAGGTACTCCGACGCCGGTGGAGACGACGGTCGAGCCGACGATGACGGACACCCCCGTCGAGACAGGTACCCCGACGCCGGTGGAGACGACGGTCGAGCCGACGATGACGGACACCCCCGTCGAGACAGGTACCCCGACGTCGGTGGAGACGACGGTCGAGCCGACCGCGACGATCACCGAAGGTCAACCCCCGACCGGAACCCTGACCCCCGAGCCGACGATACCTGCCGGCAATGGGACGATCACGGTGATCAAGTTCAACGACCTGAACGGGAACGGCCTCCAGGACGATGGCGAGCCCGGTATCGCGGACTGGCTCATGACCCTCTACCAGGACACCGTCCCCTTCGCCGTGCAGGCGACCGGGTCCGGGGGTTCGACGGTCTTTACCAATCTTGACCCAGCCGGCGAGTACCTGGTGACCGAGGAGACTCGTGACGGCTGGAGTCCGACCACGCCGGCACTTGCCCACGTCAACTTCTCCGGGTCCCTCGAGGTAACCGTTCGCATCGGGAACTGGATGCCCCCGACAACCGGGCCGACAACTCTTGTCGAGACCGGGACGCCGACAATGGAGCCGACAACTCCTGTCGAGACCGGGACGCCGACAATGGAGCCGACAACTCCTGTCGAGACCGGGACTCCAACCGTTGAGCCGACGATCACGGAGGGCCAGCCCACGACGGTGACACCGGCTGAGACAACGATGGAGCCGACGACGCCAGTGGAGACCGGGACTCCAACCGTTGAGCCGACGATCACCGAGGCGCAACCGCCGACGGTGACGGAGACTCCGACAGAGACGACCGGGGTCCCGACGGGTACGCCGACCCCCGAGCCGACGATCACTGAGGGCCAGCCCACGACGGTGACACCGGCTGAGACAACGATGGAGCCGACGACGCCAGTGGAGACCGGGACTCCAACCGTTGAGCCG
>JBFXGJ010000038.1:0-20776 GCA_050178135.1 Methanoregulaceae archaeon | reverse complement strand
GGGACAACCGTCGTCGGGACCGTCGTCAGCGTGCCGGGGCCAACCACGAACGTGCCGGCGTTCGTCGTCGCGGACGGCGTCAGCTCGATGATCTCCGACGCACTGCCGTGCGAGCGGACATGGTCGATCTGGACCGTCAGGGGCGACGAGCCGGTCGCGAGCGCCTTGAAGTTGATGTCGGCGATCGCGGTCTTTCCGTTCGGGTACTTGTTCGTCCAGTCAGCATACTGGAGGAAGAGCGTGTTCGTGCCGTTCAGCGTTGCCGAAACGGAATTTCCGACCTTCCAGTCAGTGCTGATGTAGCCCAGAGAGGCGGCATCCCAGCTGACATAGGCATACACATCGTCAGCCATCGGCTGCCACGTGTTGTCCATGTACAGGGTTGCAACGCCAATCTGGCCAACGTCGGCAGACTTAGTCTGCTCGAGGTAGAATGTCCCCACGCCCGCAGCGCTCGCAAGTCCAACGACTGCGAGGGAGAGCATGAAGAACAGTGCCAGAGGCTTTGTAAATCTCATGAATTCACCTACTCGTAATGGTTCATTACGCATGATACAGCAGTAAGATACCTCTCAAAAATCAGCCGTCTATCTTTAAAAACTTTCTCAAACGAATCCGAATAATTCGGGATGGATGGACGAGCAAAGCGTCATTTCATGTCCATGAAAGCGTCAAATGAAAAAAAAATAGTCCTGCGTTCATATCGATGCCCGAATATTTCGGGCTTCACCTGTATGAGACCGCCGTAGCGCATGATCGAAGAACCGGCGGTGCGGCACCTCCCGGAACGGCCCCATGACCCCCGAGAGGCGCGATACGGGTTGACTCGGACCCCCATTCGCTCGGTTCCCTCAGATCACTCGACCGGCTCGACCGGCGAGTAGTATCCCATGCCGGAGAGGAACGCAGAACCGGCTTTCGAGGCGGTTCCCCCTTCGGGAGGTGCGACAGGCATTGGCACCGGACTCGATCCCTCGTGCATGCCGGCCAGCGGGAGGACCCCGAGTTCGCTGTGGCCGATGCTGGAGAGAGCCGCCATCACGAGTACCATACCGGTACCGTCGACGGCAAGGACGCGGAAACCATGGGCACGAGCCCATGCTGAGGCTTCCAGGGGAACGTCGAGCGATGGAATGGATGAGAGACGGAGAAGCCGGCTCAGGCGGACCGACCGATCCCCCTTACGTTCCTGTACCGCCTGTTCGAGCCGGAGAAGGTTTCTGGCCAGGCGCTCGACGGGCATCGTACCGGGAGAGAACGCGGCGATTCGGTCGACCAGGATCTGCTGGTCTATCGGGAGCTCCCCGGCCCTGTCCACGAGGAGGGGGATTCCCAGGACCGGAGAGATCTCAGCCGCCTCCCTCTTTGGCACGGGGACGGAATTGGAAGAACGCCCCCCGAGGAACGACCCCACCAGGGCCAGGCTGGCGATCCCCGCGATACCGAGGAAGATGAAGAGCAGGTACCCGGTCCACCGTGGAAGGAACGAGGAGGCGCCCGGATCGTCGGGCCCAGGGGCGTTCAGGACCGGCTCGAACGTCTCGGTCGACGAGGGGACCACGTCAATCTCCTGCATCCCGGGCGGGATCTCGAACGGAAGAGAGGAAACCACTTCGGCGGTGAAGACCGGCACGATCAGGGCTGGATCAAGGATCGGAGTCACGTTCGGGTCGAACGTGGGAATGACGTCCGTCGGAGTCTCAAAGATGGTGGGACCGGTATACGGCGTCATCCCAGGATC
Source organism: Methanoregulaceae archaeon (assembly GCA_050178135.1). GTDB lineage: Archaea > Halobacteriota > Methanomicrobia > Methanomicrobiales > Methanospirillaceae > UBA288. The sequence goes on along the minus strand of JBFXGJ010000038.1, from coordinate 19,035 downwards.
GATATCAGGGGTCTCGCTCGGAGTAGGATACGGCGTGACCGACTCGAGAGGCCATGGGGTGGGGAAGGTCCCGTTCGGCGTCTCATTGGAGCCCGGGACGATCGGGGACCAGCCATTGTAGGACTCATTCGGCACCAGCGGCGTCAGGTTCGGGTCCAGCGCTGGTGTAATCGGGTCAGGAGTCGGGAGCGTGGTCGAGACCATGGTCGAGGGAGTGGTGGCGGGAGCGATTGAGATGGTTCTTTGTATGGTCGTCGGAGCGACCGTCGATCGGTCCAGAGACTGCGTCGGACTGGGGGTCCGGGACGGCGTCACCGTGACCGGGGGACGTGCGGTGGTTGGTCGCGCTGTCGCCGTGCGCGTCGCGGAGACCTCGGTCGTGACGGTCGGCTTCAACGTATTCGAGGTAGTTGGACGGACGACGGGCTCGTCCGTCCCCTTCGCGGTCGGTATCGTCGTGCGGGACGTCAAATCCCCCGTCGGATTCACGGTCGTCGTCCTGGCAGTCACTGTCGGTGATGGAGTCGTCGCCTTCGAGACAGAGGTTGTCGTCTCATCGACCGGCGTCGCTGCCGTCTGCGTGGACGCATTCAGGGACGGGGAAGGTGCGGATGCCTGGACAGCGCAGAGGCACACCCCGATAAAGACGAGGAGCAGAAGAACAGTTCTCATGCGTGGACTCAAGGCGAATCTCCGGAACGGTAAACGGAACAGGGGGACCGGAACGGTCAACGCCCCGTTGTTCTCCTAGAAGATCTATTGATCACCCTATAAATGATCTCGTAAAGAGGAGATATGGTGATGCACCGGGAAGAATCGACGGGACCTCGAACCCAGGACCTGCATGGATTCACCGGGATTGGAAGGGATGCCGGGATGACGTGGAGCCCGGGATGCACCCCCCGGAAGAGGCGGTAGTGCAGGGGTGCGTATTTAAGTAGCGGTTCTGTATATATAATACTGTACCTATGTTGAAGCGGTCAGTTCCCGGCAGAAGACATGGGGGTGTGATCACGTGTACTCACCTGACACTACCAAGTATCTCATTCACCTTACCTTGCAGGCTGAGGGGGTGGTCGAGAAACCTGATGTAGTTGGTGCCATATTTGGCCAGACTGAAGGGTTGCTCGGCGAAGACCTTGACCTGCGAGACTTACAGCGAACTGGACGCGTGGGTCGCATAGACGTCCAGATCAGCAGTAAAAAAGGCGAGACGAGAGGTGACATCTACATCTCGTCCTCGCTCGATCGGGCCGAGACTGCCATCCTGGCGGCCTCGCTTGAGACCATCGACCGCGTGGGGCCCTGCGTGGCTCATGTCGCGGTCGAGGCGATAGAGGACATCCGAGTCACGAAACGGCGACGGATCGTCGAGCGTGCCAAGGAGCTCCTGCTGGACCACTTCGATGAAGGGGCCATCGACAGTTACGAGCTCCTCGATGAAGTCCGCGAGGCGATCCGGATCGAGAAGATCGAGTCTATCGGTGACGATCGCGTACCGGCAGGTCCGAACGTCATCGACTCCGACGCCATCATCATCGTGGAAGGGCGTGCCGACGTCATCAACCTCCTGAAGTACGGGATTAAAAACGCGGTGGCGGTCGAGGGGACAAATGTTCCCGAGACGATCGTGGAACTCTCGGACAAGAAGACGGCAACAGCCTTCTTCGACGGAGACCGTGGAGGAGAGTTGATCCTCCGTGAGCTCCTTCAGATCGCAGACATCGACTACGTGGCTTTTTCCCCGCGGGGCAAGTCAGTGGAGGACATGTCGCGCAAGGAGATCATCAAGGCGCTCAGGAACAAGATCCCGGTGGAGTATGTCCGGGACCAGTTTCACGTCGGAGGGGGAGAGCAGAAGGGGCAGCGTTCCGCCCTCACCCCCCCTGCCGAAGAGGCCCCAGAGGTCCCGACCCCTTCTGAAGAGGAGCCCGACGCGCAGCAGGAACCCACCCCCCAGGGACAGGTGTCGCTTCGAGACCATCTTGAGAGGGTCTCGGGCCGAATGCTCGCCCGCTTTCTCTCCGAGGACTACTCGGTCCTGGCAGAGGTCCGTGCGGACGAGATGGAGAGGACACTCGAGGGGCTGACCGGGCCGGTGATGGGCCTGGTGACCGACCGCCCGGTGGATCAGCGCACGCTCGACTGCCTTGTTGCTCGCGGACTCGAGTTCGTCGCTGCACGGGATTTTTCCGGGGTGATCAAGCGCCCGCTCTCGATCAGGCTGATGAAGATCCCCTAGATTGGATTAGATATTTAAGATAAGATTATCTATTTTAATCAGCGGAGGGGAAGATGCACAAGGATGAGTTGATCGTTCTGCACAAGATGCTTGCGGAGATCAAGGACTACTTCGAGGCCGCGAGTCCTGATCTGCTCTTCACCCAGTATCGAGCGCTCAGGATCACCCCGACACAAGTCCACAAGAGCAAGCTCGAACACAAGTACGCTATCTTCGTCCTCGGGTCGGAGATCGCCAACGCGATGCGGACCGTGGAGTTCTCGGCGTCCAACCGGATCTCCGCCCGGATGAAAGAGCTCGCCGAGAAGACGATGAAAGAGATCGAGACCCTCCAGCAGCAGGAGTAGCACCTTTTCCATGCCGTCCGATCTTCCCACCATCGACGACGTCATCGGACCTCTTGCAGAGGCCCTCAGCGGGGCGCCTGATCCGGCGGTCCGTGCCTTCGCTGCCATGACCCTCGGCCAGAGCGCCCACCCGGGTGCGGTCATGCCGCTGATCGGGGCACTCTCGGACCCGGAGAAGCAGGTGAGGGCGATGGCATCGATGGCCCTCGCCCGACTCGGACCGGAAGCGGTGAACCCACTGATCGCCTCGCTCATGGCAGAGTCCTGGGTCGTGCGCTACCGAGCCGCCGAAGCCCTCGGGGGGATCCAGGACCCCCGGGTCCCGGTGGCCCTCTTGTCGCGCCTCTCTGACCAGAAGGACCACGTCCGGTACATGGCCGCCAAAGCTCTCGCCCGTCAACCCGACCCGTGCACGGTGGACGAACTGCTTGCGCTGCTCCACGATGAGAACCCGTATGTTCGCCGGGCGGTGGCTCAGGCGTTGAGCGTCCTCGTTGACCGGGTCGACGAGACGGCCCGGGTACGGATCATCACAGCCCTCGATGAGCAGATCACGTCATAGGGCGGCGAGCCGCTGCCAGTAGGCGTCGCAATCTCCCGGGCAGAGACCCCCGACGCGGATGTGATCGGTGTCCAGGACCTCGAGCGAGGCCCGGACCTCCTCTTCTGTTGGATCGATGAGGTACACCGGGCGCCGGCCGTACTGGTCCATCAACCCCGCGAGCTCAGCGACCCTCCGTCCGACCAGGGCAAGGGGGCGCTGGTGCTCGAGCAGGAGATCGAGCGCGTCGCCGGACGGATCGGGACAGTAGAGGTATGTCATGGGTGAGGCGAGGTCCTCGATCTCTTCCTCGGCCGGAGACGTCACCAGGAGGACGTGACCCACGACACCGGCATCCCGCATCCGGCGCATAAGGCCGCGGTAGGCGTCCCGGACGGCCGCCCCAGCCTCCTCGGGGTCCCGATAATACCGGTCGATAAGCCCGAGTTCAGAGGGTGCCGGCGCCGTCGCCCAGGCCGTCCTCACCCTGGACGAGAGAGCCCGCGCGTCCATCTCAAGGGACGACGGACGGGGGTCAGGATCACCCCGCAGGACCCCGTCAACCACGCTTCCGATCCCCTCCAGCCACCGGTCCCGGTAAAACCGCCCCCCCCCTGAGACCGTCGCGAGGCCGGCATCAACCTGCGAGCGGAGTGAGTCGAGGAGCCGGAGCGTTACAAGATCCGCCTCGGTGCCCGAGAGGGACTCGAGGCGGTCGGCAATCTCTGAAAAGGTCGGTACGGATGCCTCTCCGCCGAATCCGCGGGTCTCCAGGACCGGGCGTGCAGCCATGCGTCCGTACTATATATCGGATCGCTCTCAAAAAGCTCTGCATGAGCGATTCGCCCCGGCTCGTCACGTGCGGCCTCCCGTACACGAACGGATCGTGCCACCTCGGCCACCTGCGCACCTACGTGCCGGCAGATATGTACGTCCGATACCTTCGCCACCGCGGCGAAGAGGTCGTCTTCATCTGCGGCTCCGACAACCACGGCACGCCGATCGTGGTGAGCGCCGAGGCACAGGGGACCACGCCCGCCGAGCTATCGCATCGGTACCACGACCACTTCAATACCACCTTCAGGCGGATGAACGTCACCTTCGACCACTTCGGGATGACCGACAGTCCGACGAACCACCACCGAACACAATCGATCGTCAGGGCGCTCGAGGAGAGAGGGCACATCTACATGGAGCGGGTCCAGCAGAGTTACTGCCCGAGTTGCCAGCGTTTCCTCCCCGATCGATATGTCAAGGGGCTGTGCCCTCACTGCGGTGCCGAGGCGCGCGGCGACGAATGCGACCAGGGGTGCGGCAAGCACCTCGAACCCGGCGAGATCACGTCACCGATCTGCACGGTCTGTAATACAGCGGCGGAGATGCGCGAACAGGAGCACTACTTCTTCCGGCTCTCGTCCTTTGCTCCGTTCCTGGAGGAGCACCTGGAGGGGCTCCAGGGGACGGTCAACGCCAGGAACTATGCCCAGGGCTGGGTCCGCGAGGGGCTCCGCGACTGGTGCATCACCCGCACCCTCGACTGGGGGGTTCGATATCCGGGCCGGGACGACCTGGTGGTCTACGTCTGGGTCGACGCTCCGATCGGTTACATCTCGTTCACCGAGGAGTGGGCCGCTGAGCATGGAACCGACTGGAAGCGTTACTGGTGCGGCAGTGGAGAGATCACGCACTTCATTGGCGGAGACATCACCTACCACCACTGCATCTTCTGGCCGGCGCTCCTGAAAGGAGCCGGCTTCGGCCTTCCCACCGCCGTCGTTGCCTCGGGAATGCTCAAGGTTGACGACCACAAGTTCTCAAAGTCGCGTGGGTACGTCGTCTGGACCAACGAGGACTACCTCGACCTCGGACTCCCCGCCGACTGCCTTCGCTACTACCTCCTTGCCTACACCAGCCACACCAAGGAACTCAACTTCTCGTGGCGGGCGTTCGCCGACCGGGTGAACAACGAGCTGGTCAACACCTTCGGTAACTTCGTCCATCGCACTCTCCACTTCGCCCACACCCGCCTTGGCGGTATCCCCGCCTGCCCGCCCCGCGAGGAGGTCCTCGACGAGATCCGACAGACCCTGACCGCGGTCGACGAGGCGATGGAGGCGTACGAGTTCAAGACCGCCGTCGACGCGGTACTCGCACTCGCCGCCTCGGGCAACACCCTGATCCAGTCGAACGCACCCTGGAAGCTGATCAAGACCGATGCCGATGCCGCCGCCCAGGTGATCGCCGACGCCCTCCAGGTCGTCCGGGCCCTCGCCGTGCTGATCGAACCGGTGATGCCGGAGACGGGGCGGGCGATCTGGAGCATGCTCGGAGCCCCCGGGGCGATCGCAGATGAACGTTTGGCAAGCTGCACGACACCCCTCACACCTGGACCGCTCGTCATGCCAACCCCGCTCTTCTCGAAGATCGAGGACAAGCAGGTGGCCGAGCTCGATGCACTCCTCGCCGCCCGCGTGGCCGAAGCGGAGTCGCGCTCCTGCAAGCCATCACTGGAAGAGCCGCCTCTCTCTATCGACGAGTTCTCGAGGATGGAACTGGTCGTGGGGCGGGTACTCTCCGCCGAGCCGATCAAGAAGTCAAAGAAGCTGCTCCGCCTTGTCGTCGATATCGGGGCCGAGGAGCGACAGATCGTCAGCGGGATCGCCCAGTTCTACTCCCCCGAGGAACTCGTCGGCACGGACGTGGTCGTGATCGCCAACCTCGCCCCCGCCGTTCTCTTCGGCGTCGAGAGCCGGGGCATGATCCTGGCCGCCGGCGACGAAGCGTCCCTCCTCGTCCCCCAACGATCGGTCGCCCCCGGCACCCGGGTGCGATAAAAAAAAGGGAGCGAATGAACGGGCCTGGAGGGATTCGAACCCCCGGCATCCGGGTTAGAAGCCCGGCGCTCTATCCGGACTAAGCCACAGGCCCCTGAAGTATCTCTGTTTGACCCGCTGCTTAATGAAACCGTCGAACGTGAGAATAAAAGGGGGGGTTACCCGGCATGGCAGCACGGCATCCTGACCACGTCGACCACCGTTGGCTTCAGGGTGTCGTTCGCGACCACGGTCTTCACTGTCGAATCGGCGCAGTACCGGACCTGGAGACGGACCGCGGTGCGTTCACGCTCCTCGTAGTAGGAACCGTACGAGAATTCAACGATGCGCTTCATCGAGACCCCGATTGTCAGGATGTCGACCATGATCCCACGGTCCCCGGACGAGAGGTCATCGGGGTCCACGCTCGTCATGAAGATGTGCGTCCCGGGCTCGATGTCGGCGATCGTAACGACGTTGTGGGCGGACTGGACCTCGAGGGTCCGGGGCAACCCCCGTTTGAGTTCCCGGAGGATCTCGGGGGCGATGCTGGTGAGTGCAGGTACCTCCATCGCGATCACCCGTACATCGGGAGGTTCTCGCGCTTCTGCGAGACTTCGGCGGACTGGACCTCTTCGGCCAGGCGGTGCATGGTCGATTCGATCTCCTCTGCCTGGTCGAGCAGGGGCTGCATATCCATCTGCAGGTCGTACATCCTGTTCAGCACGTCGAGCGTGACAGCGGATGCGCGGGGGTCCGGGGCATTCACGGTCTCGCCGAGCAGCCCGATCCCGGGGACGTTCCGCACCTTGCACTCGGTCAGGATCGACGAGGCAATCCCGGAGATCGAGCCCACGGGAAGGAACTGGGTCAGTTCCTGGATCCGGGCGAGCGCCTCTTCGTTCGTGGCCACACCGAAGACCCTCTTTTCCGGCTCGTTCGTCACCACGCCGGCCAGGGTGACCACCTCGCGAGGGCGGAAGGGGTCGAGCCAGTCCATGATCCCGTTCGCCACCTCGTAGCAGATCATCGGATGTATCGGTATATCGGCCACGATTGCGACGAGAGGGGCCTTTTCGTAGATGCGCACCGGGACGTTGATCAGCCCCTTCGCCATCATCGCGAACGGGGCGAAGTACTTGCTCGTCATGTTCCCGATCAGTGGGAATTCGAGCTGATCGACCATGTACTGGAGCGCGATGGAACCGACCAGACCGCTCCCGGGGAAGCCCATCAGCACCGTGGGAGACTCCCCGGCCAGCGGACTCGCCATGATCTTGATGTCGTTCGACGGATCGGGCGGCATTAAATTAACATAGGGATCCTCACTAAAAAGTATTATGGAAGAGTTCGAGGTCAAACGGGGTTACACCAAGGATTTACCGACCCGGATCCCCATCGAACTCCGCCGGTGCTTTGGGTGCGAGCCCGAGCCTGTCGGGGATGGGTATGCGATCGCCTGCGGCGCGATCCGCCGCCTGGTCGCTTCGCCCGGCCCCGCCGGGAAGACCATCCAGATCGAGATCGAGACCGAGACCGAGATCGACGACGACGCCGTGATCCTCGATACGATCAGAAAGCGGAACGCATTTCTCGAGGCCGCGACCGGCTTCAACTCGAAAGAGAGGGTGAAAAGGGCAAAAAAGAAGACCGAGCAGTAATTACTCGATCGTGATCGCCGGCTTGTAGGGGAGCGCCGCGCCCGCACGGGCCTGGGTCGACTCCTCTGCAGCGACGACCCGGACTGGCAGGCCGAACGTCTGTTCAAGGAACTCACGGGCCCCGGTCAAGACCGACACTTCATCGATCTCGACCGTGAGCAGCCCCTCGATGATCGATGGCGGCAGCCGGTGGATCAGGCTCGTGCACTGTTTTGCCGCATCTGCGGCCTCCTTTCCACGCTGGCGCATACCCTCGTCCTTCATCACGTCCCCGAGGGCCGACTGCCGATCCTCCGACGACGCGATCGTCCTGAAGACCGACCACTTCCAGGAGGGTGCGATCGCGATCTCGACCCTTTTTGGTGTGATCGGGAGGAATTTCAGGATCGACTCCACGTCCTCGACTGTCCGGCTCAAGAGCTCCTCCCCGAGCTCGAGTGCGGGGTCGATCCTGCCCGGATCCACCTCTGGCCAGGCAGCGAACGAGACCAGGTCGTCGTGGCCGAATGCCTGCCAGAGAGTCTCGCAGGTGAACGGGATGAACGGCGCGAGCAGGCGCACCCATGCCGAGCAGAGTTCACGGACGGCGGGACTGCTGTGCCCCCTCTCCGGCTGCCGACGCCAGTACCACCGCAGGTCGGTCTCGATCCCGAAGTACGCCTCCTGCAGGGCCTGGCGCGTCTGGAAGAGTTCGAGGGCAGCGGTGGTCCGTTCAACGTGGTGCTGGAGACGGCTGAGCAGCCAGGCGTCCATCGGGGAGGATTCACCGTCATCGGGGAGGCCCCCTCTGACCGTCGCCTCGAACCGCTCGATCTGCCGGCGCGTCGAAGTGACGAGTTCGTTGCGCCAGTCGAAATCCTGCCAGGGCTCGGCTGAACCCATCAGGAACATCCTGACAGTATCGGCGCCGAACTCGGTGAGGGCATCCTCGAGCAGGACGACGTTGCCCTTGGAGGAGGACATCTTCTCCCCGTTCAGCAGGCCCATGCCGAAGACGACCATCCCGCGTGGCTGGAACTCCGGTGGAAAGATCGCCGCGTGGTGGAAGAGCTGGAAGGTGAGATGGTTCGAGATCAGGTCCTTTGCCGAGAACCGGAAGTCGTATGGGTACCAGTTCAGGAACTCCTGCCGGAGCGGCTCGAGAGCTGCTTTCCCGACAAGCCCGTCCGACTCCTTCCCGAGGAAGAGGTAGTCGAAGGCCGCGGGCGTGAGGAGGGCCGGATCGAGGTCGCGGATCCGGTGGGCGACCGTGTAGTAGGCCATGTAGATGGTGGAGTCCGAGAGCGGCTCGACCAGCCAGGCGGGATCCCAGGGGAGGTGCGTCCCGAGGCCGACGCGCCGGGTGCACGCCCAGTCATGGAGCCAGTCCACGGTCCGATCGAACTCGGTGCGAACGTCCGCGGGCACAAGTGTCATCCCGGGCAGGACCTCTTTGACCTTATTCTTCCAGGTCTCATCCGAGTAGGTCAGGAACCACTGGTCGTGGAGGATCTTGACATTCACACGGCTCCCGCACCGACAGACGACGGGACGGGTGTCGAACTCGTACATCACGCTCGACCCGTGCTCGTTGATCAGGAGCTCGCCGATCGCGTCGCGGGCCTCGCGAACCGAGAGGCCCCCGTAGCGCGCGTACAGCCGTCCCTTTGAGAACTCGGCGCCGTAGACCTCCTGGGTGAGGGCGTCCATCCGCGTATCATGCTGGTTCGTGATCCTGGCTTTCTCGACCGCCTCCTGGGCGGGGCACTCGCCGTAGCCATCCACCGTGATGAGGGGGCGGGGGACGATCTCGATGTACTGGCCCTGCTCCTGGAGGTCGCGGAGCGCGATGTAGTCGAACGGCGCGTGGGCGGGGACGGACATCACGACGCCGGTCGCCATCTCGGGGTCGACGAACTCCGCCGGGAGGATGGGGACCTCGCCCGAGAGCGGGTGGGAGACCACCTGGCCGACGAGCGACGTTCCAGGAACCTCCTCGATCACCCGGACCTCGTGGTCCTGAAGGGCGAGTTTCTCCGCCGCCTCGCGTGAGACGAGCCAGGGCACACCGTCCACCTCGGCACGGACGTACGTCACCGTCGGGTTCACCCAGAGGTTGGTGACCCCGTAGACGGTCTCGGGTCGCAGCGTCGCGGTGGGCACGATCGTATCACCCCAGCGGAAGGCGACGAGCACGAACCGGATCACCTCTGCCTTGTCTCCTTCCAGGAGGTCGTGGTCACCGACCGGGTTGTCACAGAGCGGGCAGTACCGCACCGGGTGCGCTCCGCGCACCACGTGGCCCTGCTCGTACAGGCGCCCGAACTGCCACTCGATGAACTTGCTGTAGTGGGGGTCCACGGTCGTGAAGCGCCGCCGCCAGTCGATTGAAAGACCCGCCATGCGCATCACCCGCTCGTACTCGTCCGAGAAGTAGCGCACGATCTCGATCGGATCGACGAACCGTTCGAGCACGTCGCTCGGGACCCGGTAGAGGTCCCCGTAGAGCCAGAGGGCGGCCGGGTCACGGTTCGCAATCCGCTTCGATATCCCGATGACGGGAGCCCCGGTCACGTGAAAGGCCATCGGGTAGAGCACCCGCCGACCCCGCATCCGCCAGAACCGGGCGACCACGTCAGGGACCAGGTAGGTCCTTCCGTGGCCCACGTGCATCGCACCCGAGGGATAGGGGTACGCAACGGTCAGGTAGAACTTCTCGGCGCCGGGCGCCGGGTCCACCGAGAACGCGTCGGTCCACCGTCCACGTATCGCAGCCTCCATCGACTGCGCCTCATTCTGCTGTTCCATCTCTATCACTCCCATCCTTTAGACCGGTCGCATCCGGATTACCTCACCATTCGTGTAGCGTTTCTGCATCTCCTGGGCGATCGTACTGTTGCGAGCCAGGTGGATCTCGCCGTTCTCATTCACCGTCGCGGTGAAGAGGTACTCCTTGCCGGCGAAGACGTCGACGATCCTCCCGCTCTGGTCGGGGACGATGATCGCGAGGTACTTCCGGTCAGTCCGGATCCGGATACCTCCCTCGCTCACCTCCTCTTCGACCTCCTGGGATGGTGCCGGCGCTGGCGCCGACTCGGAGCGTGGCCGGATGTCGATGCCGACCCCGACACGGTTCACGATCGAAGCGACGTTCTTGCCTCCCTTGCCGATCGCGGCCGGCACGTCCTTGTCGTCGATGTAGACCAGGGCCTTGGTCTCGGAGAGCATCCTGACCTCGACAGATCCGTCGGTGTACCGGCCGATCTCCCGTTGAATCTCCCGCTCGACGTTGCGCCAGCCGTTCCGCTCGCCCTTTTCTTCATGCCCTCGCTCTGCCACCGGTTCAGCGACCCCGGTTGCCTGCACCGATGGGGCCGGCACGTCCGAAAGGGGCATGATCATCACCTCGCCGTCGTAGCGGAAGACTTCCAGGAACCGCTCTCGGGTGTCGGCGTTGATCACGGTGACGACGGGCATCACCGTACCGTCATTCGGGATCGACTCCGGCGCCCGGAGGCCGAACTCCAGGTCATAGACATGGCGCGCTTCTCCCTCCTCCACGATCACGATCGTGTCGATGACACGGGAGAGGGTGCCGAAGTCGAGACGGTTCAGGAACCGGAGGAGGACGGCATGGATATTTTCAGCATGAAGAACGCCAATCATCCCCACGCCGGCGAGCCGCATGTCGGCAAAGACGCGGAAGTCCTCGGTCCGGCGGAGCTCGTCATAGACGACGTAGTCGGGCCGGAGCAGCATCACCATCTCCGCCGTCGCCTCCATACTGCCATCGAGGGCGGTGTACTGCGAGATCAGGTCGGGCACCTGCATGTCGCGCGGGGCCTCCATGGTCTTGGTGATGACACCGCTCTTCGAGAGGAACGTGGCGCAGTTCTGGGCGAGCGTGGTCTTGCCGGCGCCGGGAATCCCGGCAACCAGGACACCGACTTTCCTGCCGGCCAGGCGCTCCTTGAGCATCTCCGACCGACCGTAGTCGTCGAGCGAGATGTCAACCACCGGGCGGACGGCCGTGATCTCCATGCCGTCGACAAAGGGGGACCGGGCTATCGCGATCCGCATTGAACCAATCTGGACGATCGTGATCCCGCGGCTCTCGTGCTCGATGAAACCGTCGGGGCTTCGCTTTGCCCGCTCCAGTATCTCCTGAGCGAGACCGACAAGCTCGTACTCACTCGAGGGCTGTTCGCGGACCTGGACGAGCCGTGCATCCTGGATCGAACCCCTCCTCGCGATAGGAGAGACGTTCTCCTTGAGGTATACAGCGAGCGTGTGTTCATCGAAGAACTGGTCGATGGCAAGGGGTGCGAACTCACCGATCTCGGGCCGGAGATACTGCACCTCGAGCCCCTTGGCCCGCGCCACCTCGGACTGGACCCGGTCGCTCGTCAGGAAGACCGCCTGGTTCTCTATCGCGACAGCACGTATCATGGCGTCGATCTCGCCACCGGCGGCGAGGCGAACCTGGTCGAAGGAAGGGCGGTCGCCGACGAACCGGATGCTGCACAGCGAATCGGTGGCCATCCGGCAGAGTTGCTGGAGTTCGGCAAGGCCGGAGAAACCGATCTCCCGTCCCTGGTTGGCCTGGGACTCGAGCTCGGCGACCACTGCTTCGGGGATGATAATCTCGGCGTCGGGATATTCTCCCTTTCTAATGAGGGAGGTGATGCGTCCATCTATTATGACGCTCGTATCGGGGACCAGTTTCATAAAAAAACCACCAAGAGAGATCCGACATCACGCCTTATTAGCATATACCTTGGCGGGATCAACGATGGGTTCGCCCAGGACAGTCCCGTCGATCGTCCGGAAAAAACAGCTCCGGTACCCCACGTGGCAGGCTGCCCCGGCCTGGTCGACGCGGTAGAGCAGGCAGTCCTCGTCGCAGTCCACCAGGATCTCGTGCACCCGCTGGAGGTGACCGGACTCCTCGCCTTTTTTCCAGAGGCGCTTTCGAGAGCGGCTGAAGTAGTGAGCGTACCCGGTCTCCCTCGTGAGGCGGACCGCCTCATCGTTCGCGTAGGCGACCATCAGCACATCGCCCGTCCCGGCATCCTGAACGACGACCGGGACGAGTCCATCCATATAGCGTATTGCGAGCATGGTTCGTTCTCCTAGAGAATGGAGAGAAGGTAAAAAATGGTGTCGCCCACCACGAGGGTCACGAGGAACCCGATCGTGATCGGCACGATGAAGGGAACCCCGTACGAGATCCAGACGGGAGAGGCGCGGCGGACCAGGGCGATCTCCTGGGCGAACTCCTCCGGGTTCGCCCTGAGTTCGCGGGTGTAGAGACGCGTCCCCCGGACCATCGCGCCGAGCGACTCTGCCGGGGAATAGAACCGGCGCCGGACCTCCCCTTCGACGATCGAGAGGTCCTCCATCACAAAGCCGAACGCACGCCCGTCGGTGATCTGGTCGGCCGTCACCGGAAAGCCCCGGAGGCGGGCGAGAAGCGGACCCCGGACTCCCCGCCGCAGGTTCACGTACAGGAGCCCCAACGGGGCGAGGAGGGCTGCAGCCTCGGCATGGACAAGCACCGGGAACGGGAAGAAACCAGGCCCTCCATCGAGGAGCGGCGGAAACGGAAAGATCGGGACGAGGAGGGTGATGAAGATCAAGGCCAAAGCATCGGCACCTCCGACGAGCCCCAGCGCTCCGAAGAGGTAGAAGCAGGCGGTAAAGAGGACGGAGACGGCGAGGAGTCGCAGCGCCATCCCGGGATCGGCCTGGACGAGTGAGGCGTAGAACCAGGCCGTACAGGGGGCGGCAACCGCCAGCATCGGGTACCAGGTCCGAAATGGCACTCGCCGGTCCCGGATATCGAGGATCGATGCGTAGACGAGCGTCAGGCCGATCGCCGCGGCCCCGATGAGGAGCGGGTTGAACGCCATGGGCAGATAGAGGTGCACCGCCCGAGCGGATATGTCTGGCGTTTTAGAAGTGGAAAATGGGGGGTCAGGAGAAGGTGAAGGAGTCCATGTCCTGGGAGCCGTACGAGAAGACCTTCAGGGTGTGCACACCCTCATCGAGGTGCAGCGTGACGGCCCGGGTCGTCTTCAGGGTGTCGAACGAGCCGGTCGCGGGCACCCAGATGGTGACCCGGTTCTGGGGATGGCACTCGTCGATGATCTTGAACCACTGCCCGCCCTTCGGGGACGAGACGCGGGCGGTGACCTGATAGTTATCCGTCTTCGTGACGTCGACGGTGTACCGGAGCCATTCGCGGAACCGGGTGCCGGTCAGGTGATACCCGCCCTCATTCGCGTTCTTCTCTATCGCGATGGTACCGGCCCGGTAGACCGAGTTCGATACCGGCGCCGGCGTGAAATACCCGAGGCCCGGACCGCCGAGGTCGTAGTCCTCCGCCTGAACCGTCCCGGGGAGCGACCGGATGGCGACAAATGGCCGCGAGCCGATCCCGGAACCCGCAACAACCCTCGTCGTCACCACCGGCGTGATCGTCTCCTTTGGTGAGATCGTCTCCTTTGGCGAAACAGTCTCCTTCGGCGTTGTCGTCACCTTCGGTGCCGGCTCCCCGCCCTCGGGATGGGCGGCGAGGGGGAGGTTGTCGACGTTTGCGTCGTTCAGACGGTACGGCTTCGTCAGCAGGCCGTCTTTTTGATCGCCGTCTGCAGAGAAACCGCCTCCGGAGGGATCGAGCCAGCAGTTGCCGCCAATGATCCGTCCCCCAACGATGTTCGGGCCGTCCCGCCGTTCAACATTCCACCGGTTGGCCAGAGCGGCTCCGTTCACGAAGAAGACGTTCTTCGAGTTCTGGAACAGGTTGTTGGAGAGGGTGTTCCCGACCGACCCGTAGATCGAGATGCCGGCGATCGCGTTCTGGGTGACGCGGCATCCGTTGAGCTGGTTCCGGGTAGAACCGGTCAGGACGACACCGTACGTATTCGACGTGAACCGCGAACCCGAGACCGTGGAGTCGGACGCGGGATTAAAGGCGAGGCCGAAGTAGTTGCTGGAGGCCGTGATACCGTCGACACGCGCATTATGAACCCCCCAGAAGTAAATTCCATAGAAGAAGTCCTCCGTCCTGACATTGCGGACGACAACGTTCGATACCGGCCCGGACCCGTGGACCAGAACACCTGCCGAGTTCGCGGCATCGACACCGCGGACCAGGTGTCCCTTTCCATCGAAGACCACGTCGTCACACCGAATCTCGATACAGACCGGCTCCTTCGTGTCTAGGATATCCTTCGTCAACTCGTAGGTCCCGGGCTTCTCGATCACCACGGGGCCGGTTACGGCAACGGCAGAGCCGATCCCGATGGTGCATCCGATGAGGAGCAGACCGAGGAGCAGCCAGCGCGCGAAACCCATCCCATCTCGTCTGAGGCAGAGCATCGTCAACCACGTGCGTTTGTCGATCGCGGAGAAAACGGCCGGTGGAAAAGACCGTGGTCACCGCAGGTATGATTAACGCAACACAGTATGTGTCACCGCCCCTAATGAGGGTTACGATATTTTCCAGCCCGCCGAAGTCCCAGAAAGTCAAAAAATAATGGATATTTTTCCAAAAAACGAGCGATTATACCGAATCCTGGCCGGGGCCGTCCTGCAGGAGCAGCTCGAGGAGCCGGAGCGCCTCGAGCTCGCCGGGCCCACCGCATCGCCGCACCACCGAGGCATGGTGCTGGATCAGGCGGAAGAGCCCGGGATCGCGGTTTCGCCGGAACCGGGTCGCGTGGACGGTCGCCTCGATGACAGCGCATCGAGCCCGGTTGAGCGGGAGACACCGCTGGACCAGTACCTCCTCGCGGACGACCGAGAGGCGTACCATGAGCGCCTCGGGGGTCTCGCGCACCACCACGACCGAACAGGCAACATACCCGTCCGTCTCTGAGAGCCGGTCCCACCCGAGACCGGGGATCGGAACGAACGAGGAGGCAGGCAGGTCTTCGAAGGCGGTGCGGACGAAGAGGAGAGGGTCCAGGACCACGTTCGCCACCAGCCATCCGTCCCGCGTCACGTTCTCAGCGGTATGGCTCCCCTTAAAGAGGACGGCAGAGAGGCTGTCCCCGCGGCAGTGAATCCCGATCGGCGCCGCGTTCAGCCGCGTGGTCGCGATCACCTCGCTGATACCCGGACCTAGGAGTCCCATGCCCATCCATCCTCGAGCGCCAGGTATATGGCACCGATCATGATGTCCGCGAGCGAGCCGGGATTGACGTCGTGCTTAATGCACCAGTCGTCGAGGGATGCGACCGGCTGGTGCCCCTCCAGTACGGAACGGGCCCGCACACGCGTCTCCTCCGCCAGTTCAGGACCGTGCTTCTTGATGATGAAGGTATCGAGTTCGGTTGCAAGGAGTGAGAGGAAGAGGCGCCGGACGGCCGTCCGGGGTTGAGGATCTTCGCGCAGTACCCGGGCCCCGAGCGAACAGAGAGCAAAGCCGTTCGTCCACTCCCGGGCCACCATGTCCCGCTCGGCGGAGTGGGCCATCACGTCCACCAGTGTCATCCCGCGCCGTCGGAGGAGATCGATCGCCCCGGGATCATTCACGTCCAGTTCGTCGGTCTCGTTCACCCTCACCCGCGTAAGAGCGAAGGCTCGGTAGAAGGCGACCGCATCCTCAACCGTGCTCTCCTCGATCGCACGGCAGGCCCCCTCGACCCCGGCGCCGTAGACGAGAGGGACGAGCAGGAGGAACGCTCCAAAGTGCGTGTTCCCCCCACTGTGGCAGGAGGTGGCGCGGACCGCCTCCTCGATGAGAGGACCGAGGCTGACGCGCCGGCCCTCCGCTGCTTCGAGAGGGAGGCGGGCGGCGAGGGAGGAGACGATGAAGTGCTCGAGGCGCGTCTCGGGATAGTCGTGGCACCGGTCCACGTTCCCGGGCTTCGGGGAGGCGAGAACCTCGAGGACCATGGCGAGCTGTGCTCGTTCTGCCCTGGACACCGGAAAGGCGCATCGAGCCGACATGGAATCAGGCGGCGGGGCGGGGAGGAAAGACCTCGCCCATGATCCGATCGGAGAGACGACGCTTGGCCTGCATGTACTCACGCTTCGAGAGGCCCATCTGCTGCAGGGTAATGTCACGGAACATGCAGGGGGACGAGGTCTTGCAGCACCAGGCGAGCGAGCCGAAGCAGGTCTGTGCACCCCCCTCGAGCGGAGTCCCGCGGACCGATTCCTGCTTGAGTGCGATGTAACGGTCGCGGCTCATCCCGATCTTCTCCAGGGTCGGGATGAGCGGGCAGGACTTGACGGGCATGCAGCAGAACGCCAGGGAACGGATATCCCCGCCGCGGCAGAGCTGTTTCGGAGAATTGTACCATCCCTGCTCGTCCGCGAGGCGTGTGATCGCAGCGTCGAGGCCGGCGAGCGTTCGCTCGCTCGCCCCGCGCGCGAGAGAGACCAGGTCCGCCCCGTGGGAGAGCATCTCGCGCATCCGGTCGAAGCTCGAGATCGAGTTGTTCGCGATCAGGACGAGGGGGACCATGTTCCGGATCTCCCGGACCTTCGGGTACCCGAAATCCATGAGGTCGATGTGGAGCACCTCCGCACCGGCCTCCCAGCACCGACGGGCCAGCACCCGATCGTCCTCCGCCACACCGGCCCGGAACTTGACGGAGACCGAGAAACCTTCGTCGCTGAGCGCAACGACCATCGCCTCGAGGGCATCGAGATCCCGTGCCAGCGCCTCGCCCGCCCCGGTGGCGATCATCTCGGGCTGGCGGCAGTGGGCATCGATCTCATAGACGACCGACCGCCCTATCGACCGGGCCACCTGGAGCAGACCATCGGGGGAGGAGGCACGGAGGTTCAGGCCGACAACGAGCCCGGAACCCTCGAGGGCCTCCACCTCACGCCTGATCGCTCCGATCGGATCGTCTTCCAGGAACTCTGGGCGGCCCTTCTCCGCCATCTGCCGGGACGCATCGAGCGTCTGATCATCGACCGAATAACCGCCGAGGAAGGTGACGCCGACGTGAGCGGCGCGGGCGAGCGTGTACGCGGCATCGACCACCCCTGCCATCGAGGCGAGGGCGATCGGCGTCCTTACCACGGAGCCGTTGATACGGAGCGAAAAACGCTCATCCTGCACCGCCATAGAGTGTTATTCATTTTTCGTTGGGACAGATAGGGTTTTGGGAACGAGCCGCTCGCACATGCCTGCCCCGGCATCGTCGGTCAACGGTCCCGAGAGGGACAGGAGCAGGCAGAAGCGACGACCAGGGGGCTGTACCACGGGCATGTGATGATATTTTTATGGGCCGACGTTGTACTCTGTAACACATGAGCAGGTATGGAATGCTCCTCGTGGGCCACGGATCGAAACTCCCCTACAACAAAGAACTGATCCTCGAGACCGGACGAATGATCCAGGAGCGCTCCGACGAATTTTTCGTTCGCTGCGGATTCATGTCCATGAACGAGCCCTCAGTCGAGGAGCAGCTGGAGGCCTTCCGGGGCGAGGCGATCGATGCCCTCGCCGTGGTACCGCTCTTCCTTGCCCGCGGTATTCACATCGAGAAGGACATCCCCGCCCTGATCGGGCTCGCCGAGGGACAGAAGAAGGGGACGTTCGAGACCGCCAGCGGACCGATCCCGCTCGTCTACGCCGACCCGATCGGGGTGGACCCCCTGCTCGCCGAGCTGATGCTCAAGAACGCCACGACGGCGCTCTCGCTGATCTAGTCCCACATGGACCTCCTGGTACTCGATACGATCCACGGGGGGGCCGAGCTCGGAGACGAGCTCCGCCTTCGAGGACACCGTGTTGAGACCGTGGACGTATATCGCGGTACGGGTCCATGGCCCGACCCGGACGCCTTCGATCGCGTGGTGGCCCCGGTTCACCTGGACCCGGACCACCCCCTTCTGGCGGGGGCTGAGGACCGACTCCTCTCCCACCACGAAGCGGTCGGCCTCTGCCTCGCCGATCACAGCCCCCGGTGCCTGGTCGAGGTGACCGGGGCGCGCGGCAAGACAACGACCGCGTTCGCCCTCGCCGCGATGCTGGGAGGTCCCGGGGTCCTTCACACCACGGCGGGGACCTTTGTATACCCTGAACGTCGGCGACTCTGGCAACGGTCCATCACCCCCGCATCGGTCCTTCCGGCGGCACGGGCCGCCGTCGCGATCGGGGGGTGGTGCGTGGCGGAGGAGTCGCTGGGCGTCACTGGAGCGGGAGACCTTGCCGTGCTGACGTCGATGGACGACTACGCCTGCGCCTCCGGAAAGCGTTCGGCCCTCGCCGCGAAGCTCGCGGCATGCCGACGGGCCCGTCGCCTCCTGGTGCCCGGGGGGACGTCCCCCCTGCCGGACCACCCGGACGTCCGGGCAGCCGCTCACCGGGCCCGGGTAACCGATTCGACCAGCGAGACGTCCGCTGGCGGCACCGTGACGCCGCTCCGCGCGCACGCCGCGGACCCAAACGCACTCCAGCTCTCGGCCGCAGCGGCCGTCCGGC
>JBFXGJ010000037.1:0-21029 GCA_050178135.1 Methanoregulaceae archaeon | reverse complement strand
GTCCTTTCTGCCAGTCATCGGGATCGTCGAGGTCGACGAGCGACATCGAGAGGAGCTCGTCGCGCGTGTACCCGGTCAGCCTGCAGACGTTGTCGTTCACGTTGAGGAAGTGGGACGGACGGCCGTCGGACCTGAACCCGTGCACGGCGATCGCGTCGCTCGCGTTCTCGAAGAGGGCCCGAAACCGCTGCTCGCTCTGCCTGAGCGCCTCTTCAGTCTGCTTCTCTTCAGTGATGTCTTCCACGGACGAGAGGATGTGCGGACGCCCGCCCATCAGGACCACGGATGAGGAGAACCGGCAGGTGCGGAGCTCGCCCGACTGCCGGCGAGTTGTCATCTCCCAGCCGAGCAACGGGCTCTGTCCCCTCAACAACGAGACGAAGCGCCCGTACTCCTCCTCGTCGGGGATGATCCCGATCGCCGTCGCCACCCGGCCGATCACGTCGTCCCGGGCATACCCGGTGTTTCGCAGAAAGGCCTCGTTGACGTCGACAAAAGATCCGTCGATGGCGGAGACGATCGTCAGTGGCACCGGACTGCTCCGGAAGACGGTCGCGAACTTCTGCTCCGACTCGCGGACCTGCTCCTCGACCTGTCGACGCTCGGTGACATCCCGCATGGAGACCAGCATTGCGGGTGCACCCTCGAAGACGATCCTCTTCCCGATGCACTCCACCCAGCACCCTCGTCCCGACGCGGTGATGAGTTTGTAGATCACCAGGTACGCGTCGATTCCCTGGGACACCTTGCTGAAATCCCGCAGGACATCTGCCTGCGACTCCGGAGCGACGAACTCCATCACGTTCTTGGTCCCGATCAGGCGCTCGTAGTCCGGCGAGTCCACGATCTGGCCGGCAGTCCGGTTGGCAAAGAGGAGCGTTCCCATGAAGTCTGCGATCAGGATGCCCTCGAGGGACAACTCCACGAGCGCCCTGAACATCGCCTCGCTCGCACGGACCAGCTCCTCTTTCGCGTGCAGCTCGTCGTAGTTCTGCTGGAGCTCCTCCTCGGTGACCTTCAATTCCTCGATGATCGCGTGGAGCTCCCAGTTGGTCTGCAGCAGGTCCTCCTCGACCCGCTTCAGCTTCGTCACCTCTGCGGTCACCGTCACGAATGCGGGCCGGTTGTTGATGGTGATCGGCATGGTCGAGAAGAGGACGTGGACCCGTCGTCCCCCCTTCACGGAGAGGGCCAGGGGCACGTCCTCGAGAGTTCCCTTCCGAACCCGATACGCGGCCAGCTTGAGCGCTTCGGGGAGCGGGATCAACCCCATCTCCATCGGGTTCTTGCCGAGGACCTCGTCCTCCGTGTACCCGCTCGCCGCGAGGAACGCCCGGTTGACCGACAGGAACTCGAAGTCCGAAGCGCCGTTGATCGCGATGGGATAGGGGCTGTTCTGGAAGATGGTGCGGAACTTCTCCTCGCTCTCGCGTAGTTCCTCGGCGGCGAGTTTACGCTCGGTGATGGGGCGGGTTGTCGTGACGACGCCCTCGATACCGGGGGTGTCAAACAGGTTAACGGCGACCGCCTCGACATCGATGTAGTGCCCGTCCGCATGCCGGAACCGGTACTCCACCGGCGTGCCGGGATTTGTTTGGGCGTAGACCGACTCGATCTTCTGCTCGACGGATGCCCGATCGTCGGGATGTACGTAGTCGAGGGGGGCTGTTCCGACCACCTCGGCGGGATCGTACCCGAAGAGTCGGGTGATGGACGGAGAGATGAACGTGATGAGGCGAGCCTGATCGATGATCCCGATCAGGTCGGAGGAGTTCTGGATCAGGCTCCTGAACCGGAGCTCGCCCTGCCGGAGCAGGTCCTCGGTCTTCTTCTGCGAACTGATATCGATGATGACACCACGGTATCCGGCAAGCGTCCGGTTCTCGAAAAGAGGACCACAGAGCACGATAACAGGAAATGAACTGCCGTCTCTTCGAACCGCCACGAACTCCATCGGCTCGCTCAGCCCGCCGTTCACCATCCTCTGGACCGCCTCCATCACCCGGGCGTGCTGCGAGGGTTCGATGAACGGAAAGATCTCAATCCCTTCCCTGATCTCCTGGTCGGTGAGACCGAACCCGTCGAGGGCGTGCTGGTTCACATAGGTGACCCGGAACTCGAGGTCGGTCTCGAAGACCATCTGCGGGATGAGGTCGGCAAGGTCCCGGTATTTCTCTTCGCTCTCCCGCACGGCGTCCTCCGCTTGCCGGCGTGCGCTGTTGTCGAGAAAGGTCTCGAGGAGGATGTCACGGCCATCGAGGGTCATCCGGGTGACGTACTTGATGATCGGGACGGTCCGACCATCACCAGTTCGGAGGACCCGCTCCGCGTTGTCGACGGCCTGGCCCAGGTCCGTGATCGGGCATCGGCCCGCCTCGGTCGGACAGATGAACTGGTGGCAGACATTCCCGACGATCTCTTCTTTCGAGAGGCCGATCATCTCGGCACCCGCCGGATTGATGTCGAGGATCTCGTGGGTCGCCGCATCGATGATCGCGATGCCGGCCCGGACGAATGAGTAGATCTGGTCCAGGTACTGCCTGCTCCGCGAGATCGCCTCCTCGGAGCACTTCTGCGCGGTGATGTCCCGGACCGATTCGATCGCTCCGACTCGCTCGCCCAGCTGGTTAAAGAGAGGACAGGCCTTGATGAGCACCGAGATCCAGTCCCCATTCTTGCCGGGAAGGTTGGTCTCCGCTGTCAGGACGCCGCCACTCCTTGAGATGTGCGAATAGAGGGGGGAGATGGCCTCATCCGGTTCGTTCACCAGGTCGATCAGGGTCGGGCGCTTCGTGCCGTAGAACGGGACGGCATACTCTCGATCGCCCTTTCCGAGCATGGTCCCGGCAGGGACACCGGTCATCTCCTCGACCGCCCGGTTCCATGCGATCACGGTGCCGGCACGGTCGATGGCGAACGTGGCGTCGGGGAGGAAGTCGATGATATCCGAAAGACGCTGCTCCGATTCCTGCTTGGAGCGTTCCGCCTCCTTTCTCCGGAGCGCCTGCCGGATCTTGTGGGAGAGCTCGGCGAACTGGGAGACGGGGTCACCGCCCTTCTGGAGGTAGAAGTCGGCCCCGCTCTCAATCGCCTCGATCACGATCTCCTCGCGGCCCCGGCCGGTGAAGAGGATGAACGGGATGTCGCCGAACCGTTCCCGGACCGTCTTCAAGAGCGCGATGCCGTCCATCCCCGGCATCTGGTAATCGGAGACGACGACATCGTACGACCCGGCGGTGAGGGCCTCGAGGGCTTCCAGTGCGGATGGCGAAGTGGCGACTTTGAACTCCGGCGACTGTTCGAGAAAGAGGCGAGCGATATGGAGGAGCGCGGGTTCGTCATCGATATACAGGACTCGAATCCGGGGCTCCATCAGAATTACGATGATTATCGGGGAGATATGTCTTTGCATCACGACAACGGAATCGGAGCCTGTCGCGCATTCGGTGCCGAAAAAACCGGTCGTATCGACCTGCTCGCGGAGACGGTCTTTCGGCCGGCTCGCTTTCCGGGCGGCACGTCTGTTCTACCCCCTCTGACCAGTGCGCCTCTCCTCCATTCGATCGATGCTGGCCGCAGTTGAGGACGATTGCGAACACGGGAGGGGGGGGGGCGAGCCGGAAGTGGTCGCGGGAACCAGGTGTGTGCACGGACGAGAGGACAGGTGCCACCCCGACGAGTCGCGTAACGGAGAGAGCCGGTCTCGATCGAGGACTGGACGCTGACCCCCCCCCGTTCGGATGCCGGGTCGAACCGGCGCCGACAGGTGCCATTCAGCCCCCCGTTTCCGCGCCTCATCCCCAATCGTTCGGCCCGATTTCTGCCAGGTGGTGGCCTATTTTCCGGTCGGGTTGCCGCGCGAGTCGGGGGTTCCGCAGGCAGTCTGCGACAGGTTAGAGATATTCATGAGGATGCACCAGGTACGGGGGGCCGGATCGGTCGTTCCACTCGGTGGAAGGAACGGGCACCGGGCATGGCCCGGGGCTCGGGGGTGGAGCCGGAGAAGAGCATGCCCGGGGAGCTGACGCCGATCATCGACCAGGATGTCAGAAGTCATCCGGCGGTCTCCCGGCGTTTGACGGCGGACTTCATCGCCTGGATCAGACTATCGTCGAGGCGCCATGCAGGCGCAATCGAGATACTGTTCGACGACGTGGAATAAAAATTCGCACGGGGAGGGGAAGGCGGGCCGGGCGAGAGCCAGCTTCCCTGATGGACGGTTCCCCTCAGTGGGTGACCACCCGCGGCAGCGCCTTCGCCTGCTCGACCCACGACTCGACAAGCGAGAGCGCGGGTACCTTCCTGACGAGTTTCTTCTCGAGGTTGACCTCGTTCATCTTCTTTGTGAGGTTCGCTGGCACTCGCTTCGAGAGCTCCACGACCGTGTCCACTCCGGCCGATTCGAGGAGCTCCGAGTACTGTGTCCCGACCCCCCTGATCCGGAAGAGGTCGGCATAGTTCACCCATCGCAGGACCAGCGCCTCGCTGATCCCGGTCGCCGCCGCGATCGCCTTCCGCCCCTTGGGCGATGCGCCCTTCTCGAGCAGACCTTCCACGGTCGTGATGCCGGCCCCAGCCAGCTTCTCGGCGTTGACAGGCCCGATTCCCTCGATCTCTATCACCTTCGTTTCAGATACCTCCTGGAATGAATATAAACTGTCGATTGGCGTGGCCATTGATATTAATCTTGGTATTTTTCTTCGTCCCGACCGATGGAAGGTGCCCGCCGATGTGGATGCCGGTCCGTCCTGCCTCATCGACAGAACGAACCGGCACCATATTCCTGCCGCTGGGGGAGACCCGCTGCCGGCCAACCACGGGAGGGACAGGGACCGGCACCCGAGTCCTCTCCGTTTCCCCAATCACCGTTCAGCGCCCCGGCTCGTCCAACCAGTGCGACAGCCGGCCCGTCCGCCGCACCGCCTCGACGAGTGGGAGCCGGATGCCGGAGCGGCGGGCGTTGAGATAGAACCGCCAGCGGTCGCGCAACCCCAGGTGCCCCGCGCCGCCCGGGGCGATGAGCCGGTCGAGAGTCTCCCGCTCCCGCTGCATCCAGCCGAACCGCGCGAGGACGGCGCGGGTGTAGCCCCGCGGGTCGTCCAGGTGGCCGGCGAGCAGGCTGGCGCACTCCATGGAGGGGAGGATCCCTTCGCCGGTGAACGGCCCGACGGTCCCGATCGACTCGCCCACCCCGACGATGAGGTGGGATCCCCCATCCACCGTTCCCAATTCCACGTAGAACGGGGTCGCGTAGAACGGGGACGAGACGCGGACCGCACCCCGGCAGGCGCAGTGCCGCGTGAGGTGGACCTGGTCGTCATGTCCCCGGAGGACGTGCTCCACCAGCCCCGCCAGGTCTGCCGGCCCGACGGCTCCGGCACCCACGTGGTACCGTCCTTCACCGAGGGGGAAGACCCACGTGTACCCGAACCCGGAGACGACGTGCCCCTCGACGGAGGGCTCGAGCCGTGACCCCTCGCCCGCCCCGGATGTGACGCGGCACTGGAAGGTCTCGAGGACCAGGTCCGACCGGCAGGCCGGCAGGAGGGCACGAGCGAACCCGGTGGCGTCGACGATCAGGTCGTACTCATGTGCCAGTTCAGGACCGACGGACTGCCGGCGCACCCGGACGGACCGGGCGAGGTCGCGGACCAGGCGGGGCTTGTCGACCGTGAGAAGCGGGGTCCGCACGCGAAGCCCTTCGACCACCAGGGTCTCCATCGGGGCGAGCGCGTAGTCGTCCAGCGAGAGTCCGACCGTGTCGAGGTAGGGGGAGATGCGGGAGGGGACGCCCCACCCGCACGGGGAGATACCGCAGTCGGTCCCGTATGCCCCCGGGTCGAAGAGGTCGAGGTCGACGCCCCGGTCTGCGAGGAGCGCGGCGAGGTAGGCGCCGGCTACCCCGGCGCCGGCGATGGCGATGTTCAGGATTCCACCCCGGGAATCAGTCGTAACTGGTCGACGACGACCATGTGTGCGATGGGTGTTATCAGTCGTTGGGGAAAAAAGGGGTCCTATCTGATGACGCTAACAGCCCAATACCTGAGCGACCAGGTGATGGCGCAGGTGGACTGGAACTGGAATCCGGTGCCACCGATCGATGGGACGTAAGAGACAGGCGATTCGTCCCTGCACCGACCCATGCATTCATTACGGTTCAGGCTGAACTGGCAACCGGTGCCACGATCGGCACAGGAATCTATCATGGCAGACGAACAGGGAGGCGGGCTGGGAGGCCTGCTCGGCGGAATCGGAAAGGCGATCGGCGGGGTTGGCGATTCGGCAAAGGAACAGATGGCAATGACGATGGTCAGGCAGGCACTGTCCGAGATGACCTACCCGGTGACCAAGGCGGACCTGGCGGCTGAAGCCCAGAAGCGAGGTGCCCCGACCCAGATCACGGACATCCTCGCCAAGATGACCGACCGGCAGTACGTCTCGGTCGACGACGTCGCGGACGAGGCGATGAAGGCCTGGAAGAGTTGAACGCGAGAATAAAACCCATTTTTCGAGTCCGCACGCGGGATCTGAACCAGGATCTGCAGGACGGTGGGAGGAGTCCGGACCGGGGTGGAGACTTCGGGTTCCATTCGCCGCATCCCGCTCCCGATCAGACTGCAGGGGTTGTTCAGAGACGGAGAGGACGCTGCATCTGATCCTGATGGCGCGGTGGGCGTCCCCGCCGGGAAAAGGAAATCCGCGGAATAACAAATAGCAATATTTATCATCGCGGGTCCGGCATTCTCCCCTGGTGATACTGTGTTCAGGTTCGACGGGACCAAGACCTACCGGATGCCGGCCCACTTCGGTGGAAATGCTCCACCTCCCCCCGATTTCGCGGTCCACAACCGCGACACGACCGCGCTGACGTTCGTCTGCACCACGGATGGGGACGAACTTGCCCGGTATGTCCCCGAGACGTTCGAGATCCTGCGGCCCGAGGTGATCTTCGGCTTCGGGCAGCTGCGGGAGATCGACTGGCTGGCGGGGGGCCGGTACAACGTCGTCACGGCGGACGTGCCCGTCCGGTTCAACGGGAAAAAGGACGTTCTTGAGGGGAACTACAACCTGGTCACCTGGGAGAACCTCGCCACCCCGATCATCGGCGGAAGGGAGGAGAACGGCGTGCCGAAGATCTACGCCGAGATCCAGGACCTGCACGCGGGGGCCGCAGGCTATCTCGGCGCGCCCGACTATTTCACGAACGCGAGCTACGACGGGAACACCTTCGTCAGGATGGAGATGCGGGACGCGAGGCCCGTTGAGGGGGAGGCGCTTGCGGCGCTGAAGGGCTCGATGGCCGTCAACAACCTCTTCGGCTGGCGCTACATCCCCAATGTCAGCGGCCCGGGAGCGACGCTGAGCCAGCCGATCCTCTACCCCCAGGGCGCCGAGATCACGAGCGCCTGGACGGGGACGGGCTCGATCGAGTGGATCAGGCTCGCGCCCTGGCAGAACCCGATGCAGCACCACATCGTGAATGCGCTCGCCGACCTGCCGATCCTGGGGATGGCCCCCGTCATGCTGACGAAGAGCGTCGCCGTCCTGAAACCGAGCCAGGGGCGGGTGCTTGAGTAGCCGCGATGACGATCCGCGGCATCACGTTCCAACCAGAGATACGCGGATTGAATAACCGGGGACCAGAAGGAGGAAGATACCATGAGCAACCAGGACTACTACACGGACAAGATCTGCATCGTTACGGGCGCGAACTCCGGCATCGGGTACGCGCTCTCCGAGGAACTGCTGAGGCGGGGTGCAACCGTCTATCTGCTCGGGCGCGACCCTGCGAAGGTCGCCGCCGCCGCCGGAAAACTCTCGGCGCACGGGGACCGGGTGCGCACCCTCGTCGCGGACGTGACAGACCAGGCGCAGGTGCAGGCGGCGATCGAGGGGACGGCGGAAGAGGCCGGCAGGCTTGATCTGCTCTTCAACAACGCCGGCATAGGCGGCACCCTGCCGTTCGAGAAGGCGACCCTCGAGGACTGGAAGAAGATCATCGATACCAACGTCTGGAGCGTCATCTACGGGGTGCACGCGGCCTTCCCGATCATGCTCAAACAGGGCTCGGGCCACATCGTGAACACCAGCTCGGCGGCGGGGATTCTCCCCCCGCCGTTCCAGGCCCTCTACTCCCTCACCAAGTTCGGCGTCACCGGCATGACCGAGTGCCTGCGGTTCGAGTTCGCGGAGAAGGGGCTGCACTTCTCGACGATCTGTCCGACCAACATCGCGACACCCATCTTCCAGAGGTCGGGCGACGGGCCGGTGAACGAGAAGGCGCCGATTCCCGAGGACGCCTACCCCGTGGACAGGGCTGCCGTCGAGATCCTGGATGCGGTGGCAGATCGAAAAGGGATCATCGTCGTGCCCGAGCAGCCGGGTACCGACATGTGGCGGGGTTGGGCGGCGGGGGACCCTGAGACGGAAGCCCTCCTGATGCAGATGGCCCACGACCGCAGGGTCGCGTACGAGACCAAGGGATCGTACTTCTGAGGGGCTGGACCACCGGTGGACGGGGAGGGGACCATGGATACCGGTGACTACTACCGGGAGAAGATCTGCATCGTCACGGGCGCGAACTCGGGGATCGGGTACGCGCTCTCGGAGGAGTTACTGAAACGGGGCGCGACTGTCTATCTGCTCGGGCGCGACCCCGCGAAGGTCGCCGCCGCCGCCGGAAAGCTCTCGGAGCACGGGGACCGCGTCTGTACCCTCGTCGCGGACGTGACGGACCGGGCGCAGGTGCAGGCGGCGGTCGAGGGGACGGCGGCGGAGGCCGGCAGGCTTGATCTGCTCTTCAACAACGCGGGGATCTTCCGGCCCCAGCTCTTCGAGACGGCCACGCTCGAGGACTGGCAGACCATGATCGATACCAACCTCTGGAGCGTTATCTACGGCGTCCACGCCGCCCTGCCCATCATGCTCCGGCAGGGGTCGGGCCATGTCGTGAACACGGCCTCGGTAGCCGGTCTGGACCCGTTTCCGATGCAGGACATCTACAACACCACGAAGTACGCGGTCGTCGGGCTCTCCGAGAGCCTGCGGTACGAGTACGCGGAGAAGGGGATCGCCTTCTCCGTGATCTGCCCGGGCGACATCGCGACCCCGATCTACGGTAAGGTGGTCGACCGGGAGGGGCACGGGACAGAGGCCCCCGTCCATGCATACCCCGCCGATGCCGCGGCCACATACTCTCTCGACCGGGTAGCAGAGCAGCGAGGGATCATCGTCGTGCCCGAACAGCCGTACACCACCTTCTGGAGGGGGTATGTTGCGGGAGATCCGGGTATGGAGGCCATGCTCATGCAGATGGCGCACGACCGCAGGGTCGCGCTCGAGACAAAGGGGACGTATATCTGAACGCTCCGTCGCCTTCTCGAAGGGCGTCATCGGCAACGGGGGAGGTATTCATGGACGTCGATACGACGCACCGGGACCCTGACGTTCCGCACGAACTCCAGTCCGACATCGGGGATGGGCTGAGATCGTCCTTTCGATCGAGGTCGTGCTCCCTGTCGTGGGACGCCACCCTGCATACTCTCTGGCGGGTATCGGACCCGGCAGCGGCGCGATCGCTGCGAGGGCTCTCCGTTCCCGGGCAAGCGGCCGCTCAACGGCCAGTGTGCGACCCGACCGGGAGTACGGGATCGATCCGAACTTACGAAGCGGCGGAGCCGGAGCGGGATTCCTGCAGCCCTCTCCCTACCAGACCTTTTAACCGCCATTGAAGTGCACAGTGAAAACCTTCGCCGGATCATTCGTCTCCTCGACGTTGGGGATCGCCGTCCCATCCAGGGAACCGTACCCCTCGGGCACCCAGAGCGTGAAATCGAGAGGAGACGCCCCCTTCACGACGGCAGCGATGTAGGTCGCGATCGCGCAGGGGTCCGAGATAGAGGCGTCCCGGCTCCCCGTGTAGCCGCTGCCGTTGGTGGTCTTGTCGGCGTACTGGAAGGCGTCCGCGTTCAGGGACGGGGCGGCGAGCGTCGCCGGCGACTGCTCGCCGTACATGACCGACACGAGCAGGTACCAGGAGATGAACTCCCAGCTCGGCCACATCCCCTGGTCCCACTGCATTCCGGGGACATAGGGATCGTCGAACACGTCCATGAACGCCGCGAGGAGCGAGGAGCCGGCCAGGAGATCGTGCTACCCGGCGTAGCTCAGGAGGGTTCGCTGCATATCCCAGAGCATGCAGGAGAGTTTCCTCGCGACGGCAAACTTCGGGCAGGTCCCCGGGATCGTCGGCTCGACCGCGATACGGCTCCCGTTTCAATGCATCGGAGACCGAGCACTTCCTGTCCATCGTCCACCGGCCGGTGGCACAGGTCTATCCGCGTCCCGTTCAAGGAGAGGGCGTGGGTGCCTCCGCGACCGCCAGCACCCGCCACTCGGTACCGTGAAGGGAGACCGTCTCCCAGAAGGTCTCTTTTCGCACGACCTCCATACTGCCCACCCGGTAAAACGAAAACGTCGCGTGCCCGGTGCGTTCGGTGCCGTACCGGCGGGCGAGGTCGAGGACCTCGGGGAACCGCTGGAAGACCGGTTCATCGAAGGTCGACGTCCCCGACAGCGTGGCGTTGGAATGATAGAGGAGAACGCCATCCGGCTGGGCGACGATGAACGAGACGGGCGTCGGTCCCTTCGATGCATCCACCCGGGATGCGACCAGCGCCTGAGGAGAGAATGTCAGGCTGACGGCACCAGCGAACTCACCGCCCGGGGAGATGTCCGGCCTGACGATCGATACGCCCGCGCCGCCCTGCCGGAGGGTGAAGTACGTCCCCATCGCCGGTTCCCGGGTCAGCAGTACCCGGGCGATCGCGTCCTGGTTCGCGATCGTCTGACCGAGGACGGCTCGGGCGCTCTCCGGCGCCGTGGCGAGCACGGTGCCGTTCGGATCGACGGTGATCGCGCTGAGGATCGCCGAATGGCCCGCTGCGAGCCCCGCGAGGACGCGGTCGGCCTCCTGGCCGGAGAGGCCGGCCGATCCCAGGAAGGATGTGTTTGCGCCGAGCGATGCATCGAACGCGTCGAGGTCCTCCTGGATCGCGCCGGTCATGACCTGGAGCTCCTGCATCAGCACGTGGTGATCGACGAAGGTCGTGTTCGTTTCGCCGGGGGTCTGCCCCTGCAGGCAGCCGGCGCCGAGGACGAGCGAGAGCACAATGACGAGGAGAACGAGCACGTCGACGCGGGTCATCGACGAGGTATTTGGTGTCCCTGTATGATGTGCCTTGTGAACCGGACCTCGTGTTTCAGATTCGTCCGCTCGCTGAAGGACAGAGACGGAGGTCCTCCTCTTTGTTCCCGTCCCCTCCATCACCCCATCGCCGGCGCCAGTTGGCGAACGAGCCAGACCGCCAGGTCGGCCTTATCAGCACCGTGGGGTACGACCGGCTCACCGCCGCGATCACGTCGTCGAGGCTCGTGCAGACCTGCGCCTCGAAGTGCTCCGAGCGGATTGGCGGCACCCGGAAGAGCACCACTGAGAGCCCGGTGTGGAGAGAGAGCGTGTGGAACGACCCGATCTCGGGCAGGTGAGCGCTGGATATGGGTATACGATTCGATCATGGTCGTCACCCGACGCATCGCCACGAGCGTGACGACACGTCGCCGAGACCTCGGTGACAGGGTATGTCCCTACGAACCCGTGTGGTGGGAAAATGATCCGGTCGGCCGGCGAACTCCTTCGCGGGCGACATGGGTGTCGGTGACGGGCCGGTCTCCGATACTATCCAAAATTGTTTATATTAAAGTAGAGAAGCATTCATCATGCCGCGCCGCCGGACATCGCTCCTCCTGTTCACCTGGTGGATCATCCTTCTCCTGGCCGCAAACACGCCCGCAGCGGGAGCAGCCGGTTTCTATCCCCAGGTCCCATCAGACGTGCTCCGGCCGGAGTGCGCATGTAACTGGCCCTGGATGGCGTATGAGGCCTCATATGCTCAGAATCCAAATTCCGAGTATTATTTCGGCCCACCGGCTGATCTCAGCGATGTGAGGTATCGCACTCATGGCCAGGAGGACTACAACGCCTGGATGTTAAAGATGATGCAGGCGGAGGGGCATTATTGTAATTGCACCTCGACCGGGTCTGTCGGCGACGGCATCACCGACCCCCCGCCCGATGACTCCATCCCCTGGGTGGTCGTCGTGGGGGTGGGTGCGGCGGCCGTCATCGGGATCGGGGCCGTCGCCAGGGTCCTCAAAGGCCGGCCCGGTTCTCCGTCGGCTCCGCCGCCCAGCCCTCCGCGGACCGAGACGCCGCGGGAGACGGACGAGAAAGAGAAGGAGGAGCCGACCCGCTACATCCTCCAGCTCTCCACGGACCGGGTCGCGATCGATCCGGAGCAGCCCGGGGCGTTCACCGTCTCGGTCTGGAAGCAGGTGGGGGTCCAGCCCCCCGTGCAGGCATCGGAGGCGTCGATCCAGATCACCCCTCCACCGGGCACGGGACTGGTCGTCATCCCCGCTGCCGGCGAGGGCACGCTGACCGTGCAGGTGCAGACCGGCGAGACGGTCCAGGTGGGCGAGTTCCCCCTGGCGGTGACCGCAACGGCAGGAGGCAGCTCGCAGGGGGCCACGGTCATGGTGAGCATCGAGCCGCGATACACAATGGAGTTCGCATGACGGGCAACGGACAGCAGGAGGATCGGCGGGGGACGAACGGCGCGTCACTCCCGGCACGGTGGTGGCTGGCATGAACTACGAGATACGGTACAACGCCGCGGACTCCCGGTGGAACCCCGTGGAGATCCGCGCACGCCTCCGGCTCTGGGGACGAGACCCCATGCCGCTGCAGAACCTCGTCACGGTCACCGACGGCCCCGGGTCCGACTGGCTGGCGAGCGGCCGCCTGGTGGTGCGGGCCACGAGGCTCGAGGAGAAGAACACCTGTGCGGTCATCGTGCTCGGGTTTACCGATTCTCAGAAACTCTTTACCCTTGACCAGTTCCTCGCCCTTGGTTCGCAGGGGGCGACCATACCGCTCGCCGTCACGCTGGTCCCCACCCTGGCGATCCCGGGCATGGGAGTCCCGGTCCCGGTCGCGGTCCCCGTGACCGGGAGCTGCACCGCCTCCTTCTCGGCGATCCTGCCGGCCCGGATCGAGGTGACCGAGGACCGGGAGTCGGGACCGGGCGCCGGGCGGCAGGAGTCCGCCCTCGAGGCCGAGGTCGTCCTGCCGGACTTCATCGATGCGACGCTCGAAGAACTGGAGGCGATCCAGGACTCCATCGCGTTCGAACCCAAAACGAACGCCATACGGCAGCTCTCCGAGACGCCCGTCCTCGGAGGCAAGCGGGCCACGTTCGGCTGGGGACCGACGTCGTCGGTCAACGTGGGAGCTACGAGCCCGGGTGCCGTCAACCCGGTCCGGGTCACGGCCAGCATCAGGGGACGCCCCCTCGAGGTGCTCACGACCGTGACCATCCCCGAGGTCGACGCCTGGCTCGAGCTCCGGTCCGACCGGCCGTCGGTCAACCTGGACGGCAGGGACGCGACCGCTGTCTACGCCACCGTCGTCTTCCGCGACGCCTCCGCCGATGCGGAGCGGGACCGGGTGGTGATGGCCACGGCCCGTCTCGAGGTGGAGCCCCCGGCAAACGCCTGGCTCTCGGGTCCATCGTCGCCTCCCACGGTCTATCCCGACGGCCAAGCCGGATGGCGGCTGGTCGGGGTGGACCGGGCAACGATGACCGGGCAGGCGCCGCCCACCGTCGCCCGATTGCGCGCCGTTGCCACGTACCAGGGGCGGCCTCTTCGGTCTTCACCGTTCCCCATCTCGCTGGAGGCGGTCGGGGGAGAACTGCGCGTCTCGTCCGCCTCGGTCACCGTCTGCCGGGGATACCGGCTGGAGTTCGCGGGCCGGGTAGAGGCGGAGGTGACCGAACCCGGCACGGATGCCTGGACATTCGACGCCACGTTCGATCCCGCAGGGCCGGAGGACCCTGCGATCCAGGTCGTCCCGACCGGGGCAAAGGCCGCGATCCATCTGCGTGCCCGCCAGGGGAAAGATCCGGGACCACACTGGGAGACCGGACGCACGCTCGTGGTAACGGCCCGCTCGGGGACCCGCGAGCTTGAACCGAAGCGGGTGGAGGTCAGGGTCGTGAGCGAGGGCCTGCGAGTTCACGAAGCCGGTAGAGCCGACGACGGGTTCTACCGGGTCAGGGCCGATGGCACGAAGACGACAAAGTTGATCCAGTTCGAGGTATGGCGCTGGAGTGAATCGGCGCTTCAGCTGGATACCGGGGCAGTCCGCGACCTCCAGTTCGACTGGGAGGCCGACGACACGACGATCTATACCGCGCTCGAGACGACCGGGCAGCTGCAATCCGCCTACGACACCGGCACCTACTGGAAGTTCTGGCTGGAGAAGCCCCTGCCCGGCGACGGGGCCGTGCTCCGGGCGAACTACCGGGTCAGCCTGCCCGGTGCCGGGGATGATGCCTTCACCAAGCAGTTCGTCGTCGGCATCGAGACCCTGAAACAGCCTCCGTGCGGGAAAGGGCTCTCGAAAGAGGAGGAATACGAGGGGTGCCGGGAGATCATCCGCATGGTGATCCCGAGCGAGCGACAGCAGGAGTTCTATACCAAGCTGAAGGTCGCGGCCAATACGACCCTGGATGCGAACGGTCTCTGCAAGTGGCGCCACAAGATGTGGAAGTCCGCTCGCGAACTCACGTATTCCGGGGTCGCGGAGGGATACCTGAACTATGCGAACTGGGCGGACCGAATCACCTGGACCCTCGAGATCGCGGATATCCTGGGAGATTACGCCCTGACCTACATCGCCCGGTATCTCAAGACCCAGCCCGTGTACCTGACCACGGGCAAACGCGTCATCGTCTGCCTGGCCCGCAGGCTCGACGTCATCTCCTATGCGGTGGACGTCCCGCTCGACGGGGACGAGTGGGAGAAGTGGTTCGTGAAGGACTGCCTGGGCCCGATCGTCCGGGATCTCGCCTGGTTCAGCCTCGCGAAGAAGCTGAACTGGACCACCGACGGAAAAAGGATCCAGTATTACTCGAAGGAAGAACTGCTCAATCTCCTCCTCCCGTGCATCATCGGCTATTACTGTTCTCGCCTGATCTACCACTGGCTCGTCGGAGGCAAGGAGTTCCTGGCGGCGGGAGAGGAGGCGGGAAAGGACCTGGCGAAGAAGACGGTCCAGGAGCTCGTCGTCTGGCTCATCTTCAAGATCGACACCAGTTACCAGTTCGTGCTCGACGGCATCCCCGACCGGATAAAGAACCTCAATATCGAGCTCATCTTCGACTTCGTCGAGTGGAACACCGGGGAGAAAGAACCGAAATAACCTCCCCGTCTTTTTCGGTCCTGGCGGCGCGATGACCGCATATCGACACCGGACCGATCGTGTCTCCCGTGGTAACGCCGCCATTCGGTGCCCGGGACGTCTCCTCCGCACACCGGGGAGACGGTGCGATGCCGGTTCCTGATGGTGAAACGGCCCTGGTTCCGGGAATGCCGTCCGAATACCCCATCATGCCCCAGTCCCACAACGAGCAGCGCTGTATCACGGATCGAACGGGGTATCGGTCGACCGTCTGCTCGGAACGACCGGGGGTTCGCGTGAGGAGGATGGCGGTTCCTGAGAACCTCGCACACCTCCGAAAGCATGAAGTCCTCCACCTCCGACACACTCCTCGGAGAACCGGAGCGTGACGATGATGAAGCGACGAACGGCCTGTGCAACCGGGGACGGGATGAGGGGCCGCACGGCCTTCGGCGGAACCCAGGCAGGAGGAGACGATGAACAACCCTGAATGGAGATGGGTGTATGTCTCTCTCCTTGCTGCCGGGTTCTTCCTCGTGGTCGCGGTGTACGCGAACGCCGCCATGGACTGTCTCTCCGGTGTGTGCGCCGTCACCTTCATCTCGGGTTTCCTCTTCATCTGCGGGGTCGCGACGGCACTGCTCTTCTGGACCCGTGCGCGGGCGATGGATGCGATCCTCGCGGGGGAGGGGCTGCTCGCCAGCTGGACCTATCCCGTGGAGGAGATGCGGCAGAGTGCTGAACGGGAATACCAGGACTACCGCGAGGCGAACCGCAGCCTCCTCTACGTGGTCGGCGGGTTCATCCTGATCGCCATGGTCCTGATGATCCTCTTCGGCGGGGAGGCCGGGCTCCTCACCGCCGGCGTGCTCTTCGGGGTTCTCGTCCTGTGCGGCATCGCCTCGGTCGTTGCCCCTATGCTGGAGTACCGGCGCGCCAGCAGCTCACCGGGGAGGGCTGTGATCACCAGGCAGGGGATCGTGTACCGAGGTGCGGTCTACCCGTTCCGTTCCTTCTTGATGAGGATGGACGACGTCAGGTTCCTGAAGAAGAGCCGGACGCATTCCCCGCTGCTCGCCTTCTCGTTCCTCCAGCTCGTCGGCCTGTACATTCTTCGTCCCTTCGAGGTCCGCGTGCCCGTGCCCCAGGGCGAGGTGGAGAACGCACAGAGGATTGCCGCCCTCCTCGGGGGGCCGGCGACGGAGGAGGACGAGGAGGTGCCGGGTGTCTCCGGAGACGAAGGCGAGGTCTGCTGAGCGATCACGACCCTCGCCGGCGCCCCTGCCGGATGATCTCCCGTCGGGTTCATCCGGACGGCGTCACCCGTGCCGGCAGCATGCGGGATCAGGCTGACGGCGACGGGCCGAAACCTGCTGGACGCTTCGAGTGCTCCGATGGAAGCCTCTCATCGGAGGAGAGATAATAAACCCCCTCGGGCACCGTCAGTTCAAATCGTGCCCCCCGTCCGGGATCGCCCGTCTCCCGGATCGTAATGCCCGTCAGCGCGAGGACCTCCCGGGCCAGGAAGAGACCGAGGCCCGTGTTGCGCCCGTATCCCTGCTCGAAGATATGCTCTTTCTCGTCCGGCCCGATCCCCACCCCGTCATCCTCCCAAACGATGGTCAGCGTCCCGTCCTCGATCCGCCAGGATACCCGGATCTCGGTCACGGTCTCGCCGTACAGGACCGAATTGTCCAGGAGGTTCGAGAAGACCTGCTCGAGCATCGGGTCCGCGCAGACGGCGACGCCCGCCAGCGTCGTCTGGAACGCGATCGTCGACGGCACCTGGTCCCCGGGCATCACGGCATCGAGGGGGATCCATGCGGCCCGCTGGGTGCCGAGGGCCTGGAACTTTCGGATGACCTCCATCTCCGCCTGGATTCTCCGCGCCTGGGCTGCCGCCTTCTGCACCAGGTCGATCACCCCCGGATCGTCCGACCTTCTTCGTGCCAGTTCCAGGTATCCCAGCACCGCCGATGACGAGTTGAGGACATCGTGCCGGGTGATGCTGGAGAGCAGCCCGAGCTTGTGCGTCGCGAGCCGGAGCGCCTCCTCGTTCCGCGTCCGCTCTGAAATGTCGATGGTGACGCCCCGGATCCCGACCGGAACCCCGTCCTTCTCGATCACCTGCGACCGGACCTCGAGGACAAGCCCGTGACCGTCACGATGCCGGGCCGGCACCTCCATCGGTTGCCGCACGCCTCCCGTGGAGACGTGCGCCTGCATCTCCCGGATCGCCTTCTCTCGCCCCTCCTCGGTCAACAGGTCGAAGATCGACCGCCCGACGACGTCGGCGGGGGTGTAGCCCATGATCGACTCGATGATCGGGCTGACATAGCGAAATCGCCCATGCAGGTCGAGCTCTGAGATGATGCCCGGCGACGTCTCCACGACGGATCGGAACCACGCCTCGCTCTCACGCAGCGCATCTTCGGCCATCTTCTCCCGGGTGATGTCCTGAGCGAACGACCCGATCCGAAATCCCTGCTCGGTCCGGATGGGAAAGAAGACCTCGCGCAGAAACAACCGGGTGCCGTCTGGA
Organism: Methanoregulaceae archaeon; assembly: GCA_050178135.1. Taxonomy (GTDB): domain Archaea; phylum Halobacteriota; class Methanomicrobia; order Methanomicrobiales; family Methanospirillaceae; genus UBA288. Next base: position 3,183 of record JBFXGJ010000037.1, on the reverse strand, counting down.
CGTTCAATCTCCACCACCTTCGGATCGGGATTGACCGGGAGCCCTGCGACGAGAGTGGTTCGAAGTTTCTGGTCGACGGCCTCGCGGTGAGCCTCGGTGCGCCGTTCGATGGGGGTCATGCGAGAGAAGAGGTCGGCCACCGTACTGCTCGTCGCCTCGTCCCTGGAAATCCCGTAGATTCGTTCTGCGGCAGGGTTCCACTCGAGCACCCGGCCCGCCTCGTCGATCAGGACTACCGCCTCCTGGGCAGCCTCGATGAACGATCGGAGGCGGAACTCGCTCTCGGCGAGTGCGTCTTCCGCCAACCTCCGCTCGGTGACATCCACGGCGAATCCGCCGACGAGCGGGGGCTTGCCCTCGCGATCGATCCGGAACTTCCGGGTCTCGAAGGTTCGCACGTCGCCGTCGATCGTGCGAAGCGTCTCGGTCGCCTCCCGGTATCCCTCGCTGAGCACCCGGCGGTCGTCCTCGATCATCGTCTCGGCGGCCTCTGCCGGAAAGAGGTCCCAGACGGTCTTTCCCAGCCACTCCCCGGCACCGAAGAGCTGCTTCATGTGTCGGTTGACGAAGAGGGTGGTGAACTGTGCGTCCTTGATAAAGGCCGTGACCGGGAGGTGGTCCATGAAGGCGGAGAAGTGGCTCTCGGAATCGCGCAACTCCTCTTCAGTGCGCTTCTGCTCGGAGATGTCCCGACCGACCGCCTGGTACTCGATCACCTCTCGGTCCCCGTTGAAGAGCGCCCGGATCGACCAGGACTGCCAGTATGTCCTCCCGTCCCGACCGACCTGGTTCCGGTCGATACTGCGCACGGGTCTCTCGAACGAGAGGTGGACGAGGAACGAGTCGATCGGTTCCCCGATCGACCGCAGATAGGCGAGCAGGTTGGCACCCTCGATCAGATCGAAGCCCAGCACCGTCGCAGCATACGACCGGTAGGCTACGTTCGCGAAGGTGACGATGCCGTCCGGGGAGAACCGTATGATCAGCTCGGTCTGATCATTGACGATGGAGCGGTACCGCTCCTCGCTCTCCTGTAGGTTCCGTTCGGCACACCGCCTCCGGACGGCCTGCCGGACCTTCTGCGCGAGTTCAGCGAACTGTGGCGCCGGGCCTCCGCCTTTCTGAACATAGAAATCCGCACCACTATTGATGGCCTCGATCACGACCTCTTCGCGGCTCCGGCCGGTAAAGAGGATGAACGGGATGTCGCCGAACCGCTCGCGGACCGTCTTTAAAAATTGAATCCCGTCCATGCCCGGCATCTGGTAGTCGGATATGATGGCATCGTACGACGGGAATGCCGGGGAGCTCAGCGCCTCCTGCGCCGAGGTCGCGGTCTCGACCCTGAACTCGTTCGACTCTTCCAGGAAGTAACGGCCGATATCAAGGAGAGCAGCTTCGTCATCGACATAGAGAACGGAAAACATCGGTAGCCCCGGATGAGGAGTGATCACCTTCGTCGATAGAAAAAGGCATCTGAATTGGTGACGGGGGGCGTGCGGCTCCGTCGTTCTCAATGAGGATCCTGCTGTTGGGGAGGGCACACCGCCCCGGCGCGAACGAGAGCGACAGAGAGGTGATCATAAGACTCACCAGCGGTGAGATTCCGGCCTCCTCGTTCGCATTCCCGCCCGCATCGCGTTCGTCATCGAAACCCAGCGGCGCGGGCACGAGCGAGACCGCCCACCTCCGCAATCCCGATATCGAAATCATCCCTGCGACGAGGCGATGCTTTCGACCTCGGGTGACCCGACCGCCGTCGTTCCACGTCCTCTTTTATCCGGTTCTCCTATACCGCCAAACCACGATCCCCATCAGGTTCTCCTGGTGCCGCGAGGTCGTCGACGGCCGGGATCGTGCTCCAAAAAAGGGGTGTTATCCGATGACGCTGACCGGCCGGCCGCCGGCAGTCCGGGTGGTCCCCGCCGCGCCGGTGACCGTCACGTTGGTGCTCATCGAGGACCAGCCGTACGGGTTGCGGACGGTGAGCGTGATCGCATATTCGCCGGGCTGGCGGAAGACGACGGACGGGCTCTTCATCGTCGTCCAGGCGAGCCCGCCGAAGTCCCAGCGCCAGCTCGTCGGTGCACCCGTCGACATATCCGTGAACCGCACGTAGAGCGGCGCCGTCCCCGATGAGCGGCTCATCGTGAAGTTCGCCTCCGGCACCCGGGGATCGCCGTCGACGATGACGTGCGCCGGCTTCGAGACGGTCGCCTGACCGATCGGCGTCCAGACGGTCAGGTTCACGGTGTAGGCGCCGGTGCGCTCGTAGACGTGCACCGGGTTCGCGTCGGTCGACGAACTCCCGTCGCCGAACTGCCACCACCGGTGATAGGGCGCCGGCGAGGACGCGTCCGTGAACGCGACGGCGAGTGGGGCAGGGCCGGTGCTGGTGTTTGCCGAAAAGTTCGCCACCGGCGTCGGCGCCGGCGTCACGGGCTCGGTAACGCGGATAGAGTGGTACTCCGTCTTCGTCGACGTCGCTCCCGCCCAGTCCGTGACGGAGAGGGTCACGGTGTAGAGCCCGGGCAGGCTGTAGACATGCGTCGGGTACTGGAGTGTCGAGCTCTCACCGTCGCCGAAGTCCCAGCGCCACGACTGCGCGTTCGGGGTGTAGTCCAGGAACTGGACGATGTGGGGTGCCGGCCCGGATTGGGGGTAGACGGCGAAGGAGGGTGATGGGCCGGAGGGCGTCGGCGGGAGATCCGCCCAGGCATACTTCAGGTTGTAATTCGGATAACCGTCGAGGTAACTGATCCGGGGGTTGCCGGCACCATCCAGCGCAAGGGATGAGTAATAACCAGCATAGCCGGCCTCATCCACTGGCTCGGTGTGCCAGCCCTCGCCGTCCTTCCAGGCATACTTCAGGTCAAAATTCGAACCGTCGTAGTAACCGATCCGGGGGTTGCCGGCACCATCCAGCGCAAGGGATGAATAATAACCAACATTGCCAGCCGCATCCGCTATCTCTGTGTGCCAGCCCGAACCGTCATTCCAGGCATACTTCAGGCGGTCATTCGAATCGTCGAAGTAACTGATCCGGGGGTTACCGGTAGTATCCAGCGCAAGGGATGAATACAAACCAACATCGTTAGCCGCATCCACTGTCACGTTGTTCCAGCCCGAACCGTCATTCCAGGCATACTTCAGGTCGCGATTCGTAGAAGTGTAATAACTGAT
>JBFXGJ010000036.1:0-22284 GCA_050178135.1 Methanoregulaceae archaeon | reverse complement strand
CGGGTGGCGCTGGCGCAGGTGCTGATCCGCGAGCCGATGCTGGTGATCCTGGACGAGCCGACGGGCACGATGGACCCAATCACCAAGATCGACGTGAAGCACTCGATCCTGCACGCCCGCGAGGAGACGGACGAGACGTTCATCGTCGTCTCGCACGACATGGACTTCGTCCGGGACATCTGCGACCGCCTGGCCCTGATGCGCGGCGGCAAGATCATCCAGATCGGCCCCACCAGCGACGTCCTCGCGGTTCTCACCGAGGAGGAGCGCCAGGTCATGGCCTCGGGGAGCCCCGCCTGAGGCCCTGATGCCGACCATCCACCTGGACGGAGTAGCCCGGGATCTCCCGCCCGGAGCGACCCTCGCGGACCTCTGCGAGGGCTGCGACCCCACCTGCGCAGTCGCGGTGATCCGTCCCTCCACTGCAGAGGCCGCGGCCACGGCCAACGTCCGGCTCGTCACCTCCGCCGGCGAGGTGACGATAGAGACCCTGGGTCCCGGCCGCCTGCCGGCAACGGACCTGGTCGAGGGCCTGGGGGTCCAGTGGTCCGACCGTGCCTCGGTCGCGCTCGGTCCCTTCCCGAGCGGCGTCGTTCCGACCCGCCAGGTCCACCAGTACCAGCGCGGCGATGTTGTCCTCGGGTGCGGCGGCTACGACCCGGCCCGGTCGTACCTCGTCCTGGTCAGGGCCCGCCACTCGGCCGACTACGGCACCGGCGGGGACGGCGGAGTCGTCGGCACCGTGGTCTCCGGCCGTGCGGTCGTCGACCGGCTTGGGCAGGACGACCGGGTCGAGACGGTCCAGCCCGTCCTCTCGTGGGCGGATACAAGCCGGTCCTTCACGACGACCGACCGTTCGATCGTGCTTGAGGACGGGATGGAGATCGTCACCCATATCGGGGTGACGGCCGAGGGTTTCGGCGGCGCGAACGTCGAGACGGGTACCGCAGCCTCGGTCGAGCACCTCCTCCTCTCGCTCGAGGACGGCGTCTTCGAGGTCACCCGGACGGCGTCGACCCACATCACCGAAGAGGAGCTTGCCGGCACACCGGTACCGGCGGAGAAGGCCTACGGGCGACGGGAGGGGGTGGTGACGGCACGCACCTCGGGGTCCCGTGCCGGCTGCCTGTACGTCTACCGCGAGGACGTCCCCTCCTCACCCCAGCACACGATCGTGGGACGGGTCGGTCACGGGCTCGAGCTCGTCAAGCTGGCCCGAGAGGGAGATCGCCTCGCGGTCAGCTGCGACCCGGTCCGACTCGACCTCCTTGGCCTCCCGCTCGAGACTGCGGCGCGGATCGCGGCCGAGCGAGGGGTCGCTTTCGAGGCGGACCGGGCCGATTCGGGCCGCGTGGTGGTCGGGCAGATCCCGGGAACCACGCTCGAGGTCCTCGAGAAGGGTGCCGTCAGCGTCACCACGGTCCCGCTCTCGGAGGTGATCGGCATCCGGCTCGACCCTGCGGCTGCGCCGGCCTCCGTTGCAGTCTTTCGGCGGATCACCGGGCTGAAGTTCCATGCGATCGGAACGCTGCCGTTCTTCTTTTCATTCGAGGACGTCTTCCTGTTCAAGCCGAAACTCCCGATCGACGTCCGGCTCACCCCTGAGAACACGCCGACGAACGAGACCCCGGCGAACGCCCTCGCAATCACCAATGATGCCCGAAAGGGGCGGGGGATGGTCGGGATGCGGCTTGCGCCGAACACCGAGTTCGGTCCCACCTCGGAACCGTTCGAGGGGACAAACCTGATTGGCACCGTGATCGACGTCGGAAAACTGAAAAAGATGAAGGAGGGAACGATCGTGCATATTCGGGAGGTGCGGCCGTGAGCGAGGTGGCCGCAGCGGGCAGGGTGTCCGCACGACCCGGCGTGCAGCCCGGCACCGCCACGAAGTATGTCTTTGTTGATTCGCCCGAGCTGACCGCCGCCGATCTCGCTCTCAGGGGATACGAGATTGCACCGGGAGTCCAGATCAAGGAGACCTGCTTCGGGCTGATGATCGCGGGGCCCGAGGCAGAGATCGAACGGCTGGTCGGGGAGCTCCGTCTCCTCGACCCCGATCGGATCTTCGTCAAGGACCGGGGCTTTCCGCCGGGCGACGAGCGGCGCTGCCGTGCGAACCTCGGCGGTGCGCGCCCGGGATTTTACGGCCACGAGAACGAGATGAGGCTGGTGCGGTACATCTCGTCCGGCCTGAAGGCCCTCCGCGACCCGAAGAAGGCGGACCTGCTCCGCGCCAAGCCGAAGAGCCCTGACGAGCCGCTCTCCGTCGAGCGCCTGAACACGATCATCGAGGAGTCCTGACATGGCGAAAGTATTCATCTATCCCGGCACGAGCCTGATTCTCTCCGACCTCGTCTCCCGCTTCGGGCACCGGCCGCTCGGTTCGGCGCTCGCCGTGCGAGAGAAGGTCCAGACGGCGGGGCTCGACTCGCCGCCCCTCCAGATTACGTCCGAGGACCCGAAGAAGGGCCTCCGTTTTGCCGCCGTAGAGGTCCCCTCCGGGGTCCGCGGCCGAATGTCACTCCATGGCCCGCAGATCGACGAGGCCGACGCGGGGATCATCATTCAGGATGCGGACCTCGCCTTCGGGTGCATGGGCTGTGCCCGCACCAATGAACTGGTCCGGTTCCTCCTGCACCGGCGCGACATCCCGATCCTGGAACTCACCTACCCGCACAGTGACGAGGAGGGGATCCGGTTCGTCGCGGCCATCAAAGAGTTCCTCTCCTCCCTCGCCGGGGGTGAGGCGAAATGAGCGCCCCCGTCAGGATCGCCCTGCTTGCGTGCGGGGCCGAGTACTCCGGCGTGATGCCCGAGATCTACGAGGCGGCGCGCCAGGTCGAGGCGGAGGTCTTCTACCCCGACGTGACGCTCGCCGACGTCCGGGCCGCAGGCAGGGGCTTCGGTCTCGACGTCCACTCGGCCGATCTCAAGCTGATGATCGCCCGGGCCGAAGCCCTCGTCGAGGGGCGTACCGAGGCCGATGCGGTCTTCATCGCCACCTGTTTCCGCTGCGCCGAGGCGGCGATCGTCCGGAATGAACTCCGGCGCTATATCCACGAAGAGTCACGCCTCCCCGTCGTCTCGTACTCGTTCACCGAGCGGACGACGGCGGGGACGCTTCTCACCCGGATGGAGGCGCTCGTCACGATTGCCCGGCGGCGGGCCCTGCTCGCCCGCGAACGGCAGGAGGGGATCACGCTCGGCCTCGACTCGGGTTCAGCCACCACGAAGGCGATCATCATGAAGGACAACGAGGTGATCGGGACCGGTTGGCGGCCGACGACGCAGGTCCAGCAGTCGGCGGACGAGGTGATCGCGCTCGCGCTCGAGGAGTCGGGAATCCGACGCTCGGAGATCGAGGCGACCGGCGTGACCGGGTACGGTCGGTTCCTCCTGGGCAACTCCATCGGGGCGGACCTGATCCAGGAGGAGCTGACCGTCAACTCGAAGGGCGCGGTCTATCTCGCCGACCGACAGCACGGGTTCGCCACCGTGATCGATATCGGTGGGATGGACAACAAGGCGATCACCGTCCAGGACGGGATCCCCGGTGTCTTCACGATGGGTGGTATCTGTGCCGGCGCATCGGGGCGGTTCCTGGAGATGACCGCGAAGCGACTCGGTGTCGATATCACCGAGCTCGGCCCGCTCGCCATGAAGGGGATGGGCCAGAACGTGCCGATGAACTCCTACTGTATCGTCTTCGGGACCCAGTCGCTCGTCAACGCGCTCGCAGCCGGCAACACCCCCGAAGACGTCGCCGCCGCCGCCTGCCACTCGGTAGCCGAACAGGTCTACGAGCAGCAGCTCCAGGAGGTCGACATCCGTGAGCCCGTGATCATGGTCGGCGGCACCTCTCTGATCACGGGGCTCGTTCACGCGATGGGCGAGCTCCTCCAGACCGAGATCGTCGTCCCCCGTCACTCCCAGTTCATCGGTGCGGTCGGCTCGGCCCTGCTCGCATCGGGCTTCATCAGGAAGGGGTGAGAGATGGTCCTCGACCACTTCGTCGTCGAGTCGCCCGAGGCGTGGGCCGTGACTGCGTACATGGACATCGCGAACGACGTCCTCCTGGACCACAACCTGGTCCGGGCGATCCAGAAACTCCATATCGAGATCGACCCGGAGTACCCGATCTTCATCGCGGTTGGCTCCCTCGGCCGGCTCCCGTCGGTCGTCCGCCTGCGCGACTTCGCCGAGACGACCTTCACCCCGGAGAAGGTCACGCTCGGGTTCAGCGACGAAACTCATCTCGCCGCCCTCCTCGAGCAGCTCTGGGACCGATACGGGCGCAACCGGGTCGAGCAGCCGGACCGCTGGACTGTCGAGATCGCCGAGAACCCGGACCTCCCGGTCGACCCTGACCTCGCTGAAACGGTCGTCTCTGACCCCTCGGTCGGCCTGGTCCGCGACCTTATCTACGCTCTCCTCGCGATCGCGCCGGAGGGCTTTCGCGTCCGTAAGCACCACTACGATAATGGCCGGTTCTGGATTGCGGCGAGCGAAAATACCCTGCCCGACGACCTGGACGGGCGAGTCCAGTCGCTCTTCGACCGGATGGAGGCGCCGGCATGATCCTGGTCCCGATCACCTACAAGGGCGGGGTCTACCGCCACGACGAGATCGTCGACCTTATCGCCGATCTGGGCGGGTACGTGATCCAGAAGCACGTCCTCGCGACCGAGGTCGTCCTTCTCTGCCTCGTCCCGCGCGACGACATCCCGCTCATCGAACGGATCGGCCGGCCGCTCGGCGGCGAGGTGAAGCCGTCCCCGCTGGTCGGGACCGAGGTGGCGATCGTGACCCCGTCGCTCTCGATCCACCACCTGCCCCATCCGGCCTGCGACATCGCCGAGTACGTCCGCAGGCTCGGGGCGAAGTCCAACATGATCGGGCTCGCCAGGGGATACGGCAAGCGCGTCGCCCAGACGTCCGCTGAGGAGCGCGAGATCATCAACGAACACGACTGTGCCGTCTTTCTGCTCGGCAACTTCGACCACTGCATCCGTAAGAAGATGCTGGCGCTCCGGCGGGGGATCGACGTGCCGATCATCCTGACCGGTAAACCTCCGACAGAGGACCTCCGAAAGGCCGTTGACCCGCCGGTCGCGGGCTACGTCGGCGACGTCGGCCGGTTCATGCACCGGACCAAGGAGGCCGACGAGATCGAACGGCTCGACGCGATCGTCGCCGAGGTCACCCGCGTCCTGGACCTCCGGCGCGAGGAGATCGCGAAGGACCCGCTCTCCGCGTCCCCGGCGCGCCTGATGTCCGTGATCCAGGCCCAGGTTCCCGAGATCCTCGAGGTGACGAGTCCGACCCCGATCACGGTCCAGATCGCCGGTCTCCGGGTGAAGCTCCCCTACGCGGAGTTCGCAGAACGGGTCCGATCGGCCGAGGTCGAAGACGGGGTCACGATCGGCCAGATCGCGGACATCCTTCCCTCCCGGATGCGCGATTATATCCTGGTTCGGATCAAACCTTCTTCCGAGACGGACATCGTCGTCTAGGCATCGTCAGACGGCGATCTCCCCATTTCTGGAGACCCTGGCATGACCTTCGAAGAGGAACTGTCCGAGATTGTGAGCGCCGGCAGCGAGGAGACCTGTGCCGGATGGATGCGGTCGATCGAGCAGGAGTACGGGAAAGTCCCGCTGATCTTCCAGCGGATGGCCGAGCGACCGGAGGTGTTGATCTCGCACCTGCTCTACAAGGACGCGGTGGTCAAGACATCGTCCCTCGATCCGAAGCACTTCGAGCTGATCTGCCTCGCGGTCGGCGCCGCCCTGAAATGCCCCCATTGCACGGGCTACCACATGCAGTCGGCCCTCAGGATGGGGGCGAGCCGCGAGGAGATCCTGGAGACCGTGCTGATCGCCGGCCTGATCTCGAACTCCTCGGTCCTGGCGAACGCCTACCGTGTCATCGACGAGAAGATTGCGAAGTGCGTCTCCTGTGAGACGACCGGCATCGATACGAACAGGAACGGTAGTGACCGGTGAGTCTGTCGACGTGCTCGTGGTCGGCGGGGGGCCGGCGGGGCTCTTCTGCGCGGTCCACCTTCCCCCCGGGCTCAGCGTCCTTCTCCTCGAGCGAATGCCCGGTCCGGGCACGAAGCTCCTCCTCTCCGGTTCGGGCCAGGCGAACCTGACCCACGAGGGTACGGCAGGCTCGTTCTTGGAACGGTACGGGGCACAAGACCACGGCCGGTTTCTCCGCCACGGGTTCGCCGCCCTTTCGAACGACGCACTCTGCCGCTGGTTTGCCGCCCACGGGGTGCCGCTCGAGAGCCGCGAGGACGGCAAAGTCTTCCCGGTATCGAGGCGGTCCCGGGACGTGCTCGACGCGGTGCTGGACGCCTGCACGGAAAACCGGGTCTTCATCCGGACGGAGGTCCGGGTCCGGTCGGTAGAGCGAATCCGCGATGGATTCCTCGTCCAGGCGGGACCGGACGCGGTCGAGGCACGCACGGTCGTCATCGCGACGGGCGGAGCCTCCTACCCGCAGACCGGCTCCTCGGGGGATGGCTACCGTCTGGCTGCTGGCCTCGGTCACACCGTGGTTGAGCCCCGCCCCGCCCTCGCCCCGATCGAGCCCGACCCCCATCCCTTTGCCGACCTCGCCGGGATTTCGGTGCCCGGCGCGTCCCTGGTGCTGGAGCGGGAGGGACAGCGCGTCGCCGTGGAAAGGGGCGACCTCCTCTTCACGCACCGGGGCCTCTCGGGGCCGGGCGTCCTCCACCTTTCCCGGTCCGTACTCCCTGGCGACCGCCTCCGCATCTCGTTCCTGCCCGCTCTCAGGCCAGAGGAGGTCGACGCCCGGGTCGTCGCGCTCTGTGCCGAGCACGGTGCAGCCCGGCTGCCGGCGGTCCTTGCCCCGCTCGGGCTCCCCGACCGGCTCGTCCGTCGGGTGCTCGAACTCGCCGGCCTCCCCCCGGAGACGACCGGGGCCCGGGTCGCCCGCGAGGCGCGGCGGGCGCTGGTGGGCGCGCTTACAGCCCTCCCTCTCGACGTCGCCCGCGTCGGGGGGTTCGAGATGGCGATGGCGACCGCCGGCGGCGTCGCCCTCGGGGAGGTCGACCCGCGGACGATGGGTTCCCGCCTGGTCCCCGGCCTCTTCTTCGCGGGCGAGGTCCTGGACATCGACGGGGACAGCGGCGGGTACAACCTGCAGGCCGCCTTCTCGACGGGTGCGCTGGCGGCCGCCGGTGTCGCCCGGTACCTGGCCTCGGTGCCGGCAGGGCGGAGTTGAGGAGGCGGACCCTATATGCCCCCGGGCGTAAAACAGGATCTCCAATGAGCTCCGAGCCACCCCCCCGCACGATCGACGATATCGCTGCCGACTACGCGGCCTTCTGCCAGGAGGTCGCCGACCGATGCACTCGTGATATTCCGGCGATCGAGCGGTTGATCTCCATCCTGGAAGAGAAGAAGCCGGTCCACTGCTACGGGTTCGGCAGGAGCGGCGACGTCGCCTCGGCGCTGGCCATCCGGCTCCGGCATTTTCAGAAACACCTCGGGGATGTCTGGTTCTGCGGCGACCTGGTGCGCAACACGTTCAACGAGATGGACCTCCTTATCGTCATCTCGAAGAGCTGTTCCCGCCCCGACCTCCTCCATCACGTTGAGACGGCCCGGAAAGAGGGCATGGCATGCGCCTTCGTGACCCGCAACCCGCCCCTGCCCGCCTGCATCCGGGAGGGAGACCTGGTCTTCTCGCTCCCGTCGATGAAGGGTGATGCCGTCTACGGTGGGGGCGACTTCGAGCTCGCCGCCTTCTTCTTCCAGGAGGTGCTCGTCTCGCGGATCGGGGCACGCTTTGGGATCAATCCCCACGACGTCGACAAGCACCACGTCCCCTGAGCCGGCACCGATCGCGCGCGTGACACGACCGGGCACCCTCCCCCCGGGGTCCGCCGCCCCTCTCTTCTTGACAGCGTCCCAGCTGCGCCGATTCATCTGGTTTCGGCGGAGTTGTTCCACGCCGAACCTTTCGTTTACGAGAACCCGACGTCGAGGGTCCGCTGGCTCTCGGAGTCCAGCCCGGTGATGTACACGGACTTCCCCTGCTGGCGATATCGCTCCCGGACCCGAGTGATCGCCGCCACGGCCGATTGGTCCCAGACATGCGACCGCCCGAGGTCGATCCGCACCTCCGACGGGTCGTCGTCGTAGTCGAAGAGGTCGACGAAGGCGGCCATCGTCCCGAAGAAGAGCTGGCCCGAGACCGTGTAGACCTTCACCCCGTCCTCGCGCACCGCGGAGATCGCCGAGATCCGCGACATCTTCCAGCCGAAGACCAGTGCGGCCATCACCACGCCGGCGATCACCCCCTTCGCGAGGTCATGGGTGACGACCACGATCGCCACCGTCCCGAGCATGATCACCGCGTCGCTCCGCGGGATCTTCACGAGGTCTCGGAGAGACTGCCAGTCGAAGGTGCCGACCGCGACCATTATCATCACGCCGACGAGTGCCGCCATCGGGATCTGCGCCACGATGTCGCCGAAGACGATGATCAGGACGATCAGGAAGACTCCCGCCACAAGGGACGAGAGGCGCCCCGACCCTCCGGACTTCACGTTGATCACCGACTGCCCGATCATCGCGCAGCCGGCCATCCCGCCGAAGAGGCCGGCCACACAGTTCGCAAGTCCCTGGCCCCGTACCTCGCGGTCCCGGTCGCTCCGGGTACCGGTCATCTCGTCCACGATCGAGGCGGTCAGGAGCGACTCGAGCAGCCCGACGACCGTGAGGGTGGCCGCATACGGCAGGATGATCAGCAGCGTCTCGATCGTGAGCGGCACCGCAGGCAGGAAGAAGGCCGGCAGGGACCGCGTGATCGTTCCGAGATCGCCCACGGTCTGGACGTCCAGGCGCAGGCTGATGGCGATCAGCGTCACCACCACGATCGCCGCGAGCGAGGAGGGGACCGCCTTCGTGTAGCGGGGCAGGAACTTGACGATCGCGATCGTCAGGGCAACGAGGGCGTAGACGACCCACGGAACATTGACGATGAACGGGACCTGAGCGAGGAAGATCAGGATCGCGAGTGCGTTCACGAACCCGAGCACCACGGAGTAGGGGACGAAGGTGATGAACCGGCCGACCCTGAGGACGCCCAGCGCGACCTGGATCACGCCCGTCAGGAGAGTGGCCGCCAGGAGATACTGCAGACCGAAGTCGCGGACCAGGACCACCATCACGAGGGCCATCGACCCGGTTGCGGCCGAGATCATGCCCGGCCGACCCCCGGCGAATGCGATGACGACCGCGATGCAGAACGAGGCGTAGAGTCCCACCATCGGGTCGACCCCCGCGATCAGTGAAAAGGCGATCGCCTCGGGGATCAGCGCGAGGGCTACGGTCATCCCGGCGAGGACGTCGCCGCGGACGTTCGAGAACCACTCCCGATGCAGAGCGTTGAGACTCATGAAAGACTCCGAAAATGGTGTCGGTCGGCGGCAGCACGATGACGAAGAGGAAGGCCGTGCGCGACCGTGTCGACTGAGTGCACTAGACAACTACCCCGGACCATTTGAACCGTTCGGTGCTGGCAACCGGGGCAGTACGCGACAGTTCATATGGTCTCGGGTCGGACCAGAGATCCGTGTCCACGTTCCGCACCCTGCTCCTCGCTACCGACGGATCGGAGAACGCCCGGAGAGCGACCGGGGCCGCGATCGAGCTTGCCACCACGCTTCACCTCCCCTCGGTCCTGGTGGTCCACGTCGTCGGCAAGGCGCCCTCCGAAGCGCAGATGGTCCGCGGGGGTCTCGATGTCCACGCCCTGCTCGACCAGGAGGCCCGGCGGGCGGCAGGCCCCTCCCTCGCCCTGCTCGACAAGGCAGGGATCGGGTACACGCTCCGCGCCTCGCTCGGGGATCCGGCCACGGTGATCCTCGGGCTTGTGGAGAAGGAGGCAGTGGACCTGATCGTCCTCGGGAGCCGTGGGCTTGGCGCGCTCTCGGGCCTGGTGATGGGCAGCGTGAGCCAGAAACTGGTCCACCTGGCCCCGTGCCCCGTGCTGATCGTGAAATAGGTCCCCCCGGTCCGTCCAGTCCCCCGTATCGCACCCTTCGTACCGGCGCGATGGACGACAGCCCCGTTTGAGACGCCTCGCTCAGCCATAGTGTACCTGACAGGGAGTAAAAGAGCCAGATTGTACCTCTGATCGAAATCATTCCCTGGTTTTTGTCTCGTGCGAGAGCACTGAGCCGGCCCGGAACCTTCGCTCGTCGACCCGGGCCGGCGGAGCTTCCACCACGCCGACCTCTCTCTCAACGCGGTGGTCCGGTTCGCCTGGCGTGGGACATGGCGCGCGTGGATCGATCCGCGACTGGCTGCGCCGCCGGCAGCACGGTGGGAGAACGCTACAGGTGACGGACGATCCTGTCACGGTTGGCCAGACACTCCTCGAGGAGCTCGGCGGCGGTCCGGACCAGGCCTGGGCAGACCCGTGGCACGACCCCGTCTTCCCGTGCTGCCTGGGCTTCCGCCGGGTTCCCGAGGTCATGCCCGAGGAGCTCCGTGCAGGAGATCGAGCCGTGCACCTTTTTAAACTCGGCGATGAACTCCCGGACGACAGCGTACGTCCGCTCCTTCGTGGCGCGATCGGCCGGGTCGGAACTCCCAAACGCAAGGCCAAGGACCATCACGCTGCCGGAGACCGCGCCGCAGACCTGGTCGGAGCGGGAGATGCCGGCGCCGAACCCGGTCGCGATCCTGACCGCCATCTCGGGGGTGAGGCCGAACTCCTCGCCGTACACCCGGCAGATCGCCTGGGAGCACAGGTGGCCCCCAGCGAAACAGGTGACGGCGCGTTCGATGCGTTCAGTCGTCATTTCAATAGAATCTGCGCTCCGGGCCGATAAGGGTGGGCTCTCCCCCTCACGCCTTCGCCTCCCGGTTCTCCCCGGTTGCCCGCGAAGGAGTCGTCCCTTGTGCCCCTGCCGTTCCCATCACATCCTCATTGGCATGGTCCGCCGGTGCAGCACCATCGTGATGGCGGTGAAAGCCAGCTTGAAGACGGCGAGCGCGACAAGGTCAATGCTTATCGGAAAATGAGCCGTGTCGGTGAAGGCGTACCGGACAAGGTCGGTGAAGTAGGTAAGCGGGGAGCAGACCGCGAGCGCCAGGCCCCAGGGCGATAACTGCTCGAGCGGGACGAAGATGCCCGAGATAAAGACGAGCGGGAACCTGGTCAGCGACGAGAGCATCATGATGTTCGACGGCACGCTGGTCGGCGGTACGGCAAGGAGCATCCTGATCGCCTCGACCGTCACCGGGCAGACGCGAGCCGTCCGAGCGGCTTCGCGGACCCCTCCCAGGGGAAGATCGCCGGCGAGACGGCGGTGGCCGTGAAGAAGAGGGTCATGCCGACGAGGCCGGAGACGAGGAACGCGAGCGGGAGCTGCCGGCCGCCCATGAGAAACGCAAGAAAGAGGAAGGCCGGCATGAAGACCCCGAAGATCAGCACCGGGCCCTTGAGGAAGTAGATCCGGATGTCCTTCTTCGCAATCGCCCAGGCCCGTCGGACCTGCTCGGCGGGATCGGCCCGGTTCACGCCGTCTCCTCCCCGGTCAGCCGGAGGAACGCCTCGTCGAGCGTGGGAGCGAGCGTGTTCAGGGTGACGATCCGCATGCCCTGCTGCCGGGCAAAGGCCGTAGGGGCCCGGACGGCGGCGTCTGTGCCCTCCACGACGAGCTGCCACTTGTCTCCTTCCCGGGCGATCGAGAGCATGGCCTCCTGCACCTCGAGCCTGTCGCCCGGGATCTCGCGGTCGAAGCTGACCTCGACCCGGTGGACCCGTTCGATGGCCGACTTGAGCCGCTCAGGGGCATCGATGGCAACGATCCGCCCGCCCCTGATGATCCCGACCCGGTCGCAGAGCCGGTTCGCCTCCTCCATGTTGTGCGTGGTCAGGAAGATGGTGGTCCCCGCCCGGTTCAGCTCGCGGAGCAGGGCGAGGATCAGGTGCGTGGACTGGACGTCGAGCCCACTCGTCGGCTCGTCCAGGAAGAGGAGCTCGGGTTCGTGCAGGAGGGGCACCGCGAGGATCAACCGCTACTTCATGCCCTTGGAGTAGGCCTGCACCTTCTGGCCCTTCCGCTCCAGGAGGCCCAGTGTATCGAGTAGGACGGCCGCCCTCTTCTCGGCCCTGGGCCGGGCGAGCCCATAGAGCTCGCCCATCAGCATCAGGTTCTGCCAGGCTGAAAGATCGGTATTCGCATTCGCCGTCTCCGGCACCACGCCGAACCGCTGCTTGGCCCGCACCGGGTCGGTGCGCATGTCGCATCCGAGGACGTGCGCCGTTCCCCCGTCCAGCGGGATCACGCCGGTCAGCATCCGCGTTGTGGTGGTCTTGCCGGCCCCGTTCGGCCCGAGGAACCCGAAGATCTCTCCCTGCCGCACGCTGAACGAGACACGGTCAACGGCAGTGGTACCGCCGAAGACCTTGGTAAGGTCCCGGGCCTCGATCGGGTCGGGTCTCACATCTCCTTCCTCAGACGTCATCGCGGAACCCGAGAAGGACCATCCGCTGCGTGCAGCGGATTCCGCGGTCTTCATCCTTCCCCACCGCGACGAGGTGCAGGGGAGTCACCGGGTGCTCATGTGGCCCCGACTTGATAACCCCCTCGCCCTCGAGGACGACAAAGACCACGGCGTACGGTTCGGGGTGCGTCGGGATCACCTGCCCCCGCTCCAGGCAGACGAGCACGATATTCGAGCCGGCGGTCTGTGCGATATCAATCTTCACCGGGCCGTCCGGGGAGAACCGTGCTGCATCCATAAGGTTCATCGTTACTTCTCCTCAACCGGGACTGCTCTGCGCCGGATCGTACTCCGTCGAGGGTTCCCGGAGATTAATACTCTCGCCCTTCTCATACGAACGAGCCATAGATGAAGCCGGCGAGCGTGCAGAAGATCACGATCAGGACCACGTACACCAGGGTCTGCTTCGTGCCCATGAACTTTCTGACGACCAGGATGCTCGGAAGCGAGATCACCGGGTCCGCGAGGACGTAGGCGAGCAGGGGCCCGCGGGCCATCCCGAGGTCGAGGAACATCTTCGCCATCGGCACTTCGACGAGCGTCGGGAAGTACATGAACGTCCCGAAGAGGACCGCGATGAAGTTCGCCGTGATCGTGTTCTCCCCGAGATACGTCCCCAGGATGTTCTCGGGCAGGAGCCCCGTCAGCACGCCGGCGACGAAGATCCCGGCGAAGAGGAGCGGAAAGATCTTCTTCATGAAGTCCCAGGTCTCGGAGAGCCACATCTCCCGCTCGTCCGGGCCGAACCATCGCCAGGCCTCGATCGCGACGAGGGCGACCAGGAACGGGAGGATGACGAACCGGAGCGGGATGCCGGCAAGCGTGTTCTCCATGAAGATGCGCCAGGTGCCGACGAAGAGGACGGCAACGAGGCTGGCGATGAAGAGGGCGACCTTCCGTTGATCCACCAGTGCCTCCTCTCCCGGGCCGCACGCACACGCGATCGGGACGTCCGGGGTCGTTTCGAGCCGCTTCTCCGGGAAGAGCGTCGAGATGACAATGCCGATGATCACCGCGAAGATGATGGAGAGCGTGATGCGGGAGAGTGCGAAGTCCGCCCCGATCACGCTCCAGGTGAGTGAGACGGCGATGATGTTAGTCCCCGGGGCCGTGTACAGGAACGCGATCGCCGGCCCGATCCCCGCGCCCTTCTTCTTGATCCCCGCGAAGAGCGGGAGGATCGTGCAGGAGCAGACGGCGAGGAGGAGGCCTGACGCGACCGCCACCGGGTAGGCGACGTACCGCGGGGTCTTCTCCCCGAGGTACTTCGTGATCGCTTCTTTGTGGAGCAGCGCGTTCATCGCTCCCGCGATGAAGAACGCCGGGATCAGGCAGGTGAGCACGTGCGCCGAGACGTACTCGACGAGGGCCGTGGCACCGCCCGTGAGGGCAGTGATCAATAAGTCTTCATACATTCGTTTCACCTGGTTGTGTATCGTTCATCTCGGTCGTTCCGTATCCCGGGCACCCGATTCGGCCCACTGCAGCACCTCGTTCTCGCCGCTCATCTCCCGGGGTTTTATCATCGTGGTTCAACAACGTCCGCCGCACCCGCAGCCGGTCCCGTCACTCTTCCGTTCCGGCCCGGGAGCGTCCGGGTCCCGTCCGATCCCCTGCCAGCAGGCGGAGACGACGGTCTCGACGTCCTCGGGGGTGTAATCCTTCGACGGCCCCTTCTTGATCCCGAGGTCGGTCACGACCACGTGCTGGGCTGGCACCACGCCCTGGGCGAGCGCGATCTTCTTCGCGCAGTGCAGCGCGCACCCGTCGATCGCGACCACCTCCTCGGCGTTCTTCGCGCTCTTCACCAGCCCCTCGTCTCCGATCGCCAGCCTGGCGATGCAGGCGATGCTGCCGTAGCCCTCCCTGGTCAGCTCGACAGCCGCGAGGTTCGAGAGCTGGCCCGTATTCGCCTGGCCGGCGCACGGAAAGATGAGCCGTGATGGTTCGTTCGACCCGCAGGTGCAGGTGGGTGTCTCTGCCATCGTCCTACCCCTGGAGCATCCGCTTGATCTCGTCCACGGTCGAGACGCGGCCCGAGATACGAAGCGTTCCGTCGACGTACAGCGCAGGGGTGCTCATGATGCCCCGCTCGACGAGCTCGTCGATCGAGTCGACCTTGACCACCTCGGCCTCGATGCCGAGGGCCTTAATCGCCTCCTGCACGTTTGCATACAGCCGCTTGCACTTTGCGCAGCCGGTTCCCAGTACCTCGATCCTCGTCATGCTGATCCTCCTGTAGTTCAGGGAGTTCAATAAAACTTGTGATCAAAACGACATCGACGAACGGGTTGTGTTGTGTCAGGCCATCCCATCTATCAATTCCACGAAGACCGAGATCGTACTTTCAGCCAGTATCCGGGGCCGATCTGGAACAGGGTACGCGCACAGGCAGGGGTCTCAATGTTCCAGTCTCTGCAGATCGTTGGTGTCCTCCTGGTTGGAAGACCGGCAGTGACAGTGCCCCTCCAGCGTTTGCCAGTTCGGGTGGTAGACTGACGGTGGATGCTATCTCCGTCCATCTCCGGATCTCTCAATCGCAGCCGGCATGGAATGGAACCACGTGCCGAACCGCTTGTTGAACCACGCGAGCTCGCGGATAACTCCAGCACGCGTTGTTCTGTCCAGTGTCCGCGTCCAGCCGTTCCCCCGGGCGTGCTCCCCTGATTCCCGCTCTCCCGGGCCGTATCATTCACCTCTCACTACTTCTGCACGGTTCGCCAACTCCGCTGCCGGATTCCATGCGGAAAAATGGGAGCAGTTCGTGAAACCCATGGACCGGGGCTTAAAAAATCTTGATCCCGAAATTGGCCAGGATGAATTTCACCGAGACATAGAGGAAATACAGGCCGAAGATGAGTTTCAGCGTTGCGGGGTGGAACTTTTTGATGATGGCCGCGCCAAATTGCGCACCGACAATGGTCCCCATGGCGAGGATCAGGCCGGCTCCAATGGCGACAAATCCCTGTACCAGCTTGATCCCGCCTCCAACGATTGCCAGCGGGATCATCGTTGCCAGCGAGGTCCCCATCGTGACGTACACCGGTGCGCCGAACAGGTAGATCAGGCCCGGTACGAGCGCGTATCCCCCGCCAAGTCCGACAAGCCCGGTCAGGATGCCAACGACAAATCCAAACGATCCTTTTCCCAATTCGGACCCGGGGATTACGTTCCCTTCCGGCTGTGCCTTCTTTCGATGAGAGACTCCTTCGATGATCATTCGTATAGCGGGCAACAGAAACGCAATGCCCAGCAGCAGGCCCAGGAGGGCCGTCTTATCCGTGAGGAGGGTAAAGATATTCGAGCCCAGGACCACCCCGATAATGCCAAACCCGGCGAGCCATAGGGTTGTTTTCACATCAAGGTTTTTCCGGATCAGGTGACCGTATCCCCCGGAGATCGCTGTGAAGATGACAGCAAAGAGCGTGGTCCCTATTGCGATGGGTGCCGGGTATCCAAGGTAGAAATGGAGGATCGGCAGCATGACGCTGCAACCGCCTGTCCCGATGATCCCTCCAAGCACACCGGCAACAAGCCCGACTACGATGAGCAGGGTTATTGTCACCGGTGTGAGGGGCGGTGTTCCTTCCTTTGCTGCCAGTCCAGTGGCAAACGACCAGATAGTCAGTCCGAAGATCAGCGCCAGCAGAACGATCGTGGGCCCGTAAATCTTCAGTACACTGAATTTTTCATCGCTTCCAGGTTTATTCACCATCGATCACCCCGATAATATTCGGTCCATTTATGCGCATATGAGTAATAAATATTGCCGCTGCAGATCCTGAAGGAATCGCAGTCGAGAGTTCCCCTCACCGGCTCGTTGCACTTGAGCGAGCTCGCCACGATCGACCCGACCGATGCCTGTCGGCATCGCCGTCACAAGGAACAATGGGGTGAGATCATGCGGCCGTTTCGATTCCGGTAGCGATGTATGCAATGAACCGAGTTGTCCCGTACCGAGAATTTTCTGCCGGGCTCCGATGTACCTCTGCGAATTCGTGATCATTTTTTCATCTCATTCGGTCCGCACCGGGCATTCCTCGCCTTCAGCCGTCCGATCAGGGCGAGCGCTCGCTCCTTTGCCGCCGCCTCCTTCTCGTCCTTCGGCACGGCCCACGGCTGGGTCACTTTCCAGGTCAGTCTCCCGCCGATCGGTTCGGCCGGATACGCCCCGGGGTCGCAGAGGTAATGCCCCTGGAACTCGGTCGGCGCCTCCTGGTAGCAGGCGCGGACCGCTTCGCGGAGGGTCGGGACGTCCTGAAACTGGCAGTCGACCAGCGACACCTGGTCGAGGAACCGTTTCACGACCTCGCGCGGGACGTTGTAGAGGACCGGAAACGAGGCGTCCGACCCGATGATCCGGGACTTTTCGTCGAGGCCGTTCGCGAAGAGTGCCCTGAGCGCGGCGCCGGTGGAATGACCCGTCGACTCCGGGCCGCCGAGGACGAGGAACCGGATGTTCGGATTGCCGACGATGTTCCAGATGAGCTTCTCGAACCCGATGTTCGGGGTCTGGACCGTGCCCGAGAGCGCGGCCCCGCTCTCGACGCCGGCCCGGACCATCGCCTCGAGCTCGAGCGGGATCTTGTCCTCGTCCGCGTTCAGGATGATCACGACCGCGACCGGCGAGAAGTCGTTGCCGCGGAGGTACCGCCCCTCCTCGGGTGGATAGTCCGGGTGCGGCGAGACCTTGCGGCTCGATGGAGGGTCAGTCGTGGGCCGCACCCCCGAAGGTGGCATCGATCCACGCCGCGATCTCGTCGCAGACCGCCCGGAAGACAGCGATGCGTTCGTCCTCGTTCCCCGTTGCGCCGGAGGGATCGGCGAAGCTCGCGTGAACCGTCTCCTTCCCATCGGGGAACATCGGGCAGGTCGTGGCCACCGCGTCGCAGACCGTGACCACGACGTCCATCTCTGGGTCGATGAAAACGCCGAGTTCCTTTGACCGCTTTCCCGATATGTCGATCCCGAGCTCGGCCATCACCCGGACTGTAAGCGGATTCACCGTCGAGGCGACCGTGCCGGCGGAAAAGGCCTCGTTCTGGTCGCCGTGCTGCGCCCGGAGGTAGCCCTCGGCCATCTGCGACCGACCCGCATTGAGGGTGCAGATGAAGAGCACGCGAATCATGCGACCCCCTGGCCAACGGCGCACGTCGCTTCGGGTGCATCCGGGTAACACCGTCGTATGAGCCAGAGGGCGACGTTGACGAGCCCGATCAGCACCATGACCTCGACGAGCGGGCCGATCACGGTCGCTGAACGCGCCGTCCGAGACGATGCAGACCCGCGCCAGAAATCCTTCCTGAGACGTCCGGGTCAGCTCGGTCATCCCGGCCCCACCGGGACTGCCATCATCCCTGCCTTCTTTACGGCTTCCTGAATCGCCGAGATGTCGACGACAGCGGGGTCGTACGTGACCTTCAAACGATTCGTTATTGTGTTCAGTCTGAACTCAGTTACTCCTTTGATCGCCTGCATGCGCCTTTCGACCACCTGCCCTTCGCAGGAGCAGGCGAACCACTCGATCCGAAAGATCGTGGTTGTTGTGCTGTCCGGCGTGGTCGCGTCCTCGACCAGCATTGGCGTGCTGCAGCATGTCGACGTCCCGGTTTCAACCGGGGCGCCGCAACAGGTGGCCGACTGGTCGACCGGTGTCGCTGATGTGAGCTTTCGATCGGAGGGGGACCCACTGCAGGAACAGCCGCTCGTCCTCGCAACGGAGTCGCCGGAGCAGCAGCCTCCTGGAGGAGCGGCAGACGTGGTCGCCGGGAAGGAGGGTGATGCACCAGTGGGTCCTACGACCACGGTCGGCGCTGGCTCCTCCCTGCTCCGCCATGTCAGAAGCCGCAATGCGTTCAGGATCACGAAGAGTGCGCTGCCTTCGTTCAGCAGCAGGCCGCTGATGAGCCCGAGGTACCCGAGCAGGGCAGCAATGACCATGAAACCGACGTTGATGAGGGAGACCGCGATGTTCTGCCGGATCACGGTGACCGTCCGGTGCGAGAGTTCACGGACGTACGCGAGTTTACCAAGGTCGTCGGACATCAGGACGATGTCCCCGGCCTCGATCGCGATGTCGGTGCCGGCCGCACCCATGGCGATCCCGACGTCCGCGACAGCCATCGCCGGCGCATCATTGATCCCGTCGCCGACCATGGCCACGGCGCCGTAGCGCTCCTTCAACTCCCGGATCGCTTCGATCTTGTCCGTGGGGAGAAGCTCTGCTTGGTACTCGTCCACGCCGACGCGGCGTGCGATGGCGGTGGCTGAACGCACGTTGTCGCCAGTCAGCATGACGGTTCGAAGACCGGCACGCGAGAGGCGTGAGAGGGCATCGACCGCACCGGGACGCACTTCGTCAGCGATCGCGACCAGGCCGGCGAGCCGGTCATCGAGGCTCACAAGGACGACGGTCCGCCCCTCACCCTCCAGCCGGGCGATCGTCTCATCGGCCAGGTTCGTATCGATTCCCTGCTCTGTAAGGGCGCGGGGGCTGCCGATCCGGCA
This sequence comes from Methanoregulaceae archaeon, assembly GCA_050178135.1. Lineage (GTDB taxonomy): Archaea > Halobacteriota > Methanomicrobia > Methanomicrobiales > Methanospirillaceae > UBA288. The sequence goes on along the minus strand of JBFXGJ010000036.1, from coordinate 3,217 downwards.
GGCCTGGCCGTCGATCGTGGCCGCAACCCCGCGACCGGCTATCTCCTCGAACTGCTCGGCTTCCCAGCCCGAGAAGGCCCCGCTCTCCTTTGCCTTACGGACGATGGCGGCCGCAAGCGGGTGGCCCGACCGCGCCTCGATGCGACTGGCTCGGTCGAGCAGCTCGGTCTCGGAGAACTCGCTAAAGGTCACGACGTCTATGACCGCGGGCTGGCCGATGGTCAGCGTCCCGGTCTTGTCAAACGCGACGACCTGGACGGTATCGACGATCTCGAGGAAGGCACCGCCCTTGAAGACGGTGCCGTGCCGAGCGGCGTTCGCCATCGCACCCACCACCGCGACGGGCACCGAGAGGGCAAGACCACAGGAGCATGAGACGACGAAGACCACGAGGCCTCGGTAGATGAACGGGTACCAATCGGCGCCGAAGAAGAGCGGCGGCACGGTGGCAACGAGCACGCCGAGCACGAACATCGCCGGTGTGTACCACGTTCCGAACGAGTCCGAGAAGCGCTGGTACGAGGTCCGCTGCGCCTGCGCCTCCTCGACCGAGATGATGATCCGCGAGAGCATCGTCTCGGAGGCCAGCCTGGTGACCCGGACATCGAGCGAGCCGTTCTGGTTGATCGTCCCTGCGAAGACGTCCTCGCCCGGTCCACGATGGATCGGCACGGGTTCTCCCGTGACCGCGGCCTGATCGACGTACGAAGCGCCTTGAACGACCGTGCCGTCGACGGGCACCCGTTCTCCCGGCCGGACGATCACGACCTCGCCGACGTCGACCGTCTCGACGGCGCAGATACTCTCGCACCCGTCTCGCCGGACCAGCGCCTCTTTCGGGACGAGCGCCTGGAGCGAACGGATCGCGCCCCGGGCCCGGTCCACGGCAAAAGACTCGAGCACGTCGCCGAGCGAGTAGACGATCACCAGGACCGCGGCCTCGCCCCAGAGCCCGAGGGCCATCGCGCCGACTGAGCCGATCAGCATGAGGAGATGGATCGTCGGCGTCAGGTTCCGGAGCGCGATCAGCGCCTTTCTAGCCGGGTAATAGACGCCGATCAGGACGGCGAAAAGATACAGGATATTGACATAGAGCAGCGGCGTCCCGAGATAGTCGGCGACAAACGCGATCACCGCCGTGAGGAAGGATCCGTAGAGGGCCAGCTGCTGCGGCTCGCGCCACCAGGTGCTCTTCCGCCCCTCACTTTGGACGAACGAGGCGGTCATCCCCGTCTCGGCGACGGTCCGGGCGATCTCCTGGACGCTCGTGACCGCGGGGTCGAAGGCGACGCGGGCCTGGCCGGTCACCGGGCTGACCTCCCTGCCCCGGACGCCGGCAAGCGCGTCCAGCTTCCGGGCGAGGAGATCTGCATTGCAGGTGCAGTCCATCCCCTGGATCTGGAGGGTAATCGTCTCCCGCCCGGCAGCATCCGCCGGAAGGGTGACCGCGGGCGCAGATCCCGTCACGCTGCCCGGGCAGCAGGATGAGGGGTCCGTCTCCGGTGCCGAACAGGAGCACGGTGCCTGCGCTCCTGGCTCCTGGTGCGAGGCGAGGTGGTTTAGGCGTTCAGCGGCGCTCATAATCGCGGACGCGATCATCGACTCGGGAATCTCCTCGTACTCCTTGTCGCCGACCCGGACGGTGTGGCACGTGCACGGCGCCCCGACAAGGTCGCCACAGGAGGGGCAGTCGGAGATCACCGTCACTCCGCCGACCAGCTCCTCGATCGGCGTCCTGTCGACCAGAATCTCGTTCGAGCGGGCGATCTCCCCGGGCGGGAGCTCGGTCTCCCGGAATTCGATCACCAGACCCTGGACCGCAAGCACGGGCCGCATCGTCTCGACTGCAGCCCGGAGGTGCGCGCCGGTCTTATGACAGCGCTCGCAGGTCTCGCCGTCCACGGCAAGGTGGCGCCACTCGACCACGAGCGAGGTCATCATCCCTCCGAAGCGTTAAGGACGGCCCGGGTGACGGTCTCGATCTCGGTGAATTTCACCTCGGCCCGGCCGTCCTTGATGATGCCGAGCTCAGTCGCTCTGAGCCTGAGTATGGGCTCGACCCCAGCCTCTCTGGCCTTGCACGTGCCGCAGCAGTCCTCGCAGCCGTCGAGGACGACCACCCGGCTCGTTCCTGTCGCCGCCCTGGCGATCTCCTCGGGGCCGGCCAGGGCTCGGACCCATTCGAATCGCCCTGGATGGCGGATTAGCAATTGGTGAGCGACCGCGGTCGTGAGCCGGCCGACGTTCGAGAGGCCCGAGCAGGTGATAAGGAGCGTTGCCATCGTCTCACCCAGAGCAGCCGCAGTTGTGCCCGCCGCGGTTCGTGAACTCTATGTCGAAGACGACGCCCCCGTCCATCATCTCAGCAGTCGTGTCGACCCGGGCGATACCGTCCACGATGCCCGTCTCTTTCACGGCAGGGCCGACATGCTGTCCAAACAGGCGGCGGCTCATTCACCCTGCCCCAGGGACTTCGAACCCGGTCATCCGACCATTCCCTTTCCCTCTCTTCGCCAGTTGTCTGGATGCACTGAGCTGGCAATGTGCCCTGTGTTCATTCGGTATCGCCCGGTTGATATGACTTCAACATTAGTTGAATGCCACTCCGCAATATATATCTTGTGATTCCACATAATGTTGAACTCAAAGATGCCGATTCCCCAGGAAGTTACCGAGTCCCTCGAGGTTGTTGGCGGGGTGCCGGGGATCGAGGGCCGCCTGCCGTCAGCGGAGGCGCTTCGTGCCGCGAGCCACGTCCATCACGCCCTCTCTGAACCCCTCCGCATAAGGATTGTACTCGCCCTTGCCGTCCAGCCGCTCTGCGTCTGTGTGATCAAGGAGATTGCAGGGATCGCGGACTCCAAGCTCTCGTACCACCTGAACCAGCTCAAAAAGGCCGGTCTGATCGAGGGCAACCAGCAGGGGAGCTGGATCATCTACCGCCTGACGCCGCTCGGCGAGCGCTGCGTGGCTTCGTGGTATCCCGCGCTGGCGTAGCAGAGATCGCGCTGCGTCCAGATCGGCAGGCCTTGATAAAAATCGTCACTTCAAATCTTCCGTCCTCCTTGAATGTCCCTTCGCTGTTCGCCCGCAGCGGCATCCATGCCGGGAGAGACATGTCAGGCCCGGGAGGATCCTGGTCTTTTTTTTTTCATGGGCGGTTCCTGTGTAGACCTCTCCCAGTCCGGTGGAGGTTCTCGAACGGATCAATGCTGGT
>JBFXGJ010000035.1:0-22421 GCA_050178135.1 Methanoregulaceae archaeon | reverse complement strand
TGTTCCTGGCGCCGGGACCGGCCGATGCGACCGATCACCGTCACCGATGAACCGTTGTCGTTGGGGTACATGAAGCCCGATTTGCGCGGGTCAAAAGTGAAGGAAAAGAAGGCCGAATTGGGGGTAAACGGAATGAAGAGTGAAAGAGTTCACTTTCACGCCACACAGGGAGCGGCCGTCGTCCCTATCAAACCCTTCTTTCGGACGAGCCGGTCGAGGGAGTGGTACGTCTGGAACATGTCGGTCGCACGGTTGCCCCACAACGTCAGTTTGATCACGGACTCGGGCACCCCCTCGCGGATCTGGTGGCTGATTCGACTGTTGCGGATGAGGTGTGGCGTGATGTGCTTGGTGATGTCGGCGTCCTTGGCGATGACCTGGCGGCGTCTGGCAACGGTCGCGTACTGGAGAGGTCTGCCGCACCGATTCAGGAAGCCACCTTCATAGGGTGTGGTGATGATGGCCCGGTTCGCGTCCCGGCAGCGGCGGTGGCGATGGATCCTGATCACAATTGAAAAATCGGCCCTTTCTCCGGCCGTTTTCCTGCGTTTCTCAGGGATCTTTTTCGAAGAGAAATGGTTTCGGGTGGGTTGAAAAAAAGAGGTCATATCGGGCTTATTTTCCCGTTATCTGCCCGCAAATCGTTAAACGTACAGCATCATCCTGATCATGTCGCGGACCCCGGGAGCCAGGCCGACGACGATCATCGCGAGCACGATCAGGTGCCAGAAGGAGGATGCCGTCCCTTCCCGGCGATATAACTCCAGGACATAGATCCCGGGGATGAGAACCATCAGCTTGAGTGGAAACATTGCGAAACCGGTCCCGGTTGCAGCAATCAGGGCCGACCCAACAACGTGTTGTTCGACATATCCCAGCGGGTGGAGGTCGATCCCGTACGAAGTGGCCGATGCATCGAGCAGGTGCCCCGCGACAAGCACCTGATAGATCCGGTCGTCCATGAACTCCCACTTGAGGCCGTAGCGGAGGAGCGCCCAGAGGGCCAGGCTCGTGAGCGCAGCGATAGCGAGGATCACCGCCGGCACATCGATGGCCAGATGGTTCGATGTCAGGCCGTACCAGATCAGCACGACGAACGTGACAAGAGAGGACGCGATCCCCACCGCCCCATACACCTGTATGCCGCGCTGCCCGAGAATACGGTGGCAGAGGTAGAGCGTCAGTACAGCGTAGAAGAAGAGGACGAAAAAGATCAGGGGAGTGATCAGGAGGTATCGCCAGGGAGCTGCAATCAGGCCAGTATCCTCGAGCACCCGGAGGAGCCCTCCGAGGACGATCCAGGGGAGGGTTGCGAAGAGCAACTCCCTACCGAACAGAAGCCCGGAACGCTGCATCCACCGGTGGATGAGGAATACGGCGATGATCAGGATGAGGGCGTAGGTGAGGGTGTCGACGAGGGTATATGCGCCGCCCGTCGTTATTGGATCGATGTAATATTTGTATACGAACTCCCTAATCATCCAAGATTGTAATGAGCGCAGACGAAATAAACGTACTCAAAAACGGGAGCTTCGACAAATCGAAGTGGATGCAGCTCCCGCGGGACGTGGTGATTGGTCACCGCGCCCTTGACCAGATCCCTGCCGTCTGCGCCGACCTGGGGCTCGGTCGACGTATCCTCCTCGTTTCCGGCCATAGTACGATCAAGGTGGCGGGTGCCCATGTGAGGGACCTGCTTGCACCGCAAAGCGAGGTCTCCGTGCACCTGGTCGATGCCTGTACTCCAGACGCGTGCCGTCGGACCGAGGAGGCCGCACGGACCTCCAGGGCTGACCTCCTGGTTGCCGTCGGCGGGGGTCGTGTAATCGACACCGCCAAAATCGCGAGCTACAACCTTGAGCGGCAGTTCATCTCGGTCCCGACGGCGGCGTCGCACGATGGGATCGCGTCGTCCCGCGCCTCGATCGCCGAGCCCGGTGGAGCTGCGTCGCTCCAGGCCCATCCACCGATCGCCGTCGTCGCCGACACAGGTCTGATCGCATTGGCACCGCATCGGTTATTGGCCTCCGGGTGCGCCGACATCATCGCGAACTCCACTGCGGTGCTGGACTGGCAGCTCTCCCATCGTCTTCGTTCCGAGCCGATCAGTGAATACGCGGTCACCCTTGCACGGATGACGGCTGAGATCTTGATGGGAAACGCGCACCTGATTCGGCCGCATCAGGAGGAGTCCGCCTGGATGGTGGTGAAAGCCCTCGTCTCCTCAGGCGTCGCGATGGCGATCGCCGGTTCTTCACGCCCGGGCTCGGGGGGGGAACACAAGTTTGCCCACGCGCTCGAGCGGCTCGCCCCGGGGAGAGTCCTTCACGGCGAGGCCTGCGGTGTCGGGACGATCGTCTGCATGTATCTACACGGGGGTGATTGGCGGTCGATCCGTGCCGCCCTCAGGCAGATCGGTGCCCCGGTCACCCCGAGAGATCTCGGTATCGACGACGAGGTCGTCGTCGAGGCCCTTCAGATGGCAAAGACTATTCGTCCCGAGCGCTTTACAATACTTGACGGCGGCCTGACGGACGAGTCCGCCCACGCTCTTGTCAGGATGCTCTACCAGGAGTAGGTGCGGCATGGTTGGAGAGAGATCGAAGATCACCCTGATTGGGACGGACTTGGCCCGTCCCGGCCTCGAGTTCATCTACCAGGGTCCGCTCGCGGCATGTGACCAGTGCAAGGTCCGCAAGGCCTGCAACAACCTCCGGGTGGGGCGCAAGTACCGCATCCTCTCGGTGAGGAACACCCAGCACGACTGCCAGGTCCATCATAACGGGGCCTGCGCCGTCGAGTGTGTCGAGTCACCCGTCACAGCTCTGATCGGTGCCGACATGGCGATTGTCAACTCGCGGATACTCTTCGAGTGTGCCTGCACACGGACCGACTGCAAGGCATACGAACTCTGCCGCCCGGACGGCTTGATCGAGGGGGACCGATACCTCGTCGGCGAGGTATTGGGAAATTCCCCGACCCCGTGCGAACGGGGCCGCGCATTGAAACTGGTCGAGCTTCGTCCGATTACCTGATCGTTCTTCCCATGCGGGCAAGGGCCTGGGCAAGTTCGAACAGACGTCTTTTCTTCTCCAGGGGAGCGATCCAGTCGGCCGGGATCGCCTGGACTCCGTGCTCGGCGCCGGCGAGCGCTCCCACAACCGCTCCGAGGGTATCGGTATCGCCTTCCATATTCACTGCCCGCTCGACCGCCTCGCGAAAGGAACGTGCGGTCATCGCGATCGAGACGGCGGCATGTGAGAGAAACAGTGCATCGAGAGAGGCCGAAACGGGGTGGGCGCGCCATTCTCCGAGAATCCTGATCACCTCGGGCTCCCGGCACCCCGCGAGGGCGGCTCCAAGAGCCTCCCGTCTCGTGCGTCCCCGGCAGAGCTCGCTGACCATTCGATTGACGAACCCGGATGAGGCTCCGGCCACCGGGTCGTGGTGCGTCAGCTTTGAAGCTGCCATCGAGACCTCCTCGACCATTCGGCCCGCGAAGACGATCCCAATCGGCGCTCCGCGCATCACCGGCCCGTTGGTTCGACTCCCTCCACACTGCTCGTGTGCGAGGCGCACCGCTCGCTGGACGGGCATGCCGGTCTCGATCAGCGAGAAGACCGTGCTCGAGGTGGGTCCGTAATACTCGGGGTGGGCCTGAAAGCCTGTCCGGAACCGTTCGGTCATATCCGGCCCCGAAAACCCCCGGGTGGCAACGAGCGACTCGGCAACGGCGATCGCCTGGAGGGTGTCGTCCGTCACCGTACCCGCCCTTCTCGCCAGCCGACCCCCGGGCTCCATCCTCCTGCTCCAGTGGTCTCTGCGACCTGTGCCTTCGAATGGTGCGCCGAGAGCGTCACCCACCGCCAGCCCAATGAGAGTTCCTTCGGCCCGTCCCTCTGGTAATATAAACATCACCCATAAAATATTTCCCTCAATGGGAAAATATTACACTCTGTCGAGAGGTGGTAGGGTGCAAAAGGAGGAGCTGCTCCATCTGCATATGCTGATGGTCCATATAAAAAAATATTACGAGTCCACCACGGGAGAATCGATCAACACTTCCCGGTATGTAGGTCTCGAGGTCTCGCCTGTGCACATTCACAAAAACAAAAAATCCCATAAAGAGGCCCTTCTGGTCCTGGGTGAAGAGATCGTTGACCAGATGAAGGGCCAGAAACGTCCCGTCTTCGAACTCGTGGGTAAACCGCGGGTTGAATCGGCTTCTGTCGAACACTAATACTTCATGGACGAATCCACTCTTTTTCGGGAGATTGCCTCCCGGATAGCTCAGGATATATCAACTGATATCCAGACTATCAAGCGGCGGGCGGCCCATGAATTCCACCTCTCCGCTGTGCCCCGTAACTCCGCGATTCTGGCCGCCGCCTCTCCAAAGGACTATCCGATCGTCCGTGGCCGGCTCCTCGTGAAACCCACCAGAACGCTCTCTGGCGTGGCGCCGGTTGCCGTGATGACCTCCCCGGCCCCCTGTCCGCATGGCAAGTGCCTTCCCTGCCCGGGAGGACCCGATCACGCATTTGCATCCCCGCAGTCCTACACCGGGGAAGAGCCGGCCGCTCGACGGGCGCGGGAGTATGACTACGACCCGTACGGCCAGGTCCAGGGACGTCTTGGCCACTATCAGGTCCTGGGCCACCATGTTGACAAGGCCGAGCTGATCGTTATGGGAGGTACCATCACAGCCCGCATCCCCGAGTACCAGGCATGGTTCGTGGGCCGTTGCCTCGCGGCGATGAACGATCACGGCACGGGCATCGTTACGGGAGGGACGGACCCCCTGGCGGAAGCGGCACGGAACGAGACGGCGGCGGTACGGTGCATCGGGCTGACATTCGAGACCAGGCCTGACTGTGCCCCTCGCGACATGATTGACCGGATGCTGGAACTGGGCGTCACCAAGGTGGAGATCGGGGTGCAGCATCTCTCGAACCGTATACTTGAGCTGATCCGCCGGGGGCATACCGTCGAGGAGACGGTACGGGCGAACACTGAGCTGCGGGATGCCGGCCTGAAGGTCGGGTTTCACATGATGCCGAACCTGCCTGGCTCTTCGCTGGAATGTGACAGGGCTGTCTACAGGGCGCTCTTCGACGACCCCCGGTTCAGGCCGGACTTTCTCAAGCTCTATCCGACTCTCGTGACACCTGGAGCTGAGCTCGAGGCGCTCTACGATCGTGGTGAGTATACACCCTACGACGAAGAGACCCTCATCGGCCTCATCGCTGAGATCAAGGGTTTGCTCCCGGAGTATGTCCGGCTCCAGCGGGTCCAGCGCGACATCCCGGCAAAGCTGATCGTGGCCGGTTCACGCCACGGCAACTTCCGGCAACTCGCTGCGGAGCGACTGCATGCCTCTGGCAGGGCGTGCAGGTGCATCCGGTGCCGCGAGGTGGGGCGGCGGGACGCTGTCGGTGGGTCCCCTTCCATTTCGACCCTCACCTACGACTGCTGCGGCGGTGAGGAACGGTTCATTCAGGCAACCACGGGCGGCTCGCTGATCGGGTTCGTCCGGCTACGGTTCCCGGGCACGACGTGGAGGCGTGAGCTGGGAGGTGCGGCACTCATCCGCGAACTCCATGTCTACGGGGCACAGGTGCGTCTGGGCTCCGGGGCGGAGAGAGAGGAGTGGCAGCATCGGAACTACGGCCGGGAGCTTCTCGCCGAGGCCGAGCGGCAGGCTGGTGAGGCCGGGTTCGGCCTCGCTGCGATCATGAGCGGCATCGGAGTCCGGCCCTATTACCGCCGGCAGGGGTATATCAGGGATGGGCCGTATATGGTTAAGCGGATCAGGTGATGCGTCCGGCAACGGTTGAGTTCCTCCGACAGCGGTTCCTCTCGTACTACGCCTCGGCGCAGGTCATCGCCCCGAATTCGCTGCAGCAGCGTGAATGGGGCTTTCTCTTCTTCTCCAGCTCCGGCAGCACCGGTATGCGCAGGCACGTTGGGTTCGGAAGCCGCGACGAGATCACCGAGTACCTCAGGACCATGGCACCTGCACACGTCTTCTTCTCCACCGCGTATTATGAAGATCCGGGTGCGCCGACCATGGCTGCCAAGGGATGGGCGGGCGCGGACCTGATCTTCGACCTGGACGCAGATCACATCGTGGACCCACGTACCACCACCTATCCGGCGATGCTGGCCCGTGTCCGGGATGAGACTGTGCGGCTCATCACGGTGCTGACAGACGAACTGGGCTTCGCAGAGCGAGAGCTCCAGGTGGTCTTTTCTGGGGGCAGGGGGTATCATATCCACGTGAAGGACCTGGCAGTGCGGCAGTTCTCCAGCGCCGAACGAAGGGAGCTGATCAACTACGTCTGCGGAATCGGTCTCGACCCAGCCCTGCTCCTCCGCCCCACGGCAAACCCGGAACGCGGGTGGCAGGGTCGGCAGCGGCGATCTCTCCGGGAGTACCTCGCCTGGCTCGACTCCATCGGGGAGAAGAGTGCCATCGCTCACATATCATCTCTGCCTGGAATTGGGACGGGCCTCGCACGCAGGATCTGGGACCGGCGGGGCCACTTGGGGTTGGGAGAGGGTGACACCGTGGAACGACGCCTCCTGCGTACCCTTCTCTCATCGGAAAACCCGGACTGGCGGCACCGGCTCAAGGAAGCAGGCATCCAGGCGGACGAACCGGTGACGACCGACATCAAGCGCCTGATCCGGACTCCGGGATCGCTTCACGGCGGCAGCGGTCTTCGCGTGACGCCCCTTGACGTCCGCGACCTTCCCATGTTCGATCCGCTGGTCGATGCCGTTGTATTCTCGGACCGCGAGGTCCCAGTCGATATTCTTCGGCCGTGCCAGGTCCCCCTCCTCGGATCTGACATCAGGCTGCCTGAAGGCCCGGCCACGGTCACCGAGTCCTCGGCGGTCTTCCTCTGTGCGCGCGGCCTTGCCGAGATGGGGGGGGCGCACGTATGACCCGCCCCGCGGATCACTCGGCGGTCCTCGACAGCCTCCAGCTCGTCGTCTCCGGGGAGCGCGATGCGGTGGGAACCTTGACGGCGGTGCCGGCAGACATCTTTCAACGAGCAGAGGAGGAGATCCGGGTCCTTCGACGGGTCTTCTCCGCCTGTTCGGACCCGTTGACCGGGCCGTTCCGAACGGCCACGGAGCGGATCGAGGCACTCCAGCAGCACCTCGAGGATCTCGTCCGCATGCGTTCGCAGAAGATCCTCTTGCTCGCCCTGTCGAAGGCGGAAGGGCGTGCGGTTGATCGGGACGAGATGAAGCGGATGCTTCCCACCGAGCTGGTGCTCTTCGAGGCGGTCTATGCCTCGCTCGAGGAGTACCGCCGGGTCACGATCGCCGATCTCCATTCCGATGGCAGCGATCCCATCGATGCCGATGGTGCCGTATGCGCTGACGCGATCGCGGCGGCGGGAGTGCCGCGGGAGGCTGTAACACCAGCCACCGTCCTCGCCCGGGTCCTCGCTCCGGTAGAGCCTTTTCTCGGCTTCGACGGCCAGGTCTATGCGCTCGAACCCGAGGATGTCGTGACGCTTCCCCCGGAAAACGCCGCGGTTTTGATGGAACGCAACATAATATTAAGTATATTCCCGGACCAATGATGATGCTGTTTTTGCCAGCAGTCAAGAGGGCTTAATATGAAGATGCCAGGAAAGTTTAGAGCCTACTGTCCGTTCTGTCTCTCCCATCAGGAGCACGAGGTCGAGCGCGTGAAGCGTGGTAAGACCACGGGCCTCCACTGGATCGACCGGCAGAAGGGACGCAGAGGCGGCGTGGGTAACATGGGAAAATTCTCCAAGGTACCCGGTGGTGACAAGCCCACCAAGCGCATCAACGTCCGGTATCGCTGCACAACCTGCCACAAGGCGCACCTGCGGCCCGGATTCCGCATTGCAAAGTTCGAACTGACGGAGTGAGAAGGTATGGTACGTCTCTATCGCGAGAACCGTTCCCGGTTCCTCCGGGTCAAATGCCCGGACTGTGAGAATGAACAGATCGTCTTTGAGAAGGCGAGCACTACGGTCGGCTGCGTTGTCTGCGGGCGCGTCCTCGCGGAACCGCGCGGCGGCCGCGCGGACATCAGGGCCGAGATCCTGGCAGCCCTCGAGTGACGTCATGAACGAGAGATCATGGCCTGAGGAGGGCGAACTGGTCGTCTGCACCGTGACACAGGTCAAAGACTTCGTCGCGTTCGTGCAGCTCGATGAGTACGAGGGACGCGAGGGGCTGATCCCGATCTCCGAGATCGCGACCGGCTGGATCAAATACATCCGCGACCACATCTCCGAGGGACAGAAGATCGTCTGTAAGGTCCTGCATGTGGACCCGACACGTGGTCACATCGATCTCTCGAAGAAGGACGTCAACGACCATCAGCGGTCCGAAAAGATCCGTGAGTGGAAGAGCGAGCAGAAAGCCCGCATGTGGATCGGTTTTGCATCCACCACGTCGGGCGTTCCCGAGCCCGATATCGTCGCAGCGCTGCTCAAGGAGTACTCCCTTCTCTACGAGGCCTTCGAGGATCTCGTCATCGACGAGGAGGGGTTCCGCTCCCGCATCTCGCTGCCGGAGATGGCGCTCGATGCGGTGGTCGCCGTCGGCAAGGAGAACGTCAAGATCCCAAGGGTGACGGTGACCGGTGTCTTGACGCTCAGCTCCCCCAAACCTGACGGTGTGAACGTAATCCGTCGGGCCCTTCGCTCGGCTGAACCGAAGATCGAGGGGGTCGATGTCGACCTCTATTACATCGGTGCTCCCAAGTATGGTATCAAGATCACCGCCCCTGACTACAAGACGGCGCAGAAGGCCATAGAGAAGGCCGCTGCTTCGGCGGTCGGCGTGATGGAACGGTCCGGCGGCGAGGCGAAGTTCGCCCGGAAGCAGAAGTCCGGCAAGACCGTATGAGGGGTCTCATGCGGTTCTGCCGCCGCGACGGCGTATACACGCTGGGTGAGCAGTGCCCCGTCTGTGGGATGTCGACCGGTCCTGCTCATCCTCCGCGATTTTCTCCGCAGGATCGGTATGGGCATCTCCGCAGGATGGTGAGGTGAGTGGAACCGGTCTTGGTTCGATACCTTATCGACGGGCCATTCGAGGGTCCTGCGATCTTGATCGGAGGTTTACCTGGCATCGGCCAGGTGGGCAAGGTTGTCGTCGACTATATCCTTCATGAGCTCTCCGCCGAGAAGGTGGCCGAGATCCACTCCTGTTTCTTCCCACCCCAGGTCGTGATCGGCCCGGATGGTACCTGTCGTCTGGTCAACAACGAGGTCTGGCGGTACCGATCCTCCTCGACGACTTACTTCTTCCTGGTTGGTGACTGCCAGAGTCTCTCGTCCGAGGGGCACTACGTCCTGACCGGCGAGTACCTCGATTGCGCTGAAAGGCTCGGCGTCACGAAGATCTATACACTCGGCGGGTACGGTGTTGGCCGGCTGGTCGACACACCTCGTATTCTCTCCGCCGTGACTCACCCCCACCTTCGTCCCGTTGTGGAGGAGGCAGGCGGCGTCTTCGAGCGAGATGAGCCGGGGGGTGGGATCGTCGGTGCCGCGGGCATGCTGCTCGGTCTTGGCGCTCAGCGTGGGTTTGAGGGGATCTGCTTGATGGGCGAGACATCGGGGTACCTCGTCGACCCGAAATCGGCCCATGCCCTCCTCCAGGTCCTCTGCCGCCTGACAGGCCTCGAGATCAACCCGGATCGCCTGCAGGGCCGGGCCGAGGATATGGAACAGGTTCTTGAACAGGTGCGGCAGTCTGAACGGGTCCGCCAGAACGACGAACTCTCCTACATCGGTTGAGGATGGAGCTGAACACCGACCTCCATCTCCACTCTCCATACGCCCGTGGCGTGAGCCCCCGGATGCAGCCCGAGACATTGATCGCTGCCTCCGCCCGAAAGGGGATCGGGGCGATCGGGACAGGTGACGCGCTCCATCCTGCCTGGAGGAAGGCATGGGCATCGCAGCTCGAGAACGACCAGATGGTCGTGGTGGTCCCCACGGTCGAAGTCCAGGCAGAACGGCGGGTTCATCACCTGGCGGTCTTCCCGGACTTCGAGGCGGTCGAGGTCTTTGGCGACCTTCTTGCACCGCATGGATGCCGATTCGAGAGCGATGGACGTCCCCATATCCGCCGAAGTGGAGGCGAGGTGATTTCCGCCGCCCACGAGGCGGGCGGGATCGCAGGGCCGGCCCATGCCTTCACACCGTGGACCGGCTGTTTCGCTGCCTTTTCAAGTATACGTGAATGCTACGGTGACGAATCGATCGACTTTCTCGAACTCGGCCTCTCGGCCGATTCCTCGTATGGCGCTGGGATCTCCGATCTCCACGACGTCCCGTTCATCTCGTCCTCCGATGCTCACTCCCCCGAACTTCACCGCATCGGGAGGGAGTTCACGCGCCTCGAGGTGCAGGTGGCGTCCGCCGCAGGCGTGTTGGATGCCCTTCGCCGGGGGCGCGTGGTCATGAATGTCGGCCTCTTCCCGGAGGAGGGAAAGTACAACGAGACGGCCTGCACGAGGTGCGGTCGGCATGTCCCCCTCTCCGATGCGATCGAACTCCGCTGGCGATGTCCCGGCGACGGTGGCCTGCTGAAGAAGGGGGTGCGGGACCGTGCCCACGAACTCTGGGACGACGAACCCCGTCCCCGCCCTCCGTACATTCATCTGATACCGCTGGGAGAGGTGATCGCCGTGGTACTCGGCGTCGTCTCTCCCAATGCCAGGAGAGTTCGCCTGGTGCACGAGGCCTTTCTCGAGCGTTTCTCCACGGAGATCGCCGTCCTGGTGGACGAACCGATCAACGCGCTCATGGAGGTCCATCCGGCGGTCGGCAGGGCGATCGGCGCCCTGCGCGAGGGCCTGGTGTCCCTTCACCCGGGCGGTGGCGGCCGTTACGGCACCTTTGAGCTCCTGGTTGCCTGATCCGGGCATACAGGGGTACGCATAGACTTTTCCTCCGGCGGGGCCAAATAAGAAGGCATGCTCGTGATCAGGAGGGACGTCTGCGGATATTGTGGTTGCTGCGTCTCCGTCTGTCCTCAGGGAGCGCTCGAGTTGATCGATGCCTATCTCTCGGTCGAAGGAGAGTGTTCCAGTTGTGGGGTCTGTGCCAGGGCCTGTCCCCTCGGCGCGCTGGAGGTCGCTGATGAAGCCTGAATACGACCTTCTTGTGATCGGCGGGGGACCCGGAGGGGCTCTCGCTGCAAGGACCGCGGCCGAAATGGGTCTCTCGGTTGGCCTGGTGGAGAAGCGTCCGGCGATCGGCGTGCCTGTCAGGTGTGCAGAAGGAGTCGGCCGGGATCTGCTCGAGGAGTTCATGGATCCGGATCCAGCCTGGATCTCCGCCGAGATCGACCGTGCGGTGATCGTGGCGCCTGACGGCTACCGGATGTCCCTCGAACCCTCGATGGCGGGGAGTGAGGTCGGATACGTGGTCGACCGAAAGCGGTTCGACCGGGACCTGGTGATACAGGCGGCGAAGGCCGGCGCTGATATCCAGGTCAAGACACGTGCGGTCTCTCCAATCATCGAGAACGGCACGGTCTCAGGTGCCCGCATCGAGCAGAACGGCCAGGTGCAGGACGTTCGAGCCCGGGTGGTCGTGGCTGCGGACGGCATCGAGTCCAAGTTCTCACGGTGGTGCGGAGTTGACACCACCGTACCCCTGGGCGAGATCGAGACCTGTGTCCAGTACCTGATGACCGGGATCGATATCGATGAGGCTGCGACAGTCTTCTACCTGGGCAACGAGGTCGCCCCGGAGGGGTACGTCTGGGTCTTTCCGAAGGGGCCCCGTACCGCGAACGTCGGGATCGGGATCAGCGGGAGAAAGAGTCGCACCGGCAACCGCCCACTCGATTACCTGAACCGGTTCGTCCGGTCGAACTTCCCCAACGGGCGCGTGGTCGAATGGATCATGGGGGGTGTCTCGGTCTGCCCCCCCCTCGAGAGGACTGTGGCCGACGGTCTGGTGATCGTGGGGGACGCCGCGCGTGTCTCGGACCCGATAACGGGCGGAGGCATCTACAACGCGATGTATACCGGCCGTCTCGCGGCCCAGGTAGCCGCCGACGCCATCGCAAAGGGTGATGTCTCGGCTGCATCGTTGATGCCCTACGACGCCGCGTGGCGAGCGTCGAAGCTCGGCTCGGCGCTCCAGCGCAATTACGGGATCAAGGAGTACTTCATCCACCTCTCGGACGACAAGTTGAACCGTCTTGTGCATTCCATCTCCAGGCTCGACCTCTCGAAGTTCTCGACCCTGGAGATCATCAAGGAACTGATCAAGCACGACCCGAGTCTTCTTCTCGAGCTGAAGGCGATCCGCGACCTTCTCTGAACGGGCGATGATCGCTGGTGTCGACGAGGCGGGCAAGGGGGCTGTCCTTGGCCCGCTCGTTGTCGCCGCCCTCGCCGCCCCCGACTGGGAGGCCGTGCGAGAGGTTGGGCGGCGTGACTCGAAGGCGCTGACTCCCCGGCAGCGCGATGTCCTGTACGACGAGATCATCGGCGTCCTCCCGTTCGCAGTGGTGGAGAGGACCGCCGCCGAGATTGATTCCGGGCGCCGAACAGAGAGTATGAACGCGATCGTTGCCGGGGCGCACGCATCCGCTCTTCGCCAGCTGGTCTCGAGCGGCCTTGCGATCAGGGTCGCCTATCTCGATGCGTGCGATGTGCGAGAAGGGAGGTACGCGACCGAGGTGGGACGCCGGATCGGCGGAGGTTGCACCGTCCTGGCGTCGCACCGGGCCGACAGCACGCTCCCGATTGTCGCGTCAGCTTCGATCGTTGCGAAGGTGCGCCGTGACCGGGCGATCGAAGCCCTTTCGACCGAGTACGGTCCGATCGGGAGCGGGTACCCGTCGGACCCCGTGACTCGCCGGTTTATCGACGCCCTCCTCAAAGAGCAGGCCCCCCTCCCTTCAATGGTCCGTGCCAGCTGGCGCACTATCTCGGACCGTCGTCCAGCCCCAGGTCAGACGATGCTCGTATGACAGGAGCCCACCTTTTATATCAGACGTTCGACTATGCTTGAGGGAATGGACTGGGTCACGGGTGCCGCCGGGGCACTCACATCGCCCCTGGGCCAGCTCGCGCTGATCCTCGTTGTACTCTACGTTGTTCTGGTCGCCTACCTGAAGTGGTCCGGGCGGTTTGCAGACCATGTCATGTTCTTCGGCCCGATCCTTGCCCTGAGGACGACGCGTGTGGCGTTTTTCGATATCTTTCGAAAGATCTCCTGGCCGCTCAGGATCTACGCGAGTCTCGGCGTGGTCGCCGTCGGGTTTGTTTCGTTCTTCGTCGCACTCAGTCTCCTCTTCTCGTTCCAGATTCTCCTCCTGACACGCCCTGAGCCGACGCAGATCATTGCCCCGCAGAACATCCTTCTGATCCCGGGCGTCAACGAGTTCGTGCCGGGCACGATCGCCGTCTGGCTCGCGCTCGTCATCACGCTCGTGGTCCATGAGTTTGGGCACGGCATCCTCTCCCGGGTCGAGGGGATCCGCGTGAAGGCGGCGGGCGTACTTCTGGCGGTCATTCCAATAGGGGCGTTCGTCGAGCCGGACGAAGAGGAACTCGAGAAGGCCCCACGGGGTGCCAAGATGCGCATGTACGGCGCCGGTATCACCAACAACTTCGTGGTCGGCCTCCTGAGCATCTTTCTCATGATCGCACTCGTGGGTATGGCCTCTCCCGTCAGTACGCCGATCATCCACGGTGTCTACAAAGATTCCCCGGCGTTCAACGCCTCGGTACCGTCGAATGCCGTCGTCCTCGCGCTCAACGGGACGCCGGTAAACGATCGCGATGAGGTTGGTCGGCTCCTCGCCGCGAGCCGCCCGGGAGACACGACGCTCCTCTCCGTCGACGCATCCGGGAATCGATCGACGCATTCTCTCGTCCTGGCGCCATGGCCGGAGAACGTCTCGTCGTCCGGATTCATGGGGATAGAGTACTACGACGGTGTTGCCCTCCAGGCCTTCGTTAAGCAGTCCTTCAACCCGCTGGGGATCCTGCAGTACCTCTTCATGCCGTTCAACCCCTCTTCTGACGCCCGGGCTCTCCGAATCCTTGGATTCCCCGGTGCTTCCGCCTCCGCCTATCTCGAGGCGCCCTTCGTCGGGTTCTGGACCCTCGTCCATCTATGCTTCTGGTCGGGCTGGATCAACCTGAACGTCGGGATCTTCAACGCCCTGCCGATGTTGCCGTTCGATGGGGGTTACATCTTCAAGGAGGGGGTTGGCAGTCTCCTTGCACGTATTCGTCTGGAGCGTCTCTCCCCGTATATCGTCGGCGGCCTTTCGTGGTTGATGGCGGTGACCATGATCTCGCTGATCGCATTGCCGTACCTGTTCCAGTTCTTCTGAAGGCTCCTCAAACCCTCCTTTTTTCTTTCGGCACGCCTTTTCATCAGCCCTCCGCAACCCCTCGACGGAACGATGGTCGAATCGGTGACCGGGATGAGTATGTTTTTATCGTCCCTGCTCTCCTGTGATAGTACCCGGATGGTAGGACGGATCTCCCCACTGACGGACTGGGGTCCTCCATTCTATCGAAACCGGGTTCTCGAGGGTGATGGCACGGTGGTACGGTGGCATTGGGATCGCGGGCTCCAGGTGAGGATGGTCATCACGGTTCTTCTGCTTGCGGCGGTCTACCTTCTCTTCATCGGGTTCCTTGCCACGCTGGGGGTCGGAACCCTTCTCATCCTTGCAATCGTTGCGATGGCTCTCCTCGTCCAGTACTTCTTCTCTGACAGGATGGTCCTCTCCTCGATGGGAGCGCGGATTGTCTCCGAGGCGGAAGAGCCTCATCTCTACCAGGTCCTGACGCGCCTCTGTTCAATCTCCGGGATGCCCCGCCCCGGGCTCGCGATCGTGAACTCAAACATACCCAACGCGTTCGCCACAGGGCGTTCGCCCTCTCGCTCGGTCGTTGCGGTGACGACAGGACTCCTTAAAACGCTCAACCAGGACGAGCTCGAGGCGGTGATCGCTCATGAATTGAGTCACGTCAGGAACCGCGATGTGATGGTGATCACCCTCGCGGCGTTCCTGTCGACTGTCGCCTTTACCATCTTCAGGAGCTGGTTCCTGTTCGGGGGAGGTGGGGATCGAGAAGGCAAAGAGACCACGCTCGCACTCCTCCCGCTGGTCGCCGCCCTGGTCTGGGCGGTAAGTTATCTCCTGATCCAGGCCCTCTCGCGGTACCGTGAGTTTTCTGCCGACCGGGGCTCGGCAGTCATGACCGGTCGCCCCTCTCACCTTGCCTCAGCGCTCTCCAAGATCAGTGGTCTCATGGATCGGGTTCCGACGCGGGACCTTCGGGAGGTCGAGGGGATGAATGCGTTCTTTATTATCCCTGCGATCTCTGGATCCTCCATATTCAACCTCTTTGCGACCCATCCTCCGGTGGAGGCACGGATTGCAGCGCTTGCCAGGATCGAGCAGGAGATGGAGGACTGAGGGATGGGATTTCGCGATCTTCTCAATGCGGTGCTCGGCACGACCCGTCTTCCCGAAGCGGACAGCGACCGGCTCTTTGCTATCTCGACGGCGGTGGTATCGATGCAGGTTTCGCTCGACCTCGTCCCGTCCGGCTCAGCAGGGCTCTGTTTCAAACCGATTGAATCATCGCGGTACGACTCTGTTCGGGCCGAGATCGAGGAGCTGCTTCTCTTCGCTGCACAAGAGACAAACAGTGTATTCAGGATCGAGACGGACGCCTATCGTTTTACATGGGTGATCCTGGAGGACCCCGACTTTGAGGATCTGGTCGCCGGCATTCATCTCGCCAGCCAGACCCTCATCGAGAGGGGTTTCGGTCCCTACCTGCTCTGCGCAGTCTTTCGGTTCGGACGCGAAAAAAGAGTCTACTGGATTTACCACTTCAAGCAGGGGCGATTTTACCCGTTTGTGCCCCTCTCCGAATCGACACGGGATGGCGCATTCGAGTTCCGGCTTCGCTCCCTGTTTGAACGGGAACTCCCCCTCGAGCGGGAGGTCGAGAGGTGGTACCCACTCTGGGGGATACCGCTCTAGGGACGTCCCTGCGCGATCCGGGCCGATATCGCTTCGAGAACGAGCGACTCTTCAACCTTCGAAGATTCCGGTCCCCGTGAAGACGTCCCTCGCCTCGACCAGGATCATGTCTGCGGGGGGAACGATGACGTCTGATTCAACCAGTTCCAAGTCTGATACTCGCTGTCCCTCCTTCTGGATCAGTCCGATGAGGTCGGAAAGCCTCTTCTTGAACTGCTCATCGTCTCCTCTCTGAACTATCTCAACAATCTCGTTGTCGATCGCGTTCAATGCATCGAAGAGGCTGCTGTTCACCGTGTACTGTCCGTCTCCCATGATCCGGATGATCATCTTCCTTCCTCCGTCTTCAACCTCGACAGTTCGTCCTCAACCCGCGTCTTCGAGCTGATCGCCGCCAGTTCACGTCCGATCTCATCCTGTCGCCCTGTGATGTCCTCGAGTGTTCCCTTCTCAATCAGCTCGTCCAGGGCGGCTGAACGAGCTTTCATGTCGTTTGTCTTGTTTTCGGCCCGTTCGATCGAGACCCCGATATCGGCCATCTCTTCGCTGATCCCAGAGACGGACTCGCTGATCTTGACCTGCGCCTCCGCGGCGGAGTACTGCGCTTTTATTGTCTCCTTTCTGGTCCGGAAGACTTCAACCTTGGTCGCGAGCCTCTTCTCTGCCGCCACCAGTTTTTCCTCCTCGGTCTCGAGGGTAGCGATCTCCTGGTCGAGATCGGCCACCTGTCCGTCGATCGCGCTCTTCCGTTCGAGCGCGAGACGGGCGAGGTCCTCCCGATCGCCCCGCAGCGCTTCGCGCGCCTGCTTCTCCAGGGTCTCGCTGCTCTGGAGCAACTTCGCCCGTTGCAGCTGGAGCCTCTTTTTCGAAGTGGCGACGTCGGCGACGCCCCGCTTGACGTTCTGGAGCAGTTCGAGCTGTTTCTCGTACGAGTAATCAAGCGTCTCACGCGGGTCCTCTGCTGCGTCGATCAGCTTGCTCATCTTTGCCTTGACCACGGTTCCCATGCGGTTCAGTAAACCCACTCTCTCAACCTCCAACGTCTGTCGCGCAACAGCTGCGACCATCTGGAGTTACGAACGAGGCGTGTGATATATCTTTGCCTGCTCTCGAGGTCCGGGGGAGGGGTCGTGGTGCTCCGAAAAGGTTGTGGCTGTTTCACCCTGCACCCAGTCGGAGTGAGAAGAGCGAGTCATCCATCACCGACCCCTGTTGGCCACACCGACCTTAATGGATAGTCCTGAACGGACGGTGTAAAAGCATTCGTATGGAAACGATGTTCTCTCGTCCTGTACCGGGGCAGGGCACTGGAACAAACGGTGAGAATGTCCTTGCCCGTACGATGAGGGGGTTCGGATGGGAGACCAGATCCACCGGAAGGGGGGTTACTGTCGTATCCGATCCCGTTCGGTCCGCTCCCCGTCATTCCGGGAGGGATGAAAAACCGGAAACCGGGGTTTCAACCTCATCGAGCGGATTTATCGGGTCCTCTTTTCCCTTCTCTCGGTACTCCGTTGTCTCGGGCACAGAACGCTGGACGTCCTCAAGGATCTCACGGACCTCATCGCTTCGAGGGATCGTTCCCAGGATGGACTCCTCGAGAATGGATGTCTCTCCCTCCTCTGCCGGCGGCAGTTCTTCGTCTGCCAGCCCCAGGTACTTCGCTGATTGTCGGATCAGGCTTGAGAACTCGAACGGAAAGATTATCTTCGTTGCCTGGCCGTCGGCCATCGTCTTGAGTGCATCGAGCGAGAGAACCGTGATCGAGCGTCGGTCGAGAGGACGGGCGCCGAGCGCGACTATCCGGAGCCCCTGCGCCTGGCCCTGGGCCTCGAGGATCCGTGACTGCCTCTCCCCCTCTGCCTTGAGGATCTTGGATTGTCTCTCTCCCTCGGCCTCCAGAATCATCGACTGCCGGAGCCCTTCGGCCTTCAGGATCGCCGACCGCTTCTCACCGTCGGCCCTCAGGATCGCGGCACGACGCTCACGCTCCGCCGCCGTCTGCTCGGTCATGGCCTGCTTGACGGCGCCGATCGGGTCGACCTCCTTGATCTCGACCCGTTCGACCTTGACCCCCCACTGGTCGGTCTCTCGGTCGAGCATGTCCCTCAGGCGGGCGTTGATCACATCCCGGTTGTAAAGGACCTCGTCCAATTCCATGTCGCCGATCACTCCGCGGAGTGTGGTCTGGGCGAGCGCCACGGTGGCCGTACGGTAGTTCCCTACTTCGAAGAAGGCCTTTTCGGGGTCCATCACGCGAATGAAGACGATCGCATCGACGTTGGTCGGCGAGTTGTCCTTGGTGATCACCTCCTGGCTCGGGACATCGACCACCTGTGTGCGCAGGTCCAGTTTCTCCACGCGGGTGATCAGGGGGACCACCCAGCGGAAACCGGGATTGAGCCGGCCGATGTACTTCCCGAGGCGTATCTGAAGACCCTGCTGATACGGCTGGACGATGACGACTCCGCGAGCGAAGATGAAGATGATCACAAGGATCAGGATGATCGAGATGAGTGTGGTGAGTACTGCCATTGAATCAGACCTCCTCGACGATGATGTGTACGCCCTCGGAACCGACGACCCGGACTGTCGTTCCCTCCTCGATCAGTGTCCCTGTCGAGTGGGCTGACCAGTCATGACCTTCGACGCGCACTTTTCCGCTGAGGGAATAATTATCGACCGTTTTCGTAACTCTCCCCGTCCGACCGACCACCGAGTCCCGGGACATGGTTGTTGGTGAGTCGTCGGGTGTGATCCGGGAGTAGAACCAGACCGTGAGGATCGCTGTCGCAAGGGCGACGACGACCCCGAGCACGATTCCCCAGACCGAGGAGAAGATGTCGATGCCGAGAACGAGCAGTACGCCGAGGATCACCATGACCGTACCGGGCACCGTCATGAAGAACCCGGGGGAGTAGGCCTCGAACAGGAGAACGAGGGCGCCGATTACGATCAGCAACCATCCCAGCTCCACACCGCCGAAAAGCACCATGCACCTCAATCGGCTGGCAACCATTTAAGGATATGGAACAGGGCCGGTTCCGAAAAAAACCGTGGACCCCCGGGTTCTCCAGACCTGGATCGCGGCCAAGATGCCGGCTCAAATCACCCGGAATGCAGCTTCGCCAGACGGCACATACGGATTTCGTTCAGCGAGCATCCTTTCTATCGCCTGGTGTGCAGAGATCCCTGTTCCTGCCCGTTCTATTCCGAACCGCTCAGGGACTCCCTGAACCGTGACGAACGCCGCCCGATATCGTTCATCGGCGTCGAGTCGTCGGGTGGCAATCCAGCAGTCCTGGATGCGGTAGCCCGGAGGGTTCTCGAGCTTGATGTAGCAGGTCAGTCCGAGGCAGCGCTTCAGGTAACCTCCCATCTGGCTATATGGGTTGCATGAAAAAGTCCGTTCAACGTTCTCTTCGAGCATCTCGTACAGATCTGCACCGGTGAGGGTGACCGTCATCACCTCGGGGTTCATCGGGATGATGGTGTAGAGATCTTCTACGGTGATGGGGCCGGGGACAATTGGTGCCCCATACCGCCAGCCGTTTGAGAACGCCAGTTCTGCCCCGGTGACACTGCGAACCGCCTCGAGCAGGAAGGTGTCCATGCTTGATGAGAGCATCTCGCCGCGATAGAGGGGGACCGTGGTCGAACCGACGACCCGTCCGAGCTCGGACCGGAACGGCGCGACGACCTCCTCGACGAGATCGGCGACAACCGGGTCAATCGGGCAGTCTTCGCCGATCTCGTAGAGTCGGTGTGAGAAACCAGTTATTCCACGCTCGTTCACGGTGAGGTCGAGCCGACCCAGGAACGAGCCGTGGACCCCGGATTGGATTATCAACGCACCGTTTGTTCGTATCGGGGCCATGAGGCGGTTATGGGTATGCCCTGACAGGAGCACGTCGATCCCTGCTGTTTCGGATGCCAGCCGAATGTCCTGCGGTAAGCCCAGGTGGGAGATTACGACGACCAGCCCCGCTCCCCGATCGCGCAGGGACCGGATCTCGCCCGGGATCTCTGCTTTGCCGAGCGTGAAACGTACGCCGGTCGAGAAAGAGGGGGGCATCGTCTTGTCGAGGATTGTTGCTGCACACCCGATCACACCGATTGTCAGCCCCCCTACTTCGAGAAGGACCGACCCGTCGAAGGGTCGGTGGTCGCTCCCCTCCTCGTAGCAGTTGATCGCGAGGAGGGGGTAGTCGAGCTGGCTTGCGAGTTCCCGAACGCGCTCGGGGCCGAAGGCAAAGTCCCAGTGGGCAGTCATCGCCCCGATTCCGAGGGCGTTCAGTACGGGGACCAGGGCTTCGCCACGGGTCTTCTGGGCCTGTGCGGTTCCATGAAACGTATCTCCGCAGTCGAGGACCAGGAGGTTTCCACCGGCCTTTTCCCTGATCCGGTTCACAAGTCCGGCGATCCTGGCAAACCCTCCCGCCACGCGGAAGGATGGTCCTTCCGGCCCCCAGAAGACCTCAGGGTGCGGCTCAAGGTATGCGTGCGAATCATTGAGTTGGAGAAGGGTTACCGTATGTTCGGCCATCCACCCGCGTATGGTCACGGGTAAAATAAAAAAGGCATGTTGCCTGGTCCGGGTTCACACCCGTTCAATCGTGATCCGGACCTGATCGCCGTTCGCAAAACCATGCCCCTTCGGCACATCGATATTGAACCAGAGAGATCCGGGGTTCTTCTGGGTCTCGTCCTGGGCCATCAGGCAGTCTTTCTGCTCGTCGACGTTCGCGACAAACTCGATCACAGAGGTGAATTCCACTCTCGGCATACTGGCTCAAGCTCCCTTTGGCTGGACCATCCAGGTGGTGCTGTTTGAATACGACCAGCGGACGATGGTGAGATCCTCGCAGATCTCGGCAAGGATCGCCATGTTGGTTCCGACCTCCTTGGAGGAGAGCCCGAGATCACGGGCGATATATTTTGACTTAAAGTAGTATTTGCCCTTCTGAAGAGCGGTCCGCAAGTACAGGACGATCTGCTCCTGACTCTCGTTGTAGCTCTCGCGAATGCGGCTGGCAGTTGACATTTCCCTGTCCATTGGTATATCACTCACCTATTTAAACATTGTACATTCGACGGCCTTTCATGGGCGAAGGCAGGGTTCTCTGCATCGCTCCAGGAAGATGCGTCGGTGGATGATTCTCCAGGCGATCAACAACTGGGCCACATCGACGGCGGTGACGTACTCCCGGTCGCGCGCGACCGAAATCGGTCGGACATGAGTCTGCTCCTCGATCGACTGCTCGAGCCGGTGGACCACGTGGAGACCGAGCTCGCCGTCGAATACGATCTCACCTCGCCGGCGACGGGGGTCTTCATGGTGGATGAACTCGAGTAGAAAGTTCCGTTCCGAGAGCGAGAGGACCGAGAAGAGGTCGATCCCGAGGTCGACGTCGCTGATCGCCTGGTCCATGGGGTCCTGGATCAGCGAGACCTGGTAGACGTTTCTTGTCCTGGCAAGCGCTGAACCATATTTGGAGTGACCAATGCGGATTACGACATCGGCGAACTCCCGCTGAGGGGCGATGTAGCGCAAGTAGTCGGGTTCGCGTTCCCTGATCTCGCGGAGTACCTGGTCACGATTGTAGCCACGTTTCGCCATATCGCGCCGGATCTTCCATTCCTCCTTCACCACACGGTCCGGTTCGACGAAGAGGGTGAAGTCGAGGTGCTCTCGAAGTCTCCTGGAGAAGAGGGTATGGAGTCCCTCGAGGATCACAATCTTCCCCGGGGTGAATAGGACCGGCTCTCCGAAGGTGCCCACTGAATGGTCGTAGACCGGCTTGTTGATCGTCCGGCCCTCCTTCATCGCGACCAGGTCCTCTTCGATCTGGCTGATTCGATTGGCTACGGGGTCGAGCGGGGTCACACCGAGCTCGCTTCGTTGCTTCCTGTCGTAGAGGTGATAGTCGTCGAGCGTGATCGTGCTCACCAGGTCCTCTCCGAAGATCTCACGGATTGACTGGGTGAATGTGGTCTTGCCGGAACCGCTGTCGCCGGCAACTCCGATCGCAAAGACACACGGGGACTCCCGTATGATCTCCTTGAAGTTCAGTCCCCCGTTGTTGACGGAAGAGGGCGGTTCTGCCCCCTGGTCCTTGACCATTCTCTCTTGGTACGGGTGAACCGCGAATAAAGTGTTTTGGGTGTCGGCATCTTTTCGTTTCTTTGTCTTCGTATACTCACACGGATTCTCCAATTCCGGTTCACTTTCCGACCGGAATCCCCGAGCACGCAGGGTGAACGCTGATCCGGGTGTCGACCATCCGACCCATCCCCAGACCGTGAAGAACGGGTCGTGTGGCGTTTTGTGGGGCGTGGTCTCCCGCTTACTCTTGGGGCATCTTTCGGTGGCA
>JBFXGJ010000034.1:0-22480 GCA_050178135.1 Methanoregulaceae archaeon | reverse complement strand
ATCACCGGGTCCGTCGTCGACATGATCGGAGGAGTTGGGAGGCGGAGGACATCAGCCTTTCATCTTCGCCCCACGCGACTCAGCCCCTGTGATGCCGATTCGTCGGCGACGGATGACCGCCGTTCCGGCATTCACGGACGGTGACAGGAAGAAAACAACGGGTTTATGTCTGCCATCGGCGCAGCTCTGCCCATGTTGTATTCCGTCCGTTCGCTTCTCTTCCTCCTGGTCCCCGCACTCCTGGGGCTGGCCCTGGTCGCCGGATGCCTGTCGGGTCCGCAGGCCCCGCCGATCGTCCCAACCGCGTCCCCCGCCGACGACCTGACATACTTTACCGAGGAGCTGCGGCCCTACAGTTACCAGGAGAACGGGACGCTCCGGGGGATCTCGGTCGACCTCCTGGGCGCGGTCACCGAGCGGATGGGCACGCGTGTGACGCCCGACCAGGTGCGTGTCGTCCCCTGGGCCGAGGGGTACGAGGCCGCCCTCACGGGGAACCGGACCGTGCTCTTCAGCATGGCCCGCACTCCCGCTCGCGAGACCTCCTTCAAGTGGGCCGGGCCCATCTTCACGGACCGCGAGGTCCTGTTCGCTCGGAACGGCTCGGGCATCGCGATTGCAGCCCCCGGGAACCTCGCAGGGCTCCGCATCGGCGTGATCGCCGACGACATCGGAGTCCAGCAGCTGCTCGATCTCGGGGTGAGCCAGGGCCAGCTCGTGACCGAGCGGGACCCCGGCGTGCTGATGGACCGGCTCCAGCGCGGCGAGATCGACCTCTGGTGTTATCCCGAGGCGACGGGCCGGCACCTGTCCCGGGAGGCAACGGGGGACTTCTTCGCGTTCACGGTCGCGTACCCGCTGAGCGCCTCGACCGTCTACTACGCCTTCAGCCGGGACGTCCCGGACGCGACGGTCGCGGCCTTCCAGCAGGCCCTCGACGGCCTCAAGCAGGAACGGGACGCCGCGGGGATCAGCCGGTACGAGAAGGTCCTCGAGGCGTACATCCCGCGGTCGTCCTCCGGGACGCCAGAGGTCTGACCGGCCTATACGGGTTCGGCCGACCAGGGCGAGAGCAGAGGGGCGAAGAGCCGGTTCGCAGCGTCAAAAAGAAATGCTTTTCGGCTCACCGCCGCCACCACAAGCCATGCGTTGGATCCGAACCGACCCGGCACTGCTCACCCTGATCGTGCTCCTGGTCGCCGCCGGCGTCGGCGGCGCATCCGCTAGCCTGCAGCCGTTCGACTATGCCGGTGCGTGGCCGGTGGGAGAGGGCGAACGGTTCTTCGTGGATGGCATCGCGGTGGCCCCGAACGGAGACCTCGTGATCGTCACCACCAGCGGGATGCACGACCACTCGTCGATCTTCATCCAGAGCGGGTCCGGACGTCCCCTCTCCCGGATCGAGATACCGGTCAACGACACCTGGACCGCATCCAGCGCAACCGATGCAGCGGTGAACCGATCAGGCTTCATCTACGTGACCGACCAGCTCGCGGGCCCGGGAGAGAGAGGGGCGGTCCTCGTCTTCTCGCCGCGGGGGGAGCTGGTCGACTGGTGGCAGCCGTGGGCGAAGCGTGATACGAGCCTCTACAACGGGCTGGGCATCGGCCCGGACGACCACGTCTTCGTCACCGATTTCACTGCCAGCGCGGTCCACGAGTTCTCACCAGGAGGTGAGGCTCTCGCAACACTCGGCGGACGAGAGGGAATCGGGCCCGGCGAGTTCTCCCTCCCCGTCGATGTGGCCGTCGGGGCGGACGGCACCCGGTATGTGAGCAATTTCTACTACGGCGAGGGGGCAGAGCGGAGAGGCTACATCAGCCGGATCGTCCCGGGCGGGGCCTGGACCGGCTGGAGGTTCGATGGGGAATGGGCGCACTTCACCTGCATGGACGAGCGGGGCCGGCTCTCGGTCTCGAACTCAGTCTACCCCCCCGGGCTCGCACCCGACCCGACCCGCCGGGTGAACGCCGACTACGCGGTCTATACCTACACCCCCGACGGGAGGCTGGCGGCCGTCGCCGGCTCGATCCGTGAGAGTGATGGGGAGGACGAGAGCCCGGTTCAGATCGCCGGCACCCAGGGTGAGAGCGACGGGCAGGTCGACTTCCCGATGGGCATCGCCGTGAACCAGGCGGGCGTGCTCTTCCTGACCGACAACCGGTTCCAGACGGTGCTGTCGTGGCGGCCCTATGCCGCACCGGGGGGGCCGCTCACGGCCTCCTTTGCCGTCGAAACCCAGTCGGGCGTCGCGCCGTTTACGGCCCGGTTCCTCGACTACTCGACCGGGGCCGTCTCGTGGTCCTGGAACTTCGGCGACGGACGGACCTCGAACGAGCACGCGCCGGCCCATACCTACCTGGAGCCCGGGCACTATACGGTCTCGCTCACCACCGCCGACGCGGCGGGACGAACGGCGACCGACACTCATCATAACGCGGTGGTCGCCACCGGGCCGGCCCCCACCCCCGATCCCGGTCCGCTGGTGGAGTTCCGGGTGAACCAGTCACGGGGGACGGTGCCGTTCACGGTCCAGTTCACCGACCGGTCGACCGGCGCACCCCACGCCTGGTTCTGGGAGTTCGGCGACGGGGGGACCTCGTTGGAGCAGAACCCCATCCACACCTTCACCGTCCCGGGCACCTACCGGGTTAACCTGACGGCCTTCGGATCGTGGTCCGGACCCCGGACCGGCTCGAACGTGAACCTCCGGGTCAGCCCCGATCCCCGGGCGCCGGTCGCGAACATCACCCTGAGCCGCTCGTCGGGGACGGCGCCGCTCTATGTCCGGTTCACCGACACATCGACGGGAGCACCGACCGCATGGCGGTGGGACTTCGGCGGCATGGCCTGGACCACGATGCAGAGCCCGAACGTCGTCTTCCGCCGGCCCGGCGAGTACGCGGTCACCCTGACCGCGTCGAACTCCTACGGTTCTTCGACGGTGACACGCAACCTCTCCGTGACCGGGTCGATGCCGAGGGCACGAGAGGGCGCACCCGTCAGCGTGGTCGGGTAGTTCGCCCCTCACCCTCCCCGTACCCGCCGTGGTTCCCCGGAGAACGATAAAGAAATGCTTATTGAATGAACAGGACCATCATCGAAGCATGGAACTGCCTGATCTGCGATGGTGTCCCCTGGTCCTCCTCGTGCTCCTGGTCGCCTGCGGTGTCGGACCGGCGAGCGGCCTTGCGCCCTACGATTTCGTGACGTCGTTTCCGGTGACCGGGTCGAACGAGACTATCCCGATCGGGGTCGCGGCGGCGCCGAACGGTGACCTGTACGTGGTCGCCCTCGACTTCGACCTGGAGCACGCCTCGATCGAGCGCTACAGTTCGAACGGCCGGTTCCTCTCCCGGATTGCACTCCCGGTGAACGAGACCTGGAACAGCTCGTTCCCGAACGACATCGCCGTGAACTCCACGGGCTACATCTTTGTGACCGACGCGCTGGGGGGACCCGAGATGAAGGGTGCGATCTTCGTCTTCTCGCCGTCCGGCGTCCTCATCGACTACTGGCAGCCGTGGAAGAACAACGACGCGAACTGGATCTACGGCATCGGGATCGGGCCGAACGACCACGTCTTCGTCACCGACTCGGTCGCGAGCGCCGTCCGGGAGTTCACCGCCGGCGGTGAGCCCGTCGCCGTCTACGGGGGGGAGCACGGCACCGGCCCGGGGCAGTTTTCCCTGCCGGTCGACGTGTCCGTCGCCCCGGACGGCACCTGTTATGTGAGCAACCTGATGCAGATGGAGTCGGCGGGGTCGTATGATCAGGAGGGGAGAGGCTATATCACGCGGTTCGTCCCGGGCGGGGCCTGGACCGGCTGGGAGTTCAACGGCGGGTGGGCGACCCTGAACTATCTCGACGCCAATGGCCGGCTGGTCGTGACGAACACCCTTTATCTCTCCGAACTGGAACCGGTCGACGGAGTGAACAGCGATTATGCCCTCTACGCCTACTCGCCCGACGGCACGCTCTCGGCGACTATCGGCGCCCTGACGGTGCCGCGCTACCGCGAACCCGTCGCGACCGAGAGCCGCGGCAGGGCCTTCGGCCAGGTGAGCCGCCGGGCCGAGGTCGACTACGGCCAGGTCTCCGGCCAGTTATTCCGCCCGATGGGCGTAGTGGTCGACCGCGCGGGTACGGTCTACATGACGGACCTGGTGGCGAAGACCGTCAGCGCCTGGCGGCCGTACACCCCGCCGGCCGGTCCGCTCTCGGCCTCGTTCGCCGCCTCCCTGCAGTCAGGCACGGCCCCGTTCGCCGTGCGGTTCCTCGACTACTCGACCGGAGCC
This sequence comes from Methanoregulaceae archaeon, assembly GCA_050178135.1. GTDB lineage: Archaea > Halobacteriota > Methanomicrobia > Methanomicrobiales > Methanospirillaceae > UBA288. The sequence continues at coordinate 18,182 of JBFXGJ010000034.1, read as the reverse complement.
GTCTCGTGGACGTGGGACTTCGGCGACGGGGCGACCTCGACCGAGCACGCGCCGGCCCATACCTACCTGAGGACCGGGCGGTACACGGTCTCGCTCACCACCGCCGATGGCGCGGGACGAACGGTGACCGAGACGAAGCACGCCTACATCGTCGCGACCGAACGGGCGCCCACCCCGGCACCCGGGCCGACCGCCTTCTTCTTTGCAAACCGGAGCGAAGGCCCGGCACCGCTGGTCGTCGGGTTCTCGGACGAGTCGACGGGCGATCCGTTCGCCTGGTTCTGGGAGTTCGGCGATGGCTCGACCTCGGTGGTGCAGAACCCCATCCACACCTACACGGTCCCGGGCACCTACCTCGTCAACCTGACGGTCGTCTCCTCGACCGGGACGGCCAGGACAGAGTACCCCGGCCGGATCGAGGTCGGCCCCGATCCCCGGGCGCCGGTCGCGAACTTCACCATGAGCCGTCCGTCGGGAACAGCGCCGCTCTACGTGCGGTTCACCGACACGTCGACGAACGCGACCTCGTGGCGGTGGGACTTCGGCGGGCTCGCCTGGACCACGATGCAGAGCCCGAACGTCGTCTTCCGGCGTCCGGGCGAGTACGCGGTCACCCTGACCGCGTCGAACGCCTACGGCTCCTCGACGACGACACGGAACCTCTCCGTGACCGGGGCTGCGCCCCGCGGCGCGCCGGGCTCGCCCGTGAGCGTCGTCGGATAAGCCCCTCTCTTTTTTGGACACGCGGGATTCCACGGTCGGCGGTCCCCACCGACAACTATACCTGGATGCACGTCCGACTCCCCCGAAGCCGCAGGTGAACGGATGATCACGCAGGATATTGTCAGGAAACTCTGGGACGAAGCGGGCAATGGAAATGTGGCCGTGTGGGAGGACGGGACGATGACCGTGGTGCCGGCCGACTATCCGGGCGACACCGCCGGGAAGAGGCCGCTGGTTGTCCTGAAACCGATCCGCCTGGTGAACGAGTTCGAGCTCCTGGACTACGCCCTGAACGACGCCGCCCTGCTCTCGACGATCGAGGAGCTCGTGCGAGACGCCGGGGGGGAGTGCTCGAGGCGTCAGGGGACGTAGGGCCGTTCAGGCGAGTCGCCGGCCTGTCGATGATTTATTACCCGCTGAACGAGATAGAGAGAAAAACAGGGAATGGTGATCTCGTGAACCCACTTAAAATCCCGAAGATGCACAAGGCGGAGTACGACTCCCTGATTCAACGGCAGTATGTGTCAAGGATTGCGTTCGGGTCGTGCAGTGAACACCCGTACGTCGCACCGTTCATGTACGTCTTCGACGGCAACCACCTCTACTTTCTTTCCACGAAGTACGGCCGGAAGATGGCATACTTCGAGAACGACCCGAGGGTCTCGGTCGAGATCGAGGAGTACGCCCCCGACCTCTCCGGCTTCACGTTCGTGAGCCTCCAGGGCCGCCTCGAGGAAGTGACCGACCACGTGCAGAAACGAGCGGCGCGGGAGCGGTTCGTCGCGCTGATCCGGGACCGGGGCCTCTCTTCCCGGGTGCTGACCGCGTTCGGTCACACCCCTGATGACGCTCCCGAAGTGATCCTGGGGGATGAGCGGGCGATGGTCTGGCGGCTCCAGGACGTCACGGACATCGTGGCCCTCAAGAACGGGTAACACCTTTTTTTCCGATTCCCGGGTCGTGGGCTCTTTGGTTAAAGAGATCAGCAGGCGTGGCAGGGTATCCCTCATCGACGGATGCCGGTTCGCCGGGAACAAGGTGTCGCGAGAGAAGCGACTCCGAGACCACGAGTCGGAGGCTTCGTTCGCTTCGTGACCGATCGGCAGCAGCACTCGCCCCAGAGGGACACCGCTCGTTCGTGACGTCGGTCCTCTCCGCCCAGCTGGTAGACGGCGGTGCACCTCCGCGGGGTCTCCCCGGCGGTCCGTCGCGATCGTCGTCAGGGTGCCGGCCACGGCACGCCATGGTACCGCGGGATAGCGTCGCTTCACCGGAACCGGCACCTGTTGTGCCGCGTCGCCGATCACCTCGAGAGCCCGGGTCACGGCGACGATCTGCTCGTCGTTCTCGAGAAACTCCTCCTGGATGATGCCAGAGACGAAACGACGGGCCTTATCCGCGGCTTCGAACATGTCTCGCAGGTACACCCTGGCCTGCGGCTCACGCGTCATACCGATGTGGACTCGGCGATGATACGAGTCCGAAGAGCCGGCTTGATGCCGCGTTTTTCGACACGTTCCACCCGGATCCCGAGGTGATCCGGGAGGTGCTGTTCCATCGCGACATGGTCGCAGAGCGAGACCTTCCTCGCGGGATCAAACTCGACAAGGAGGTCGAGATCGCCTCTGGTCTCAGTTCCCCCGGACGTACGAACCATAGACCTCTATCGACCTGAGACCGTAGCGGCGCTGGGGGTCCGGGAACTGAACGCGAAGGGCCGCCCGAAGCCCAGTCAGCGTTTTTCAACAGGACCCGTTCTTCCAGCCACTGTGCCTCCTCCCTTTCACAGTGCATCACGCGGACCCGGATGATGATCTCACGAGGTGATTCGAGGGTTCGACTCAGAAGCATACGGCAGGAATGGACCCGGCCCTTACCCATCGGTCTGATCGTCCCCTCTCTCGCGTGGACCGGACCTGCCGATCGGTACCTGGCCGAGACGCCGGCACGGTCGAAGGGGACCCGCTCGGCGGAAATTCTCGGTATTCGACTGCGGTCGGCAGGCGACCCCGACGATCACTTCCACCGTTGCTCGAGAGGAAGCATTATCATCCCGGTGCTGAAACAATCAGCATTACTCAGGGCGAGGTTTCATGAAACGGACAATCCTTCCTTTCGCTCTCGCCGCCATCGCGGTGGTCGGCATCGCCGTCGGCCTTCTGCTCGCGGGCGCCGGGCAGACCGGGCCGCTCCAGGGGGGGATCGCACCGAGCCTGACGCCCATGTTCCCGACGACCCAGGAGCCCGGGGTCCGGCCGCTCGGGCACCAGACGAACCTGACCCTCGAGTGTACAGTTATCAATACGTATACGAAAGAGAACCATGTCTTTTATTACCTGAACCTCCACGGCAGGCTTATCGACCAGACGGGTGCGCCCGTCGCCAGCCAGATGGTGAGACTGGACGAAAATTCCCCTGACATGCACTTCTTCGACTTCTTCACCGCCACCACCACCGGAGCGGACGGCTCATTCAGTGCCGTGCAATATACGTGGGCCGATGACTCCGGCAAGCCCTCCGTCTATCGGGCCACGTTCGCGGGCAGTGACCTGTTCCTCCCGTCCCGGTCACCGGACGTGATGGGTCCGCACGTGTAGGATCCGGAACGGAGGCGGGTACGGGGGAATACGCCCCGGACCCGATCGTGCGACCGCCGCTCGACCGTGACGCCCACCTGATCGACCGAGCCCCGCTCCCGGCACCACATCTAGCAGCGTGTCCACGAAATCTCACCGCTCGGTGATGCGTTGAGAACGGGGCAGCGTGCTGAGGGGTCCTCGCCGGTCTGTCGTGGTCGGGGGTACGGTGCCGGCAGTTTTTTTCTGGGTGGGAACCTGTCGGTTCCTCACCGCAAGGTTATCAGCCGGCCTCGGTACTGGGTGTGGACGGCGCCCGTTGTCAAAAGAAACGTGCCGGAGCAAAGATGGGCATGGCCGAACGTCAGAGGGTAATGACCGGACTCTATTCGATCTCTCCTGCTTCGCAAAGGAGACGGACCTAGTCATCGTTTCCCAGGCGACACTCCACACAGTCCAGGAACGACTCCGCCGTGGGAAAACAGAGCTGACGTCGCATCGGTGGGAGGAGATAGGGTCGATACTCATCGACGCCGTGAGAGATCATCGTGTGAATGTTCTCAAGATCGACCCTCGACCACGAAATGATAGAACGTGTGATGAGATAGCCTGGCCTCGAAGCTCTTCCTCACCAGAGCCGCAGCGATCGCATGGGTTTTTCTGGTCTGATTAATCACGGCGTCATGCGATCATTAGGAGGAGCCTGGTACGAGAGCGGCGTGCGCCATCAGAGAGTATCCGGGAGCGACGGCAACATAGATCTCGAAGAGGGTTCCGTCTCATGGTACCACCCTTCGGTTGCTACGCCAAGCGTGGGCGCCACGACACGCAGGTAGAACTCCTCGTTGGGGAGCACGATACAGTCATCCTCTACAGGGACCTTTACCCGGAGAGGCAGGGGAGGAGCGGATTATGGAAATATGGAGGCTTATTCATCCTCATCGTCTGAACAATTTCCTAGTTATTGGTTACCGTGATATAGGCCGTCCTTGTCAGGGTAGCTTCACCGGCCGCATTACCGACGGTCAGGACAACCGTATATACTCCCCTATGACTGTACGAATATGATGGGTTCTGGGCCGTGCTGTCGACCGTGCCGTCATTGTTGAAATCCCATCGCCAGTATGTCGGCGAATTCGTCGAACCATCCGTGAACTTGACCGTCAGCGGTTTAATACCGTTCAATGGTGTTCCCGTAAAGTAGGCTACGGGTTTCACCGGAGGTGCAATGACGGTGATATAGCCGACCTTCACTTCGTCGTCTGACCCTGCTCCATTCGTCACGGTTAATTTCACCGGGTAGATCCCAGCGAAAGAATAAGAGCAGATCGGGTTCGGGTCCGTGCTGTCGACAATGTCATCATTGTTGAAGTCCCAGGCCCACGAGGACGGGGAGTTGGTGGACTCGTCCGTGAACTGGACAATAAGAGGAGCCATTCCCGAGGTGGTATTCGCCCTGAACGCGGCCACGGGTGCCACAGGCGGCAATGGTTGTGCGTTGACCGTGATGTAGCTGACCTTCACCTCGTCGTCCGACCCCGCGCCGTTCATCACTATGAGTTTCACCGTATAGGTGCCGGCACCAGGGTAGGTGTAGGTCGGGTTCTGGGCCGTGCTGTCAACCGTGCCGTCATTGTTGAAGTCCCAGGCCCAGGAAGATGGGAAGTTAATGGACTCATCCGTGAACTGGACAGTGAGGGGAGCGGTGCCCGAGAGAGGCGTGCCGCTGAATGCAGCCGTCGGTGCCACTGGAGCGGATACCCTGATGTACTCCGTACGGGTAACCGGGTCCGATGTGGAGAGGGGGTTGCTCGCAGTGAGCGTGACCGAATAATTTCCAGCCGCCTCGTAGACATGCCGGGGATTCTGAACATCGCTCGTCGTGTTGTCACCGAAATCCCAGGTCCAGGCCGTCGGACCTCCGGTCGAGGTATCCAAGAACTGGACGGCGAGTGGAGCCTGACCCTCGGTTGGATTCCCGGTAAAGGAGGCCGTAATTACGCCCAGGGCCGTGATGTAATTGGTGCGAGTCAGCGTGTTTGTCGAATCTGCATTGCTCGCAGTCAGCGTGATGGAGTAGATACCCGCCGACTCGTAGGTATGGACCGGGTTCTGGAGATCGCTCGTCGTGCCATCGCCAAAGTTCCAGGACCAGATTGTCGGGTTTTGGGTCGATTGATCGGAAAACTGGACGGTCATCGGGCTCTCCCCCACGGTCTCATTCGCCGAGAATGCAGTCACGATCGCGGGGACCACGGTGATGTAGTTCGTCTTGGTGATTGAATGGTACCGGTAGGCGTTCGCTGCCGTCAGCGTGACCGAGTACGGACCGGGTGACGAGTAGGTATGCTGCGGGTTCCTTTCGGTGCTGGTCGTGCCATCGCCGAAGTCCCAGGACCAGCTTATGAGTGGTGCGGCACTTGAGGAGGCATCGGTAAATTGTACCGACAGGGGCGCCACCCCACGTGTGGGAGTCGCAGTGAAGTCGGCTGCGACATCAGCTCCGACACGTATATAGATGGGCTTGACCATGATGTCGGCGCTGTCCGGATTGAACTTCTCGGCAAGCAGAGAGACCTTATAAATCCCGTCGGACGTGTAGGTATGGACCGGGTCCTTATCGCTCGACGTCGCCCCATCACCGAACGACCAGGTCCATTTGGTCGGGTTCCCGGTCGAGAGGTCCCTGAAATGGATCGTGAGCGGGGCGGTGCCCTCGGAAACGTCCGATGTGAAGTCTGCGACGATCGGCGCGTGGACCGTTATCGTGGCTGTCGCGGTCTGAACGACGATATGGTCGCCGGGGGCAGTCTGATCGTAGCCCGTGATCGTGAGTGTCACCGTAAAGGTATGCACCTCGTTCGGCCCGACAGTAAAGACGTGGGCTGGGTTCTGTTCTGATGAGGTGGTCCCGTCCCCGAAGTCCCATGACCAGGAATCGACCACACCGATCGATGTATCGACGAACTTTACGGGGAGCGGCGAGATGCCCACGGTGACGTTCGGGGAGAAACTGACCTGAATCGGCGGGCCGACGGTGACCGTTTTTGTGACTATGACAGGGTCCTTGAGGTACGGGGACCAGACAGTCAGGGCGATCATTCCGATATTGTTCGTGGTGCCGTCGGGGTTGAGGAAGGTGAAGACCTGGCTCTTGCTGGGTGCATCGGGAAGGCTGCCATAATCGGGTCCGAACCGTGTCGTCGTCCCATTCAGGCCATCAGTCACGTCCCATTGCCAGATGGTTGCGTTGAACGAAGAGGTCACGGAGGCCAGGCAGGTAACCGAGAGCTCCCGGTTGCCGCTGGTGCGGGGCTCGATCGTGAAGTCAACGGGAAGAACCTGGCCTGAGATCGGGCTCACCTGGATGGTATGGACGGTCGTATCGTGCGCACCGGTCTCGGCATTGGAGACGGTCAGCGTCACCGAGTATATCCCTTCGTACCTGTAGGGATGGTCGAATTGCGCAAAGGGTGCCGTCGTCGTGATCGTGGAGCCATCGCCGAAGTTCCAAAACCAGTGCGTGATTGGACCACTGGAAGTATCAACAAACGGGACTATGCCACCGACGTCCGTGATGACAGTGCCATCGAACGGGGTGAAGTTTGCCTGCACCCCATGCAGAGTCACGTTCCAGTTCGTTGTCGGAGTTGGGACAGGGGGTTGGGTCCGCGGACCATCGGGTACCCCGGGAGCATCCGGGCTGCCGACCGACGCAGGGCCAAGAGGTCCATAGATGCCTGACGGGTCCCAGCTCGCGAGCACAGATTCACCATCGTTACCTTTCCAGATCAACACGAGGGCACTCCAACCCTCGTTTTTCACAATGCTGAAACCGTTGTTCAGGTTGGGTTCACCTGGCGAAAGACCGAGCCATGACCGGATGTCTGTCGGTATAGGTCCACCATCTGTTCTTGTCCCCCGCACTTTCAGGTCACCCAGTGGCAGGGGATCGCCCCCCAGGTGAGAGATCGTAATTCCACCAGACGCTCCTGTGATCTCGATCGTCGCAGCCGGCATCTTCGTCGGGGCGGGTGCTGATAGGGTGGTGGCCGAGATGAGACCGGCTGAGATCACGAAGATGCCGATCAGTATCACCACGCCGAGGATCTCGGCATTCGCATTCTCGTTCTTCGACGATTGACCGGTCATGAAAAAAGAAGAGGTCAGAGATATACGTAGTCACCCTGGACGAGCAGGCTGTTGATGCCCGGTTCGAGCCAGATCATCATGATGTTGTTGCCCTCGTGCTCGGAGTTATCGTGAACGATGTGGAGTTTCTTGAACTCGAGCGGGGTCGAGTCGTCCGGTGGGCTCGTGATCCGTGGATCGCCGTCTAGTCGCAGCATCGTCTCCGAATTGTAGGAGGGCTGGCGGTAGGTCAGGGTGGAATCCTCGCAGATCCCGTTCTTGTTGATGTTGGTGATGCGAATATCTGTGACCTTGCCCCTGGCGCCCGTCACGTTGACCCACTCATTCCCGCTCTTCTTCTGCATGAAGACGTTGAACGAGAACTCCTCAAGGGTGGTCGACCCTTTCGTAACCGTGAGTCGGCCCCGGTCCTGGTCGCCGTCGATGACGAACCTGACCTGCTCGTTGTTGCCGAACGTGAAGGTCTGTCCCGCGATGGTCGCGTAATCACCACCCTTCGTCTCGACCTGGAAGTAAGTACCACCGACAAGGTGTCCGTTCTTACTTGGGTCATCAGATGGCTCCTCCTTCTCCAGGCGCATCACGACACCCCCTTCGGGCTCGGGGGGTACGTGCTTATTCTTGAAGTCCTGGTTTGTCGCCCCGGGAAGAACATTCTCGATCATCCCCGACACGGGTATATAGGGCGTCCACGCTGCCGGATCCATCGTCTCCTCGAGCGTATAGACAGCCGGATAGCCGGACACATCGAACTCGTAGTACCCGGTCTCGTTCGTCCATGTCTCCATGCTCTGGCCGACCTGCATATCGGGAATGTCCCCGTCCGTCATCGTCAGGGTGATCTGGATAACGTTGACCGGGCCGATCAGGTCACCATTCGTGTAGTATCCCCACTTGTACCCCGAGATCTTCTTTGTCGGGACGATCATCTCGTTTCTGAAGTCCTGGTCTGTGGCTCCCGGCACCACGTCATCGATGACCCCAGAGGTAGGTGCGTACGGTCGCCAGGCGTTTCTGTCGACCTCCTCGGTGAGACGGTATAGGGGCAGGGGTTGGGGGACCTCGAAGTCCCACCATCCCGGCACTTCGAATTCGTAGTACCCGTTCTCGTCCGTTGTCGTGGTCATCCCCTGAGAGGGGAACCCGGGGACATCGCCGCTGGTCAAGGTCAGGTTGATGACGATCCCCTCCAGCGGGCCGACCATCGCGCCCTTCCACGTCACATTGTACTTGTGTCCTGAGATCTTCATGGGTGGAGGCGGCAGGCGATAGTTCGAGAAGTTACACTTCGCGCTCGTCTGGTGGTGATTGAGGTAGATCGAGTCGTACGCTCCACTCGGCGGACTGACTGGATCCCAGACCGTGAGGTTGACCTCCTCCGCCAGGCTGTAGCGCCCCTCATGCTCGGGGACTGAGAAAGAGTAGTACCCATCACCATTCGTCGTCGTGGTCATACCCTCCTCGGGGAACGAGAAGTCACCCTGCGTCTTTATCAGGCGCATCGTGACGCCGGCAAGCGGGCCGATGTGCTGGTTGTCCACGGTCACGTTCCGCTTGTACCCCGAGATGATCCAGGGGCCTGTAGGCTGCTCCGGGTTTTCTGGATTTGAACCCTGGTTGAGCTTGTCGCCGAAGTCCACCTTGCGAAGTACCGTCTCTCCCCCGCTCCCGTCCAGGAAGGTGACGATCACGGTTCCATCGAAGTCCGTGACATCGGGGATCTCCAGGGGCTCGTTCACAGACCAGTTGCGGTAATGATCCGGACTCACGGGTGAACCATCCAGGAGGATCCGATACGTGCCATTCAGGAGGGTATCTCCCCCTGTATGGCGGAGTGTGAGCAGGTGGTCCTCGCTGTCCACGGCGACTCCGAAGCTGAGGTGGGGCACCTCTTTCGGAGTTGATTGGCCGAATACGAAGGATGCGACCACCGCACCACCGATCACGACGAGGCCAACCAGAAGCACAGCTCCGATCACCTCGGAGACACCTGATTCCCAGCGATTGTTTGGATTCATGAAGACAAACTCCTATTCGATTATCGTCGGTACGTTCTCCAGTTTCATGATGTAACTCGCCTCAAGTGCACCAAACTGGACGTCAGCAATGTTCGGGTTGGTTTCGTACCCGAGGATGTCTATCCGGGCAACGGGGCCAGACAGCGAGACGTTGTAATAACTGGAATTGATGCCGTTTCGCTCGGCGGACCCATTGAAGACCGTGGACCAGGCAAGGGCGGACTGGTCGTTCTTCCCCTCGAAGGTTAGGGAGACATTTGAGAACTCGTATGGTTGTTTTATATCCGAACTTTCGAGTGGGAGCGGATCTGCAGCGAGCCTGGTCTCGACCCGAATGGGAGATCTCGAGCCGAAACCCCCTTTGGTTACATTCAGGTTCGCAACGACCAGACCAGCCATCGTCTGGTAACCCGTGTCACCCACATCCGGTGGAAAGACGGAGAATGGGGGAGACTGGACCACCATCACCGTCTCTGGCACTTTACCGTTCGGATCCCACTGCCGAAGAAAGACACCCCCAAGCTGGTAATAGTACTCCTGCTGGAGCCAGTAGTTATTGTGCGATGAATAGACGAGAGCGGGTGCACTCTTGTTCCAGCGGAGGACTTCCACGCCGTTTCGCCATCCCGAGACCGTGAAGTTCTCATCGCTACGAACCGAAACCTCTGCAGAGGCCGGAACCGGTGCGAGCATGGGCAGATACCGCAGGACAAAACCTCGTTCCTGGATCGCGCCGGCGTTGATCACATGACGAAGGGTCACCTGTCCGGTGGAAATGCTGTAGAATGCCATTCTATCCAGGAGCGGAGCGAAGTCCCCAGGTACGTAGGGTGTGCTATTGTTCGGAACCGCCGGGCTGTTCAGCCAGAGCTGGTCAACACCCGTCTTGTAATCGACGAACCACCCCCTGACATCGTCCATCTGACTGATCTCCGCCTCTCGTCCCAGGACGGGGACACCGTATACCAGGTACAACGAAAGCCCCCCGACCACGAGCGCGAGGATGAAAACGAAGCCGACGACTTCGGATATACCCTCCTCGGCCAGAGGTCGATCCATGGCGTTTCGTTCAAGCATTATCCCCCCACATTATATTAAAATTTCTATTCGGGAATGTCAAAAAGACACTACTTCTTGCGATTTTCTTGACAATGCTCCCTGATTCATCGCAACATGAGAAAATGCATGCATAGTTGCCGATCACCCATACGAAAGAGAGTACACATTCCCGCCCCCTGCCTGGTTGATGATCGGCAACCTGCTACTAAAGGCCGCGATGATGAACCGTGAATTGGTGACGGGTTGCTGGTACTTAGCCTCGTCCTTGTACCACCCCAGGATGCTCTGATACCCACGGTCACCGTTCACGTTGTCCTGCCGGAAATTTTCAACGATGACCCGCTGGGAGAATGAGATCCAGAGCGCCCAACGCAAGTTGTTCTTTGACAAACAGTCATCGAGCCTGATGTCCGAGCTCGCTTTGCAGATCTTCCATCCGTAGGTGCTCCCGTCATCGGAACACACGACGAACGAGCTGTTGGCGCCGCCGTGGACGTAAAACCCCGAATTGCGATTGTTGAGAGAATGGCAGTTCGTGAGAGTCGTGTCACGGGAGAGGTAGTATCCGGACATGAAAAAGTGGCCGGCGTAGGTGTTCCTCTGACCGTTGTTCGAGCTGAAACAGTCCCTGAAACGGATATTTTTTGAGACGGTCCGCGGTCCCGGGGGTTCGAGGTACCGCGCCCCAGGTTCAAGGTGAAAACCGGATTCCCAGTTGTCTTCCGCGATGCAACTGACGACCTCGCAGTTGATCAGATCCTGCCACTCGTGGAAGTCGAACCCGGTAATCCACTCAGATCGTGACTGGTTGCCGGCCACGACGCCTGGATCGCCGACCCGGCCGAACCCGCATCTCACGGCGCGGCAGTTGACAAAACGGATGTTCGTCGTGGCACGGGTGACACCATCGCTGTAGTCCTGGTTCATGTTGAAGCCGTGCGTGTGGGAGTTGACAACGTGGCACTCCCAGAACTCGACATCGTCAATCACTCTGTTGGGATCGTCCTTAGTAGGGGCGACCCAGACAAAGAACATCCCATTGCCCGATGCCTCATGCCAGACGCCGTCGAGGTCGACGCAGGTCGCCCGGATATCCTGCACCCGGACGTGGCTCCTGGTGACCATGACGAAAGCGTTGCCCCGGATGGTGAAACCCTTCATATCTCCCCCATTCCTGCCTCCGAGGTTCACGTATTCGGCGCCAACCGCAATCGGGAGGTACCCCGAGCCCCCGTTCGCCTTGGTCTCGATCGTCGTGGACAGGGATCCCTGACCCCAGAGCGTGGTGCGTTCGCGCATCGTAATTCGACCGGAGCATTTGAAGTTCCCATCGAGCAGCTCGACAATACCCCCCTCCGCAATAGCAATTGCATCGTTGATTTCGCTCTCATCATTTATCCCGTCACAGACGAATATCGGCGGGTTGGGTGGGGTGATGGTCGAGTCCTTTGCCGCTACATACACGTGTTTACTGTTAAGAGGGGTGAAGAGTGGTTGCGGGTCGCTGGTCTCGGGGAACTGCCAATCGAGATCGCCGTATTCCCCACCTACGGAGAATGGCTCGGGGATATCTATGGTCTCGTTCGGGTCGAACGAGGGGAAGACAATGTCGAACCCCCAGGGGGAATTCGGGGCCCGAAGGAGTGTCTCACCGGATCCGCCCTTATAGACGAGGCCAATGGATTCAGCCTCCGAATGCGCAGGAATTACAATCCTCTCGCCTAAAGTCCAGAGATCGTCGTTATCGGGCTCGATATACCACGAGGACTCAAGAATAGGATTCCCGTTTATGATGATCGAGAAGTCTTTATCTCGCAGGCTCTCTCCTCCCTCATGCTCAAGGTAAATTGCACCGTTGATCTCCTTGATGTTGAACTGCACCTTCGGAACCTTTTCTGGAAGGGGTTGCGACGTGACGTAGGTGCCGACGAGAGCAGCGCCGATCAGTACGAGGGCGATGAGCAGCACGCCCCCGATCACCTCCGATACCCCATCTTCACAATTCGTCATATTCGAAGGTTACCTGGAGGGGGGCTTCGATCAGGTTGAGCATCACGTCCTTGGAGATAGCAGGGTCGCCGGTCTTGTTCCTGACTTCAAGGATGGATGTGGTGTCGTCGGGTCGGTGAATGAAGAACCATTGATGCGAATCGTCTGTGAGATCTCCGCTCTCGGCCACCCCACTTCTTCGTGCGGCGTCGATGAAGGCCTGATTCCATGCAGATGCCCACCGTTCGTTCCTGGCATCGATCTCGACCGAGACGGTATCGACACGGGAATTCTCGTACGACGACACCATGGACTCGCGCAAGCGGGTTTCCACTCGCAGGGGTCCGGTTCCACCGATGGTCCCTGCCTCCCTCGTCAGGTTGACCAGGCAGAGGTTCAGCTTCACCGAGTGGATGTAGTTCTCACTCGTGCCATTTCCAAAATGATAAAGCGACAGGGACGGCGCCACCTTGACCGACACCCCCTCATTTTTCTGCTCGAGGAAGACCCCTCCCATCTCATACGCGTAGGTCTGCTGGATCCAGTAGTAGTTATCCGTCGAGTAATTGAGTGACCCGAGCGGGACACGATCAATAACAGGTGTTCCATCGACCCTGAGTGTGAGGTAATCACCGCTATCGGCGGCAATACTCATCCTCGCCGCCGTCCCTATCGGCCGCATGAAGGAGAGGAAGAGCCCGCTCGACTGGGTATTCCCGCCGCCGGTGCCGAGGTCGAACGAGGTGGAGAGCGAGACGCCGCGCGTGCCCGATATTGAAAGATCGCCGAGCGACCGCAGCCAGAGCCCATCCACGCTCGTCTTGTAGCTCACGAACCGGTCCTTCACCTGGTTCATGTGCTCGATCTCCTCCTCGCGCCCCTCTGCCGGCACCACGTACATCAGGTACAAGGTCGACGCCACCACGATCAGCGCGAGGATCAGAACGAACCCGATGATCTCCGAGAGTGCGTCCTCGCGATCACGACCACCCATTGCCGGCTCCTGTCTGACTATTCGCACGACCCAATCATAAATATGATTATATTACTACCACCGCACCGCCCCCAGTATAGCGAAAACCGGCGGCGCAGGTGCCGTCTCCATGCGCGGTCGACCGATATATGCCGGCATGGGGACGGTCCAGGGCACCTCCAGGACCCATCCGAACGCAATGGTTGATGCCCCGCCCCGACCAACAGGAGGAAGAGAGGTTCCATCACGACCCCCATCCGCGCCCCCCTCGCCCGCCGCCTGGCCGCTGTCGCCCTCGCCGGAGTCCTGGCCCTCGCGATCGACCTCCTCGCCCCGGGGACCGGCGCTGCCCTCCCGTTCGCGGGCCTGGTCGCCGGCGCGGCCGCCAGGTCCCGGCCCGGCGAGCCCTCGCCGAATGACCCCCCGGCAGCCGAGCAGGACGGGGACGGCGAGTTCCTGGCGCTGATCGAGGGCTCGCCGACCCCGTTCGTCGTCACCCGCGCGGACTCGGGCGAGGTGCTCTACGCGAACCGGCAGGCGCGCGAGCTCGCCGGTGTCATCCCGATCCGGCCCGGCGAATCCGGAGCCCTCCAGTACTACGCCGACCCCGAGGACCGCTCCCGCCTCCTCGCCCGGGTCGCCGCCGAAGGGATGGTCCGCGGCTTCGAGACGCAACTCCGCCTCGCCGACGGGCGCATCTGCTGGTCCTCGCTCTCGGTCGGCCCGGTCACCTTTCGGGGCGGGCCCGCGCTCGCCGTCTCGTTCTGCGACATCACCGAGTACCGCCGGGCCGAAGAGGCCCTCCGCCTCTCCCGCCGGCACCTCGCCCGGGTCATGGACGCCGTCCCGGTGATGATGGCCTGCCTGGACCGGGAGGAGCGCTGCACCACCGTGAACCAGGCCTTCGCCGACTGGGTCGGCCGGCCGATCCCGGACCTGCTCGGCCGGGAGCTCGCCGACACCCTCCCAAGGGAGCGGTACGGGCGGCTCGCCCCCGAGATCGCCCTCGCGCTCGCCGGCGAGACCGTCCGGACCGGGAGGCGCGTCCCGGACCGCGAGGGGCTCGAGCGTCACCTCCACGTCACTCTCCTCCCCCACCAGGAGGACGGTGAGGTCACCAGCCTCTACGTGCTGCTCTGCGACGTCACCACCCGTTACCGGCACGAGGAGGCCCTCCGGCAGGCGATGGCCCGGCTCAACCTCCTCTCCACCATCACCCGGCACGACATCAAGAACCAGATCACCGCCCTCTTCGGCCGCCTGGACCTCGCCGGCGAGGTGGATGACCCCGCCGAGCAGCAGGTCCACCTCGACCGGATCCGTTCCCATGCCGGCGCGATCTGGAACATGATCGAGTTCGCGCACACCTACGAGCACGTCGGGCTCGACGGGCCGGCCTGGGTGCCGGTCGAAGAGTGCATCACCGGGGCCACCCACGAGCTCGGCGAGGGGCGGATCGCGGTCGAGTCCCGGGTCCACGGGCTCGCCTGCTACGCGGACCCGCTCTGCGCCCGGGTCGTCTATAACCTGGTCGAGAACGCCGCCCGGCACGGGGCCACCCGGGTCACCTTCTCCATCGCGGAAGAGGACGGCGGCCGGCTCACCCTGGTGGTCGAGGACGACGGCTCCGGCGTCGCGGCCAATGAGAAAGAGCGGATCTTCGAACGGGGCCACGGCCGGAACACCGGCCTCGGGCTCTACCTCGCCCGCGAGATCCTGGGGATCACGGGCGTGACGATCGCGGAAGAGGGGACCCCCGGGGCCGGCGCCCGGTTCGTCATCCATTTCCCCCCCGGCGCCTGGCGTCGGGACGAGAAATGACGTTTCTGAGAAGAAGGGCGGTAACCGGCCGCCCAACGGAGCACCGGCCCGACGAGACCGATCAGGACCCGTCGCCGGCGGGCCGTGCGCCCTGGTCGACCCCCTCGACCGGGCAGACCGTGTACTCGGAGCCGGCGCACGCGAGCAGCCGCGGGTAATAGCGCTCGACGTACTCCTTCACCATCCGGCGGGCCGAGAAACTCGGCGCACAGGTCCGGATCGAGGCCTTCATCATCCTGACCCACGCGTGCGGGATCCCGTCCAGCCCGGCGTCGTAGTACCGCGGCGCGATCTCGTTCTCGATCAGGGTGTAGAGTGCGTCCGCATCGTGCGCCCTCCGGTCGCCCTCCGGCGCGTCATGGCCGAAGGCCCAGCCGTTCTCACCGTCGAACCCTTCGAGCCACCACCCGTCGAGGATGGAGCAGTTCACCACCCCGTTCATCGCCGCTTTCATCCCGCTCGTCCCCGAGGCCTCGAGCGGCGGCTGGGGATTGTTGAGCCAGACGTCGACCCCGTGGACCAGGTACTGCGCCGTCTGCTCGCCGTAGTCCTCCATGAACGCGATCCGGCCCCCGAACTCCGGCCGGCTCGCGAACTGGTAGATCCGCTGCAGGAGGCGCTTGCCCTCCTCGTCGGACGGGTGAGCCTTGCCGGCGAAGAGGAGCTGGACCGGCCGGAGCGGGTGGGTCAGGATCCGCCGGAGCCGCTCGGGGTCGGAGAAGATGAGGTCCGCCCGCTTGTAGGTCGAGAAGCGGCGCGCAAAGCCGATCGTCAGCACCGACGGGTTCAGGAGGCCCCCCTGCGCCACGAGCGACGCGGGCTCCAGCGTGCCGGCGGCATAGGCGTGGCGCCGCAGTTCGCGCACCCGGTTCAGGAGCTTGTTCTTGAGCGAGACGTGGAGGTCCCAGAGCTCGCGGTCCGGGATCGTCTCGATGAACGCCCAGACCGCCTCCACGTCGTGCTCCTCCTGCCAGTTCGGCGTGGTCTCGAAGAAGTGGCGGTCGTAGAGCGCGGCGATCCGCGGGTTGAGCCAGGTCGGCAGGTGCACCCCGTTCGTGATCGCAGAGATGGGGACGTCGGCCTCCGGCCGGTCCGGCCAGAGCGAGCGGAAGAGGGCGCGCGAGACCTCGCCGTGCCGCTGCGAGACCGCGTTCGCATGGCCGCAGAGCCGGAGCGCGAGCATCGCCATGTTGAACCCGTCGCCCGGCGCGTCCGGGTGCCGGCCCAGCGCGAGGAACTGCTCGGGCGAGATCCCGAGCTGGTCGCGGTACTGGCGGAACGAGCGGGTGATCAGATCGTCCGGGAAGACGTCGAAACCCGCCGGCACCGGGGTATGGGTGGTGAATATCGAGATCCCCCGGACATCGTTCACGGCCTCGTCGAACGACCGGCCCGCCTGGATCCGCTCGTGGAGGAGCGAGAGGAGGACAAAAGCCGGGTGGCCCTCGTTCAGGTGGACGGCGGCGAACTCGATGCCGAGCTCGGCAAGCATCCGCCGCCCGCCGATCCCGAGCACGATCTCCTGCCGGAGGCGGCACTCACGGTCCCCCGAGTAGAGGCGGCTCGAGATCATCCGGTGCTCGGGCGGGTTCTCGGGGTGGTCCGTGTCGAGGAGGTAGAGCGGGACGCGACCGACGTCGACCCGCCAGACGTAGACGGCGATCGTCGAGTCAACGAGCGGCATCCGGATGACGAGCGGCGCCCCGTCGGCCCCCGTGACACGCGTGATCGGCGCTGCCTCGCGGTCCAGCCGCTCGACGGTGTTCTCCTGCCAGCCGTCGGCGAGGAGGTGCTGGTGCAGGTACCCGTCCGAGTACATGAACCCGACCGCGACGAGCGGGACGTGGAGGTCGGAGCACTCCTTGAGGTGGTCGCCCGCGAGAAATCCGAGGCCGCCGGCGTAGAACGGCAGGGAGTGGTGGAGGCCGTACTCGGCCGAGAAGTAGGCGATCCTGAGCGCGGGCCCGCTGCCATACACCTCCTGGAACCAGCCGTTCTTCTCGGTCATGTACCGGCGGAACCGGTGCATGATCACGTCGTAACGGTGGAGGTACGCCGGGTCGGCCGCCGCGGCCTGGAAGACCTCGGGCGAGAGCCGGCGGAGGAGGCGGACCGGGTTGTGGACGCACTCCTTCCAGAGCGCGGTCGACAGCTGCTTGAAGAGGAGCCGGGCCTCGGGGTGCCACGACCACCAGAGGTTGTAGGCGAGGTCGACAAGCCCGGCGAGGCGTTCGGGGATCTGGGGAAATTCCTGGTATCGGTCCATGATGATCACGTCGGGGTGGAGTCGGATTCGAGGGGGGTCCCGCCGGGTGCCGGCGGGACGGTGCGGCCAAAGATCGATGCGAGGTCGGCGAGGCGGGCGGCGAGCGCGGCGGAGAGGGACTCGGGGTGGCACCGCCACTCCCAGTTGCCGAAGGGGGTGCCCGGGAGGTTCATTCGGGCGCCGACCCCGAGACCGAGGTGGTCCTGGAGCGAGACGATCGCCGTGCCGGCGACCGACTGCAGGCAGAGCCGGACCAGGACATCCGCGACGGTCTTCGCATCCACGGGCCGGCCGATGTACCGGGCGAGCCGCGAGCGCTCCTCGTCGGACGCCTCCTCGAACCAGCCCCGCGCGGTCGGGTTGTCGTGGGTGCCGAGGTAGAGGACGCTCGCCCGGTCGTGGTTGTGCGGGACGTGCGGGCTCGACGCCATCTCCGGGCCGAACCCGAAGAGCAGGACGCGCATGCCGGGGACCCCGAGGGCGTCGCGAAGGGCGTCCACCGCGGGGGTGACGTGGCCCAGGTCCTCCGCGACCAGGGCAAGGTGGGGCAGGGCACCCTGGACGCGGGCAAAGAGGTCGAGCCCCGGGCCGGGCTGCCAGGAGCC
>JBFXGJ010000033.1:0-22580 GCA_050178135.1 Methanoregulaceae archaeon | reverse complement strand
CGAGTTCGATTACTGCACGGTCCATGCCGTCTCCGCCCTCCGCGACGAGGGCGTCGAGGTCCACATCGTCAACAACAACCCCGAGACGGTCTCCACGGACTTTGACACCTCGGACCGGCTCTTCTTCGAGCCGATGCAGCTCGAGGACGTGATGAACATCCTCCTCTCGGATGAGTACGAGGGCGTAATGGTCCAGTTCGGCGGACAGAACGCGGTCAACCTCGCGGTCCCCATCCTGCAGGCGATCCAGGCGCGGGGCCTCTCGACCCGGATCCTGGGGACGAGCCCGGACGCAATGGACATGGCCGAAGACCGGGACAGGTTCTCCGCGATGCTCGACCGGCTCGAGATCCCGAGCCCGCCGAACTCCTCCGCCTACTCCGAGGAGGATGCCGTGCAGATGGCGAACCAGATCGGGTACCCGGTCCTGGTCCGTCCGAGTTACGTCCTCGGCGGCCGCGCGATGGAGATCGTCCACGACGACGTCGAGCTCAAGACCTACATGAAAGAGGCGATCCGGGTCTCGCGCACCCATCCGGTGCTGATCGACTCGTTCCTCCAGGACGCGATCGAGCTGGACGTGGACGCCGTCTCGGACGGCGTCGACGTGCTGATCGGCGGGATCATGGAACACATCGAGGAGGCTGGTGTCCATTCGGGCGACTCTGCCTGCGTCATCCCGACCCAGTCCCTATCAGAATCGGTGATCGAGCGGGTCCGCGACTACACCCGCCGTATCGCGCTCGAACTCGGTGTCATCGGCCTCGTCAACATCCAGCTCGCGGTGAAGGACGACACGGTCTACGTCCTGGAGGCGAACCCGCGGGCCTCGCGCACCGTGCCGTTCGTCTCGAAGGCAACCGGCATCCCGCTCGCCAAGGTGGCGGCGCGGGTGATGCTGGGGCGACCGCTTGCCGGGCTCGGCTACTCGGAGCGGACCTTCGACCACGTTGCGGTCAAGGAGGTCCTCCTTCCATTCAACAAGCTCCCTGGTGTCGACACTGTCCTCGGTCCCGAGATGAAATCGACCGGCGAGGTGATGGGGATCGACTACGACTTCGGCCGGGCCTACTACAAGGCGCTGATCGCCGCCGAGAACGCCCTGCCAACCTCCGGCAACGTCTTCATCTCGGTCACGTCCGACCAGGCGGACCAGCTCATCTTCATCGCCCGCACCCTCGTCGACCTGGGCCTCTCGATCTACGGGACGCAGGGGACGGTCGAGGTGCTGCAGAAGGCGGGGATCGAGGCTCACCTGGTCCGCAAGGTCCAGGAGGGGTCGCCGAACGTGATCGACATGATGCGGCGCGGCGAGATCCAGCTGATCGTCAACACCCCGTCCGACAAGGCCTCGCGCCAGGACCACTACCGGATCATGCGGATGGCGGTCGACTTCGGTGTCCCGTACATCACGACCCTCGCAGCGGCCCGAGCCGCCGCCCTGGCGATCGAGGCGAACGGCAAGAACCGTTTGACCCTCGAGCCGCTTGGTCACTACCTCGGGACCTCCTGAAGGCCGAAAAAGTACGGTGCCGGTTCCAGCCCGGCTACAACCTCTTTTCCCTGTGTGCCTACTCGGGGCGGTAGGCGCGGACCCGTACCGAGGCGATTGCCGACTCGGTTGCAGCCACCTCGTCCGGGGTCAACTCGAGATCGCCCATGACAATCTGCGCCGTCGGGTCGTTCGCCATACTGCTGAGGGGAAAGGAGGCCTCCTCGAGAACCTCGACCCGGGTGAAACCGGCCCTCCTGACCAGGGCAAGGTACCGTTCGCGCGAGAGAGCCCCGGCAAGGCATCCGATGTACGCCGACACCGAGGTCCGTACGCGTTCAGGCAGGTCCCCGACCATCACCATGTCCGAGATCAGGAGCCGCCCCCCCGGTCTGAGCACGCGGAACGCCTCGAGGAAGACCTGCCCCTTCTCAGGAGAGAGGTTGATCACACAGTTCGAGATCACGACGTCGACCGATCGGTCGGCGACCGGCAGGTGTTCGATCTCGCCAAGGCGGAACTCGACATTGTCGTATCCCCCCTCCCGGGCGTTGGTGCGCGCCCGATCGAGCATCGCGGGCGTCATGTCGACACCGATCACGCGCCCCGCGTCACCCACCTGCCGGGCGGCCAGGAACGCGTCGAACCCCGCTCCAGAACCAAGATCGAGCACCGTCTCGCCAGGAGCGAGCTCTGCCAGGGCGGTCGGGTTGCCGCACCCGAGCCCGAGGTTTGCGCCCGCGGGTACCGCCCCCATCTCTTCGTCCGAGTAGCCGATAGCGCCGCTGATCTCTCGCGGATCGGCTCTTCCGCAGCAGCCCGATTCGCACCCGCATCCGCAGGACTGCTCGGCGACCCGCGTGTATCCTTCCCGCACCGTCTCGTGGATCCGTTCCCTTCGCTCCATCAGATGATCTCCCGCATGACCGGGCCGAGCACACCCCGCACCATCCCGTCGAGCCGGTTCGCTCGCATCAGGACGAGGCAGCAGACCTCGCCGTTACACCCGCACGAGCTGATCGCGAGTTTGTCGCCTGGCCCGACGCCGAGCCGCTGGCGAAGATCCTTCGGCAGCACGATCTGCCCCCGTTCGTCCATCGTCACCAGTGCCTCGAGCCGGCACGCATTCTGTTCGTCGGTCATGCAGTCTGCCGGTTGGTGCCGGGGGATGATAAATGTTCAGAATGATCAGAAAAATATGATAAATATGAAACCTGTCTCTTCACGACGACTGTCCTCCTATTAGGGCTCGGGCCCGTGTTCGTCGGCGCCATCGCTTCAAGCGCTGGCAACGTCGAATCCCGGTCCGCGCGCTTCCCGGCACCGGGTGAAACTCTAATACCCTGTCCCGCGAACCATTCCCCTGCGAATTCTGGTGATCTCGATGGGCAAGGGAACGATTGTGCTCGCCTTCTCTGGCGGGCTCGACACCTCGATCTGCGTCCCGTTCCTGAAGGAACGGTATGACTACGACCGCGTCGTGACAGTCGCGGTGGACGTCGGTCAGACTGAGGCCGACATCCGGATGGCGACCGAGAAGGGAGAGCGCATCGCCGACAAACACTACACGATCGACGCCCGTGAGCGGTTCGTCTGCGAGGGTGTCTTCCCCTCGATCCGGGCGAACGGGTCGTACGAGGGCTACCCGATGGGCACCTCGCTCGCCCGCCCGGTGATAGCGGAGGAGTGCGTCCGGATTGCGAAGGAGGAGGGCGCCACCGCGGTGGCGCACGGGTGCACCGGCAAGGGCAACGACCAGCTGCGGTTCGACTTCATCGTCCGCGCCTCCGGACTCGAGGTGGTCGCCCCGATCCGCGAGCAGAACCTGACCCGCGAGTGGGAGATCGAATACGCCGCCGAGCACGACATCCCTGTCCCGGTGGCAAAGGAGAAGCCCTGGTCGATGGACGAGAACTGCTGGTCCCGTTCGATCGAGGGCGGACTCCTCGAGGACCCGTCGTACCATCCCCCGGAGGAGATCTGGCACTGGACAACCTCGCCCGAGATGGCGCCCGACACCCCCGCCGCGGTCGCGATCACCTTCGAGGAGGGGTTCCCCGTCGCCCTCGACGGGGAGCTGATGAAGGGGTTCGACCTGATCATGGCGCTCAACCGGCTCGCCGGTACGCACGGTATCGGTCGGAACGACATGATCGAGGACCGCGTCCTCGGGCTCAAGGCACGCGAGTGCTACGAGCACCCGGCCGCCACCGTGCTGCTCGCGGCTCACCGCGACCTCGAGCGTCTCGTCCTGACCCGCCAGGAACTGGCCTTCAAGGTGATGGTCGACGAGAAGTGGTCGGAGCTTGCCTACATGGGGCTCGTCTACGAGCCGCTCTACGCCGCCCTCAACGCCTTCATCGACGAGACACAGCGGGTGGTGAACGGAACGGTCGACCTGCAGCTCTACAAGGGCGGGCTCCGGATCCTCGGTCGTTCGTCGCCGAACGCCCTCTACTCGAGCGACATGGTCTCGTTCGACTCGACCACGGTCGACCAGTGCTCGGCGATCGGGTTCTCCGAGTACTTCGGGCTCCAGGCCCGCATGCGACGGAACCTCTGAGCGTTCCTACATGAAGGTCGTCTGTCTCCTCTCGGGGGAGCATCCGCTGCTCCCGGCGGCGGAGCTGCGGTGCGCGGTCCGCGTCGAGGAGACCCTGCCCCAGGTAGCGGTCGGCGACTGTCCCGACCCGTCCCGCCTGGCACGCCTGGCCCTCACCCACCGGGTCTACGAATACATCGCGGACGCACCGGCGACGGATGACGCGGTCGACGCGATGGTGCGCGGGGCGGACCTCGTCCCCGAAGGGACATACGTCGTCCGGGTGAAGAAGGTCGAGGGAACCGCTCTCGAGACGCCGGAGCTCGTGCTCGAGCGGCGCCTCGGAGCCCTGGTCACCGGGCGCGTCTCGCTCTCCGCGCCTGACGTCACCTACGGTCTCGTCTGCTCGGGGGACCGGTGCTTTCTTGGGCGGCTCCTCTTCGAGCCGGACCGGCGTTCGATCGATGCACGCCGCCCCTTCTCGCGCCCGTTCTTTCATCCCGGGGTGATGATGCCGCGGATGGCCCGAGCGCTCGTCAATCTCTCTGACGTGGAGCCCGGCGAGATCCTCGTCGACCCGTTCACGGGGACCGGGGGGACCCTGATCGAGGCCGCGCTCCTCGGCGTCCGCTCTCTCGGGCTGGACGTCGACCCCCTGATGCTCCGGGGAGCCCGCCAGAACCTTCCGCGGGCGGACGTCGCGCTCGCCGATGCCGCGCACCTCCCGCTCCGTTCGTCATCAATCGACGCGGTCGTCTCCGACCTGCCGTACGGCCAGTCCGTCCAGATTCGGGGTGACACCCTCGAGCGGCTCTACGACGAGTCTCTCACCGAGGTCGCCCGCGTGCTGAAGCCGGGCCGGCGGGCCGTGATCGTGACGCACCGACCGATCGACGCGATCGCGGCACGCCACCTCGCGGTCGTCGACCGGTTCGAACAGCGGGTGCACAGGAGCCTGACCCGCCGGATCCTGGTTCTGCACCGCCCAGCCCGATGCTGAGATCGTTGAACTGGGTCCAGGGGAGGCGGTTCACGCCGGATGATCCTGGGACTCTCGAACCGGTTTTTTTGCCCGCACGCACTGATTGTGAACGATTCTCAGTGCTGGTCACCACCTCACCCCGATCCTTGGGGATCGCAATCGCCGTGATGCTCTGCGCCGCGGGGTGCACAAATGCTCCCTCACCGAACACGACGACCGACGTCCTCCCGACGACCCCTGCACCATCGGCTCCCCTGGCGAGCCTGCTCCCTGGGCAGGCGAACCTGACGGTCCAGGACGAACTCGCTGCCCGGGCCGCCGCATATGCGGCCGGTGTCGACGGAGATGCGCTGGCCCGTGCCATGGCTCAGGGGACGAACTCGACCGATTTCGTCTCGATTCACCAGGCCCTCAGGGCGTTCCTGGCAGCAGATCCGCAGGCCGTGTACATCTACACGGTCGAGCAGGTGGACGGGAGGTCGAGGTTCATGGTCGATGCAGCGTATGGAACCCCCAACGGTTCGAGTCCGGGTGACGTCCTCGTCGAGGTGCCGAATGGTCTGCCGGCAACCATCTCAACCCCCGGCACAACCGGCATCTACACGGACTCGTGGGGCACCTTCATCTCTGGGTACGCACCCGTCCGCAACCGTTCCGGTTCCATCGTCGGCGTGCTGGTCGTCGATGTCAGGCCCGACGCCCTCGAATAACCGATTCCGGTGGAGGCCTTCTCGTAGGTCACGCCGGTGAACGCCAGAAGCCTGAACCCGGTCATCAATTCGGGCGAGTGCCGGGTCGAAGACCGGGCTCCCACCCACTGATCCATGGGTGGGGGGCGTGATGTACGCGGATCGACTCGTCGTGCTCTCCGGGAAAAAACACCGGATCCCGCGGCACTCTCGACGGTGGTGACACGAACCCGATAAAGGAGGTCGATCCCGAGGTGCCGATTCGGACCCCCGCCAGGAAAAAAGAACAGGTTCAATACCCGGTCCGTCCTCCTGGTGATCAGGGTGCCGGCTGAGGGCGTCGTGGTCCACCGGTCCCGGGAACGGATCTGTCGATGCGCGAACTGCTGAGCCAGGTGGAACTTCCCTCTCCCGCGGGAACGGGTCTGCTGTCGCTCTACCGGGAGGACCTCTCCACGGTCTACCCAGGGATGGTGCGGTTCCTCCTTCTCTACGAGGGTGGGGGCCGGATCCTCCCGCTCTTCTCGACCAACACCTACGAATACCCGCCGCTCCTCCCCGTCGATGCCGAGTCGGCAGCCAGGAAAGCCGCCCGGGACTGGGAGGAGGCGCTCCGGTCGACCCCCGATCGCCTGTCGCCCCCTCCCCGGCCCGTTCACCCCCTGGGAGAGCCGGCGGCGGGCGGCGTCCTGGTGCTGCAGGGCAGTCCCCGACCCGATGGCTCCTGCGCCCGTCTCGCGTCGTGGGCTGCGGAGGCGGCACGCTCCGCGGGTCGACCGGTCGAGGTCATCTTCGTGCACGACCTCGAGATCCACCCCTGTATCGGCTGCTACCAGTGCTACAACACGGGGGCGTGCACCTTCGACGACGACATGACTCGCCTCGAGCCCGCCATCGGTGGTGCTTCCCTGCTGGTCGTCAGCACCCCCGTCTACACCAACACGGTCCCCGCGGGGCTCAAGGCCCTGATCGACCGGGCACAGGCCCTCCATGCCCGCGCCGCCCTCTCGGGCCATCCCGCTCCGGGGACCCGGAACGGGGTCCTCCTGGCGTCTGCGGGAAGGAGCGGGTCGAAGAATTTCGACTGTGTCCGTAACGTCGTCCGGCCGTTCATGGCAAACCTGGGAATCCACCTTGTCCAGGAGATCTGCGTGGATGACCTCGATCGGCGGCGCGACGTCGACTCCGAGCCCGGTCTCGAGATGCGGGTCCGGCAGGCGATCATCTCCTCGCTGCCGTCCGCGACCATCCCCCGGCCGGCTGATCCCCACCCGTGAGCGACCGACAGGGTTCGCAAAGCGATTGTATTTATCCACACCGGTACCAACGCTCCAGTACGGGAGGATATCTCCATGTCCGACAGTTCGACCGGTTTTCGCCTGATCAACACCTCGGTGCTCTCCTACCAGATCGTGGTCCCGTCAACGGCGGTCCTCTTCGTCGGGGATATTCTCAAGCTCGTCGACCACGACAAGAACTTTATCTTCTACTCCAAGGTCACGGACATCCTGCACGAGACCGCCTCCGGCGCCTTCTCCGCCGAACCGCACCTCGTGGTGAACCTGCACCCCCTGGGACTCGTGGATGGCGAGGGGCGTTTTCGCCCCCCGATCACCGCGCCGACCACGTTCTCCGAAGTCTCGCGCCCGGACCAGGCCGATCTCGACTTTCTCAAGCGTTCCATGGGGGACATGGAGGTCGGGATGATGCGCGCGGGCCTCGGGGTGCTGGAGGGTGTGACCGTCTCGATTCCGTCGGAGGTCCTCGCCTCCCACATGGGGATCTTCGCAACGACAGGCATGGGTAAGTCCAACTTCATGAAGGTCTTCTGCGCTTCCGCCATGCGCCGACGCCAGTTCGGCCTGCTGATCATCGACCCGCACGGCGAGTATGTGACCGGGTACCGCGTCAAGGGACGGCGGATCAAGGGGCTGATCGAGTACACCGCCGCTCGAGACGGCATCGCGGTCTACTCGACGCGCCCCCCCGAGGATCGGGAACAATACGGTCTGAACGAGCTCCGTCTCGAGCATGACGACTTCAGGATGGGCGACCTGGGGTTCCTGTACGAGCTCTCCCTGCCGCTCGTAGAGGTGGTCGAGTCCCTCGACAACCTGCCCGGATCGGATGTGATCGACTTCTTCATCAACGAGGGGGTCGACTCCCTCCCCTCACCCCTGAAGACGACGAGCGGGATCGGCCGGCACCCGGAGATCACGGACACGCTCCGGAACTACAGCCTCGGGCCGCTCCACATGACCCAGCGCCGGGTCGAGACCCTGGTCGAGGAGAACCGCGCCTTCTTCCACCGCTTCGGGTCGTCGATCCCGGGGATCCTGAACGACCTCCGGCAGAACAAGGTGGTGCTGATCGATATCCCCGGGATGAGCGAGCGGGGTGAGCTCTTTGCGCTCGCCGCGATGACCCGGTCGATCCTGCAGGCGCACAAGCAGCACACCCTTTCGGCCGACGGGATGGGCAACCGGCAGGTCGTGATCGCGATCGAAGAGGCACAGCGCGTCCTGGCGAACGCAAACCAGTCGACCCAGGTCTTCCGCGAGTGCGCGATGGAGGGGCGCAAGTTCGGCGTCGGCCTCTGCCTCGTCACCCAGCAGCCCAAGAACATCGACCCCCGCATCCTCGCGCAGCTGAACACCTACGTCGTGATGGGCCTCTCGGACCAGCTCGACCGCAACATCGTTGCCGGGAACGCGAAGCAGAACCTGACCAGCATGAACACCGAGATCCAGACGCTCGCGCGCGGGGACGCGGTCATCAGTATCCAGGGTTCTCCCTTCCCCGTCTCCACGCGGATCCATCTCTTCGAGGACTATATCGACCGACTCAACGCGGCCTCCTGACATTTCGCCCGGCCCGCTCGATGGCCTGATCTCTCCCCCCTCGTATCCGACGTGCGAGAGGGGGGGGGACGTTCGTTCGGGCCGTGGCCCTCCGGTTTTCGGGCGTCCTCCCTTTCCTACGTCACCCTCGCTCCGCAGGAGCCGCAGAAAATCGCTCCAGGATCGAGAACGGTGCCGCACGCGCCGCAATGGCGTGCTCCTCCTCCAGGGGTTGCCGGCTCGGCAACCTGTGTCGGAACGGTACTGGGTTCGGGTGTCGAGGGCTTGAGCAGGATCAGATCGCCGGCACCGGCGACCTCACTCCAGCGACGAATCTCCTCTTCCCCACCCGTCGTCTCGATCACGAGCGCCTGGTCCATCTCACCCACGCAGAGCGAGATGTCCCGGACCTTTCCGATAAAGAATCCGTCGGCGTCCACCACCTGCATTCCCACGATCCTGTCCTTAGTCAGGGGCTGGTTCTGTCTCGTATCCGTCATGATCTCCACCTGGTAACCTGTAACTGCTCCATTCACTCCGTCGTCGCTACGGGCGCCGGCGCTGCCCGCACCCAGGGCAGAACTCCTCGAACCCGCTGAGCCGGTAGCCGCAGGCGGTGCAGAACCCACCGGCGGTCGCCGGCTGCTCCATGACGGGTGCACCGCATGCCGGGCAGAACCGGTTGCGGGGACCGAGTGGGTTCCCACACCGCTGACAGGCCGCCATCCCGGCCGCTATCCGGGGCTCTGCCCCCGCCGTCTCTCGCCGAAGCACCCGCTCGTACGAGCCGTCCGCCACCCACTTCTCGATCTCGGCTGCCCGGATCACCGTGAACGGGTGGTCCATGCTCGAACCGGGGTTATAGAGTGTCCAGAGCTTCGAGATGTTCTTCAGGGTGTCGTAGTCGTAGTCCTGGAACTCCTTTGCCTGAGCCCGCCAGGCCTCGGGGTTCATCTGGTCCTTCTGCGTAAACGGGACTCCCGCCATCTTCATCGTTGCCGAGTTGACGACGTCGACGTCCTGCACCACGAGGAGGCCTGCACGATCGCAGGTGAACTCCGACATCCGGTACCAGTGCATGAGCGGTATCTGGATGCCGGTGGCAAGGAGGTTCCCGATCCCGAGCGTCACGTTGCCGATGATCTGCCCGAAGGTGACGAGGATTGACGCGAGCTGGTGGTAGAGCACGTGACGGCTCTTGATGTGACCAAGCTCGTGCGCGATCACGTACTGCAGCTCCTCGTCGGTCATCATGTCCACGAGCCACGAATAGACGGCGACAAGGGGACGCTCAACGCCTGTCGTGTGGGCGTTCACCTGCTGACCACCGATCAGGTAAAAGTCGATCTTCGAATGATCGACCTCCAGGATCTCCGCCGCCTCGACAAAGAGGCGATTGAGTCGTGGATAGTGGTTCGTCGTTATCTTCGTGTAACTGCCCGTGTACTGGACCCGCAACAGGTTCTCCAACCCGTACTTCCAGATCTTCTCCAGCAGGGTGTCGAGTCCCGGCGTCGCCTCCAGGGCCTGCAGGGCGGCACGATCGAACGGGTGTTCGTACTCGTTATGATCAAGGTTGGGGATTCGCCGTCTTGGTTGAGCCATATACCTCCCTCGGCCTTGTGGGCGCAGATAGTCTGTCTCAGGTGCGTATTTATATTTATAATTATTTAATCTATAAAAATACGGACTAATACAAAGTATTATTTATTATTGTGGATATCTGCGCTCATGTACTGTCCTTTCTGTGGGCAGGAGCAGAAGGCGGACCGGCGCTTCTGTTCGAATTGTGGTGGTGACCTCACCCAGTCCCAGTCTCCCATGCCCCCCCCCGGGGCCACACCTCCTTCGGGGACACCGCCGCCGTACCCCGGCGACCGTTCTGCGCAGTTCATGCCCGGTGAGAAGGCCCACACGGACGCGGAACGTGCCTCCGCCCGCAACTTCGCCTACGCCGGTATCGTCGTCGCCGTGATCGGGTTCTTCATTGCGGGGCCGATACTTGGGATCGGCGCGATCATCCTCGGGTACATGGCACGACAGAAGGGCGAGAACACACTCGGGATGGTCGCAATGGCCGCCGGGATCGTGATCTTCCTTGTCTCCTCGTTCTTTGTTATGCTGGTGGGGTGGTGATCGCACCATTATCCAATCCCGGGACAGGGACACGGTTTGCATACGACCGACCCCGGGAACCCCGTCCCAGCCTCCCGACCCTTGAAGCACCGGGACGGATCCCTGGTGTCCGGGTTTCCGCGGACGGAAACTCCAATGCATATCGACAGGGTTATTAAATCCATCAGTGTATCCCACGACGATGGCTGGACCGGAACTGAGAGTGCGTCCTGCACTGGTCCCCGAGTGGGAGGCCGAACGATTGTTAAACGCGACGCTCCGGGAGCCGCTTGAACGTCTCGACGACGCGGCGGCTCAGCTGCTGCTCGACGAGATCACATTTCAACTCCCGAGCGTCCTGGTCTGGCACGAGCTCGTCCCCAAACCCGGAACGACCCCTCTCGGCCCACTGGTTCCGGACTTCGACCGATATGCCTACTACCTTGCCGAGTTGCCGCTCTCAATCCTCGTCCCCGAGGGAAAAGGCCGCATTCGGCGCCTGCGTCTCCGGGTCGAACTCTCGCCCAGCACGACGACGGAGACCGAGGGCACGGCAAAGGGCGGGCCTGTGTCCGTTGAGCCGCCCGTGGCGACCGACCTCTTCCCGACGCGCGAACTTGTTGAACAGACGACGGACGTCGGGATGCTCTCGGTCGACCTCGCGAAGGGGCTCGTGTTTGTCTTCGGCCCGGCGGCGGAGCCAGTCTCCGAGATGCTCGATCTTACGATTACCGTCCCCCTGAAGTGGATGACCCGGGAGGTGACCGTGCGGGGCACGGGTAAAAACAACAGCGAGGTCAACTGGGAGGTGAAGGAGGCGAAGCTCGAAGAGGGCTTCACCTCCTGCATGATCCTGCGCACACCGCGGGGCATCCCGATCGGGGTCCGGGCGACGATGGTCGGAGAACTGGTCGGCCCCTCCTGGTACTTGACATTCGAGACGGACCGCACCGGTCTGGCCAATCAGTACACCGTCGGGTGATTCCGGGATGGGAGATGCGCCCGCAGGCGAGCCCGGAATTCGGATCGAACTGCAGGCGGTTGTCTCCCGGCTGCTCGATCGTGTTGCCGCGCTCGGGTTCGATCCCGCACGGATCGGGGTGGAGGAGGAGGCCCGGCTCGTGGGCGAGCTCGCGGACGCCTGCAGGGAGCCGATGGACCACGACCAGATCCGGCATACGATCACCGCGCTCGTGGACCATGATCGGCACCGCGGGTACTGGCTCGCCTATCTCTACCAGATGGCCACCCTCCGGTCAGGCGCCCTCGCCGAGTACCTGCCCGCCGCCCTCCTGTACGCCGATGCACAGCTCCTGGCGAACGAGGACCTCGGGGCCCACTCTCTCGAAACCGCCCTCGTCCAGCTCGTCCGAGTGGTCCACGCGACACCCTCCCTCGCCCCCCGCCTTGCAGGTGTTCGGAGTGCGCTGGAGGCGCGCCTCCTCATGCTCCGGCGGCACTACGCCCGGTCATATTCCGGGGACAGTCTGCCGAACCCGTTGATGGACCACCCCGCTGCTGACCTCGCCTGGATCCGCCTCACCGACGAATCACCCTGGATCTGGCGCGACCCGGAGATCCGCCCCGCCCTGGAAGCGGTGACTCCCGGGGAGCTCCGGGCCGCTGCTGATCGTCATCTCGAGACCGGGTCTGCCCCCCTCGCCGCGTCCTGCTACCGTTTTCTCGGGGCGCGCCTCTCCATGACGGGCGCCCACACCCAAGAGATCTCCGCTGCATATGCATCCGGGCTGCGCCTCGCACGAGAGCACGGGGTGGCGGGCGAGACCGGTCACCTCCTTCGACTCCTGGGCTACTCCAGGCGAAAGGAGGGGCTTCTTGACGAAGCTGCCCTCCTCTTTTTGCGTGCCGTCGACCACGAAGCGGACCCGGTCGACCGGTTCGCCTACTGGCGCGGCCTGTCGCTTCGAGAACTGGGGGACTGTCTCTTCGAGCGCATCCTGGGCGAGGTCGAAGCAGCCCGGCAGGGCCAAGAGCCCCAACCGGCCCAACCCACCATCGCGATGGGCCCGCTCGAACCCTACAGGCTCGGCCGGATCGCCCTCGAGCGGCACCTGCGCGGGCAGAACCTCCCGGTCGGCCGGGCTGTCGCCGAAGAACGTGCCCTCTCGTTCGGGCCGAACGCGCTCATCGTTGCGGCCGGCGTCGGGTCCCTCGCCGACCTCCTTGCCGAGTTTGAAGCGAACGGTCCCAGGATGGCCGATGACATCCATGCCGAGTACCTGCTCGGGAGCGAGGAGGACCCCGTCACGCGGGACTCGATCCGGGCGGGCCGGACCGGGGTCCTCCGCCTCTACGGTCCGGAGGAGCGGGGGCGGGACGCCTTCCTCGCCGAAGTCGGGGACCCGGCCCGGTACCGCGAACGGACAGCGTATCTCGAGGCGCGTGCCCGAACACGGGCGGCACGAGCGGCCCGCTTCGATGCCGATGCCGTTGCCCGGCAGATCCTTGAACTGCCGAAGGAACCGACGTGCCTGCTGCTCGCCGAGATCGGCCGGCAGAAGTCGATGCTGGTGCTCGTCGACCTGCAGGAAGCGGAGGTGGTCGCTCACCCCTTTGCGAACGTCACCCGGCAGGACCTTCGGCGGGCGCACGAGATTTACCGGCGACAGGCGGTCCCTCACGGCGATATTCCGGTCGCGGCCGCTCTTTCGGGTGCCCTGGAGGCCCTGCTCGCTGCACACTCCCTCCTCTTCGAGGGGTTCCTCAATGACCACATGGAACGGTTGCACGGGCGCCGCCTCGTGATCTTTCCCCGGTACGAGATGAACGCGGTCCCGTACCACGCGCTGCTGACGGACAGGGGCGTCCTCGGAGCGTCTGCAACCGTGTCCTACTGCCAGACCCTGGCCCAGTTCCTTGCTTCACGGCGCCGGCCCCCCCATCCCGTCCTCCCGTCTCCCCGGCTCGTCCTCGATGAACAGAGCCAGGATCTCGTCTTCTTCCAGGTCCTCAACCAGGAGCACCGGCCGGTGTACGCGCCCGGCTCCCCCCAGAGCGTCGTCGACGCGCTCTCGGGCGCGGGTGTCGGCGACGTGGTGCTCGCCTGCCACGGGCGTCACCATTCCGAAAGGCCGACCGCGTCCGCCCTCAGGTTCCCGGCGAGCGGAGACCTCTCGTTCCTCGACCTCTTCTCCTCGCTCGAAAGGGTCGATGCCGACTGCGTCGTGCTCGCTGCCTGCGAGAGCGGCCTTGCCCGGACGGCAGTGGCGGCCGAGTACGTCGGCCTCCCGGCGCCGTTCCTGGGTGCCGGGGCCCGGGCCGTGATCGCCAACCTCTGGGACGTGAACCCGGTCTCGACTGCGTTCCTCGTCTCCCGGTTCCTTGCCCATCGTTACGCACGGGGAGTCTCTCCGTCAGCTGCGCTCCAGGCTGCGCAGGCCGACTGCCGTACCGCCCCGGCGGACACGATCATCGCGTGGCTCGAGACCACTGATCTCCCCTACCTCCGCCTGCTGCTCCCCTGCCTCGCGTCCGGGATCCATGGACTCGGCGACGTCCCGTTCTCCGGTCCATACTACTGGGCCGGCTTCGGCGCGTTCGGGGGTGCCTGATCCATGGTGCCGGTGATTATCAGGATGGACCTCGATAGGATGACGGGAGCGTGCTGATACTGGAGATGCTGCGTCCATATCTCGATCTTGTCCGCATCCACTTCGCTCCGGCGTGGCCTCTCCTCTTCTGCTCGGGCACCCTCCTGGCCTCGAAGGTCTACGGCGGGCTGACCTGGACCCTTGTGCTGACCGTGGTCCTGATCGCGCTCTTCGGCTTCTCCGCCGGACTGGTCATGAACGACTACGTCGACCGGGATCTCGACCATAGGGACGTCAATAACCGCCTGACCCGGTACTGGCGGCCGTTCGGGACGCGGCCCCTGGCGGACGGGACGGTCTCTCCCGCACGGGCGCGGTTCCTTGCCGTCGTTCTCGGCGGGCTGGCCCTGGTCGCCATCCTCACCCTGCCGTATCCCCACCGGGTGTACATCATTGCGATCATGGGTTGGAGTTACCTGGCTGAGTTTGCCTATCAGCGGTTGAAGCGCCGGCAGCGGTACCCTATCGCCCAGGTCCTGGGCCGGACGGACTTCGCCCTCTTTCCCGTCGCCGGGTACCTCGTGCTCGGCCTTCCGGACGCGACGGCCCTGCTCTACTTCGCGTTCTTCTACCCGTTTGCGCTCGCCCATCTCGGCGTCAACGACATGGCGGACATCACGAACGACCGCGCGCGCGGGCTGCAGACGGTCCCGGTCCTCTACGGCATGGCAGGGGCCGCGCGCTGGGTCCTCGCCTTCGCGCTCGTCCACGCCGCTGCGGCCCTCCTCTTCGCCGCCGTCCTCGGCCCGATCGCCCGCGCCGGGCTCGCCGCGGGGCTCACCTGCGTCATGGTGGCGACCGTCGGGCTCGTCCGCCGCCCGGAGGAGTCCGCGGGCCTTCGCCTGCTCCCGCTGTTCCACCTGGCCATGGCCCTCTACGCGGGCGGGATCGTGATCGACTATGTCGTCTGACGCTCCCCTTCGCCCCATCCGGTACCGGCACACCCAGCGTGCCGGCCTGCTCCAGTTCCTGCTCACCGGGATCGTCGTTCTCGCCCTCCTTTTCCTGATCGTCGCCACGCCGGCGGGCTCACTCCGGGACCCCGTCGCGCTCGCCGTCCTGATCCCCGTGCTGGCCGTGCTCGCGATTGTGCTCGTCCTCTTCTCCTCGCTCACCGTCGAGGTCGACGACGAGGCCCTGCGGATCGCGTTCGGCCCGGGGCTCGTGCGCCACGCCTGGCCCCTCGACCGCGTCCGGTCCTGGCGGGTCGTCCGGAACCCCTGGTGGTATGGCTGGGGCATCCACCGGGTGCCGGGCGGGTGGCTGTACAGCGTCGCCGGCTTCGAGGCGGTCGAGGTCGTCCTCGCCGACGGGCGCCGGCGCCGCATCGGGACGGACGACCCGTCCGGGCTCGCCGCCGCCCTGGCGGCGGCCCGCCCGCGGTGGATCTGAGCGCCCCCGGACGGGTCACCGCCTGCGCAGGTACCGGAGCGCCCTCGGCAGGTTCTGGCGGTAGTGGACGCCGAGCGAGGAACCGATGTACGGCGCGTACCGCGGGAGGACGGCCGTGGCCTGGACGGTCTTGCCGATCATCGACTTCTCGCGGCCCCAGACGAGGGCGTCCCCCCGGCGGACGGCGCCCAGGAACTCCTCGACCGATTCGGCCCGGGCCGCCGTCACGACCCGCCCGAGCTCGCCGAGCAGGTGCGCGTCCGTCCCGCCGGTCAGGGCGAGCCCGTGCTCGCGCGCGAACGCGATCGCCCGGTCGTTCTGGGACCGGGTCATGCCGCCGCAGATCCCCTCGAGCCCGTCGAGCTGGAGCAGCACGCCGGGCGCGAGCTCGCCGGCCGCGATCGCCTTGCAGACCCCGCGGCAGAGGAAGAGGTAGCCGAAGGGGTGGGCCGCGACCGCGAAGGCGTCCCGCCCCTCGAGCCCGGCCAGCACGTCGGCGGTCGGGAGCGCGGTCGCCATGTGGGGGCAGCCCCCGAGGGCCCGGGCGATCACCTCGCCGTGGTAGTCGACGAGGTCGTCGACGGTGTAAAAGTAGAGGAGCAGGTGCGGCCCCTCCGATGCCGAGACCTCGATCCCGGGCACGACGACCTGGCCGGGGCCGGCCTCGCGGACCGCCGCCACCGCGCCCGAGACCGCGTTGTGGTCCGTCACCGCGAACGAGACCCCGGCTCGACGGCCGCGCCGGAGGGCGTCCCGCACCCGGATCAATCCGTCCGAGTGGTCCGTGTGGACGTGCATGTCGACGGCAACAAAGCCGTCCTCCCGGAGCGTGGCGAGGTCCGGCGGCCCGAACCGGACCAGGGCTGTCCCCGCCGTGTCGCCCTCCATGCGGTTGGGTGAGCGCGCCGGCCGCATTAAGTCTTCTTTCCCGACCTTCCCGAATCGGACTGTTTCGCTTCGCGGACGGATCCGCCAGTGGCGGAACCCTTCGCAGCTCCGAGGTCCGGGACATGCGAATGGTCGAAGGGTCGGCGCACGCGGAGTGCCACGATGGAGGGAGCCTTCTCTGTGGACGTAGGCTTTTAAGAACGGGCGTACCGAAGGTTGAGCGCTGTTCTGTCTACTCTCCGATGGCCTATCGATTCGGTAATACGTTCGCAAATTTTGTCGGGCATCGAATACCAGACCGTGCGGCCCCGTTTTTCCCGGTTCACGATCCCGGCATCGACGAGTCGTTCGAGGTGGTACGAGAGGAGCGGCCCGGAAAGACCGAGTTCGCTTGAAAGAGTGGTTCGGGCAACGGCCTTGCGGCGAGCCACATACTCAAGGATCTTTCGCGCGGTCTCGGAACGAATGGCAACGCGAACCAGGGCATCGACTTCGGGAACAGCGGGACGGGAGGCATCACTATAACCGGCGGGATTCAGGCGCCTGATCTTCCCGGTCTGCTCCAGTACGTGCAGGTGGTACTCAGCGGTCCCGCGATTGAGGCCGGTCTTGGCAAGTATCTCTGTGAACCGTACGCCTGGTTCTCCCTTAATGCACCGGTATACCGCTGATCGCCCTTCGTGTTCGAGCACGTTTCTCCGGTTCAACCGGCGGATGCCGAATGTGGCCAGCATGCCCAGGCTGAAGAGGAGATCGGTTAGAGGGAGCAGAGCAGGACAGAAGAGGGCGGCGCCAACACCGATGATGGTATACAGCGGCAGGGAGTAGAACGGAACCTCGACGGCCTCCCCCGGCGGACTGGTTACCTCCGGGTGGGCGTAACCGGATTCAACCACGTACGGCTGAGCGCCAACCGCTGCGATGAGGGGGGACGCGCAGAGTAGCAGCAGTATCATCCCCATTCGGGTCATCGAAAGGTGGTTGCTTCTGGATCGGAAAAAGGTGTTGATCTCCATCAAGCATTGAATGTAAAACTCCGTGCTCCTGCAACACGTTCCCCGAATACTCCAAAATACCACGTACCCGGTGTCAGTCCCGACGATTTCGAGACAACAAGGTAGATTCGACCGTCGATGCGTCCGTCGTCCCCATCATGATAGGGCCCCAGTGTAGCATCGGGGGCGCTGACGGTGAGTGTGAGGGAATCGGAGGAGCTGCCCCAATTGAGGTCAACCGGGAGCTGTCGTAATCCCATGAAGAGATACTTTGAGTACCAGATCCATTGACCCTGCTGAATCGTTCCGGAGTACCGCGATGTTCCATCTACTATTTTGTGGTCGTAGCCCGGTGTCACTACATAACCGTTCGTCGTTTGAATGTCAGTCGCACCGGTGGATGATATCACCGATGTCACTCCGATCATCAGCATCATGATGAGGAATAGTACTCTCATAATCGATCCTTTGATCGATCATCAGCTCCCGTTAAACGTGTTCTGTGAAAAACCTTGAATGGAAAAGAGCATTTTGAAGGTTGGGTTAGAGGACCGTCAAAGAGGATAACTCAAAATGAATTAGGGGTGTTAACGGCGATAACACATAGTATGTTTACTTTTTTAACTGATTCTTTATAAAAATTCAAGGCCGGTTATACGATCTAGAGTTTTCCTTTATAATTCCAGGTCGTCGACACTTGAACGGTCTTAGTATCCTCGATGGTGAATCTGAATTGGAGCCGGCCCGTCACTCTCGTGAGGCTTCTCTACCGCTCTCATCTCCGGTTACGGCGGTTTGGTGAGCTCCTGAGATTTCACATTCAATAGTTTTCACAGAAATGCTATTCAAAAGAAAGTGAATGCGATACATGTCGGTACATCCATCGGTGTCTGATAACCGAATGGGTCCCGTCTTTCCCGAAGACAAGGTGTCATTGTATCTTCATTACTCTGAAGGTTTCGGTCATGTCTTCGAGTGCCGCGTTTGTAAAAATGGAGGTAGAAAACATGAGTCGAAGAATCGAAATGCGGATGATCTCCTGCTCGCTGCGTTGATGCTGATGAGCGCGATGTTCGTCCCTGCGGCAAGCGCGGCCGTGGTGCCAGAAGTCAGCGTAGATAAAATAAGCGAACGTTTGCCACCTAGTCCGTGGGAAACAGATCACACGAATAAGGTAACCCATGAGACAATGTACCTTTATACGTATGGTACCTTGGAAGTGACTGAGGTATATTCGGGAAATGAATTCCAAAAAAATTCGGCGTCCCGGATTTCACACGAAAGAGAGCATTTAAGGTTGACCCGGATACCGCTGTCGCCCTGAATTTTAAGGAAGGGACTTGAGAAGTTCGGACCGACATTTCCTTTGAAGTCTTCACGACAGAGCAGGATCCTCATCAAATACTGCGATCCTATGATTACCCTCAATGGATCTACGTGAAAGACGGTAGCATTTACCTGCAATTGAACGAACCGATAAACATCGCGTGGGAGAATTCAAATTACAATTCTGTCAAGCAGGAAATAATCGAGAAAGGCTGGACAGATTATCCCCTGGAGGACACGTACTATGTCTATGATTCTGTATATGGATGGATTGCTGATGATGGGCTGGCAAGCGACCCGTTCCGTTTATTAGGGGGCTATCATATCAGAATTTGGAGTCTGTCGGATGGCGATATTGCAGGCGCTGCCCACCAAGACTCAGGTGTACCCCATCACGCAATTGGGTTCGAAAATGCCGAGGAGTTGGTTGCGGGATTCTATAACGATCCCGACGATACGCAATGGCATGTTTATCAGGATGATTATGCCCTTAATAGTTATATCCAGAGTCCGTACAGCAATGGTATGGCGACGAGGATCTTCTGGTCATGAATCTCCGCCACTTTTTTTCCAGAGCGCACAAATCCCGAATAGTAATTCCCCTTGTGGTAGCGTTCGTTATCAACGTTTTTATGTACCTTGTGCTTCGGCCTGACAGCATTTTTATCCTGGCACCTCGATTGGGATTGATATTTTATATATTTGAATATACGTTGATTGTCATTTTCGCATCTGCACCGCTCTGTTACGGCTGGTTCACCAAGAGGCCCTGGGAATCGGCTTTATTCGGCGTTTTCCTCACCACCTTTCTCTATATTCCCGGTTATCTTGATGTACTTCATCTCCTCGGTTTCAAAGAAATCCTTGAATCTATCGCGTACGGCGGGGCCTCTGCACTTTTCGGGGGCGGAGCGGGATACATGGCAGCTCGTGGAGGTCTCCGTCATTACATCGGCGCCGTAACATTCGTCCTCATATGGGCGATCATTCTTCTCAGTGGGATTAACTAAAGAGGATAGCTCGCAACAATCAGATATCTGTCCCTGCTCGGGCTTTCCAGCGATCGCTCTTTCGTAGTATCTCATCTCTGACCAAATACCCTCCCGTATCCTACCAGATCGCGATTGCTACCGCTCGGCGCGTTTCCTTCGCCGGATAGTTCGGAGCTGAAGAAGGTTGTAATTGAAGCACGCCATGACGTTCGCGAGATGCGCCCGAGCAACCGTCGTGACCAGCACATGGCCGGCATGGAAATATCGTTTATCACCAAGTAGGGTCGTTCCACGAGAACCCTCGTACGGCTGATCGCCCGGTTTCGTCGTTTCTCCCTGATGGAGAGCGGATGGTTCCGAACCGCCCGATGCATCGTCTTATCCATCGATGCCGCTGGTTTCACCCCGAAATACCCTTTGTCCCGGTAGACCGTTTCTCCCGGTTTCGAGAGGTCAATACGACTGTCATGCAGCGACGCGGTCGTTGTTGCCAGGCGACGGATCAGCTGGAACTCTCTGTCGAAAAGGGTGTGAGGTTTGTACCCGAACTGTGATCCCGTTCCCTTCTTCGCCCAGGTGCCGTCCCGGCATCGCCGGGTCCGTGCCTGATCACCGCGAGGCGTATCAGCGGTCGCATGACCGGGATCGGCGGTGATGAACGTAGCATCCTGGATCACACCCCGGCGTATTTTCAGGCCGCGGGCGTCGAGCCGCTGCTGGAGGTCAGTCCAGAGGTCGTCGATCATGCCGGCGTCGACCATGAGGTTCTTGAACACACAGATCGTCGACCGGTCGGGGGTCGTGGCCGGTTACCTAAGGGAGCGATGGAACGAGATCTGGCTCCGGCCTGACGTTCGAGCTCGTAGTCAGAGAGACCATACCTCTGCTAAAGCCCGTGAGTTTCATGAGCACGATCACATTGGTGTGAGGCCGCTCACCCTGATCGGTGTCGCTCTGGTAGAGGGTAGACAACCGGAGACGTAACGGCCCCCCGGTCGATCAGACCTTCGATCTCATTGAGAGGGTCACCACGGGCGGCGATAGCCGCATACTCCTTGTGGAGAAAGAATTTCCCGAACGTGCTCATCCAAAAAGATCGATCAAGGAATGGATATAGGTAAGCTGAGGTTTATCGCTACTCTCATGAACAAAATTGTCGTTCTCCTTCCCATACTCTAACCGTATTTGAATGTATGGCGGAGCTTGATTGCCATCCGGCGGAGTTTTCGTCAAATGATCCGTCACATTCCTTTCCGCGTTAATTGCATATCAGAGAATAGAATCCTGTGTGTCATGAGCCTCATCCGCGAACTCCCGGCAGACGAGGAGGACAAGAAACGGGAGAATGAGGATCCAGTAGTGAAGGTACTGTCGAATGAAGATGGTTCCTCCCAGCATCAGAGCAAAGAGTGCAATCATCCATTCGGATGGAGAGCGCAAGCCTCTTCGGATCACACTGACAGTTGCAAGGATCAGTGTTGGAAAGACCATGGTAACGCTTGCGATAAGGTTGACAGCGAATGAAAAGAGACCGTTTGCTCGATAATTCGGGATATCCGCAATCGTCTGCCCCATAACATAGGCAGGTCCAATCCCGAACGTCCATGATAGAGCACTCAGTGTCGCATCGTATCCGTACAGCAAATAGATCGCAAGAAACGGAAGGATGACGGCGACCAGGGCGGGCACAAGGAGTTGATGGTATCGGGTGTCGCCCTGGGCCCAGAGGTAGTAGACGAGGGGGACTATCCCGATAAGCGCATACTGCTTGAATCCGATCGCAAGACCGATACAGACCCCCGCCGCGATCAACCATCTTTCACGGATCAGAAGAAATGCAAGGAGCAGGAACAGCAATGCAAATGGCTCGCTGAACAGTAAGTACCCCTGGACGAGCGTACCGGCTGTCAAGAAGAGAAGGCCGGAGGTATACCCGGTAATAACGCCATAGTCGCTGTTTCCGATGTGAAAGATGAGGAAAGCGCACAGAACGTATGTCCCCGTCATCACAGGCAGATCGAGCGAACCTGTCGAAGCGCCGATCCAATCCATCAGGGCCACAACGAAGAAGAGCAGGGGCGGTTTGGGATCTGTAAAATGCACGTAGGGGGAGGCCCCATCGATGATAAGCCGGGCCATCTGATGAAAACGATCGGGATCAACCCCGTGCCATGCGGCCGAGTCCAACTGATAGACAATAAGCGCCAGTGCGGTGCCGATGCAGATGTATGTGCCCAATGAGATGAGATACCTCCGGGAACCCCACACGTGTCTCTTTAAAAAAAAACCTCGTCGCATCTATGGAAGGAGTGAGGTGGTTGCAGAGAGCATCTTCATGAGGCCGTCCCATATGGCGAGACAGAGGAGCAGTACTCCGATGAGTATTGTCGCGCTTCCGGTGATGCGGATATTTCTTAGAGTCGAGACCCCGAACCCAATGATGCCCATCGAAAATCCGAAAAGAGCCCTTTCCATAAGGAAACCCGGTGTATTGAGCAACGCAAGGGGTTCTGGGAACTGTATCAGATCCACGAGGAGCCGCACCGGACCCGTCAGTACGAATAGCACGAGAAAACTAACAGGGGGTGATATCGTTCGAAATCCAAGCCAGATGAAGAAGATTGGCAGTATATTGTTCAGTACGATAACCAGAATAAACACGAGATAGAACCGGATATTTGTCCCGAGGAGATAATTTCCGAGATATCCTGTGAAT
>JBFXGJ010000032.1:0-24076 GCA_050178135.1 Methanoregulaceae archaeon | reverse complement strand
CAGGCTGTCTCCTGTGATCGTCGCCACCGAACCGGACTTCGTGAACATCCCCGTCCGATAGACCGCGGTGGCACCCGGGTTCTGGACATACACGGAATACAAACCCGCAGCCGCAGAAGACGGGATCGTTAGATATCCCCTGATATATGTACCCGCGATGGCCCAGGCGGTTTCCGTGACCTGGTATGTCACACCTGTTGGCGATCGGACCCAGACCTGGGCGTTGATCGCGAAACCGGAGCCTGAAACGGTGTATACGTAGTTCGATATTCCTGAACTCGGTACAGTCACGAGATTATCGCTGGAGACAACCGCTACAGCTGAAGCAGCTGTCGTCAAGACCATGATCCCCAGCAATACACACGTTAAGAATTCAACGGCTCTTTTTAGTTTCATATAAACATCCTCCTCCCTTTAAGAGTGCCGGAGGCCAGAGGCGGGTTCACCTTGGTTCGAGACCGTTGCTGTGGCGCTCTCGGGGATTGTGGAGCGCTAGGCTATTCACCTATAATATTATATGCCAAGCAATATTGATAGTTTTTTATAATTATTTTGTGTTTTTTAAAATGACGTCGAATTCTCGTCATCGAGTTGTCATATGGACTACCCGGTCGCAACCCAATATCTCGGATAACATCGACCACCGCTCCATCAGGTATCGTACTTTTCCTGCTCACCAATCGTATCCATAACGATTGCAAGACAATCCGGTCAGGTGGTGGCGTCAAACAGAGACCTGAACAGAGATTTTCGTGTTCAGATAGGGATTGCCGTTTTGAAATGGCTGTTCACATTGATTGGTGTCAACTTCCTGAAAGTAGGAATAGAAGTCCCGATGCTCGAGAAGGATGCCGATCCCAACGGCATCACCCGGTGGAGGGCCAAGTTGACATCGTGCGAACCAGTCGACGAGAGGTTCCGGAAGTTACGGAAGTGTTGACTGTGTACCTTCCTTACACCACGCAACAAGGGTCCTGACTCCCGTCCTTTCCTCCCAGAAGGAGATGGCAAGACGTCTCCTGTATTCCCCCTCGGTCGAACATGTCCCGGTTATGCACCGCTCCAGCCAGCACAGGAGTCTGGGTCGTCGGCACCACAATCATGAGGCCATCATCGATCCGCCCTTCCTTTCAAACGTGCCAGCCCAACGTTTATCGCCTCCTGGCATCGTCGTTTTATTGCCGGAGGTCGATTTGTGGACAGAGGGTCAGGGAACTGAGAACAGAGGACGGACAGACGTCCCTGGAGACTCTGGGCGGAGGGACGTTAATGGGCCACTCGCACATCGAGCCGGCTGGACCCGGATGCTGCAGAATCGTCTCCGAAGACCAACTAACGGCATGAGAGCCCCCGACCGTCACGGAGTCAAAGCCGCCAATGAGACCTGCAGCAGGCGGTGAGCAAGCCCGGGATCAGTCCCATCTGAGTGGTGCCTTCCCAGTTTCCAGTTCCATCCTCCCCCCGCATCGCGGACAGGCCTGGTCGTGCCACGAATGGACCAGACCATCGCAGGATGGGCAGCGAAGCGCACAGTACGATGCCAGGGTATCGGGGGCCCAGGGCGTCTCGGATCCTATAACGTCGATAACTTCGATACACCGGTCGCAGACCACGGTACGGGTCGCGACAAAGAAACCGCAGTCGTCCCCGCCCGATATCAGGGCTCGGTACCCGCAGTCAGGGCAGAGAAACCAATGACGAACGCCCATCAGGTATCCTCGGACACCGGGAGCGACCCCGGCAGGGCCCACTTGTCGGGTAGAACCGCGGAAACCGAACATGCATGGAGCGCACACCGCCAGGTGTCGGTAACGGCGGTTGTGAAGTTTTCACGCCGGCGCCTGCACGGGGACCGTGTCTTATGGCAAGGGCGGGTCATCGGAGGGTCATTCGCTATATCACGTGAAGCAAGTGCTTGAGCGGACGGGATCAGGGAGTTGCCGATCACTTTCATAGCATAAATCCAATTATCTTTCTATGAAAAACAATCATTATTATATGTATCATCGGCACCATTGTTTACTTATGAGGTCATATTAATCATGACTCCAGAAGAATATAAAAAGATCATCTCGATGGCGATCGACCGCGAAGTGGAGAGCTACTCGTTCTACAACACGGTCGCGGAGAAAGTCAGGGACGCGAACCTAAAGTCGCTCTTCAAGGAACTGGCCGGAGACGAGACCAGCCACCGCGAGTTCCTCCAGAAGATGCTGACCAAGGACTACACCTCGCTCGGCTTCTCGACCACCAGGGACTACAAGGTCGCCGAATCGGTGGCGTCCCCACCGCTCTCCGCCGACCTCAAACCGATCGACGGCCTGGTACTCGCGATCAAGAAGGAACTCGAGGCGATGCAGATGTACACCGGGCTCGCGAACGCAACCGATGACCCCGAGCAGAAGAAGCTCTTCACCGAGCTTGCCGCGATGGAGCGCGGGCACAAAGGCAGGCTCGAGGACATCTACACCAACATGGCTTTCCCTGAAACCTGGTAACTGAACCCTCCCCTTCTTTTCACCACAGCGCCCCGGAAGGATCTCGACAGTTCCCCTCGAACGGGGTTGGATCACATCTCTTCGGCTCTCGCCGGGGAAATGTCCCTGAGTCACCGGTAGAAAGCCGCGTCTCGGAGTGAACCAGAAACGCGACCTGTGCCGGTAGAACGCCCGAAGGTGATGGAATGTCCTCGTCAATCGGCCCTGGTAGGAGGCACGCCGTTGATGGCCGAAGGCTGCCGGCAGGGCTTTTCCGCATCTTGAATTGAGCCTGAAGCGACCGAGACCCAACACCATACAGCGAGTGAACCAGCCCTGAAGTCACGCACTCGTTCAGCACGAGTGCAGAACCCAGACCAAGAAGGAGACCGGGCTACCGGCCGGGAACGATTCTCACCCTCGTTTTCAAGAGAGTCTAGGCCGAACTACCAGTCGGTAATGACGTCTGCCTCGATACAGCATGTTCACGTCGAACACCAGGCCCGGAAGGATCCGGATTTCCGAATCACGCGTAATCCGGCGGATACATGGCGGCGCTGGCGGGACG
Organism: Methanoregulaceae archaeon; assembly: GCA_050178135.1. Classification (GTDB taxonomy): domain Archaea; phylum Halobacteriota; class Methanomicrobia; order Methanomicrobiales; family Methanospirillaceae; genus UBA288. The sequence goes on along the minus strand of JBFXGJ010000032.1, from coordinate 21,031 downwards.
GGCAGGTTAAGGCACTATGACCCGGTTCGCTCATCACACCCAGGACATGAACCGGACCGGATGGTTCAACCCCTCGCACGACGAATCCACTGCATGGTATCCGCTCGCCAGATGACTTTTGTCGGGATGATCCTCAGCATCGTCGGCATTTTCTTCGGCGTTGCCGCACTCGAACGTCACCTGGCCGTTTTACCGGAAGCGGCCTGGCTCGATGGCGTCTTTGTGATCGGGCTCATGCTGCTTGCACTCACGCAGGCCCACCTCACCGTCCGCCTCTCGGAGTGACACGCGCCACATCGCCGGCACTGGTTCGCGCGGAGATCCTCGATCATCCAGTTTCTGATCGGGTGAGGGCATTGACGAGGACAGAGCGAAAGGGATAAGGCCTCGCTCCGATCCCGGTGCTCCGCGTTTCTGTGCCCGCGAATTCTGGCGCGCGCCACCAGTTCTCGACATCGTTCTTCGTACTAAAATGATCTTTTACCCCCCGTGAAACCCGTCCAGAACGGCCCCTCAGCAGGTCGATCACAACAAATATCGATGCATTAAAGGAGAGGCAACGAGATCGTCGGGTGATCTGCGCCGGCCGTCGATGATACCTATGCTGCGAGCCACTGATCGCGGGTGATTGACACCTGCCTCAGGACGCGGACCAGATGGTCGACGCTGATCTCCTGTCGAGGAGGACTCGGCAGTGTGAGCACCCTGTTGGCCCGGCTATGTAGGGATGGCGCCCACCCTGGCAGGGGCCATCGAACCCGAGGGCTCGGAGCAGCTGGACAATTTCCGAGGAAGAGACCGGGTGCGGCCGATCAGCCACTGGCCCCTGTGCCCACACGCTCGGCCGGGTCGAGCCGAACACCGCCGACAGGCGGGATCGCAATGCCGTGACGGAGCCGGACGAGGAGCCAATCATCGAGGATCTCCGCCAGGCGGGACCGGTATTCCACCTCGGTTCGCCCCGTCGTTCAGACGCCCTGGAGCTCCGGGACCTCGTCGTACCACGACTCCTTGTCCTCGATCTCCTTGAACCGAGCCTGAGCAAGTGCCGCGGTGATGCTCGGGACGATCATATCACGGCTCGCTCACCATCAACCGGGTCAACCTTTAATGCCGCGCAACACAGGGCCCTTTCCGTCCAATCGACACATCCGATACGTTTCTCATTCTCACAGTCGCGCCGCGACCATGGGCAGGCCGGACCGGATCTTCATGAAGTCGATCATGAGAATCACCGGAGCCGGAGGTGGAGAAGCCGAACGCGATCAAGAAGTTTTCAACGGCCATCTCCAGCGGGGGTGTGCATTTTCCGACCCCACCGAAACCGACAAGGACCATTACCGGAAGACGAGCAAAGGTCGAGGATCCGCGCTCGATCTGGAAGAACGAGACCAGAACGATCATTCATGAAGGATCTTTTTCCGTGAACCGTACCGGCTGGTGGCAGACGATTGTTGGACTGAGCAAGCCGACACCTTCGCTATTGCCACACTGAGAACCAGATCGCAGTGATACTGGCATCGGAGTCCTCAACCATTACCTTGCGCTTACACCTCTTCTCACGGGGGGCCAGGTCATGGGAGCTTCTCTTGATATCCAGCCATTCGTGACAATTATTTCGAAATGCATATATATGTAAGAAAAACACGTGGTGCGATCTTCGTGACGGAACACACAAGCGCCACCAGTCGGCTCATCTCGATCGCCGGCGCCTTTCTCGTCCTTGCTGGGTGCATCGCCCTGATGGGCATAATATCGGCCGAGACCTTTTATCCCGGGTACAGCACGGCTCAGAACGACATCAGCGACCTCGGTGCGACCCGACCACCGGACAGCATCATCATCCAGCCATCAGCCACCATCTTCAACGCCACCATGCTCGCAACGGGACTGCTGGTGATTGGAGCCACGCTCGCACTATTCCGGGCCGGCTATTTCAGGACAGTCATGGTCCCGCTCGGCCTCTTCGGCCTCGGCGCCTTCCTGGTCGGGGTCTTTCCCGGGAACTGGGGTAATATCCACGCGCTCTCGGCCCTGCTCACCTTCGTCGCGGGAGCCCTCTCGGCCATCGCAGCCGCAACCGTGGTCCGCTCACCGCTCCGTGAAATTCTGGCTGCTCTCGGGGCGATCTCGCTCCTGACCCTCGGCTCGTATTTCGTCATGGGCAGCGCAAGCCCGATGGCGATCTTAGGCTCCGGCGGGCTCGAACGGTGGATCGCCTACCCGGTCGTGCTCTTCGTGCTCGCCTTCGGTGGCTACCTCGTGGGCGACGCCCGCGAAGCCGCCGTATCATAACACCGGACGCTGAGCCGGCGCCGCCACGTCATCTCTTGGAACTCACCACTCCACGCAGAACGACGACTCCGTGAAGGCCGCACACACCACCCACTCAAGAGCGCCGAGCGATAAAACCGGCTCGAGGCGAGGCGAAAAAAATGAGATTAGAGTTGGTCGAATAGCCAGACGACGTCCGCGAAGTCGATCCGTCCGTTCCCGTTGTAGTCGAAGAGGGCCACGGGCTCGTTCGCCGCGATCCACGACATCTGGTTGAAGTAGAGCACGACATCCGCGAAGTCCTTCCGGCCGTTGCCGTTGACGTCGTCGTACTTTCCGTCATAATTGGTGTCCGTTGGGCTGGCGGAACCGCCGGGCACGACCTTCGCCGGCGAGATCGCCGCCGGGTCGAGGGTGAAGGAGTCGAAGTTCATCGCGCTCCCATGGTACGTGAACTGGATCGTGTTCAGGCCGGGCTTCAGCCGGATCGAGGCGTTCCCATACCCGTACGTCGTGGTCGACCCCGTCATCGGAACCGGGACGTCGACGCTCCCGGTCATGCCGGCGACGGCGACGGTGATGGTCTGGCCATCGGCCCAGCCCGCGAGGCGGAGGCCAAGTGGATAGTTGACGTTCCCCGTGGCGTCGATCCAGACCTGGTACCTCGTCCATTCTCCCTCGGCGATCCGCGTCACCACGTGCCCCTTTGTGCCGAGCGGTGCGATATCGACATCATCCTGCCGGTACGGGTCGCCGCCGCTGTTGCCGGCGGTCGTGTCGTGGTACCCGACCCCCTCGCCGCCGGCCAGGTAGTCCTCGGCCTGCACGACAATCATCGGAGCGACGGTCGGCACGGTACCCGGCCTGTGGAGTGGTAGGTGGTCGATGACCGGGTCATTGAGGAACTCGGTGCCGTCGTTGATGACGTACTCCTCGTCACAGAACCCGTCCCCGTTGCTATCCGCGTGAGTCTCCGAGAAGCCCTGTCCGTTCGGCTGTGCGTAGAAGTTGCCGCCGATGAACGGGCCGCCAATGATGTTCGGCCCGGGCGCAACCATCGTGTTGTACTGGCTGACGGCCACCGACACGACGTTGAGGGTGTTGTTGAAGATGTTGTTGTAGATGACCCGTCCGCCCCCGTAGATGTTTAGGTCGGAGATGCCGATCGCGTTTCCGGTGATGGTCGTCCCTTCGATCATGCAGACGGCGGACACCACGTTGTACAGATTGATACCACTCTCCCCGTTGTCCCGGACCGTGGAGTTGTGCAGCAGGAGGCCCGCCCGGTCCAGGTTGATGCCGTCGCGGCCGTTCTCGGCGATCATACTGTCGCGGACGTCGATCCCCGATGTAAATAAGAACGCACCGTGCCCCCCGTTTCGCGCGATCGTGCAGTTCGTGATAGAGGCGCCGGAGTTATCCGCGACCCAGAGGCCGTCGCCGCTGTTGTCGGTGATGGAGCATGAGGTGAGTGCGCCGTCACCGCATAAAGGGTCGAGGACGATGCCGTCGACACCGCTCGATGCCGACACCCCCGAGAGCGAGAGGTTGTCGCTGCCAAGGGCCTGCACCCCGGTGCCCCAGTCGGTCAGGTGAATATCTCCGATCTGCACGTTCGTCGATAGTACCAGGACTTCCTCTCCCATGATTATTTCAAAGTCGCGGACCAGGATGCCGTTGGTTCCCGGGAGATCCCGGCCGTCGACCAGGTGCCCCTGGCCATCGAGGTAGACGTCGGAGCACTGGATATCGATAGCGACCGGGCAGGAGGACTCGACGATGTCGGCCTCGAGGGTGTACCACCCGGGCTCCGTGATCGCGGTGCAGCCCGAGATCGGGGTCGGGGTCATCGTCGCCATGTAGATATCATAATTGCCGGCCCGGCGGTCCTGCCATACCACGGTCTTCCCGTCGATGCAGGGGTTGAAGGTTGTCGTGCTTGAGGTGAGGAATACCGAGGTTGCAGAGCCCACCTCCGCGACCTTCAGCCTGCTGGTCGCCGGCGAGGCGCCAAGGTCGCCCTCGAGGTAGACGATCGTCGTGCCTGAGATCGCCGGGTCGCGGTACGCCCAGCTCGCCGGGGGGGTGTCGGAGAGGAGCGGCCGGAAGACCGTCGGGCCGGAGGCTGGCGGCGGCAGCGCCGAGAGGAGCACCTGTGCGCCGTAATCATCGATCTCGTCGCTGTCCTGCCAGACGACGTTCGCCCCCGAGACGTCCGGTCCCATGTTGCGGTCGCCGGCGGTCGAGGTGCTCACGAGCTCGGGTGCGGACCCGCTCGTCGTCGCCCGGTAGACGTCGTACGGGCCGTGATAGGAGTCGAGTCCCGGCACCTCGGTCTTATGCATCCACACAACGTCGGTCCCGGAGATCCGCGGGGACGTCTCGTACCCGCCGTCGCTGAGGCACCGGGTTTGAGTGAAACCAATCCCTTTCGGTCTCGACTGGAGCCAGATGTCGCTGTTCGCGGCACCGTACGGGTCGTTCTGGACATACTCCGTCCAGACGACCGTAACCCCGGTCGAGGTCTCGTGGACGTCGGGCTCCTCGAGAAGTTCCGTGCTCGAGCGGATCGGCGTCGAGGTCCCGCTCTCGATCGAGTACAGGCGGACCTCGTAGCCGGTCTTGGAATGCGAGACAAAGACGACACTGTCGCCGCAGATCGCCGGCTGGTACTGGTTCGACGACGGCGTCGGCGGTGGGATGATCGTCACCTTCCCGGACGGGATCGTGTAGAGATAGATCCTCGAGAAGTCCCCTCGATGGTCCTCCCAGGCGATGTAATTTCCAGAGACATCGGGGTTGACCTGGTCCGCTGAGTTCGTGGAGACCGCGACCTCGGCGGCGAGCGCCGCGCCCGTGAGAGCGCAGATGAAGAGGAGAGAAACAAGGAGACGGGCGATGATCATATAGATTGCCTCATATATAATGTATGCATGTGATGTCACAGCATAATTCTTCCCACCGAAAAGAAACTGGAGAGTATCCAGGACATTTCACTCATCCAACCACCTCGGTCCACACCCAATGGATCCGTTGAGGGAGCAGTGGCTCAACGAAGACCATCTCGGGCACCACATCGCCAACACTGGCATGATGTTTGAAACTCTTCTGCCAGTCGATGATATGCTCCATCATACATCCTGCTGCAATCAACTGGTCGACTTCCCAACATAGCGTTCGGTCTTCCCGTACGTCAGTGGATGGTCTCGGCTGACACCAATCTGCCTGGTGGAATAGTGTTCGAGGAAACACTCGAAGGCATCGTGCGGGGGCCTTCATCTTCAGTTTGGAGATGAAGTGCGAGCCCTGATCCGTGAGTATCTCGGTCGGTACACCGTATCGCAAGAACCCGGACACGAGGACCTTGATGATCGCTACCGTTGCTGGCAACGGAAAGAGGCTTCGGCAGGTGATGAAAGAGGAGGAGGTCGTGGTCATGATCCAGGACGTCGTCCGCCACGTATTTAGGACCGTCCGACGCCTCGCACCCCCCTGTCCGTCGCGGATGGTGCATGTGACCCAGGTTGATTTCGTCGTATGACGGGAACCCTGCCGCAGATGTCAGCCCTCCGGTTCTCCCTATCGCCGCCTCCGGTGCTGCAGCAGGACCCGGACCGCCTGACGGGACGACACGACGGGTTGCCGGCTCAGAACCGGGAAAAATACGCCTGAAAGGCTTCGGACAACGGGGCGTAGGGGTGAGTCCGATAGTATTTTTCAAGCCAGATCCCCATATCGTTCCCCCGGTACTGGTCCGGAGGATACCGGTCCCCTTCTTCCCGCAATATCCAGTTGTGGATGATCTGCTGCCAGCGGTCGCCCCAGTGCGTGATGATCTGGACCCAGGTATCCTGCCAGATGCCCGGCTCCCTGTTGAGGTTGACCCGGAGCGCACCGTAGGCATGGCCCAGTTCCGTGATCTCGCCATTGTCTGCCCGGACGAACTTCGGAATGTACCAGGGAGGGTTGGAAACCCCGGTTGGAGCCCTGCAGAGCAGGTCCACGTCCTCCCAGCCATCGGTCTCGGGACCCCACGCGAAGAGGGGGACGTTCAGGATGGGCAGCTTCTGCTCCAGGGCATCGTTATTGTACAGGGCAACGTGCAACGCCGCCACGATCTGAGCCCAGGAGTAGTCCGGGTTGGCTTTTTCCACCTTCTTTAAAAAGGTGACCAGTTCCTGCTGGGTAACGACGAACGTCTCCCCCCCACCCTGAGAATAGCCCCGGAGATCCCGGCACGTGCCCATGAACGATTCCCAGGCAGCGTCGTCCACCGAGACGCATTCCATATTCTTGTTCGGCACGTACCCCTGTTTGCATGAACATTGACACATGCCGGTGGTACCCGTCCCGGTCGCGTTGGCCCCGTATACCCTGCCGGGTGCGTAGGTTTTACAGTCCTGGTCACAGGAGACGGTCCTCAAGGGCGCCACAGTCTGCCTTGATTCAGGTGTAGGTGATGATGTGGCTTTCTTTCCGGGGTTGTACGTGCAGGAACACAACTGGCCCGTGCTCTCTGCTTCGTAATCGGGCCCGTAATGGTTCAGGCACCAGAGCGCACAGTCCCAGTCGGAGTACGGCTTCTGATCGCCCGCCGAGGATTCGGCCGCCTCCCCGACGGATCGAAACCAGCAACCGGAATCCTCGGTGCAGCCCGTGTCGGTCCCCCCGGCCACACAAGGGACCAGCAGGACGAGAACCAGCAGATAACAGGGTCTCAGGGTCCAGGTCATCCTTGCCCACCTCTTCCCTGATCGGTCCTTTGGACAGCGATCAATGATGAATGTTGTTCTCATACACATGACCCGCGCCCCGTCCCCGCCGCATCGGCCGACCGCCCGTCACGATGGTGTGCGAGGGGAAAGTGATGGGGGCCCCCCCCAGAACACGACGCGGAAGAGCCCGGACGCCGAGGGAGACGTGGCGCGGTGCCCTCACCCTCCCCCCAGGCACACGCCATCGGTCTGGTCTGAACCCGTTGTTCCATGGTGAGAAAAACCGCGAAGACCGGAAACCCTATGAAGCTCCCTGACTCGAGAAGAGACGGATGACAAGGACGAAGGATGCGCCCATCGGAGATAGGGAGGACGGGGAGAGCGCCGTCCTTATGAAGATCGCCGGGCTGCCGGATCCGTACCGCGCCATGGGCGAGCGACTCCACGCCCTCGTTCGTACCAGTGCGCCGGCCCTCGCGCCGAGAACCTGGTACGGGATGCCCGCGTACACCTGCGATGGCCGGGTCGTCTGCTTTTTCCGCGGCGGGACCGTCGGGAGCCCCGAGCGGTTCATGACCCTCGGCTTCACCGAAGACGCGGACCTCGACGACGGGGCGATGTGGCCGATCGCCTTCGCGCTGAAGGAGCTGACTCCTGCCGTGGAGGAGCAAATCTCCACGCTCGTGAAGAGAGCGGCAGGCTGAAAGACGTACCGGCACGGACCCGAAGGATCGCCGTGTTCGCTTGATCAGACACTCGATCGGTGATGAAAAGCGTACTACACCCTATCCTCACCGTTATCGTCACCCTCTGCCTCCTGGGTCCTTCCGGGTGCAGAGGCGTTCCCAGCACCGGTCAGCCCGAACCTCTGACCGGAACAACTGCCATACCCACACGTCCGTCACCCATACCCAGGTTGTGTCGTTCAGAGCAACACCAATCCGGTAAGCAGAGGTCGATGGGGTCCGGCTGGGGTACCGCGAGTTCGGGTCCGCCGAACCCCATCCGCACCCCGCCCCCGGAAATAGCCCGACATCGATGTTTTTTTTATTGTTCGATCTCCCAGCCTGCTCGAAAATAATGATCGTCCATTGCCACGTAATGGGGATCCGACGGGATCACCCTGATGATCCCAATGGTTCGACCGGGCCAGGACAGAACCCATCGCCGAGAGACCGGCATCCATGACGACACCGATTCACCCCTCTTCCATCAATCCCCGGAGCATCCACACGAGCTCCTCGATTCGGTACGGCTTGGGCAGCACATCCGCGAAGCCGTACCGACGATGGTCGGCCATCACGGGGGCGTCCGAGTACCCGCTCGAGACGATCACCCGTGCCCCAGGATCCAGCGCCAGGATCTGCCGCGTCGCCTCCAGCCCACCCATGCCGCCTGGAACGGTCAGATCCATCACAACGGCGTCGAACGGCACCCCACTCGCGGTGGCCTCTCGGTACCGCTCGATCGCCCCGGCGCCGTCTTCGGCCGTGACGACCGTATAGCCGCGTCGCCTGAGGAGCGGTCCGATCGTCGAGAGGATAGCATGATCGTCGTCCATCAGCAGAATTCGATCGCTGCCCTTCGCTTCTGGCAGTTCGCTGATCCTCGGCGCGTCGAGGGCTCCGGACGATCGCGGGAGATAGACCGAGAACTGCGTACCGATCCCAATCTCGGACGAGACCGTAATGTACCCGCCGTGGCGTCGGACGATCGAGACGACCGAGGCGAGCCCAAGCCCGTTGCCGGCCTTCTTGGTCGTGTAATACGGCTCGAAGATCCGCGCGAGACGCTCGCTCGGGATTCCCACCCCCTCGTCCTTCACCCGGCATCGAACATACTCTCCGGCCGGCAGCGACTCCTCGGGGGACGAGAGGGTCACGTTCTCCACGGTCACCGTGATCCTCCCTCCATCAGGCATCGCCTGGTCGGCGTTGATGACGAGATTGTTGATCACCTGGGTGATCTGCCCCTCGTCCACGTCCGCAGACCAGAGTGAATCGTGGAGATCGAACTCGAGCTTTGACCGGGTCGCCCGTGCGACGAATGCGGCCGTCTCACGGACCAGCTCGCCGATGACGACCGTTCGCTTGACCGGTGCCCCGCCCTTCGCGAAGGTGATAAGCTGGCGCGTGACCTCACGGGCACGCATCGTCGCCGCCTCCGCGTCCTCGAGACAGCCAAAAACAGGGTGATCGGGATCGACATCGAGCTTCGCCAGCGCGAGGTTTCCCGTGATCGCCGTCAGGATATTGTTGAAGTCGTGCGCAATCCCGCCTGCAAGGACCCCGAGCGACTCGAGGCGCTGGGTGCGGGCCTGCTCCTCCTCGAACCGGAGTCGATCGGTAATATCCCGGAAGACGAGCACCGCGCCAAACCGGTGGCGCTCCTCGTCTTCGATCGGAGCGGCTGAGAGGACGATCGGACGTTCGGAACCGTCCCGATCACGGAGCCCCAGCCCGTGGGCGTGCTCGACAACCTCGCCGCGGAGGAGCACCTCGCGAGCCGGGGTCTCGATGGGCTCTCGCCGCACCGTGTCGACCAGCCGGAGCACCTCTCCGATCGGGCGCCCAAGGGCCTCCTCGACCGAAATACCGAGCAGGGACGCAGCCACGGCGTTCATCAGGGTGACGCAGCCGTCGGTGTCGGTCGTGATCACCCCGTCTGCGATAGAGGCGAGGGTGACGGCCAGGCGCTCCTTTTGCTCTGCGAGCGAACGTTCTGCCCCACGACGCACCGCGACCTCCTCCGCGAGCTGCGCAGTCCGTTCGTCAACGATCTCCTCGAGCCGGTCGCGATGGCGGGCCAGCTCGGCCCGGGCCAGCTCTCGTTCGGTGACGTCCCGGGCGACGCAGAAGATCCCGATCGGCCGGTGCCTGGCGAGGTCGAACTCGGGCTGGGCGCGAACCTCGATCAGCCGCTCAATCCCATCGTGGGTGATGATCCGGGCCAATCCGGCATGATGACCCTCATGGGTGTGGATGGCCGCCAGCCAGGACCGGACGGTCGGCTGATCGTCCTCTGCAAAGAGGACCGAGAGGTCACGGCCGATGAGCGCCGCCCGGTCATACCCAGTCAGGGACTCGGCCGTCCGGTTGACGGCCGTGAGTCGCCCTGCGGAATCGATGGTGAAGAAGAGGTCCCGCGACTCCTCGACGAGCCGGCCGTACCGCTCCTGGTGTGCCCGGATCAGGGCCTGGGACCGCTCGAGCGAACCGAGCATGTCGTTGATCCGGCCGGCAACCGAGGCGATCTCATCGGACCCCTCGAACGCGATCCTCGAGGAGAGGCGGCCGCTCTGAGTGATCGTGGTGATCCGGGTAGCGAGCACGGCAAGGCGCGACAGGACCGTGCGCTCGAGCAAGAACATAGTCATGCCGCCGAAGACGAGCCCTATGAGAAGGAGGGAGAGGAGGAGGTACCCAAGGCTCGCCTGGCCTCGCTGGTGAATCCCGCGCCCTTCTTCGATCGTCAGTGCGAGGACCGGGACTCCCGAAAGGTCGGAGAGCAGGCCGTATCCCCGGATGAGCTCGTTGTCAACCGGCATCACGACCGCTGCCTCTCCCCCTTTGAGCCGCTCGACGGCCGATGAGAGAGTGGGGTTCATCGCCTTGCCGTTGAGCGGCGTGACCGTGAACGGGAGCTCTGTCCTGGCCGAGAGCTGGGCGATCTCGACCGAGTCGAGGTATCGGCCGAGGATGATCGTGCCGCACCCGGAGGCATCCCCCTGGATCGCCTGCGCAGCCAGCATCATTGGACCGGAGTAGAGCTCGATGAGGCCGCTCGCGGATGCACCCCCCGGCGTCCGATTGACGAGACGCGGATGACCGGCGAGCTGGGCGAGGAGACTTTTCGGCGTCGGCATCCGGTGGCCGTACTCGAGGTTCACGTACCGGTGCTCGACCACGCGGCCGTCAGAGTCGAGGAGGAGCATGATGTTGATCTCGGATGCCGAGAAGCGGTCGTCGGGATACGCGCGGTCGAGCAGAGTCGTATCATGGGTGCGCATGAACGCGACCAGTTCGGGCGCACTCCCCCAGGCACCAGCGATAGCGACAATCCGCGCCACCTCCCCGTCGATCGCGTTCTCGGCCCTCCCCACGTCCTGGGCCACCTGATCATTCTCGAGGGTGGTATATCCCCCATCGACCGAAACGAGCGCAAAGAGGAAGAGGATGAGGGTCAGCGACACAGAGATGGCCGAGATTGTGATCAGCGTCCGTGTCCGAAGCGATACGGGGCGTGCTGCTATGAAGGAATCGAGGCGAGTGGCGGGAGGCGACGGGGTCCCCAGGTCTTTTGAATGTATCGCCGACGCAAGATGCTCCATCAAAAATACCTATAATTCAGTCTGAACACAATAGTTAAAGAATTATCTCAATAAAATACAAAAATAGAAAAAACCAAAAATTCTTCAGCAGAATCCAAAAATACGCCGGTAATTTCCATATTTTGCCAGTGAACCCCAACACAACATATATGATATCACTATAGACGAATGGAAAAAATTGTGGAAAAGCCTATTACTCAATATTTCCAACCCGCCCCCATTGGATCGAAGGGTATGAAGAGGTATACTCCAGAGGATATGGATTCGGCCGGGCTTTCGGTTGAGTATCTGATCGTGCTCGTGGTGACCATTGCCGGGGCTGGCCTTATCGCGGCCCTGGTACTGATGAACTTACCAGTCGGACCTTCAGGTCCGGTCTCCAATGTGGTGAGCCAGGAGCACACGATCCGAATCGCCGGTTCGACCACGGTTCAGCCCGTCTCGGAGATCCTGGCCGGCATGTTCATGAAGATCGAGCCGAGGACGAAGGTCCTGGTCGAGGGCGGGGGCTCGGGCAGCGGGATTCGACAGGGGGGAGAAGGCACTGTCGAGATCGGGGCGACCTCACGACCCCTAGACGCCGGCGAGCAGGCCCGGTATCCGGATCTCCGGGTCCATCGGATCGGTGGAAGCGCCGTGGTGCTAATTGCGAGCCACGACTTTCCGGCGGACCAGGTGACGGCAGACGAGGTCAGGGCGCTCTACGACAACCGGAGCACAGACATATCGACCCTCACCGGAGTCGGCCATGTGCAGGCCGTGGTCCAGCGAATCGATCCTTCCGGTACGGAGGAGATCTTTGCGCAGTGGTTATTCGGCTCGTCGACATCGTCGGTCGATGCTGGGTTCAAAGCCCACGACCGGGGCGTATCGGGGGTGATCGAGGTGCTGGCCGGCCCATCGAATGCAGCCGTCCTCGAGCTCGTCAAGCAGAGTTCGAACGCGATCGGATTCGTCGACATCGGGTATGCAGAAGGCGATCCCGGAGTCAAGATCCTCCGGATTGTCGACACAGCCGACAGCGAACCACTACCCAGGAATACCTCTGTGATCCGCGCGGCGATCCTCGACGAACTCGCACACCCCGATGGCCGGAACGGGGCGTACATCGAGCGGCTTACACGTCCGCTCGCGTACCTGACAGACGGCGAGCCCTCGCCGCCCGTCGCTCGATTCATCGCCTTCGCCCAGTCCGACGAGGCAACATACGCCTTTGATGAGATCGGGTACTTCTCGATCGCGGAGATCAGCGCCGCCTCGGGGTAACCGAGAAACCGGAACCCGCCAGATAGACAGCAGAACCAGGCACAGGACCATCGAATAGGACGTGACATGATCCGCAATCGTCTCCATCAGCCACATCACACCACCGAACTGGCATCCGACCCGATCACAATCGTCCGCGTGCGGTATGCCCGGGGCGAGATCACACGGGACGAGTTGCACGAGATGATTGCCGTGCTGCGATCGGCGCCCACGACGACCGCGACAAATGAGCACCGATCCGACCCGTTCGAGATCCTCGCGTGCTGGAAGTGCGATGGACACCTGCGATACCCCGGGGGTATTGCCGTCAATCCGGCCGGGACGGTGTATGTGGCCGATTCAAACAATGATCGAGTCCTGTCCTTCACACCGGATGGTGTCCCCATCACGACCCTCACCGGCAATGGCCAGTGCGACGGCCGGTTCACGTATCCAGGAGGCGTCGCTGTGGACGGAACAGGGGCGATCTACGTGGCCGATTCGGACAACGACCGCATCCAGAAATTCACGGCGACCGGGTCACCGGTCACCGTCTGGGGCGCCAACGGCGAGGAGCACGGCCATTTCAGGTATCCCCGTGGGATCACGACGGACAGGGGAGGAACGGTGTACGTCGCCGACACGGAGAACCATCGTATCCAGGTCTTCAGCTCGAATGGGGCCTTCATCTCCGCGTGGGGGAGCAGGGGAACGAGCAACCGGGAGTTCAAGTCCCCTCGGGCGATTGCAGTCGACGTCGCGGGCGCCGTGTACGTCGCGGATACGAGCAACTTCCGGATCCAGAAGTTCTCGTCGCGAGGAGTCTTCGTCGCCGCCTGGGGCAGTCGGGGATCAGACATCGGACGGTTTTATGCCCCCTACGGGATCGCGGTGGGCCCGGACGGCTTTGTCTACGTGGCCGACTCGGGGAACGACCGGGTACAGGTCTTTACACCCGATGGGAGCTTCGTTACGGCATGGGGCCGGTTCGGATCCGCTGAGGGTGAGTTCAGTGATCCTCGTGGAGTGGCCGTAGACACTGCCGGGCGGATTTACGTGGCGGACACGGGCAATAACCGGATCCAGGTCTTCGGCCCCTCCAGCCGGGCATCGGTCTCCTGATGGCCCCGATCCCATCCGCTTCGAGAGGCTCCGTGTCGCCTAGGACTCCTTCTCGACGGCGTCGTTGATCACAATCTCGGCGATGTCCCCCGAGTACTCCCCGAGTCGCCGGATGGACTCAGCGATATACCCGAGCGCAACCGCAGGCTTGGTGGGAAAGGAGAGGGCCAGGGCATGCAGCTCCTCGCAGAGGGCTTCGGCCCGCTGCACGTCCTCGATCGATTGATTTGCGATTTTCATGTCATGCGAAAAGAACGAGCCGATCGCCCTATCGAACACCTCGAGCGAGAAGGCACTCGCCGCCTGTAGCCGAGCGGCTAGTTCCGGGTGGAGCGGGTGATCGAGGAATGTGGTACCGTTGGTAGCGATCCGGACGGCGTGGTCTGCGATCCGTTCGATGATCCGTGCGACGATCGCATGACTCACAATCGCGACGGGAGAAAGCCCTGCCCTTCGCAAGAGGATTGTGTTCCGTAGGACCATGTTCGTCTGCCTGGCGACCAGCCACTGGAGCCGGTCGACGTCCCGGTCCTCGGCGATCACGTTTGACAGGAGCGCCGAATCCTGTGACTGCACCGCACCGATGGCATCCTCGTGCATGGACCGTGAAATCACGTACATGCGCTTGAGCGTTTTCTGGAACGAGAGCTCACTCGGGTTGAGAAGGTCCCGGATGCGGATCGTCGTGTCGTTCTCCTCCATCACCTCCTGGCCGATCGTCATCTGCGTGAAGTTGCGCACGACGCCCCTGACGAACGGGGGCAGACGTGAATTCGAACAGATCGTGATTTCAGAATAACCGGCGATATAGATTCCAATCAAAGAACGGAAGAGAAACGTGGCACTTGTGCATGAGCTGACGTCCATCGTCCGGACCCGTGATATCAGGTCCTCCGAGAGATTCGCCGTGATTAGAAGCGTACCGTCCGCCTGAGTGATCATCCTGACCGGATCGTTCTTCTTGACCTTCTGGGCCGTCGTCCACTCCTTGGGGAGAGTAACGACGAACGACGATCCTCCGGTTATCTGTACACGTCTGATGTCCATGAGCTCCCCTGTACCAGAACGCTTCAGGCCCGACATATCATGTTCGTTCCCTCTATGTTTTCCATATATATCTATATTTTATGTCGAACATCTGTATATCCGTCACCGGCCTATGATTCCTCAGCACATGTCAGCGAATCACTCCAAGATCACAATTGCCATGCTGGCGACGGCCCTGGTCCTCATCGGGGCGCTGCTCGTCGCGGGCTGCACCGGCAGCGGTGGTTCGGCCACCCCCACCCCGACGGCCGCACCTACCACCTCGCCCACGACCCTGACCACGACCGCCCCGGCGACCATTGCCGGAACCCCGGTCACGACGGCCGCTTCGGCGGTGACGACCACGACCACCGGCTCCTCGTATGTCCCGGGGACGTCCTCAGGGAAGATCTCCGTGACAGGGTCGACCACGGTCCTGCCGATTGCGCAGAAACTCGCCGAGCGGTTCATGGAGCTGAACAAGAACGCCGATGTCCAGATCTCGGGCGGCGGCTCGGGTGTGGGCGTGCAGTCGGCCGGCGAGAAGACGGCCGAGATCGGCATGTCCTCGCGCGAGCTCAAGGACGCTGAGAAGACGAAGTTCGGGAGCCTCAAGGCGATCCCGATGGCGAGTGACGGCATCGTGATGATCGTCCACCCGACGAACGATGTGACCAAACTCTCGGTCGAGCAGATCAAGAGCATCTACACCGGCAAGACCGTGAACTGGAAGGACGTCGGGGCAAAGGCCCAGCCTATCGTCGTGATCGGCCGCGACTCGGCCTCGGGCACGCGCGAGTTCTTCACCGAGAAGGTCATGGGCAAGGACGCGACCACCAAGGCGATGCTCGAGAAGAACTCGAACGGCGCGATCCAGTCATCGATCGGTCCAAACCCCGGTGCAATCGGCTACGTCGGCCTCGGGTATGTCGACGCCACGGTCAAGCCCCTGAGCCTCACGGTCAACGGCACCGACGTGGAGCCCACGATCGAGAACGTGATCAAGGGCACCTACCCGCTTGCCCGGAATCTCTACTACGTGACGAACGGCGATGCAACCGGCCTTGCGAAGGACTTCATCGACTTCACGCTCAGCCCTGAAGGGCAGAAGATCGTCGAGGAAGAAGGGTTCGTCTCGATCACCAGGACGGTATGAGCCGTCCTCCTGGACAATCCCAACCATCTTTCTTCTTTCTTCGTATGCCGCAGACTTCTTCGGTTGCCGAAGGACCTCGAGTGACCCGGCGGACGATGGACCGGGAATCGGCCATCTCCATCATCTGGCTTCTCTGCGCCCTCTTCGCCGTTGGAACGGTCGGCTTCATCCTGCTCTATCTCATCTGGGACGGTCTCCCGCTCTTCAACCAGTACGGGATCTGGCCGTTCCTCACCGGGGATACCTGGAATCCGACCTTCGACCCCCCAGTCTTCGGGATCCTCCCCCTGATCGTCGGCACCCTGCTCGTCACGACCGGAGCGATGGTCGTTGCCGTGCCCCTCTCGATCGCCACAGCCATCTATCTCTCCGAGCTCGCTCCGCGCCGGGTACAGGTCCTGGTCAAGCCGGCAGTCGAGCTCCTCGCAGGCATCCCTTCGGTCGTCTATGGGTTCTTCGGCCTGGTCGTCCTGGTCGAATGGCTCCGTGTCACGTTCGATGCGCCATCGGGCGAGTCGATGCTGGCCGGCTCGATCCTGCTCGGGATCATGGCCCTCCCGACAATCATCTCGGTCTCAGAGGACGCGATCAGCAGCGTTCCCCGCGAGTTCCGCGAAGGGTCGCTCGCCCTCGGGGCGACGCGGTGGCAGACGATCCGGCAGGTGGTCGTGCCGGCCGCGTTCTCCGGGATCACGGCCGCGATCATCCTGGGCATGGGCCGCGCCATCGGCGAGACCATGGCGGTCCTGATGGTGACAGGCAACGCCGCGATCATTCCGTCGCCGATCACGAACGTCCTCTCGCCCGTGCGGACCCTGACCGGGACCCTCGGCATCGAGATGGGCGAGGTGGCGATCGGCTCTGTACACTACCACGCCCTCTTCGCTGTCGCCTCCGTTCTGCTCGTGATCACCCTCATCGTCAACCTCGGTGCGTCGAGGATCCTCAAAAGTCTGAACGTTCAGGCGACGGGGCGTTCAGGCCGCTCCCTGCTCGGACCGATCGCGGGACATCCCGTGACGGCGAAAGCACCGATCGTCCTCGCAGCGCTCCTCATTGCGGCCGTGATCGGTTCGATTGGGGGAAGCCTCTACGCAGGTGCCGCTCTCCTCTTCATGGCCGTCCTGGCTCTCGCGGTCCCCCGCCTACCACGGGCACAAAGCCAGCAGCTCGCGTTCCTCCTCCTGTACGCGGCCGTCGGCACCGTCCTCCTGGTCCTCGCGATCATCCTCTTCGATATCGTTTCGAAGGGCCTCCCTGCCCTCTCATGGGAGTTTCTGACCTCGTCGCCGAGGGATCTCGGGCGCGAGGGTGGGATATTCCCCGCGATCGTCGGTACCCTCTGCCTCGTCGCCGGCTCGATCGCGTTCGCCCTGCCCTTCGGGGTTGGCGCCACGATCTATCTCGTCGAGTACCAGCGCGAGGGCCTCCTGACCCGAACGATTCGTTCGGGGGTCGACCTCCTGAACGGGACCCCCTCGATCGTCTTCGGCCTCTTCGGCTTCGCCTTCCTCGTCCTCTTCCTCGGCCTCGGCGTCTCCATGCTCGCGGGCCAGATCACGCTCGGCCTGATGGTCCTGCCGACGATCATCCGTACCACAGAGGAGGCGCTGAAGAATGTACCCCAGTCCTTGCGAGAGGGGTCCCTCGCGCTCGGTGCGACCCGGTGGCAGACGATCAGCCGGGTCGTGCTTCCCCCGGCCGCTCCCGGGATCATTACGGGTACGATCCTCTCGATCGGCCGCGCGGCCGGCGAGACGGCCCCGATCCTCTTCACGGCCGTTGTCTTCTCGCAGCGGTATCTCCCGGACTCTGTCTTCGACCCGGTCATGGCCCTCCCGTACCACCTCTTCATCCTGGCGACGAACGTGCCCGGTTCGGAGACCAACAAGTATGGTACGGCGCTCGTCCTGATCCTTCTCGTCGTCGCTATCTACGCGGTCGCGATCGCGGTCCGGAACCGTTACCACACAACGTTGAGGCTGTAAATGGCAACCATTCCCGAACTCATCATCACGACCGAGAAACTCGACCTCTGGTATGGGCCGAGTCAGGCACTTCGTGACGTCTCGGTCTCGATTCCCGCCCGGCACGTTACGGCCCTGATCGGGCCGTCTGGATGCGGCAAGTCGACCCTGCTCCGGTGTTTCAACCGGATGAACGACCTGGTCCCGGACTGCCGGATCGGCGGCACCGTCTCGTACCACGGCGTGGATATCAACGCTCCGGCATACGACGTGGTGGAGCTCCGGAAACGGATCGGCATGGTCTTCCAGAAGCCGAACCCATTTCCGAAGACAATCTACGAGAACGTCGCCTACGGCCCCCGGGTCCACGGCGAGAAGGACCGGGCGCGACTCGACGCGATCGTCGAACGCTCGCTTCAGCGAGCCGCCCTCTGGGATGAGGTGAAGGACCGGCTCGGGGATTCAGCCCTTGGCCTCTCGGGCGGACAGCAGCAGCGACTCTGCATTGCCCGGACCCTCGCAGTCGAGCCTGATGTGATCCTGATGGACGAGCCCTGTTCGGCTCTTGATCCGATTGCGACGGCGAAGATCGAGGACCTTATCGACGACCTTGCACACCACTACACCGTGATCATTGTGACCCACAACATGCAGCAGGCTGCCCGCGTCAGCGACTTCACCGGGTTCATGTACCTCGGGGAGCTCGTCGAGTTCGGCGAGACCCTCCAGGTCTTCGAGGCCCCGAAAGAGGAGCTGACCGAGCGGTACATCACCGGGAGATTTGGATGACCGAAAAGTTCGAGACAGAACTCATATCCCTCCGTAAGGAGACGCTCGAGATGAGCGAGCTTGCGCGCGGAATGATGGCAGATGCGATCCGAGCCCTGGTCGATCAGGACCTCGCGATCGCCAGGTCGGTAACAGCTCGGAAGGCCGAGCTCCGTGACCGGCTGCACCGGGTCGAGGACCACGCCTACGAGATCCTGACCCTGTATCAGCCGTTCGCGAGGGATCTGCGGACCGTAGTCTCCTGCCTCAAGGTTGCGGCAGCGCTCGAGCGCATCGGCCGGTACGGCAAGGACATCGCGACGGTCGTCGGCTACCTCTCCGGCACGGCCCCGCTCTCCGGCCACCTGTCGATCCCGCACATGGCCCGGTCCGCCGAGGCGATGATCGTTGACGCGCTTGCTGCGTTCGAGGCCGGCGATCTGAAGAGGATCGAGGACTTCTCCGCCCGAGACGATCAGGTCGACGCGCTCGGGTACTCCATCTTTCGCGAGTGCGTCACCTACATGCTCGAGGACCCGACCACGATCACACGTTGCGCAAACTACGTCATGGTCGCTCGATACCTCGAGCGTTCGGCCGACCACGCCTGCACGATCGCCGAGGCGACGGTCTTCATGATCACGGGCGAACGGGTCGAGATCAAATAGGCACGGTCGGGATTGTGCCGGCCCGAGCGTCACCGGTCGCGAAGCCCCAGCATCCAGCGTCGGGCGGGGTGTCGAACGATCGGAAGAGAGACAGGACGCCTCTCGATAGCCTTCATTGCCGGCGTATGTATGAACATTGTTCGAATGAAAATATAAGATACGACGGAGGCGATTGAACAATGATCGAACATCACAGATCTATTATGCATTCAGAACGCGACCTATGGTTATGGAGCCGATGCGGATCGAGTTGACGGGGTACGACGTCGTGGAGAAGAAGGCAACCAGACAGGGGAACTCTGCCCATGTCCTGATCCCGCCGTCATGGATCGGGAAACGGGTGAAGGCGATACTGCTCGAGTCCGTCGATGATACTCCGCGAGCCCGTCGATAGGAACTGGGCGTGGGGTTGCTTGCCGCAGTGGTTGGGCCAGGCACATGGTCGACGCAGCCGGCCCGGGGACGATGCCGGTGATCGACAGTATCGACTTCGCCGGCGTCGTCTAACTCTTCAACCACCTCTGAGGCAGGGCCCGCGTTCAAGACGGGGGTCGGTCCCTCTCCTCAGCTCCGGCAACCCCGATAAACACCCGCCGCCGCCGAGGGCCGTCGAACTCGCAGAGATAGACCCCCTGCCATGTGCCGAGTGCGGGTCGGCCGTCAATGACCGGAACCATGGCCGAGAAGCCCGCCAGCGAGGACTTGATGTGGGCGTCGGAGTTCCCCTCGGCATGCCGGTAGTCGCCCTGGGCGGGGACCAGTCGGGCGAGGCCGACAAGGATGTCCCGAGCCACGTCAGGGTCAGCATTCTCATTGATCGTTACGCCTGCGGTCGTGTGCGGTATATACACGTGGCAGGTGCCGTTCTCCACGCCACTCTTGGCGACCTCGTCCGCCAGCGCGCCGGTGATATCGACGAGCTGATTTCTGGAGCTGGTCGAAATCTCGATCTCCGTCCACATCATCCTTCGCGCCTCCATCTCCCTGTTCCCCTGTTCGCACGGCGTCCCCCACGGCGCCGATCCCCGTTCGGGCTGCGGACCGTAGATCCCGAATCTTCTGCTGGTGCCATGCTCTCGGGTGGCGTTCGGACCCTGATAACGGTAATCCCCATGAGTGGACGCGTGCCCTCCCATCCTCCATGTGAACGGCGGAGTGTATTCCGGACCCGCCGCTTGTCCGCCGGCTATCTGTCCGACGACGTCAACGGGAACGGTCGGATCGACTTCGCGGACATCGTCTGGCTCTTCAACCACCTCTGACCTCGTTTTTTCGCGACACCGGTCGGCCCGTGTTGCTGGGAATTACCGAGCGGCTTGAGTACGTCACCGCGCCTTCGCACGTTGAGGACGTGAAGCGGTACCGGGCAAGAGGGTACGCGATGGCCGGCAACCGGATCGTGATCGTGACGGACCGCCTCGAGGATCTTATCGAGATTTATCAGCCGTCGCGTGGGAACGTGGACCTCGGCGGGCAGACGGTCGAGCGGTGCCTGCCGGCGACGGCACGCTCCGGGTCTCTGTCCTCGACGTCGGCCAGGGCGACTCGATCCTGATCCAGTCGCTGGGCGGCAAGACCATGCTCGTGGACGCCGGCGACAGCGACGCTGGCGATACCGTCGTCTCCGCGCTACGGTCGCGGGGAGTCGCCTCGATCGACGCGGCGGTGGCCAACCATGCGCACGCCGATCACATCGGCGGATATGCCACGGTTCTTTCGCAGTTCCACGTCGCTAGGTTCTACGATTCGGGCTACCCGTC
>JBFXGJ010000031.1:0-24409 GCA_050178135.1 Methanoregulaceae archaeon | reverse complement strand
GGGCGTCGCGAAGGGCGTCCACCGCGGGGGTGACGTGGCCCAGGTCCTCCGCGACCAGGGCAAGGTGGGGCAGGGCACCCTGGACGCGGGCAAAGAGGTCGAGCCCCGGGCCGGGCTGCCAGGAGCCGCGGCAAGCGGTCGGCTCGGACGCCGGGATCTCCCAGTACTCGACGAAGCCGCAGAAGTGGTCGATCCGGACGACGTCGAAGAGCCGGGCGAGGTGGCGGAACCGGGCGAGCCACCAGGCATAGCCGTCCTGGCGGTGCGCCTCCCAGTCGTAGACGGGGTTGCCCCACCGCTGCCCCTCGACCGAGAAGTAGTCTGGGGGGACGCCGGCGACCAGCAGGGGCCGGCGGTCCGCGTCGAGCTTGAAGAGTTCGGGGTGGGCCCAGGCGTCCGCCGAGTCGTACGGGACGTAGATCGGGAGGTCGCCGATCAGCCGGACGCCGAGCCCGGCACAGTGCCGGCGGAGTCGGGCCCACTGGTCGAAGAAGAGGAACTGCAGGGCACGCTCGCGATCGTAACGGACGGTGAAGTCGTCGCGTGCCCCGAGAAGCGCCGCGGGGTCGCGCAGGCGAAGGTCGTCGGGCCACTCGTACCACGGGCGGCCGCCGCAGTGCTCCCGGCAGGCGGCGAAGAGGCAGTGGTCGTCGAGCCACCCGGCGCCGGCCTCCTCCGGGAAGGCGTGGAACGCCGGCGGCGGCGCGGCGAGAAGGCGGTCGGCGGCACGATCAAGCAGGGGTGTGCGGTGCGCGATCACGGCCGGATAGTCGACCCGGTCGTCGGGGAACGGCGGGAGCGGCGTCAGGTCGTCCGCGTCGAGGTACCGGTCCTCGACCAGGAACTCGGGGCTGATGAGGAGGGTGGAGCCGGCGAACGCGGACGGGCTCGCATACGGTGAGTTACCGAGCCCGGGCTCGGTCGGGTTGAGGGGCAGCACCTGCCAGTTCGCCTGGCCCCCCGCGGCGAGCAGGGCGGCGAACCGGTGCGCCCAGGGGCCGAGGTCCCCGCAGCCGAACGGGGAGGGGAGGGACGTGATGTGGCAGAGTACCCCGCACCCGCGTGTCGCCGCCGGCGAGGACGGGGTGGTGTCACTCACGGCAGGTACACCCCGAGGTACCCGGCGAGAGAAGAGAAGCGGGCGGTCCACGCGCCGTGGTCCCGTCCCGGTGGCGCATCTGCGAGGTCCCGTGTGCCCATCTGTTCCCAGTATTGCTGCGATATACCGATGTAAAGGTTCTGGAGGCGCCAGCGGTCGGGCTCGAGGCCGAGCGGGCGCAGGGCGTCGAGGATTCCGGCGACGGCCTCCAGGGAGGCGACCGCCGGGTACTCCTCCTGCGCCCGGGCGAACAGGCGAAAAAGCGCCGACTCGAGCGCCCGGGCAAGACGGGGGGTGTCGAAGAGCCCGGGAAGGCGAGCGAGATCGGCAGCGGCGAGCGCACAGCGAGCTGCGTCCGGCGGATCCTCGGCAAGAAGCGTTGCGAGCTCGCGCTCGAGGGCGAGGCCGACGGGGGCGGCGAACCCCGGTGGGGGAGCGAGCCCGAGCGAAACGAGCGCCGCCAGGAGAGGGCGCCGGTCCTCCGCGCAGCCGGCAGCGGCGACGGCTGTCTCGTCGGTGGCGACGCGCATCAACCGGTCGTACAGGGCCCGCCGTTCGCGAAGCGAGAGCGCCCCCGTGGGAAAGAGGTGGTCGGGGAATGCCCGTTCCAGGTCGTCGGGCGACGGGCAACCTGCGCCGGGGTCCTCGCCGATACCGACGCGAACCGCCCCGTCCCGGCCGATCAGGACGCCGAACGAGAAGGACCGGGACTCCCGGGTTCGGGCTGCGGTGATGGACGCCGTGCCGGACGCGAAACGGTATTGGCTCTCCTGTGCACGGTCGCAGCGTTCGCAGGTGACCGTGTACTGCCCGTCCTGGAACGTGCACGGCCCCTCGACCCAGAGGGTCTCGACCGCGAAGTGGGCGGCAAGGCGTGGCCAGTCCAGGACGAACGGCGCCACCTGGTCGCGCCAGACGGCGGCACCGTCCGGCCCCTCGGGGGTGTTGCCCCGTGCCCCCGCGAGGGCGGCGACAAGGGCCGGCTCGGGGTCCGGAAGCCCGAGGAGACGGGCCAGCTGGCAGGCGCGGGCCGCGTACCGGAGCACCTGGACCGGCTCGAGCCCCGCGATGTCGTCGAAGAACCAGCCGCAGGAGGTGAACGACATCAGCAGGTGGCGCTGGAGCTCCAGGTGGAGAAGGGCTCGCCGCTCCTCATCCGGGGAGAGGGGGCGGGCGGCGTGCCGCGCGAAGAACGCCTCCCGCGCCGCGCCGGAGAGATCGCGGACCAGGTCGACCGAGGAGGACCGGGCCGCCCACGGGTCGTGAAAGAGGAGGGCACCCTCCGCCTCGAACGCGGGCCTGAGGGTGTCGCGGAGTGCCTCGAGTGCCGCCCGAAGCGGGGAGCGCCACGCCTGGGACCAGCCCGGGTGGAGGCCCGACGCGCAGCCGCAGTCTGCCCGCCAGCGCTCCACCCCGTGGGCGCAGGACCAGGAGGTCGGCTCCCGGATGTCCACCTCCAGCGCCGGCGGGTGCTGATCCAGGAACTCGCCGAAGACGGTCACCCGGAGGTCGGCACGGGCGTCCAGGTCCCGGAGGGCCCGGGCGAGGCCCATCTCGCCGAACGTCTGGTGGTGGCCGAAGGTCTCGCCGTCGAGCGCAACCGAGACGAGCTGGTCCCGGTCAACGGGGGTGAAGCTGGCCAGGAGGCGGTCCGCGAACCGGTCCCCGTTCGAGAGGAGGTCGCCGAACGCGAGGTCGTGCGCCACCCCGGCGTTCGAGAAGAAGACGGCAATCGACCGCCCCGACGGGAGCGGGCAGGCATAGGGCCGGTTCAGGTCGAGCGAGAGGGGGTCGACGACGCGCCAGTCCCCGCCGGGCACCCGCACCCGTGCGGCCTGCTGCGGGGCGAGGACCGTGAACCGGATGTCGTGGGCGGCGAGAGTCTCGAGGGTCGAGACGTCGACCCCCATCTCGGGGAGCCAGAAACCCTCGGGCGGCCGGCCGAACCGCACCTCGAAGTCGCGCACGCCCCACGCCACCTCGGTCTCGCAGTCCCGCCGGTCCGCGAGCGGGAGGATTGCATGGTGGTAGCCCTGCGCGATCGCTGCCCCGTGCCCGCAGCGGGCGAGGCAGGCCGCGTCCGCCTCCAGGACGGCGGCGCAGACGTCGGGGGCGTGTCGCTCGAGCCAGGAGAAGAGAGTCGGGCCGATGTTGAACGAGATTCGGCTGTAGAGGTTGGCGACCGACTCGACCCGGCCGTCCGGAACGAGGAGGCGGGCCGCCGTGAAGGGGCGGTAGCACTCGGCCGTCACCCGCTCGTTCCAGTCGAGGAACGGGGCGGCGGTGGGCTGGAGCGCCACCTGCTCCAGCCAGGGGTCTTCCCGCGGAGGCTGGTAGAAGTGGCCGTGGATGCAGACCGCCCGGTCCGTCAAGGCTCCTCCGGCGTCAGCACCAGGCAGGCGAGAGGGGGCAGGGTGAGGCGGAGCGATGCCTCGAGGCCGTGCGCCGGCACCGGCTCCGCCGCGCACCCCCCGAGGTTGCCGACCCCTGAGCCGCCGTAGGTGAGGGCGTCGCTGTTGAGGCGTTCGGTCCATCGCCCGGGTCGGGGCACGCCGACCCGGTAGTCGTTCCGGACCACCGGGGTCGCGTTCAGCACCACGAGGGCCTGGTCGTCCGGCCCCGGTCCAGAACGGAGATAGGCGAAGACCGACTGGTCGCGGTCCCCGACCACGACCCACCGGAACCCCGAGGGGTCGTGGTCCCGCGCGTGGAGCGCCGGCAGGTCGCGGTAGAGCCGGGCGGCGTCCCGGGTGAACCGGTAGAGGCCCCCGTGCCGCTCGTCCTCGAGCAGGTGCCAGTCGAGAGAGCGATCGTGGGCCCACTCGGCCTCCTGGCCGAACTCGCCGCCCATGAAGAGGAGCTTCTTCCCGGGATGGGTGAACTGGTGCGCGAGGAGGAGACGGAGGTTCGCACGCCGCTGCCAGTCGTCCCCGGGCATTCGGCCGAGGAGCGAGCCCTTCATGTGCACCACCTCGTCGTGCGAGAGCGGGAGGATATAGTCCTCGCTCCACGCGTAGAGGATCGCGAAGGTGATCTCGTCGTGGTGATGCCGGCGATGGATCGGGTCGCGCGAGAAGTAGTGGAGGGTGTCGTGCATCCAGCCCATGTTCCACTTCAGGGAGAAGCCGAGCCCGCCCACGGACGGTGGGCGGGTAACCAGCGGCCAGGCCGTCGACTCCTCGGCGCACATCAATACCCCCGGGTGGCGGGCGTGGGCCGCCTCGTTCAGGGCACGGAGGAACGAGACCGCCTCCAGGTGCTCTCGCCCGCCGTGAACGTTCGGGATCCACTCCCCCGGTTCCCGGCAGTAGTCGAGGTAGAGCATCGAGGCGACCGCGTCCACCCGGAGACCGTCCGCGTGGTAGCGGTCGAGCCAGAAGAGGCCCGATGAGGCGAGGAATGCCCGCACCTCGTTCCGGCCCAGGTTGAAGACCGCCGAGCCCCACTCGGGGTGGAGCCGCTGGAGCGGGTGGGCGTGTTCAAAGAGGTGCGTCCCGTCGAAGAAGGCGAGCCCGTGCCCGTCCACCGGGAAATGGGACGGCACCCAGTCAAGGACCACCCCGATCCCGGCCCGGTGGAGGGTGTCGACGAACCCCATCAGCTCCTCCGGCGTGCCGTAGCGGGCCGAAGGGGCGAAGTACCCGAGCCCCTGGTAGCCCCACGAGGCGTAGAACGGGTGCTCCATCACTGGTAGGAGCTCGACGTGGGAGAAGCCCAGGTCCGTCACGTGGTCGACCAGGGGGCCCGCGAGCTCGGGCCAGGAGAGGAGCCGGCAGGGGTCGGCCGGGTCCCGCCGCCACGAGCCCGCGTGGAGCTCGTAGATCGAGACCGGCGCGGCGCGTCCCTGCCGCTCCGCCCGCTCGGCCAGCCAGCCCGTGTCCTGCCACGCGTGGGCGGGGTCGGCCACCCGCGATGCCGTGCCCGGCGGGAGCTCGGCGGCGAGCGCGAACGGGTCCGCCCGCTCCGAGACGTATCCCCCGAACCAGGACGCGACCCGGTACTTGTAGCGCTCCCCCACGCCGACCCCGGGGACGAACCCGGCATGCACCCCGGTGCCGTCGTCCGCGGGATAGAGCGGGTGCGCCGTCCCGTCCCAGCCATTGAAGTCGCCGATCACCGAGACCCGGGCCGCGTTCGGGGCCCAGACCCGGAACGCCGTCCCGTCTTTTTCCTCGTGCCGGCACGGGTGGGCCCCGAGCACCCCCGCGAGCGCGACGTGAGTCCCCTCGCGGAAGAGGTGGCGGTCGTACTCGGTGAGGGGCGCGAGGGGGAGGACGTCCGCCGCGGTCATCCGGTCCCCTGGCGGCCTTTCAGGGCCCGGGCTCGCCGGTAGACATCGAGCGCCGCGTCGGTGACCAGGTCCCAGTCGAACCGTGCATAGACCTTGCGCTGGCCGGCCCGGCCGAGCTCGCGGATCGTCCTCGGGTCGTCGATCACGTAGTTGATCCCCCAGGCGATCGACTCGGGCTGGACCGGTACGCGGATCCCGTCCACGAACGGGTCGATGTTCTCCGAGAGGCCGCCGACATCGGTCGCGACCACGCACCGGCCCGCCGACCAGGCCTCGGTCAGGACCAGGCCGAACGGCTCGTTCCGGCTCGGGATCACGACGATGTCGGCCGCGTTCAAAAGATCGAGATGTTCCTCGTTCGAGATGTACCCGGGGAACTGGACCGGGAGACCCCGGGCCCTGTCCTTGAGGTGGGCCTCCATCTGCCCCGTGCCCGCCATGATGAACTGGACGTCCCAGCGCTTCTGGAGGACCAGGGGGACCGCCTCGATCAGCAGGTCCGGCCCCTTCTGGTAGGTGAGCCGGCCGACGAAGAGGACGAGCGGGGCGAGCGGGTGGATACCGTAGCGCATCTTGACCGCGCCGGGATCGACCGCCTTTCGGAACCGCTCGGGCCGCACTCCGTTCGGGACGACCGTCACCTTCCACTCGGGGACGCCGTACAGCCACATCACCTCGGTCCGGGTGTGGCGCGAGACGGTCATCACCATGGTCGAGGCGTACCCCCCGTACCACTCCTTGCCCGAGATATCCCCGAATTCCCACCAGTCGCCGAAGTTGCCGCCGTTCCGCCCGTACTCGGTGGAGTGGAACGAGAAGACCGTCACCCGGTCGCGGAGCTGGTGGAGCGCCTCGACCGCGTGCCAGTCGTGGAAGTGGAGGATGTCAAACGGGGGATCGTCGGCCGCGCGGAAGGCCGCGACCATCTTTCCGGACATCGACTGGCAGAACGCGACGATGTTCTCGCCCTCGGGCCGGCAGAAGTGGTAGTGGACACCGTTGATCAGGGCGGCGTCGCCCGACGTCGTCGGTGCGGCGCGGGTGAAAAAGTGCACCTCGTGCCCTCGCTGGGCGAGGGCCTCTGCCAGCTCGGTGGCGGCGGGGGCGAGCCCCCCCACCCTCACGGCGTGGAGGGACTCCCAGCAGAAGAAGGCGATCTTCTGCGACGCGCCAGTTCGTCGATCCGTTCCTGCATCGTCTCCTGTAACTCGTTCCGGTTCCGGCACACTATCACCCTCTCGGCGAGGACCTGGTCGTCGAGCACGTCCCGGCACCAGTGCGCAAAGTCCTGGCGGTCGAGATGGCCGGCGATCACCTCCTCGGCTGTGAATCCGAGCTGTTCGAGGCATTCGGCCAGGCTATGGGCCGCGTACCCGGCCGGGTGACCGTCTCGCGAGAACGCGAAGGCGAGCTCGGGCGGGAGCGTCCGAAGGGTCACGGCCGCCTTGCGGGACCGGACACGGGCCGCCGACCGCTCCTCGAGGGCGGAGAGGGCACGCATGAACCGGCCGAACGCCTCGACCGTCGCCTGGTGGTCGACCACCCCCTGCCGCCGACCACACCCGCCCGACCGCATCGCCATCGCCCGGAAGTGATCGGTGGAGGAAAGGTGGCGCCAGACCTCCCGCTCGGGAAGCCAGGTGCCGGCCCGCTCGAGCGCGCTCGCCGCCGAGTGCTGGAGGATCGTCTCGAGCCAGGACTCGCCCGCATCGGGGGCGGCCCACCCCACCTCGCGCTCGGGGCCCAGGGTTTCGACCGGATGGGAGGCGAGCACGGCCGACGGGGTGGCCGTCATGACGCCGGCCTCCTCGAGTGCGGCGGGCAGGGCGTCGAAGAACGCGAGGAGGCCGCCGCCATCTCCCAGGCGATCGAGGTCGAGCCCGACCAGGACACACTCCCCCGGGGTCTGGGCGAGCCAGCCGGCGTAGGTCTCGGCGTAGAGCGGAAACCGGTCCCACTCAGGGGAGAAGAACCGCTGGGCGAGGTCGTCCGAGAGGCAGCAGTGGCGCAGCAGCACCCGGACGGGACCGGAGCGGTAGACCAGGGTCGGGTCCAGGTCCCGCGGCAGGCACCAGCGCGGCTCGGTCAGGAGGGCCGTGCACCCGCTCTCGGGGAGGACTTCGGCCATCGCTCGGTTGGCGCAGAGCTCGGGCGGCGAGAAGACGGCGGGACGGACCCCGAAGGCCGCCTCCATCCGTTCGTGGTGGCGCTCCACCTCTTCCATGAACTCGCCGGTGTCCGGGAGGAGGGCGGCGAGCCCGTGGTGGTACGGCGTGCTGAGCACCTCGACCCGGGGGTGGTGGGCGATCCGCGCGAAGGCAGCGAGGGTGTCCGGCGCGTGCCGCTCGAGGAGATCCACGAGCGTGCCCGAGATGGAGAGGGCACAGGCGAACCCCTGGTCGAGGCCGTTCTCGATCGCCTCCGCCGCCGGGAGGAGTGCCCGGTCCGAGAGGTCCCGGACATCCCGCCCGATGTCGGTCTCGAAGTAGAGGTCGAGCGGATCCCGGCGCGACCGGGCCCTGAGCGGAGACGCCCTCAGGGTGAGGCCCCGGTGGAGATCGAAGACGAAACAGACCTGTTTTTCCGGCCCGCTGACGGTCCTCATCATCAGAGGAGTGGAGCTTTCCGCCACTTCAATCTACCCGCCGGCACGCTCGATGTCGTAGCGGTTCCCCGAGCCCTCGCGGGTGATCGGGGCGAGGGTCGACGGCCCGATCACGGTGATCTGGAAGGAGGAGTCGGTCACCGGCCGGCCGTACTGGCCGTCGTTCTTGTACCACCCCAGGATCGACTGGACCCCCCGCGCCCCGGCTGTCCGCACCTGGGTGAAGTTTGCGAGGTTGAGCCGGCTCGCATAGGACGCCCAGATCGCCCAGGTGCGGGCGTCGCTCGAGGTGCAGGACCGGAGCTCAATGTCCTGGCTCGATTTTATGATCCGCCAGCCGTAGGTCGAGCCCGCGTCCGTGCAGGAGTCGTAGACGAGCGACGAGCCGCCCTGGACGTAGAAGCCCGCGTTCCGGTTGTGGATCGACCGGCAGCCCGTGAGGACCGCGTTCCGGTGGACATAGAACCCCGACATGAAGAACCGTCCGGGGTCCGTGTTCCGCCAGCCGTTGTTCTTCGCGACGCAGTTGGTCATGACGAGCCCCTCGCACCGCGTTCGCGGCCCAATCTCGCGCAACTCCGCGTCGAGCCGGGCCCCGGGCTCCGCGTGGAACCCGGACTCCCAGTTCGACTCCGCGATACAGTTGATCACCTGGCAGTCGACCAGGTCCTGGCTCTCCTGGAGGTCGAAGCCGGTGATCCAGGGCGAACGCGAGCCGCCGGCCGTGCCGTGGCCGCAGAGGGCCGCATAGCAGTTCACGAACCGGATTGCCCGGGTGGTGCGCGGGACGCGGTCCGAGAAGTCCTGGTTCATGTTGAAGCCGTGGGTGGAACAGTCGTAGGCGGTGCAGGAGTGGAACTCCACGTCCTCGACATCGGACCGGTCCGCCCAGACAAAGAACATCCCGTTGCCCCCCGAGGGCAGGAGGCGCCCGTCGCGGGTGCGGCTGGTCGCGACGACGTCCCGGATCCGGACGTGGCTTGCCGAGATCCGGAAGAAGGCCTGTCCCTGCGTGCGGAGGTCCCGGACGGTCACGTACGGCTGTGCGATCTCGATCGGCTGGTACCGCTCGTCCGCGTTCTCGACCTCCAGCACAGTGCGGGCCCTGCCCTGGCCTGTGAGCACCGTGTACGCCGGGAGCGTGAGCCGGCGTGAGAGGTGGAAGGTCCCCTCCAGGAGTTCGACCGTGCCCGCCCGGCTGAGCGCCTCGGCGATCTCGACCTCGTCGGCAGAGCCGTCGCAGCGGAGCACCTCGCCGGAGGTAGGAGGAAACGAGTCGGCGGCCGCCACGTAAATATGGCCGGCACGGGGCGACTCCGCCAGTTCCTTCGGAGCCGGCGCCGGCGGGAAGGTGTACTCCTTCGGCGGCACCTCGGCGGCCCGCGGCGTCGTGGTTGGAGAGGGCGGGAACGACATCGCCCACGGGTCGTCTTCCCCCGTTCGGACGAACTCCTCGGCATACCGCTCGGCGATCACGACCTTTGCGCCCGCATCACCCTCGTACCGGACCTCGACGCCCTGGACGGGCGCCGGCGCCGCGAGGACCAGGGTCCGCCCCACCGAGAAGTTGGTGCCCTTCCCTGCGTCCTCGAACCGGGCGTCCCGCGTGCGGTCCCGGCTGTCGACCAGGAGCCGGTAGTCCCCCGGCGAGAGCTCGATCCCTCCCCCGTGATGGACCCGGAGCGTGGACCCGTCGTACCCGACCTCGATCGCCAGAGCCGGGCCGTGCCCGGCAAAGAGGTTGAGAAAGAGGAGCGAGGCGCCGATCGCGACGACGATGACGATCACGAAGACCGCCAGGAAGGCGAGGGCCATCGGGGAGAGGCGGGGCTCGTCATCCCCTGAGGGGACGGGACGCCGGTGCCTTCGCCCGTGGTCTCCTAACGCCATGCAGCGTGAAGGTTTGGGGACAGGGGGTAATGACGTTGCCGGTACGGGACACATACCCTGATAATCCTGGCCGACCATCGTACGGAGGGATGGAGGACGCGCTGGATCGGTATATCGCACCGGGGTGCACGCTCTGCCGCAAGGGCGCCAAGCTGGTCCTCTTCGTGACCGGGCGGTGCGACCGTGACTGCTGGTACTGCCCGCTCTCGGCCGAGCGAAAGGGGGTCGACCAGGTCTTTGCGAACGACCGGGGGGTCGCGACGGACGAGGACCTCCTCGCCGAGGCCCGGGCGATGTCCGCGCTCGGCACCGGGGTGACCGGCGGGGACCCCCTGCTCGAGCCCGGGCGGGTGGTCCGGTTCTGCCGGGTCCTCAAGGAGGCCTTCGGCCCGGACCACCAGGTCCACCTCTACACCGGACAGGCCCCGACCCGGGACGAGCTCCTGCCGCTCGTCGGCCTGGTGGACGAACTCCGGCTCCACCCCCCGCATGAGGACTGGAGCCAGATCCTCGAGACAGACTACCCGCGGGCGATCCGTGAGGCGCGTGAACTCGGGTTCGCAATCGGGGTCGAGGTGCCGGCCCTCCCCGGCATCGAGGGGCTCGCCCCGCTCCTCTCGCTCGTCGATTTCTTCAACATCAACGAGCTCGAGTGGGGGGAGTCGAATGCAGACGCGATGCGTGAACGCGGGCTCTCGCTTTCCCGGTTGGTTGGGAACGCGATCGACGGGAGCCTGGAATGGTGTCGGCCCCTGCTGGACGATCCCCGGGTCCGGTTCTGCTCCTCCGCGTTCAAGGACTCGGTCCAGCTCCGCGAGCGCCTAGTCCGGATTGCCCGGAACACGGCCCGGCCCTTCGACGAGTGCACCGATGACGGCACCGTGGTCTACGGCCGGCTCCGTCCGGACGGGGCCATCGGGGACGCGGTATCCGCCCTCGCGCTGGAAGAGGACGAGTACGCGGTCGAGGAGGACGGGCTCGAGCTCGCCTGGTGGCGGCTCGCCGAGGGCCGGGACGACGTCGCGGGGGAGAAGGCGGTCATCGAGCGCTACCCGAACCGCGGCATGATCGTGGAGGTGACGCCCCTGTGACCGGGCGATTCCGGCGGTTGGTCGAGCCCCTCTACGAGCACTACCTCGAGTTCCAGTGCACCTCGATCCCACGGCACATCGCGATCATCCAGGACGGCAACCGGCGGTACGCCCGTGAACTCGGGGCGGACACCGGGGTCGGTCACCGGGCCGGGGCGGACACGACCGAGCGCTTGCTCGGGTGGGCATGCGACCTCGGCGTGGAGCACATCACCCTCTATGCCTTCTCGACCGAGAACTTCCGCCGCGAGCCGGCCGAGCTCGACGAGCTCTTCGCCCTCTTTCGCGAGAAGTTCATGGCGGTCGTCGCGGACGAACGGGTGCACCGTTACGGCATCCGGGTGCGGATGGTCGGGGACCGGAACCTGCTCCCTCCCGACCTCCTCGAGGCGATCCGGGAGGCCGAGGCCCGGACCGCCGGCTACTCCCGGTTCCATCTCAACATCGCACTCGCATACGGCGGCCGAAACGAGATCGTGAACGCGGCTCGCCGCCTTCTCCTTGACGTGAGCGCGGGCCGTGTCTCGGCGAACGAGATCACGCCGGCTCTCGTCGAGGAGCGGCTGGCCGAGGGGGACGACCTCCCCCCCGTCGACCTGATCATCCGGACCGGTAACGAGTACCGAACCTCGAACTTTTTGCCCTGGCAGGCGAACGGGAACGAGTGTGCGGTGTACTTCTGCGCACCCTACTGGCCGCAGTTCCGGAAGATCGACCTCCTCCGGGCTGTTCGGGTCTATCGCCAGCGGGTTGCACAGGTTCCGGGGACCTGAATCCCTATTCGGCACGGTTAATACATGGTCGGGGTAGAATAGTAGTACACGGACATGTTCTGTCATCAGTGCGGCGCGGAGATCGCCGACCCGGAGGACCGGTTCTGTTCCCGCTGCGGGGCCCAGCTCCGCCGTGAGGAGGAGAGCCGGGATGCACCCGTGGCGACGCCGCCCGACAGTGCACCGGGCCCCGACACCGGGCCACGGCGCCCGGTATCGGCCTGGCCGAACCGTCCGCGAGAGCGGATCCAGCTCCCTCTGACCGAGCTCCGGCAGCGCCGGGTCCGCGAGACCGGCGATGCGGTCCCGTTCCCGGTACCCGGGATCGTGCCGCCGGTCTCCCGGGCCCCCGCGCCCGACGCGGCGGCGCCCTCCGTTGCGACGGAGCCTGGCCTCTGGCCGGACGCCGCCGCCGAGGCCCCGCCCGCTCCCCTGGACGAACTGTTCGAGGAGCTCGCGATCGAAGAGGTGGAGGTGGCCCCCAGCCCCCCGGAACAGGAGGTCTCTACGTCCCGCACCCGAGCGGAGGCGGCGCTCCGCCGAATGGTCCCCCCGAAGGAGGTCTGGGTCCGGGAGAGCCAGCCCGGGCCGGCCGACCGGGGGCGGGTACGCGACGAGTGGCCCACGCCGGCGACGTCCGACGCCGGGGCGATTGGGAGAGAACCGACCGAACCGGTCCCGGCCCCTCCTGCACCGACCGTGGAAGACCCGATCATCCCCTGGCTCGACCCCCCCGTCCTGCCGGTCCCACCCGAGCGTCCGGCCCCGCCTTCACGCGAGGCGCTCGTCGAGGAGGGGCCGATCATCGTGCCCCGCGACTACGAGGAGAAGGCCGACCGGGCCCGCAGGAGCCGGAAACGTGTCCCGGGCCGGGCAAAGGGGCCGATCTTCGACCCCGCCGCGCTCGGCAGGTCGATCAAGCCCTCCTGGATCCTGGCGATCGCCGGGATCATCCTGCTCACCCTGATCGTCTTCGCGCTCTTCCCACCCGGGGGCGGCGCGGCAGGGAATGAGACCGACCGGATAAATAAGTTCACCGGCATGCCGATCCACACGATCGCGACTCCAGCCCGTCCTGTGGGCGACGGGGAGAACCAGACCGTGGCATCGCTCTCGACCCGTGCGGCCGTGCCGACGGTCCGCGCCTGGACGACCGCCGTCCAGCGGCCCACCACGTCCTCCACCGTGTCGGCCAGCGAAACCACCAGCGTCCCGACACCGACGATAACGCCCAACAGCGACCCGGGGCTCGTCCCGGCCACCCCCTCCAGTGCACCCGGGATCCAGGTGGTGATCTCATCGGCGGAAGGCTGGTCCGGCACGATCGGCCAGCAGGGCGAGACCTATACCGAGACCCCTGTGGCGGGCAGGGGCACCCAGAGCCGGGCGATTACCGGGCCCGCACGGATGGTCACGGTCAACATACAGAAACTCGGCGGGACCGCAGACCTGCTCGAGGTCCGGGTCGAGCGGGACGGGGCGATACTGAAACAGGGCTCCACAAAGGACCCGAACGGCATCGTCGCCCTCTCGGTCGAGCTCTAGTCGCCTGGACCCACCCCTATTTTCCGAACCGTCGCACCCGCGACTGGTAATCGCGCAGGGCCCGGAGCAGGTCGAGCCGTCGGAAGAGCGACCAGTTCACGTCGGAGAAGAAGAGTTCGCTGTAGACCGACTGCCAGATCAGAAAGTCGGTCAGGTGGTTGCCACCGGTCTTGATGACCAGGTCGGGGGCGTACGGAAACGTGAGGTACGACTCGATCGTGTGCTCATCCACCGCAGACGGGTCCACACCGTCCTCCGCCATCCGCCGGATGCAGTCGGCGATCTCCTCGCGCCCGCTCTTGCCGATCGCAACCGTCACCTCCATCCCCTCGCCAGCGGACTCGGTCTGATCGCCGTAGTGCAGGGTGAGGTGGGCCATGCGGGCGATCTCGCGTATCGCCGGGAGGTGCGGCTCGAGGAGGGCGGGGTCCCCCGTGGAGATGTGGAAGATCACTCCCGCGATGCCGACCTCGGAGCACCACTCGACGCACTCGCGGAGCCGGCCAGGCGCCTCGATCATGTCGTGGTCCGAGAGGAGGACGCAGATCCGGTCCGGCAGTTCGACGAGCTGGCGCGCGAGGTGGCGCTCGTATACCCGGCGGATCACGACGCCCACTCCAGGAGGCGGTCGAGCGGCATCGTGTTGAGCATGTCCCCGGGAGTACACCAACCCCGCCGGGCGGTCGCCAGGCCATGACGGAGCTGGTCCAGTTCGTCGACGCGGTGGGCATCGGTCCCGATCGAGAGCAGCACGCCCCGGTCGCGAGCAGCCCGCGCCGCGACGTCGTCGAGGTCGAGGCGGTACGGTGAGGCGTTGATCTCGAGGGCCGTCCCGTGCTCGGCAGCGGCCGCGATCACCCGTTCAAGATCGATTGCGGCCGGTTCACGCCGTCCGATCAGGCGGCCCGTCGGGTGGCCAATGATGTCGACGTGCTCGTTCTCGCAGGCAGCGATCACCCGGCGGGTTACCTGGTCCTGTTCCTGGCGCAGTCCGCTGTGGAGCGAGGCGATCACGAGCTCGAGGTCGGCGAGAGCGCGGTCTGGGAGGCCAGGGGTGCCGTCCGTCAGGATATCGACCTCGACACCCGCGATCAGCCGGCAGGGAGAGTCCCGGTTGATCACCTCGATCGTGTGCCGCTGCTCGGCCAGGTCCCGCTCGGAGAGGCCGTGGGCGACCCGGAGCGTCTCCGAGTGGTCCGAGACGATCAGGTACTCGTAGCCCCGCCTGGTCCCCTCCGCGGCGAGCTCGTCGAGGGAGAGGGCGCCGTCCGACCAGTTGGAGTGGACGTGGAGATCGCCACGGAGGTCGGCGGCCGTCACCAGGTCGGGAAGGGTGCCGTGCTCGGCCGCCTCGATCTCGCCGCGGTCCTCGCGGAGCTCGGGGGGAATGAACTGCAGGCCGAGGGCGGCGAGCATCGACGCCTCGTCGGGAAAGGTCTCGAGGCCGGCGCCGTCCCGGCCGGCGATCCCGTACTCGTTCATGCGGAGCCCCTCCAGCAGGGCCCGGTCCCGGAGCTTGATGTTGAAGGCCTTCGATCCCGTCAGGTAGAGGAGCATCGGCCCGAGCGCCGCGGGGGTCGTGAACCGGAGATCGACCCGCTCTCCGCGGTACCGGATCGAGGTCCGGCGCTCGCCCTCCTCGATCACATCGTCCGCGATCGCCGCAAGGCGCGGGTTCAGCTCCTCCGGCGGCTCACAGCTGACCAGATCGATATCACCGACCGTCGCTCGGCCGCGCCGGTACGAGCCCGCGACCACGTACTGTCCCGGCGCCAGGACCTCGGCGAGGCCCGAGAGGAGGAGGTCGGCGGCTGCCCGGGTCATGCGTCGCTCCTTGCCTGAGAACCGCTCGACGCCGCGTAATAGTTCCGCCTCCCGCTTCGGCCCGAATCCCTTCAACCGGCGGATTCGACCCCGCTCCGCCGCCTCCTTCAGCTCGGCCACCGAGGTGACACCGAGCTCCCGCCAGAGCCGACCGGCCGTCTTCGGCCCGACTCCCTCGACGCGGAGGAGCTCGACAAGGCCGGCCGGCACCTCGCCCTGGAGCGCGGCCAGTTCCTCGCTCGAGCCGGTACCGCAGATCTCCTGGACCACCGACGCGAGGCGGTCTCCGATCCCCGCAAGGGCCCGGAGCTCCTCGATGTCGAGCTCGTTCACCCTGCGGGGGAGGCGTTCGACCGCATCGGCCCCGGCCATGAACGCCCGGACACGGAACGGGTTGTCCCCCCGGACCTCGTGAAGCTGGCCCATCAGGCGGAGCATCTCTGCGACCTGGCGGTTCGTGCAGTCCACGTGATCACTTCTCTTTGAGTACGACGTCATGACACCATATCAGTCTTCGCGAACGGCATCCGCAACCCATAACCGTGCTGGCGCAAAAGAGTGTGATCATGACCAGGATGGCCACCGAACGCGAGGAGGACCTGCTGGAGGCGATCCTGGAGTCCCCGGACCTCGAGTCGGCGGACCTCGCCTGCCGCCTGGGCATCGAGCCGGCGGACCTCGCCGCGATAGAGGAGGCGGCCATGGCCAGTGGCCGTCTCGCCAGGGATGGAGCGGGGCGTCCCCGCCTGACCCACGAGGGGCACCGGATCGCCCGGCAGATCGCCCGGCGTCACCGGACACTCGCCTGCTTCTTCGAGCAACTCGGCATGGCCCGCGACGCGGCCGACCGCGAGGCCTGCACCCTCGAGCACGGGGTCTCGGACGAGGCGATCGCCCGCCTGGCCGACCACATCCGCTGCCCGGCCCGACGCGAGCGGCCCTGCGAGGGAGGGTGGAGAGGTACGGAGGCAGACGGCACGCCGCTGCTCGATTACGGCGAGGGTGACCGGGTCTGCATCACGGCAGTCCGCCGCTGCGGCCGGTACCGGCGGCTGATGGACATGGGGGTCGTTCCCGGGGAGACGGTCGTCGTCCGCCGCCGGCTCTCGAACCGTGCGATCGTGATCGAGGTGAAGGGCTGCGAGATCGGGCTCTCGCCCGAGTGCGCGGCCACCGTCTTCGCGTCGCCATGCCCCTGACCGTCGTCCTGGTCGGCAACCCCGGGGTCGGCAAGTCCCTGATCTTCAACCACCTGACCGGGGTGGGGGTCGAGATCGGGAACTACCCGGGCTCCTCGGTCGACCTTCTCTCGGGCCGCTCCTGCTTCCAGCGCGAGCAGATCGAGGTCCTCGACCTGCCCGGCATCTACTCGCTCGAGGACGGGGCCGAGACCGAGGGCCTTGTCCGGCGCATCATCGAGGACGACTCGGTGACCGCGATCGTCGCGGTGCTGGACGCGACCCGCCTGGAGCGGAACCTCTACCTCCTCCTCCAGGTCGCCGAGTACGGGCGGCCGATGGTCGCGGTCGTCAACCTGGTCGACGAGGCGGCCCGGCGGGGGATCGCGGTCGACACCGAACGGCTCTCGGCGCTCCTCGGCATCCCCGTGCTCGCAACCGCTGCGGCGCTCGGGCAGGGGATTGACCGCATCCTCCCGACCGCTGTCCTCGAGGCCAGACCGGCGACGGTCGAGGTGCCGTACGATCACCACGTCGAGGCAGCGGTCCGCTCCCTGGCGCGGACCTTCGGGGTGGACCGTCGGACCGCGCTCCAGGCGCTCCAGGGAATCGGAGACGACGCAGACCTCCTCGAGTCTGCCGGGGAGATCGGTGAGGAGATCGGGAGCCGGCACCGGATGTCAGCCGGGCAGATCATCACCACGAACCGGCACAACCACGCCGGCGCCATCGCCGACGACGTCGTCCACTCGGCCGGGGCGGGTGTTGGGGCGGCTCTCGACCGCCTCCTCACCCGCACGGTGCCCGGCGTCCCGATCCTGGTCGGGGTGCTCGTTTCGATGCTGCTCGTCGTCTTCCTCGTCGGCGGGGTGCTGGAGGAGTACATCGTCGAGGCCTTCAACCTCGTCCTGCTCGGGCCGATCGCGGCACTCGACATACACCCGCTGGCGAAAGAGGTCCTCCAGGCGATCGGGCTCGCCCTCCAGTCGGGGTTCGGGATCGCGTTCCCATACATCTTCACGTTCTACATCCTCCTCGCAGTCCTCGAGGACTCGGGCTACATGTCGCGCGCCGCGTTCCTGGCGGACCGGGCGATGCACCGGATGGGCCTCCACGGCGAGGCGATTATCCCGCTCGTGCTCGGGTTCGGGTGCAACGTACCGGCGGTCATGGGCATCCGCCTCCTCGCGACACGCCGGGAGCGGATCATCGCCTCCTTTCTGATCACGATGGTCCCATGCTCGGCCCGCACGGTCGTCATCTCGGGAATCGTCGCCTCCTTCGTCTCGCTCGCGGCCGCCTTCTCGATCTATGCCGTCGTGCTCCTCCTGATCATCCTGACCGGCCTCGTCCTGAGCCGGATCACCCCCGGGCCCCAGCTCGGAATGGTCCTGGAGATGCCGGCGCTCCGGCAGCCCAAACCGAAGATGGTGCTCGTCAAGTCCTGGCTCCGGATCAAGGAGTTCCTGTATATCGCGATGCCGCTCCTGCTCGTGAGCAGCGTGATACTCGGCCTCCTCGGGTACTACGGGGTGATCGCCGCCTTCCAGGCCGCCTTCGCCCCGATCTCCGAGGGGCTCCTGGGGCTGCCGGACTACGCCTCGACCGCGCTCCTCTTCGGCATCCTCCGAAAGGAGATGGCCTTTGAGACCCTGGTCGTCCTCGCGGGGACGGCGTCCCTCGACACGGTGATGACTGATGTCCAGCTCTACATCTTCGCGATCGTCTCGACCCTCTTCGTGCCCTGCATCTCGACGATCGCGATCCTCCGACGCGAGATCGGCACACGGATAGCTGCCCTGATCACGCTCTACACGGTCGCGCTCGGCCTCGTCATCGGCGCCCTGGTCCACGTCCTGGCCGGGTGAGCCGGCCACCAAAGCCCTTATTCCTTCCGGCCTCAAGAAATTCCGCGAATGAATACGATCCGGACCGGCCCGACCCGCACGGAGGAGACCTGAATGCTCTGGTTCGTCGGCCTCGGCCTGTGGGACCTCGAGGACGTCTCGCTCCGGGGCCGGCGCCTGATCATGGCGGCGGACCGGGTCTTTTTAGAGGGCTACACCTCGGTCCTGGTGGGGACCGACCACGCCGCAATGGAACAGACCTGGGGCCGGGAGGTGACGATCCTCGGGCGCGAGGACGTGGAGAACCGGCCCGATGCGCTCCTTGAGGCGGCCCGCGACGGCACGGTCGCTTTCTGCGTCCCGGGCGACCCGATGGTCTCGACCACGCACATCGATCTTCGGCTCCGGGCACGCGAGCTCGGCATCCCGACCGGGATCGTCCACGGCGCCTCGATCGCCACGGCGGTGGCGGGCCTCGCCGGCCTTCAGAACTACCGGTTCGGCCGCTCCTGCTCGCTCCCGTTCCCGCACGGCTCCTGGCGCCCGTCCACCCCGGCGGAGGTAGTCCGGCAGAACCTGGAGGCAGGCCTCCACACGCTCGTCTACCTCGACATCCAGAAGGACCGGTACATGCGCATCTCCGAGGCGATCGACCTGCTCGAGGAGCTCTCCGCCTCCCTCGACTTCTCGATCGACCGCTACATCGGCGTCGCGCGCGCGGGGTCGCCCGCGCCCGTCGTGGCGGTCGGCACGTCCGACGAGGTCCGTGCCGTCGACTTCGGCGGCCCGCTCCACATCCTGGTCGTCCCCGGGCCGCTCCACCCGATGGAAGAGGAGTACCTGGACGCCTTCGCCCGGCCATGACCTTCGAGGCCGCGCTCGAGGCGCTCGACCGCCGGCTGGCGGGCACCACCCCGTCGCTCCCTGGAGGCGCGCTCCTCTGCCCCGTGGTCGACGACTGCCTGGAGATGGTCCGGGCGTACCGGGCCGACGCCGCGACCTTTGCCGCCCGGGGCGACCCGGTGAACGCGCTCGCCTCGGTCGCATACGCCGCTGGCTGGCTCGACGCCACGGTCGCGTTCGGCTTCGCGACCGGGGAGCGGGGACGGTGCCCGGCGCCGGTGGGCATGGTGCCGCCCGAGCGGGCCGACCACCTCGAGGAGAAGACCGGGCGGTACGCCGTGATGCTCGAGGGAGCGGTGGCCGCCGCACGCCCCGCCCCCGACCCGGCGAGCCCGGCACGAGCGGCCGCGGAAGCGGTCCTCCGGGTCGCCGGCTGCTGCTCGGGCCTCGGGCGGGCCTGGATCGGGCGGGACCGGGAGACGGCGCTCGCCCTCCTCTCGTACGGCTACGGGTGGCTCGACGCCGGGGTCCGGACCGGCCTGGTCGCAATCGTCCGAAACCGGTCCCTCTTCGCGGTGTAGGATGCTGCAGCGCGGCTGGCTTCTCGTCGCAGTCTCGCTCTCGGCCCTCGTCCTCTGCGCCGTGCTCGCCCTGACGGTGGACGAGTCGACCTTCGCCGCGCTCGACCGGCTCGACTGGCGCTGGATCGGGGTCGCCCTCCTCTCGCATTGTGCCGCCCTGCTCTGCTGGACCGGGCGCCTCCGGCTCCTCTCGAGGGGGCTCGGTTACCGGGTCCCGCTCCGGACGTGCGGGGCGATTGTGCTCGCGAACGTGCTGGCGGCGGCCATCACGCCTGCATCGGCCGGCGGCGAACCGCTCCGGGCCCACGAGCTCTACCGGGCGGGCCTCCGCGCCGGGGACGCGACCGCCGTGGTCGTCACCGAGCGTCTCCTCGACCTCTTTCTCCTCCTGTGCGCCGTCGCGCTCGCAGTCGTCCTCCTCGGGCGGCAGCTCACGGCCCTCGGGGTGGAGGGCGGTCCGCTCGTACCCGCGATCGCCCTCGTCGTCCTCGTGCTCTTCAGCCTCTTTCTTTTCGCCATCCGGTCGCCGCAGGGACTCAAGCGCCTGCTGAACGTCGTCGGCGGCGGGATCTGCCGGGTCCTTCCTGGGATCGTCGCCTGCCGCATCAGGGGGTTCGAGAGCCGGATCGACCGGGAAGTGGATCACTTCCACGCCGCGGTCCGGCGGTTTGCGGGCCGGGGACGACCCCACCTCGCGCTCGCCCTTGCCTGTTCTGCCGGCTACTGGGTCCTGGACTTCCTGGTCGCCTCGTTCGTCCTGCTCGCGCTCGGGCTGCCACCGCACTGGGTCCAGTCGCTCCTCTGCCAGATGCTCGTCAACGTGATCGCCCTCATCCCGTTCACCCCGGGCGGGGCGGGGATCGCCGAG
The DNA here is from genome assembly GCA_050178135.1 of Methanoregulaceae archaeon. GTDB lineage: Archaea > Halobacteriota > Methanomicrobia > Methanomicrobiales > Methanospirillaceae > UBA288. Next base: position 3,974 of record JBFXGJ010000031.1, on the reverse strand, counting down.
GCGTCGGCTGCCTCGCTCTACGGACTCTTCGTCCCGTCATCGGCCCTCGGGGTGATGATCGTCATCTGGCGCCTGATCGTCTACCACCTCAACATCCTGCTGGGCCTCGGGGCCGGGATCGCAATCGTCCGGCGGGAGGCGGGACGGCGTCGGCAGAGGCGCGAACCTTAACCTCCCCCGGGGCCAACGGGGATGCATGCAGTGCATCATCCTGGCCGGCGGCTCGGGGACCAGGCTCTGGCCGCTCTCGCGTGAGCAGTACCCAAAACAGTTCCTCCCGGTCGGGGACCGGTCGCTCTTCCAGCGCACCTGGCTCCGGGCCCGGGCCCTCGCCGGTGGCGACGGCGTCTGGGTGGTGACGAACGAGGCGCACCGCTACCTGATCCGCGACCAGGTCGAGGCCCTCGGAGGGCGGTGCGACGACACCCACCTCCTCGCCGAGACCGAGGGGCGCAACACCCTGCCTGCCATCGCCTGGGCTATGGCCGCTCTCCGCGAAGCGAACGGCGAGGCAACCGCAGCCATCTTCCCGAGCGACCACCTCCTCGAGGACTCGGCGCTCGAGGCGATCCGCGCCGCGGAGCCGCTCGCACGGGACCGGCTGGTCACCTTCGGGATCGCCCCTGTCTCGCCCCACACCGGGTACGGCTACATCCGACCGGGCTCGCCACTCGAGGGCGGGTTCGAGGTCGATGCCTTTGTCGAGAAGCCGGACCGGCAGACGGCCGAGGGCTACCTTCGGGACGGCTACCTCTGGAACTCGGGGATGTTTCTCCTCAATACCCGGGTCTTCTTCGAGGAGCTCGCCCGTCACCAGCCGGAGGTGGCGTCCGGCATGCAAACCCTGCCGCCGGACTACGGTTCGATCCCATCGGTCTCGATCGACTACGGCCTCCTGGAGCACTCGAGCCGGGTGGCGGTCGTGCCGCTCCACGCCGAGTGGTCGGACCTCGGGGACTTCGCCGCCCTCGCCGGGGCCGAGAAACGCGTGGACGAGGACGGGAACGCCGGCGAAGCCCTCTTTCTTGATGCCCGCAACAACTACGTCCGGACCGGCGGGAAACGGGTCGGGCTGATCGGGGTCGACGACCTGGTCGTCGTGGACACGGACGACGCCCTCCTGGTGGCGGCGAAGCCCGAGACGGGCCGGGTCCGGGAGATCGTCGCCGCGCTCAGGGCAGCCGGCGACCCGGTGGTCGTGCACCACCGGGAGGAGCACCGGCCCTGGGGCTCGTACAAGGTCCTGGAGGCGAACGGGGCCTACAAGATCAAGCGGGTGACGGTCCGTCCCGAGCGCCGCCTCTCCCTTCAGCTCCACCACCACCGCTCTGAGCACTGGATCGTGGTATCGGGCACGGCCGAGGTCGAGCTCGACGGCGAGGTCCGGCTGCTCGCGAAAGGAGAGTCCACCTTCGTCAAGACCGGCCAGCGCCACCGCCTCGGGAACCCCGGACGGATCCCGCTCGAGGTGATCGAGGTCCAGATCGGCGAGTACCTCGAGGAGGACGACATCGTCCGGTTCGCCGACGAGTTCGGCAGGGCATAGGGTTATTTCCGTCGAGGCGTCGAGGGCACCGTGATGGAACCGGGAGAAGGGGGCCGCCGAGCAGCGCTCCGGGTCTCAGGGATGCACTGTGCGTCGTGCTCGCTCGCGGTCGAGGAGGCGCTCAAGAGCAACCCCGCGGTCCGCTCGGCCCGCGTCAACCTCGCCGCGAACACGGCGGAGGTCGAGTTCGACCCCGCAGAGACCGACCTTGCCGCGCTCGAACGCGCCGTCACCGATGCCGGCTACGAGGTCGTCAACGCCACCGCGACCCTCCGGGTCGGCGGCATGGTCTGCGCGATGTGCGTCCAGGCGATCGAGGAGGCGCTCAGATCGGTTCCCGGTGTCCTGGATGCCCGGGTCAACCTTGCGACCGAACGTGCCCAGGTGAGGTACAACCCGTCGCTCGCCCAGGTCCGCGACCTCGCGGATGCGATCGAGGCGGCGGGGTACCAGTACCTCGGGCTCGAGGGCGAGCTCTCGGAGGAGGCGGAGCGGGCGGTCATCGAGGCGGACCTTGCCGACAAGCGCCGGCGCATACTCGTCGGGTTCGGGGTCTCCATCCCTCTCATGCTCTCGATGTGGCTCCCGACCGGGATCCCGATGCACCTCCTCTCCTGGGTCCACCTCGCGGTCGCTACCCCGGCCTTTCTCTATGTCGCCGCACCGATCTTTCGCGCCGCCGGGATCAGCCTCAGGAACCGTACCCTCTCGATGGACGTCATGTACGCGATGGGGATCGGGGTCGCCTACGTCGCCTCGCTGATGGGCACCCTCGGGATCGTCCTCACCCACGACTACATGTTCTACGAGACGGCCGTGATGCTGGCCGCATTCCTGACCCTCGGTCGGTACCTCGAGGCGCGGGCGAAGGGCCGGACGGGACAGGCGATCCGGGCGCTGATGAACCTCGCTCCCCCGACCGCGACCGTGCTCCGGGAGGCGGGCGAGGTCGAGATGCGGGTCGAGGATGTTGTCCCCGGGGACCTGGTCATGGTCCGCCCCGGCGAACGAGTCCCGGTGGACGGCATCGTCAGGGAAGGCGAGAGCTTCGTCGACGAGTCGATGATAACAGGAGAGCCGGTCCCCGTCGCCAAGCGGGCCGGCGACGGCGTGATCGGGGGAACGATCAACCAGAACTCGGTGCTCCGGTTCCAGGCCGAGCGGGTCGGGCGCGAGACCGTGCTCGCCCAGATCATCGCCCTCGTCGAACAGGCGCAGGGCTCGCGTCCGCCGGTCCAGCGGTACGCGGACCGGGCGGTCGCCTGGTTCATCCCGGTCGTGCTGGCGATCGCGATCGCGGCGTTCGTCGCCTGGTATTTCCTGTTCGGGGCGACCCTGCTCTTCGCCCTCACCGCCCTCATCTCCGTGCTCGTCGTCGCCTGCCCCTGTGCCCTCGGGCTCGCGACGCCCACGGCGGTCACGGTCGGGGTCGGGCGCGGGGCCGAGCTGGGCGTGCTCGTCCGGAGCGGGGAGGCGCTCGAGAACGCGGAACGGGTGACGCTCGTCGCGTTCGACAAGACCGGGACCCTAACCCGCGGCGCCCCCGCGGTGACCGATGTGGTCCCCCTGTCGCTCGACCGTTCGGCCGTCCTCTCATACGCCGCCGCCGTCGAGGCGAACTCCCAGCACCCGCTCGCCCTGGCTGTCGTGGATGCGGCCGGCGCGGAGGGGGTGCCCGTAGGGGTTGCGGAGGGTTTCGACACCATGGCGGGGCAGGGGGTGAGCGGACGCGTCGACGGGCGCGAGGTGCTGATCGGCTCCCGCAGCCTTCTCGCCGAGCACAGGATCGCGTCCCCACCGGGGGCCGAGGAGGCGGCACAGGGCCTGGAGAAGGAAGGGAAGACCGCGGTCTTCGTCGGGGTGGACTCCCGGGCCGCCGGGGTGATCGCGATCGCTGACCCGGTCAAGGAGACGACACCCCGCGCGATCGCGGCGTTGAAGGAGATGGGGCTCTCAGTTGCGATGATCACGGGGGACAACCAGCGCACGGCCGACGCGATCGCCGCCCGCATCGGGATCGACCGGGTGCTGGCCGAGGTCCTGCCCGGGGAGAAGGCCGAGGAGGTCCGGCGGCTCCAGGCGAGCGGGGAGCGGGTCGCCTACGTCGGCGACGGGATCAACGACGCCCCCGCGCTCGCCACCGCCGACCTCGGGATCGCGATCGGGTCCGGGACCGACGTGGCGATCGAGTCGGGGGACGTCGTACTGATTCGCTCGGACCTCCTGGATGCGGTCGCCGCGCTCGAACTGGGGAGGAAGGTGATGGGCAGGATCCGGCAGAACATCTTCTGGGCCTTCTTCTACAACTCCGCCCTGATCCCGGTCGGCGCCGGCCTGATCTACCCGTTCACCGGCATCATCTTCCGGCCCGAGTGGGCGGCGGGCGCGATGGCCCTCTCCTCGGTCACGGTCGTCTCGCTCTCGCTCC
>JBFXGJ010000030.1:0-24461 GCA_050178135.1 Methanoregulaceae archaeon | reverse complement strand
ACCGGGAGGGGAATGGCAAAGCCCGGGAGGCAGACCTCGAGCCGGCGCTGCCCGTCCTCCTGCCGGAAGCGGGCGCCGACGAGCCCCCAGGTCACCTCGGCCGCCGCCTGTTTCGGGACGGACCGGGCCGTCACCACGATCGGGACGAAGGTCAGGTACAGGAGGGCGACGACGACGAGGACCACGACAAGGACCGCGAACGTCAGCAGGACCGGCATGAGTCGGAAAGAGAAGTATTGGAGGGGGATCGGGGTTCAGGACTCGGAGGATGGTGGTTCGATCTCCTCTTCGAACCTGGCGACCGGGGAGGAGGTAACCGTGTTCCGCTTCGACGTGATCGCATCGATCACCTGGGGCACGAGCGACGAAGAGAGCGTCCCGACGACCTCGGACAGCTCGGACTTCTTCTTGAGGAGGTGGACCTGCACCCCTGTCGGGCCGGCGACCGTCCCGTCCAGAACCACGACTGCGATCGGGTTGACGCCCGCGGCCGCCCCGACCGCCGATCCGTCGCCGCCGGCGCCCTCATGGCCCTCTCCGGCCATGCCGTGACCGGCGCCCCCGCCGAAGCCGAAGCCGTATCCAGAGATCGGGACCATCACCCGGTCACCCATCACGATCGGTTCGCCGACCACGTTCTTCGTCGAGATCAGCCGTTCGAGTTCGAGGACGGCCGTGCGAATCATCTCTTCACCAGTCATGTGTGAACCTCGTCCAATAGACGGCATGATAATATAAATAAAATTCGTACTGCCCCCCGGAGTCTCGCGGCCCTGCGTCCCTCGAGAGGCCAATCAGAGCCCGCCAGCAAGGCGAATGCATAAGGAGTCACAGCGCCCACGAGCATCCATGACAGGCGGGGACTGCCCCGGGGACGGAATCGACTGGGTGGAGGCCTGGCGCTGCCGACAGAGGCGCCAGCACTCCTCGCGCAACTACAGGGACGGTCGGCACGTCTGGAGCCGGGAGGAGAACGCCCGGCGCTACGACACCTCCTCCCGCGACGAGTACGGCCCGCGGGTGGCCGAGACGATCGCAGGCCTCCCACTCTCGCCCACCGCCCGGGTACTCGATATCGGCTCCGGGCCCGGGACGCTCGCCCTCCCGATCGCACGCCGGGTTCGCGAGGTCGTCGCCGTCGAGCCGGCGGAGGGGATGACGGCCGTCCTCGCCGAACACCTGGCACGAGACGGGATCGAGAATGTCCGGATCGTCCAGAAGCGCTGGGAGGAGATTGACCCTTCCATCGACCTGGATCCCCCGTACGAGATCGTGATCGCGTCGTTCTCCGTCACCATGGAGGCGATCGACGAGGCGCTGCTGAAGATGGACGCGGTCACGGCCCCGGGGGGCATGGTCGCGCTCTACTGGTTCCTCGACCCGTCCTTCTACGACCTCGCCTCGGAGGCGCTCTGGCCTGAGCTCCACGGCGGCCCGTATCGGGGCCGGCCCCGGGCGGACCTCCTCTTCCTCATACTGGTGCAGCTCGGGTTCCTCCCCCGGGCCGAGGTGCTCGAGTTCGAGCGGACCTACCGGTTCGCCACGATGGACGAGGCCCTCGGGCACTTCTCGCCCCACTTCAGCATCGAGGACGAGCGCGGGCGGAGCCTCCTGCGGACCTATCTCGAGGGGCTCGCCCGGCCCGGAGCGGGGGGGGAGATCGTGCTCAGCCACCCGTCCCGCTACGCCCGGGTCTGGTGGCAGAAACCCCGGGCGTAAAGGAGCGGGGACATTCGCCTCCCCCCGCAGGTCGGTTTATATCGCGGGGGATCGAATCTAGTAGATACCGCGTGATCCATGAAGCTTCGGTCCCGCACTCTCCTCGCCCTCGCCCTCCTGCTGGCCATCGCCACGGTAGCCATCAGCGGTTTTGCCGTCATATTCAGTCTCGATAACTACAGTGATCTCGAGCGCCGGTATGTGATGCAGGACCTGGACCTGGCCCGGTTTCGGATCGTGGAGGAGGCAGCCTCTCTCTCCGCCCTCGCCAGTGACTGGGGGCCCTGGGACGACACGTACGCGTTCGTCGGGGGAGAGCGCCCCGACTTCATCTCCTCGAACCTGATGCCTGAGGAGACGGTCTATCACAACCTGCGCCTGGATGTCGTGATGATCGCTGACCGCCAGGGCCGCATCCTCTATGGAGGCTCGTACGACACCCGGAACCATACGATGGTTGCCCTCCCCGATACCCTTGCCAGGGAGCTGGTCCCGGCGGGGCCACTCGCGAACGTGACGGATCCGGCGGGAGGAATGCGCGGTCTCCTCGTGGTGGAGGGACGCCCGATGGTGGTCGCATCTCGCCCGATCGTCCGGACGGACTTCTCCGGTGAGCCGAGAGGTGTCGTCGTCATGGGGCGGTTCCTCGACGCCGAGATGGTGGTGCCCCCGGCAGCGCTCACCGGCCACGAGCTCCGGCTTGTCATGCCTGGAGACAGACACCTGGAACCCTCCATCCTCGCGACCCTCGCCGCCGCGGAGCCCGGATCGCCGGGCGTCGTCTCCATGGTGGATACAGGGACCATCGCCGGGTACACCCTCCTCCAGGACATCCACGGCAGGGACGCCCTTGTCCTCGAGGTCGTCCAGCCTCGTAGTATCTACCAGCAGGGGCTCCAGACGACCCTGCAGTTTATCCTGGCACTCCTCGGGATCGTCATCGCCTCCGGGGCGGTCCAGGTCTTCATCCTCGACCGGCTCGTCCTCTCCCGGATCGGGACGCTCCGTCGACAGGTCCGCCGGGCCGTCGACGAGGAGGACTCATCACACCGAGTCGAGATCGGGGGTGATGACGAACTCTCCGGGCTCGCCTCCGATATCAACCGGACCCTGGACACAATCTACACCACCCAGGCACGGCTCGTCGCGAGCGAGGCCCGGTTTCGGGGAATGGCCGATCTCCTCCCCCAGGTGATCTTCGAGCTGGACACCAGTGGCCGGCTCACCTATATAAACCGGATGGGTCTCGAGGTCTTCGGCCTGGACAGTGATGACCTCGACCGGCACCACCCTGCAGAGAGCTTCATCGAACCCACCGACCACGAGCGGATGCACCGGGCGATGGACCTCGTGCTCGCCGGCGAGGCCTCCCCGGGGGGAATCTACTCGATGGTCCGACGGGACGGGACACGTCTGCGCGCCTTCGTCAACTCAGCACCGATCCTCGAGAACGAAAGCTGCGTCGGCGTCCGGGGAAGTATCTTCGACCTTTCGGATCGCCTCGCCCTCGAGGAGGCCCTGCTCGAGAGCCAGGACTACCTCCGATCTCTCCTCGCCTCGGTTCCTATCGGCATACTGGTCGTGGACCAGGAGACTGAACGAATCCTGGACGCGAACCCGGCGTCGCTCTCGATGATAGGGGCCGACCGGGTTGAGGTGGTCGGGCGGGCCTTCGGCGAGGTGGTACGATCGGCCGGAAATGGGGAGGGGCCGCTCACGGGGGAGGTCAGGCCCGCCCTCGAGACTGAGGGGATCCTGGTCACCCGGAGCGGCGAGGAGCGGTCGGTACTTCTCACCGCCGCTCCCGTTACGCTAAGCGGGCAGATCTGCACACTCCTCGGCTTCAAGGACAACACTGCGCGGCACCGGGTGGAAGAGGAGCTTCGGGAGAGTACCGAGCTGATCTCCGGCATCCTCCAGGCCTCTCCTGTCGGGGTCTTCCGTCTGGACTCGGGCGGGCGATTCGTCTTCGCGAACGACACGTGTCACCGGATCCTTGGTCTTTCGCCGGAGGTGCTTTATGGCCGGCACTGGGCGGACATCCTCGCTCCCCTTGACCGGGAGGGGGTCCTCGCACGGGTGGTCGACGCAGTCCGCGAACGGCGGCTTGTGACCGGCGAGACCCGGTACATCAACCCTGGTGGGGGCGTCCGCTGGCTTCATGGACAGGCCGTCGCTCTCGTCGATCGGCCAGAGGAGGAGACCGACTGGGTCGGGACGATCACGGACGTCACGGAGCAGAAGGAGATCGAGAGAGCGCTCCGCGAGAGCGAGGAGAAGTACCGGGCCCTCACCGAGAACAACCCGGACATCCTCTTCTCTGCCTCCCTGGACGGCACCGTCACCTACGTCTCCCCGCAGGTCAACCGCTACGGCTACCTGGAGCAGGACCTGCTCGGTCGCTCGATCTTCACGCTCGTCCATCCGGACGAGCGGCCCCGCATCGCAGCCGACCACGCGAGGGATATCCATGCGAACGCCCGGTTCGAGGCGATGTTCAGGGTGCTGGACCGGTGGAACAACGCCTTCTGGGTCGAGGCGAAGAGTTACCTCCAGCTCGACACGCACGGACGACCGATCGGGACCTTCGGGGTGATCCGCGACATCTCGGAGCGAAAACGGGCCGAGGAGGCGATCGAGCTTGCCAACAAGAAGCTGAACCTGATGAACAACATCACCCGGCATGATATCCTGAACACGATCACCGGGCTGCTCGGGTGCGTCGACATGGCGGAGGCCACCCGCTCCCCCGAAGAGCGACTGGCCCTCCTCCAGGACATCCGGGACCTGACCGGCCTGATCCAGCGGTAGGTCGCGTTCACCAAGGAGTACCAGGAGGTAGGCGTCCACCTCCCGCGGTGGCAGAACGTGCTCGAGATCCTCGGGGGGGTCGCTTCGGCCTTCGAGCGGGCCGGGCCGGCTATCGTGATCGAACTGTTGAACACCGAGATCTACGCCGACCCGATGGTGGAGAAGGTCTTCTATAATCTGGTCGATAATGCGATACGCTACGGTGGGTCGGTCACGAAAATCCGGTTCTTCCTCCTCGTCTCCGACGAAGGATTCACCCTCGTCTGCGAGGACGATGGAGTCGGGATCCCCGACGACCAGAAGGTACAGATCTTCAAACACGGGGTCGGGAGAAATACCGGTATGGGCCTCTTCCTCAGCCGGGAGATCCTGGGGATCACCAGGATCACGATCCTTGAGAACGGGATCTACGGGTCCGGGGCACGGTTCGAGATCCAGATCCCCCGCGGGGCGTACCGGTTCGTTAAATGATCTTAATAGGTGATCAAGGTGGACGATAGAGTGACAGAACTGGAACGACGGAGGGTCTGGAAATGACGAAGGGAGCCATACTGGTCGTCGAGGACGACGACATCATCGCGAGGGTGCTGGACTGGCGACTCAATAACCTCGGGTACACTGTCTGCGGCCGGGCGTCAACCGGGGCAGAGGCGATGGAGATGGTTGTTCAGAACCGGCCGGATCTCGTCCTGATGGACATCAACATCCAGGGAGAGATCGACGGCATCGAGACGGCGTCGATGATCAAGAAAGGGTTCAGCATCCCCGTCGTCTACGTCACTTCCCACTCCGACGGGCCGACCCTCGAGCGGGCAAAGGCGACGAAGCCGAATGGCTTCATCATAAAGCCGTTCGGGGACGACGACCTGCGGGTTGCGATCGATCTGGCCCTTCGGAGCTGAACGTTCCAGGTTAGGAGATCTGGTGCCGGCGACCCGAGGCTCAAAAAAGGGGATACACCCGGTCAGGTGGCCGGCTGCCGGACCTCGACCGCCGGCGCCGGCCGGTCCGCGAGCGTCGCGACGAACCGCTCGATCCGGTTGACCGCCTCGACCAGGTCCTCGCGCGAGACCGCGTAGGCGCACCGGACGTGCCCGGCGCCGCCCTCGCCGAAGACCGAGCCCGGGACAACCGCGACGTGCTCCTCGGCCAGGAGTTGCTCGGCGAACTCTACGTCGGAGAGCCCGGTCGATGCGACCGATGGGAACGCGTAGAACGCCCCCGCCGGCATGTGACAGGGGAGACCTGCCCGGTTCAGCCCCTCGACGAAGAGGTTCCGACGCAGGCGATACGCCTCGACCATCGCGTCCTTCTCGGCCCTCGCCGAGCGGAGCGCTGCGAGCGCCGCCACCTGGCCCATGCTCGGGGCGCAGAGCATCACGTACTGGTGGATCTTGAGGGCGGCGTCCGCGAGATCCGGCGGGGCGCAGACGTACCCGATCCGCCACCCGGTCATCGCGTACGACTTCGAGAACCCGTTCAGGGTGATGGTCCGCTCGCGCAGCGAGCCGATCGTCGCCGCCGGCACGTGGGCCTGCTCGTAGCTCAGCTCCGAGTAGACCTCGTCCGAGAGGAGGACGAGGTCGTGGTCCTCGACCACGTCCGCCACCCCCTTGATGTCGGACGCGGTCATCACGCCCCCCGTGGGGTTGTTGGGGAAGTTCATGACCAGGGCCTTCGTCTTCGGCGTCACCCGCTCCATCAGCTGGTCGGGGATAAGGCGGAACCGGTCGCGCTCCAGGCACGGCACCGGGACGGGAACACCCCCTGCCAGGGTCACGCAGGGGGCGTACGAGACGTAGGACGGCTGGGCGACGAGCACCTCGTCGCCCGGGTCCGTGACCGCCCGGATCGTGATGTCGAGACCCTCCGAGACTCCGGTGGTGATGATCATCTCGGTCTCGGGGTCGTAACAGAGCCCGAAATCGCGGGCAAGTTCATCGGCGATCTGTTCGCGGAGGGCCGGCATTCCCCGGTTCGAGGTGTACGAGGTCTGGCCCTGCTCGAGGGCGACCATGCAGGCATCGATCGCCTTCCACGGGGTCGAGAAGTCGGGCTCCCCGACGCCCAGGCTTATCACGTCGTCCATGGTCTGGACCAGGTCGAAGAACCGCCGGATCCCCGAGGGGGGGATCGCGCGGGCTGCCCGTGAGACTGGGTCGCGCATGGTATCCACCTAGAACGAGAACGGCTGCCGTTCGCCGCCGCCGTCTCGACCGACCATGAGTGTCCCGTTCTCCTTGTACGACTTCATGATGATGTGCGTCGCCGTCTCGCGGATCCGCTCCATCGGGGCGATGTGCTCGGAGACGAACCGGGCGATCTCCTGCATGTCCCGCCCGGTGACCAGGACGTGGAGGTCGTACGTACCGGTGATCAGTCGGACCGACCGGACCTCATCGAACCGGGCGATCCGCTCCGCGAGCCGGTCGTAGCCATGGTCGCGCTCGGGCGAGACCTTCAGCTCGATGATCGCCGAGACCTCTGCCTGGCCGGAGCGTCCCCGGTCCACGATCGCGGTAAAACGCCGGATCACGCCCTCTGCCTGGAGGGTGCGGATCCGCTCCTCGACCTCGGGGGCCGGCACCGCGAGCATCGCGGCGAGCTCCGAGGTCGGAATGCGACTGTTCTCTTCGAGCAGCTGTACGAGTGTTGTATCGGTTGCGTCCATGTGTACCATCACCACCGGAGTGTCTTCTTGACCCAGGTCTTGTCCATCTGGGCGAGACCCTGTTCGGTCAACCGCGGGTCCTTCGTGATGACCTCCTGGATCTTGCCCGAGTTCGCATCGAACCACATCTCCTTGGTCCGACCGTAGCGTCCGCGCGAGACGACCCGCGTATTGATCACCCCGAGCATGTTCAACTCGCTGATCAGGTCGGTGATCCGCCGATTGGTCAGGACGTCCAGCTCGAGCGCCGTCGCCACCTCCTGGTAGACACGGCAGACCTCGCCCGAAGTGAAGATCGCCTGCCCGAGCTGTTCGAGCAGGATCATCGAGTAAAGCACGACCTTCGACTGTGTCGGCAGGGTGGAGATGCACTCGATCATCGAGTCTGTCTCGATCTTTGCCTGGGCCATCTTGACGTGCCGTTCGCCGACCTCGTGGGAGGACTCGCGCTCGGCGAGCTCCCCCGAGATTCGGAGGAGGTCCAGGGCCCGGCGTGCATCGCCGTGCTCCTGCGCCGCGAGGGCAGCGCAGAGCGGGATCACGCCGTCGTCGAGGGTGCTCTCCATGAACGCCTGCTCTGCGCGCTGCTGGAGGATATCGCAGAGCTGAGGAGCGTTGTAGGGCGGAAAGACGATCTCCTCCTCGGAGAGAGAGGAGAGAACCCGCGGGTCGAGGAAGTCCTTGAAGGAGAGGTCGTTCGAGATCCCGATGATGCAGACCTTGGAGGCCTTCAGGTCCGAGTTGATCCGGGTCAGGTTGTAGAGTGTGTCGTCGCCGCTCTTCTTGACGAGCTTGTCGATCTCGTCGAGCACGATGACGAGCACCCCGCCGCGTGCCTCGAGCTGGTTCTTCAACTCGAGGTAGACCTGGTCGGTCGGCCAGCCGGTCATCGGGATGTGGGGTCGGAGCTTGTCCGACGACAGTTCCTCCGGGTGTTCGATGTCCTTTGCGATCTGAGCGAGCACCCGGTACTGCGTATCGATCACTTCGCAGTTGATGTGCACCACCGTGCAGAGCGAGGTCTGGTTCGAGGCCGACTCGAGCTCGCTCCCGACGTACCGCACGCACGCGGTCTTCCCGGTGCCGGTCTTCCCGTAGATCAGGATGTTGGACGGGGTCTCGTTCCGGAGAGAAGGAGCAAGGATCGAGGCGATCTCGTTGATCTGGGGCATTCTATGCGGTAGAATCTGGGGACGGTACGAGTGCCGCAGCACCTCCCGATTCTTGAAGATCCGCGCATGCTCGGTCAGGTACTTCTTGAAGAGACCGAGGGAGGGATTCTCACTGGGCGGGGGGTCCTGAGTCATGTGCACTGGAAGCTGTACTTTGGCATTCGGTCTCTATTAAGGTGATCCACCTCGTTGACCGGGGTCCTGAGAACCCCCCTGTTTCCAGTGGAGTGCCTGGAGTGCGGCTAATGGACAGGGATCTTTCGTAATCCCAGACGTATGGGCCGGGACCCCTTTATTTCCACTGGAGATCCGATCACGATCAAGATCCACCAGCGCGGAAAGGGATCCGGCGTAGCGCCGAACCTGCTACCGGGTATTCTTCACGCAGAAGAGAGAACCGATCAATGCCGGATCTGGGGACGGGACCCCCACCCCTTTGTTTCCTGTGGAACCTCTGGAGACGAGTATGACGATCCCGTCCTCCACGTAAAAAATACGAGCATTTGGTAATTATAGCTCTTGTACTAGAAAAACCTGATCAGTTCAGAGATGGAAAAACGACGTTCAAACTGGCGATATGCCGAAAAACCTGGATCGAGATCGTTCCTGGACCGTGAAAAACCGATCCAGAAGATCGTAATCATGACGATCAATCGGGCAGAATCTGGATGACAGGAGGGTTATGAGGTGATGGTCATGGTCAAAAACGTGCGATCGCAGCCCCTTCAAAGGAGAATCACACCACCGGAAGAGGGCGATCAAAGCATCGGCGAAGAGCTGTCGTGGCGGTGTAAACCTGGTGTCGGGACCTCGATAATCACCCGGATGATCCAGGTACGGAGGGGAGTTAGGCGGTGAACACCTCTGGTTCAGCCATTCGCTCGCCCGGTTCTCACATACTCCCGGGTTATTGAACCCGGTAGAGAGAGGGATTTTTGACTTCTCTTCTCCGATCTCCCTGATATTCGTGCGTATCTTCCGTCAACCGCCCCATCCCCCACCAGTCCCCTCCCCCTCAATTCATCTCCTCCTCCACCACCCGCCATCACACATCGGATTCCACTGGAAACAAAGGGGTACCCCTCAGGAGTCCCGGTTTTCAGAAATGAGGGGCACGGACCGGCGTAGTAACCCGGCATCGAGGTCGTCCCCCGGTCGACCTCTGTGGGCTGGAACCTTCATCACCGATCATGGACCATGAATCCTCCATGGATCCGACGCATCGAGCCCCGGTTGAGGTCCGGGCAGGAGTGATCACCGTCTCCTCGACCCGTACCGAGGCGACCGATTCAAGCGGAGCGCTCATCCGGGAACGGTTCGAGACCGCGGGACACCGGGTCACGTACAGTACGATCGTCCCCGACACGCGCCTCGCGATCCGGCGAGCGGTGCTCGCGGCACTCGAGTCGGCCAACTGCATCATCCTTTCGGGGGGAACGGGCCTGACCCACGACGATTGCACGATCGAGGCGATCACCCCGCTCTACGAGAAGTCGATCGATGGGTTCGGCGAGGTCTTCCGGTCCAGGAGCCTTTCGGAGATTGGAACGGCGGCGATGCTCTCGCGTGCCTCTGCCGGCATCATCGCGGGCACCGCGGTCTTCTGCATCCCAGGATCGACGGGGGCGGCGCGCCTCGCAATCGAGGACCTGATCCTCCCCGAGATCGGGCACATCCTGACCCACGCGAATCGCTGATCCGGGTCACGGGGTTGCAGGTACCGCTGCTCCCACGGGTAGACCGTCCGAACCACCGGGCGCTACGCTGACTCGGTCCCCGAATCGACCATCGGTCTGGCAGTCTCTCCGGTCACCGGGTCGCGTCGAGGAGCGCGACTCGCTCGAGCACCAGCTCGTAGAGCCGGTCCTCTCCGGCCACCCCGAGCTCCTCCGGGGTTATCCCGAAGAGATCGCAGAGCCGTTCGCGGTGCCCGGGGGACGGTGCGTCCGGCTCGGGAACGAAATGGACGAGTCGCCCGATCTCCTCCCAGGCGCCGCCCGCCGGCTCCGAGAGCGCGACGTAGCACCGGTTCTCACCCGGATGCAGACCGAAGGTCCGGCCGACCCGTGTCTGGCGCGACCCTGCCGCGTAGAGCAGGGCCTCCATCTCGAGACTCCGGGCGATCATCTCTCCCCGTTCGGAGGAGCGGACCGCGTGCCGAAGCGCGGAGCGGGCATGCTCCGCACCGGCCATCCTGTCTGCGTCAAATAGGACGATCCGGGTCCCGGTCGCGGCGCCAATCTCCCGGACAACCGTGAGGAACTGGCCGGGTTCATCGACCGTCACGGTCGCATAACGGATCTGGAACTGCATAGCGATCACTCGAACTGGTGAAGCAAGGCCTGGCGAGGACCCGTATCCGGCCGCTCCGGGCTTGTCCCACCGGTGTTTTTTATGCCCTCGGCGCGTCCGTCACCTGGATTTGATCCTACACCGGCGCGCCCCTTCCCCTCGAGCTGGGCGAAGACCTGGTCCGCGATCCCGCCGCCGAGGATCCGGGCAACCTCGTCGCGACCGGCCCGCCGTACCGCGTCGGGGTCGACGAGCCCGTTCGTGAAGAGCCGGCGGGCGCGTACCCGCCCGATCCCGCGCAGGCGGATCAGGGGAAGGAGCTCGCGCCGGACCCCGTGCGCGACGCAGAGTTCAAGGTCCGCTGCCTGCCGTTCGAACTCGGGCCGGAACATCCCCGCGAGCCTCGTCGCCGCGTGGACCAGCCACGCGATGTTCGTCACCACCGAGTGGATGTCGCCTGGTGCCACCTCGTACCGCTCACAGATCGTCTCCTCGGACGCCTCGCCGATGTAATCGTTCAAAAGGAGCGCGGTCTTCAACGCCCGGTAGAAGGATTCCTGGCTCTCCCAGGGGAACTCCATCCAGAGCTCGTCCTCGCGCTCGTATGCGAACCGCGAGAGCCCCTCCATGTCGCGTGACTTCACGAAGAGCGCCGGCATGTCCGGTGTCGCCGCGAGCACCTGGAGGAGGCCGACGTCCGTGTACTCCTCTGCTTCGAGGAGGGCGTGGGTGATCGCCTCCGCCGTCAGCGGGTCGACGTAGAGGCGCGAGACCAGGCCTCCATACTCGGTCGGCTCGTACCTGCCCGAAAGGTCCGAGATCATCTCGGCGTCAAGCAGAAAGAGGAGGGCCTCGTCGATCGCCGGCCCGAGCGCCGCCGTGTCATGGTGGGTGTGGCCGTAGAAGGTCGTCGCCATGAACGCGGCCAGCTCCTCCTGGGTCCGGGCGAACCGGGTTGCGACCAGGGAGAGGACGTGACCCGAGAGCACCCCCGGGTCCCCGCAGTGCGAGACGATCGGCTCCGGCGGGGCGTCGATGTAGCGCTCGAAGAGCTCGTCGATCGCCTCCTCCGACTTCGCGATCAGCACCGCCTCGCCGTAGGGGTCCAGGTGGGGGCGCCCGGCCCGCCCGGCCATCTGGTGATACTCCTGGACCGGGATCGGGACCATGCCCTGGCCCCCGGCGAACCGGAAGCAGTCGCGGACCACCACCCGGCGCGCCGGGAGGTTCAGCCCGGCCGCGAGCGTCGGGGTCGAGGCGATGCACCGGATCGCCCCGCTACGGAAACCGTCCTCGACCAGGTCGCGGTACTCCCGGCGCAGGCCGGCATGGTGAAACGCGGCCCCCCTCCCCACGCAGGCGGCGAGCGTCCGGTCGAGCTCGGTGACCGCCAGGTCGGTGATCCGGCGTGCCAGGTCGGCGAGCGCCGGCTCCTTGGAACGGATCGCGGACGCGGCCCTTTTTGCGAATCCTTCGGCGTTTCGCCGGGAGTTGACAAAGACCAGGCACTGGCCGCCCTCGGCGATCGTGTCCAGGCAGAGGTTCAGGTCGTCCGATTTCGAGGCGGTCGCGTCGACCTCCCGGCATCCGTCGTGGAACCGGATCTGCCCGCGGCAGTAGACCCCCTGCCGGAGGCGGACCGGCCGCCAGTCCGAGGCAACGAGCGCGGCGTCCAGCCATCCGGCGAGGGCGGAGGGGTTCCCGATCGTGGCCGAAAGCCCGATCACCTGGAGCGACGGGTTGAGCCGGCGGAGCTTTGCGATCACCAGCTCCAGGGTGGCCCCACGGTCGGGCGAGCCGACCAGGTGGACCTCGTCCACGACGAGGAGGGCCACGTCCGCAAGCCAGGGGGTCCGGTTCCGGAGGAGCGAGTCGACCTTCTCCGAGGTCGCGACCACGATCTCGAACCGGCCCAGGTGGTCGTCGCGCCGGTCGTAATCCCCGGTCGCGATCCCGACTCGTGCCCCTGCCGAGAACTCGGCGTACTTCTCGGCGGCGAGGGCCCGGAGCGGGACGATGTAGAGGCAGGTTCCCCCCCGTGCGATCGCAGCGTGCATCGCCAGCTCGGCCACGAGCGTCTTGCCCGACGCAGTCGGGATCGAGACCAGCAGGTTCCTGCCCTCGAGAAGACCCTGCTCCACGCAGGCTGCCTGCGGGGGATAGAGATCCGTGATCCCCCGCGCGGCGTACCGTTCCACGAGAACGGCCGGGACAGGGAGGTCAGCAAGCCTCATTGAGACCCCTTCTTCGCCAGTGGAGCGACGAAGAGACGCCGCCGGTTCGAGCTATCGGTGGTCAAAAACACGGTGTTGGTCTCCAGTGGAACCGCTCCCGGAGATCGTCTCGCGCCCGCCTCAATAATAGTAGCTGATCATGTCGGCTTTCGCCTCCTTCCGCTTCCGGTCGAGGTAGGCGAAGACAGACTCGTGCGGGACGCCGCGGATCAGCATGTCGATCGCCCCCCGCGCGTCCTTCACTTGCTCGGGCAGGCCGATCATTGCCACCGTCTTGCCCTGGACCGAGAGGTGGGTCGATGTCATGTGCTCGATCTGCTCGCGAGCCTTGCCGTCCCGGCCGATGATCCGGCCCCGAAGCCGGTCGAGCTGGCGCGGGGTGTCCGCGATCCCCGAGAGGTCGATCTGCTCGAAGACCAGGTCCTCGTCCTCGATCAGCCGGAAAGCGTTCTCGGGCGAGAACCCCCGCCCGATCGCCTGGACGACCGAAGCGGCGATCAGCACACGGACAGGGTCCTCTCCCTCGATCGTGACGAGTCCATCCTCCGAGTCGATCGAGATGACGCTCTCTGTTCGCTCCTCGATGCTCCGCTTGGTCTCTCCGCCCTTTCCGATCAGAACCCCGATCCGGTTCCCAGCAATCTTCAGTTCCTGCTGCATCTCGTTACCTCTATCGCTCTCTCTCGCCCGCGAGGACCGCCTCGAGCGGGATCCCGGTCGTCTCAGCGAAGACCTCGAATTCGGACCGCACCGCACAGTACTCCCCGAAGAAGCGGTTGACGTTCCGGATGTCGCGCATCAGGAACCGGAGCGCCTGCGGGTGGTCCGGGGTCACGGACTGGCCCATGTCGATGACGTATACCTGATCGCCGACGAGTATATTAAATTCGCTCAGGTCCGCATGGACCAGTTTTGCCTCCCTGTAGAGCCGGTGGATGAATGTCAGCACCATGGCGTAGGTCGACTCTGGGTCGTCCACCCCTGCCTCTTTGAGCCGGGGATAGGGCCGTTCGTCCTCGCCGAGGAACTCCATCAGGAGGATATTCCGGTCGAACGCGATCGGCTCGGGCACCGGGAGGCCCGCATCCCGGGCCCGTTTCAGGTTTGCGAACTCCTTTCTCGTCCAGGTGAAGATCACCTCTTTGCGGGTCTTGCGGACCGAGGAGAACCGCCGGTCCCCCTGGAGGTAGACCGTCATCGTGTTGAAGTTCGCGGTCTGGATCCGGTAGATCTTGACCGCCACGTCCCGGTCACCCGCCTCGGCCAGGTAGACGTTCGCCTCCTTTCCGGTCGAGATCGCCCCCCCGATCGCTGAGAGGCGTTTTTTATGGACCAGTTTATACAGGGCGAGGAGAGTGACCTCGTCGAAGACGTCGTCCCGGACCTTGAACTCGTCGGCGTCCTTGACCCGGACGCCAAGCGCCTCGAGCTGGCGGTCGAACCGGTCCTCGTTCCCTCGCCCCATTCCGGTCACCCGAGGTACTCGCGGACCGGGCGGAGGAGCTCGACCATCGCTTCGCCCGCCGCTTTCTTCAAATCGGCAGGGTGGACCTCGCCGGCGGCATAGGCGGTCTCGAGCCCCTCGTAGGTCTCGAAGACCCGGTCGCCGCCGAACTTTTCAGGCCGCCGGATCTCAAGCCGTCCCTGTCGCGGAAAGATGTGGTGCTGCAGGAGTCCGAGGACCGGGTTCTCTTCGATCCCTGGCGGGCAGAAGGCCTTCTGGAGCTTCTTTCGGATCGACTCCTCGCTCTCGGCGACCGAGATGTAGTTGCCCTGGGAGGACGACATCTTCGTGCCGTCGAGCCCGTTCAGGATCGGGGTGTGAAGGCAGACGGGGGCTCGGTATCCCAGCTCCGGCAGGAACTCGCGGGCGAGCATGTGGATCTTCCGCTGGTCGATCCCACCGACCGCTGCATCGACCCCGAGGGCCATGATGTCGACCATCTGCATGAGCGGGTAGACCATCTGCGAGACGGTTGGGTTCTCCATCGCCCGCCCCACCTCGTCCATCGACCGGCGGGCCCGGGCGAGGGTGACCGACTGCGACGACTGGAGCACCGGCAGCATGTAGTCACGTTCGAGCTGGAGATCGGTCCCGAGCACATATTCCACGTCCGTCAGGCCCAGCCCCTCGAAGCAACGGCGGTTGTACTCGGCGAGCTCGCGTACCTCTGCCATCGTCCCCTTTCGGTTCAGGAACGCGTGGAGGTCGGCGAGGAGGACCACGACCTCGAAGCCTGCCTGCTGAAGGTCGATCAGCTTGTTGACGGTCACCATGTGACCGAGGTGGACCTCCCCCGAGGGCTCGTACCCGGCGTAGACCCGCTTCTTCGGCTGGTCGAGAAGTGCGCGGAGCTCGTTGTCGGTCACGACCTCGACCGTGTTCCGCGTTGCCAGGGTATACGCATCCATGCCAGTACCTTGGACGAGAGAGGCATTAGGGTTACTCGTCCGGTCTCCACGACCCAGCATTCCGGCAAGGTACAAAGCTTGATAAATTCTGTTGAAGACTCACTCTGGTCCACGTATCGCCGTGACGGCGGGTAACCGGATGACCTACCTCCTCTATGTCGACGACGAGCCCGATCTTCTGGAGCTGACGCGGCTCTTCCTCGAACGGTCGGGAGAGTTCGTCGTTGTCACCTGCGCCTCCGCACGCGAAGCACTGGAGTCCCCCTGTTTTCCACGCTGCGACGCGATCGTCTCCGACTACCAGATGCCGGAGATGGACGGGATCGAGTTTCTCAAGGCCGTTCGGGAGCGGCGGATGGAAGTCCCGTTCATCCTCTTCACCGGACGTGGGCGCGAGGAGGTCGTCATCGAGGCGATCAACAACGGGGCGGACTTCTACCTGCAGAAGGGGGGCGACCCCCGTGCCCAGTTCGCCGAGCTGGTCCACAAGGTCCGCCAGGCGCTCAGCAAGCGGCGCACCGAGGCGGCTCTCACCGAGACGGAGAAGCGGCTCGGCGACATTATAGACTTCCTCCCGGACGCGACCTTTGCGATCGACCGGGAGGGGCGGGTGATCGCCTGGAACCGGTCGGTCGAGGAGTTGACCGGGGTCAGGGCCGATGAGATCATCGGGAAGGGGAGGTATGCGTACGCCGAGCCGTTCTACGGCGAGCGGCGCCCGATCCTGATCGACCTGGTCCTCGACCCAGCTGCCGTCCTCGATGAGGGGTACGAGCAGGTCGTCCGCCGGGACGGCGTCCTGGTGGCGGACACGGCCCTCCCCCGCCCGAGAGGGAGGCCGATGATCCTGCGGGGAATGGCAAGTCCGCTCTACGATCGAGAGGGGGCGGTCGTCGGGGCGATCGAGTCGGTCCGCGACATCTCCGACCTGAAGAGAGTCGAGGCCGATCTTCGGACGTCCGAGGAGAAGTACCGGCTGGCTGCCGAGCTCTCCGGCCTGGTGGTCTACGATAGCGATCTCTCGACCGGTAAGGGCGCCATCGCGGGCGCCATCCGGGAGGTGATCGGACTCGAGCCGGGCGAGGAGTCAGTCCTGGACACCTTCGGCGCCTGGATGGATCGGGTCCACCCCGATGACCTGCCGGCGGTGCTCGCCGCCCTGGGCGACGCCAACGCCCCGGCGAGGAGCTACTCGGTGGAATACCGGTTCCAGGGGCGGGATGGGACCTGGATCCCGATCGAGGACACGGGGGGCGTCCTCCTCGACACGACAGGCCGGCCGGCCCGGAGGATCGGGACCCTTCGGGACCTGTCGAAAAGGAAGGAGCAGGAGGAGGCCCTCCGACGGAGCGAGGAGAAGTACCGGGGGCTGGTCGAGCGGATCTCCGACTTCGTGCTTCTGCTCGACCACGACCTCTCCCTGACCTACGCCTCCCCCTCGTTCGTCGCCCTCTCAGGACTTGACCTCGACCATCGCCGGGGATCACTGCTCCCGCTCGACGCGCTCGAGGAGTCCGGGCGCATGGCCGTGCTCGATGCGTACGAACGGCTCCAGGCACTTGAGCCCGTCGGACCGGTCGAGGTCTCCCTCCGGATCCGGGACCGGGATCCGATCGTCATCGAGTTCAACGGCACCCCGATCCACCACGACGGCGTCTTTCTGGGGGCGCAGATCGTCGGGCACGATATCACGGCCCTCCGCACCGCCCAGGAACGGCTCCAGGCCGCACACGACGCCCTCCTTGCCGCCGAGGCCGACCTCAGAAGACAGGTGGACGCCCTGACGTGGAGCGAACAGCAGGCTTCGGAGAACGAGGCGAGGTTCCGGGCGATCTTCGAGCACAGCCCCTACGCGATCTCGATCACGGGCCCAACCGGCGCCTACCTGGCGGTCAACCCGGCTTTTGAGCGGGACAGCGGCTATTCGTCCGCCGAGGCGATCGGTCGGACACCGGTCGAGATCGGCCTGATGCCGGCGGAGGTATACTTCCGGATCGGGACGGAGCTCTTCCAGAAGGGGAGGGTGGAGCAGGTCCCGTTTACCACACGGCGGTCGGACGGGGAGGAGGGCTATGCCCTCATCTCCGCCATCAGGATCGTCTACGACAACCGACCGTCGGTGATGGCGATCGTGATCGACATCACCGAGAAGACCCGGGCCGAGCGGACGATCAGGGAGAAGAACGAGGAGATCGACCAGTTCTTCTCGACGAGCCTCGACCTCTTCTGCATCGCCGACCTGGACGGCCATTTTCGCCGCCTGAACCGGGAGTGGGAAACGACGCTGGGGTACACGACGGAGGAGCTCCAGGGGCGGCGATTCCTGGATTTCGTTCATCCTGACGACCTCGAAGGTACTCTCGAGGCGATGGCCACCCTTCAAGAGCAGCGGCCGGTGCTGAACTTCACGAACCGATACCGCCACCGGGACGGATCGTACCGCTGGATCGAGTGGCGGTCCATGCCGGTGGGCGGCCTGATCTATGCCTCCGCCCGGGACATCACCGACCGGCACGAGGCGGCTGCGCGGGCATCCCGGATCAGCACGCTCAAACAGGAGCTGATACACAGCGCTCCGCTCGAGGAGCGGTTAAAGGCGATCACCGACGCCGTCGTCGAGCTCATCGGGGCGGAATTCGCCCGGATCTGGCTCGTTGGGCACGGGGACCTCTGCGATGCCGGGTGCGTCCACGCGACCGCACCGCAAGGAGCCCATGACTGCCCGGATCGGACCGCCTGCCTCCACCTTGTCGCCAGCTCAGGGCGGTACTGGCAGACCGACGGCAGTCACCGTCGGGTCCCGTTCGGCCGGTACAAGATCGGGCAGATCGCGAGCGGCGACATTCCCGGGTTCCTGACGAACGACGTCCAGCACGACCCGCGGGTGCACGACCACGAATGGGCGGCATCGCTCGGTCTGGTCTCCTTTGCCGGTTTTCGGCTGGTCGACACCGAGGGGGCTCCGATCGGGGTCCTCGCTGTCTTCTCCCGCCACCCTATCTCCGATATGGATTCCGCATCGCTCCAGGACCTGGCGACCACGGCCTCGCAGGTGGTCCGAACCGGGACGATCGAGAGAGCCCTGCGCCAGAGTGAGCAGCAGTACCGCAGCATCATCGAGAACGTGGAGGACGGGTACCTCCGGTCTGACCGAAAGGACCTGGTCGTGCTGGCGAACCCGTCTGCTGCCGAGATGTTCGGGTATGCATCATCGGACGACCTCCGGGGCCTCCCGGCCGAATCGCTCTACCGCTCGACCGAGGAACGGGCGGCCCTGCTCCAACGCGTGCAGGAGATCGACCATGTTCGGGACTTCGAGATCGAGATGGCGAGGCGGGATGGGTCATCGTTCTGGGCGTCGGTGAACGCCCACCTGCTCTTCGACGACGAGGGCTCGTGTGTTGGTATGGAGGGGTTCGTCCGTGACATCACGGAGCGGCGACGGATGGAGACCGCCGTCCGCGAGGCGAACCGGAAACTGAACCTGCTCAACAGTATCACCCGGCATGACGTGGTCAACCAGCTGACGGTCCTGGAGGGGTACGTGAACCTGGCCGCAGACAACCCCTCATCCCCGAAGGCGGTCGCGTACCTGGAGAATGTCAGGTCGACGGCCCGGACGATCGCCCGCCAGCTCGAGTTCACGAAGACCTACCAGGAGCTCGGCGTCGACGCCCCGGCGTGGGTGAGGATCGCCGGTCTCGTCGAAGGCACGGCACCGCTCCCGCTTGAGATCCGGGGTGCCTGCGGGGGGTGGGAGATCTTCGCCGACCCGATGGTCAGGCTCGTCTCGGCGAACCTCCTCGACAACGCTGTGCGCCACGGGGAAGGGGTGACGCGGGTCGTCGTCGGGTGCGAAGAGGGAACCGCCGGGCTCGTCATCACGGTCCAGGACGACGGCGTCGGGATTCCGCACGAGGACAAGGAGCGGATCTTTCAGAAGGGGGTCGGAAAGAACACCGGCCTGGGCCTCTTTCTCGTCCGGGAGATCCTGGGGATCACGGGGATCGCGATCCGGGAGACAGGCGAGCCCGGCGCCGGCGCCCGGTTCGAGATCGTGGTGCCGGCAGGCTCCTACCGGAAGACGCCCTCTCCCACACCTCCCTGATCGCGCCCCGCTTCCTGGTGGAGGACGGGAAGGGGGAACCAGCACCGCCATCCCCCCGATCACGGAAGGTCATGCGCTCGCTTCTCGTCCGTTCCTCACTTCATCGCGACGAACCCGAGCGCCTTCTCGGTCATGCGAACCGACTCCGCTGCCGGCACGTCAGAGCCCATCGCCCGGATCGCATCGACGTTCTCGACGACGACGTCGGCCTCCTGGTGGATCGCCTGGAAGAGCCAGAGCTCCGTGTTGTCGACGACCGAGATCGACTCCTCGAAGACCCCATTCTCCCACATGTCCGACCGGGGCCGGCCGATGTCCTGCATGTGCTCTTTCAACTCGGCGGACGACTTGATCCCCGCGGCCTTCTTGACAAGGCCGATCCTCGAGTGCCCCCCGAAGAGCTCGATCACCTGCTCTCGGGTCGCCGGTTTCTTGAGCGACATCTGGACCGTGTGCATGTGCATGAACGTTGTCGGCACGATCATCGCCGCAGTCGTGATGTCGATGTGCGGCAGGACCGACTGGACGTCCGGCCCGTGGTGGCTCGGGAGCGTCACGGGGTCGAGCACGATCGCGTCGATCGGTCCCCGCTTGATGTCCCCGGGATCGCCGCCGCGCCGTACCATGACGGCCCGGACCTTCTCGACACCGAAGGCGCAGTCGACCTCGTTGATCACCCGGACGAGACCGGTGGTGTTGCAGGAGACGACGCGGACGAACTGCCGGCCCTTCGCCCCATCGTAGTTGACCGATGAGTTGAACGAGAACCCGGTGGTCGCGTGCTTCTCGCCGCCCTGGTAGATCGCACGCACCCCGTGCTCCTCGTACATCGGTTTGTTCTTCAGTCCGACTCCGCCGGGGGTCGCGTCGACCACGATATCGGCCTTTGCGATCATCTCGACGACCGAGCCGGCGATCGGCACCCCCGCGTCCTCGAAGTCAGAACGCTTCGCAAGGTCCGCGATGTAGAGGGGGTAGCCCCGCGCCTTTGCGACATAGGCGTCTGCGTTCATCGAGGTCTTCGAGACCCCCACGATCTCCATGTCGGGCTGGCAGGCGACCGCATCCGCGACACGCTTCCCAATCGTTCCGTACCCATTGATAGCGACTTTGATGGTCATGCCTTCCCCAATACGACCGCCCTGCTCTTCCTCCCGGTACGACGGGGGTTCCGGGGCGCGCGCCGAGTGATCATATCACGTCAGTTAACGGGACGATTTGATATATGTCTTCTCAAATTCTCCGGGGAGAAAGGGGTCGTTGTGGTGCCTTGTTCAACTTTTTCAGAGGTAGTCGGCCTGGATCGCGACGACCTCGGTGGAGTCGACGGCGGCGGCGTACCGCTCGAGCGGCTCCGCGTTCAGGACGAGGAAGTGGGGGCCCCAGCGGAAGGCGTCCATCAGGTCCCGGGCCTGGTCGCGCTCACCCAGGATCCAGCAGGCGGCCGCCAGGGCCTCTGCCGACGAGAGGCGCAGCGGTCGGCCGTAGTTGGTCGGGTTCGCTGCGACCAGGTACGGCAGCGCCCGGTGGTGGCGCCAGGCGGCGAAGACCCCGGCGTCCAGCACCTCCCAGGAGCAGTCGAGGGCGGTCACCGATCGCACCGGTCCCCCCGTCCCCGGGGCGTCGGCCGGCGAGAGGGCCCGCTCGGCGGTAGGGTCCAGGACAAGCGTCGACCGCGGCACCCGTTCGGGCCGGTCCAGTACGCGGACGAGGCCGGCCCGCCCGAGCCGGACCACCGTGCACTTTTTGGGAGCGCAGGTGTTGTCGCGGTAGGCGAGGAGGGGGATCATCTATACCCGTCTCGCCCCCACCCTCCATAATGTACGTGCTTGCCGCTCCATGCCTCATCGACCCCTCCCTCCGGGCCGATGGTATCACCTCGGACGAAGACCGCGCCGTCTTCGCCCGGGCGCTCGAGCGCTGCGCCGATTTCGGCATCGAGGTCGTCCCCCTCCCCTGCCCCGAGACCCTTCACCTCGGCCGCCCTCGACCCCCGGGGCCGCTCCAGGGCCGGCTCGACACACCGGCCTTCGAGGCGCTCCTCGACCGGCTCGAGGAGAAGCTCCGGGCGGTGATCGCCGCCAGGGGCCCGCCACTCTGCATCGTTGGGGTCGACTCGTCCCCCTGCTGCGGGGTCACCCGGCACTTCCTTGATGAAGCCCGGCGTCCCGGGAGAGGGACCTGGCTTTCCCGGTTCTCCGATCTCCCCGCGGTCGATGTCAAGACGTTCGCCCGCTACCGGGTTTACCTCGCTGCGCCGCTCTTCTCGGCCGCCGAGCGGGAGTTCAACGCCCGGCTCGCCGGATTTCTTCTGGACCGGCACTACCGGGTCATCCTCCCCCAGGAACTGGGGGACGACGAGGCCGCCCGCGGCGATGGGGTGCTCCGCCGGCTCTACGAACAGCTCCTCTCCGAACTCGAGGAGGCCGACGTCGTCGTCGCAGTGATCGACGGTGCGGACGCCGACTCGGGAACTGCCTGGGAGATGGGGTACGCTACCGCCCGCGGCGTCCCGGTGGTCGCGCTCAGGACCGACTTTCGGCGGATCGGCGACCATGAGCGGGTGAACCTGATGCTCGAGTACTCGTCGGCGGTTGCCGGATCGTTCGAGGAGCTGGCCGCTCTGCTCGGAGACCGGGCGGACCAGAAAGAAAAATGAGTTACCAGGCCTCGGGGAAGGCCATGTTGGTGTAGATGTCCTCGAGCCGTGCCTTGTGCCCGCGCTCCATCGCGGCAAGCTCGGTGAAGAGCTTCTTCTGCTCGGGGTCGTCGGTCGCGTTCGCGAGCCCGGTGTACATCTGCATCGCCTCGAGCTCCTTCTTAATCGCGAGCACGAGACCGTCGATCGGCTTGAGGTCGGCGGTGAGCGGCGGGGACGCCACCGACTCGGCGACCTTGTAGTCCCTGGTGGTCGAGAAGCCGAGCGAGGTGTAGTCCTTGGTCAGCATCTTCTGGAGGAACTCGCGGTGGCTGGTCTCGTCTCCGGCCAGCTCCTTGAAGAGCGACTTCAGGGTCGCATCTTTGACCTTCTCTGCGACCGTGTTGTAGAACGAGTAGCTCTCGACCTCGCGGTCGATCGCCATCGTGATGATCTTTTGGTATTCTTCTGGAGTCATGACTAGTGACAACCTCCGTTGCAAACTACTGTTCTGCATCGGGATATTTAATTGAATGGTATCGTCGGTTTGACGCAGCTCCCTCACCGATGACCTATTTTTTAAATATCATGGAACAAAAATTCTTTCTTAATATCGCCGGGACCGCGTGAACCGGTGCCGGGAGGAAGCGAAGGGGATGGAAGAAGATCCGGAGTGCCGGTACGGGGTGAGCCGGTAGGTGGCCCTCGATACGGGGACGACGGCGTGGCTGCTTGTCTCGACCGCGCTTGTGATCCTGATGACGCCCGGGGTCGGGCTCTTCTACGGGGGGATGGTGAGGAAGAAGAACTTCATCTCGATGATCGCGCTCTCGCTCGTTGCGCTCTCGCTCGTGAGCCTCCAGTGGATCCTTATCGGCTACACGCTCGTCTTCGGTCACGACATCGGCGGCCTCATCGGGGGGCTCGAGCATCTCGGGCTCGCGGGAGTCGGCCTGGACCCGGGGGACGGGACCTATCCGCCGGTCCTCTTCGCCGCGTTCCACCTCGCGTTTGCCGCGGTGACGCTCGCCGTCATCACCTCCGCTGTCGCCGAACGGGTGAGACTGAGCTCGTTCCTCGTGCTCGGGCTCCTCTGGACCACGCTCGTCTACGACCCCCTCGCCCACTGGGCCTGGGGCGGGGGTTGGGCCCAATCCCTTGGCCTCCTGGACTTCGCCGGCGGCACCGTGGTCGAGATAAACTCGGGCTTCTCGGCCCTCGCCCTCGCCCTCGTGATCGGGAAGAGGGTCGGGTTCGGGCAGCACTCGATGGAGCCCCACAATATCCCGATGGCCCTGCTCGGCGGCGGGCTCCTCTGGTTCGGCTGGTTCGGGTTCAACGCCGGGTCCGCCCTCGCGGCCGATGGCATAGCGGCGAACGCATTCCTGGTCACCAACATCGCCGCCGCCGCCGGTGCGATGGCCTGGCTCCTCGTCTCCTGGCTCTATGGCCGCCCCGCATCCCTCGGCATGATCACGGGCGCGGTGGCTGGGCTCGTCGCGATTACCCCCGCTGCCGGGTTCGTCACGGTCCCCGCCTCGATCCTGATTGGTGGGGTCGCGGGAATCCTCTGCTACGGGGCGATGGTCTGGAGGCTCCGCCGGCAGTATGATGAGTCGCTTGACGCCTTCGCGGTCCACGGGGTGGGCGGGCTCTGGGGCACGGTGATGACCGGGGTCCTCGCCGTCACCGCGGTCAACCAGTTTCCCGGTCTCCTGGAGGGGAGCGTCCACCAATGCCTGGTGAACATGGGCGCAGCCCTCGTCGCCGTCGTCTACGCGTTCGGCGTCACCTACCTGATCGCGCTCGCGGTCGACCGGGTGATGGGCCTCCGGGTCAGCGAGGAGGAGGAGTATGTCGGCCTCGACATCTCGCAACACGGCGAGCGGATCTCGTACTAGCAATCTTTTTCTCGTGCCGCCCCCTGATCTGACTGGAATGTCTTTCGCACGTGTATTCGCCCTTCTCGCCCTCCTTACCGTCCTGGTGGGCGCCGCCGTCGGTGCCGGTTGCCTTGGCGAGTCAGCCCCCGGTGCCGGCGAGAGCTCGACCGGATCACCGTCGTCCGGCACCGACGGGACGCCAGGCGGCTCGAACGGTCCTGCCAGCGACACGACGATCCCGGTCCCGATCCCGGTCGGGAGCTAGAGCCCATGACCAGGCGCAGGCGGACGAGGCTGCCGCGAGCCGTCCTGCTCGGGCTTCTCGGCGCCATCCTGCTCGCGGCCGGCTGTTTTACCCCTATTACCGCCCTGCCCGGCGGCGGGTACACCACCCTCCTCGGGGGAAGCTCCGTCCCGGCGCGGATGATCCTCGTGGGGGCCATCGCCTCCGTGGCGCTTAACCTCCTCGCCCGGCGGCGAGCCCTTCTGATCACGGGGGCGTTCTCGGGCCTGATGGTCCT